>JAFSCP010000019.1 GCA_017436705.1 Bacillota bacterium
AGAAAAATATTACAATCATGCCGGAAGAACTTCCCCGTGCATTTGAATATGGAATTGCTTTCGACGCCTCGGCAATTGCAGGTTTTGGTGACGAGTCACGCTGTGATCTGCTGCTTCATCCCGATGCAGAAACGCTTATGCCTCTCCCATGGCGTCCTGAACATGGAAATGTAGTCCGGATGTTTACAAGTATATCCTATCCGGATGGTACACCTTTTGAATGTGATACCCGCACACTTCTTAAAAAAGCAATATGTGCGGCCGCAAAAGCCGGATATACTTTTGCTTTTGGCGCAGAGCAGGAGTTTTATCTTTTCAACCTGGATGAAGAAGGAAAACCAACTAAAGTTCCCCATGATGAAGCCGGATATATGGATATTGCGCCCGAAGACCGCGGTGAGAACATACGCCGGGAAATCTGCCTGACGCTTGAACAGATGGGAATCCGTCCTGAAAGCTCCCACCATGAACAAGGTCCCGGCCAGAATGAAATTGACTTCAGATATTCCGATGCCCTTATGGCCGCCGACAACGCAATGACCTTCCAGACAATCGTAAAATCTGTTGCCCGCCAGAACGGTCTTTTTGCAGATTTCTCTGCAAAACCACTTGATAATCAGCCTGGCAATGGTTTCCACATCAACATGTCGGTAAGGCCAAATGAAAAAGAAGAAAATTTATATTATATGATTGCCGGAATTCTTGATAAAATCCAGGCTATGACGTTGTTTTTAAATCCTTCTGAAAATTCATACAAACGCTTCGGTAAGGACAAGGCTCCCGGCTATGTAACATGGTCCAAAGAGAACCGTTCACAGCTTGTAAGAGTTCCTGCTGCAGTCGGTGAATACCGCCGGGCAGAACTCCGTTCTCCTGATCCAACTGCGAATCCATATCTTGCATTCGCACTTATGATTTATGCAGGACTTGAAGGTATGCAAAACAGGCTTCCTTTGCCTTCTCCTGCAGATATTAACCTGTACAAAGCTTCCGAAGAAACCCTGAAAACTTTCAGAAAGCTTCCTTCTGATATAAGGGAAGCCCGCAGAATTGCCGCTGACAGCAGTTTTATCAGAGAGCATGTCCCTGATTCTATTTTAGACATTTACTGCAGAAGATAACCTGTAATTTATTTTTCCACAAAGAAGGGAGGTAAAAAATGAGTTTAAAAGAGCGCGTTTACAGTGTGCTGATTGTCTCAGCAGCAGAAAGCTTTACATCCTCATTTTCTTCACTTCTGACGGAATCCAGATATATGCCGGTTCACATAGTTTCCAGTATAAGCGCTGCCAAACGTGCTCTCTCGGAGCGTACCTATGATTATGTAATAATAAACTCACCTTTGCACGATGATACTGGTGTGCGCTTTGCCATTGACACCTGTAATTGCCGCGGGACAATTGTGCTCCTGTTTGTCCGTGCAGATCTGCATGATGAAATCCACAGTAAAGTCGTCGGATATGGCGTCTTCACGTTGCAGAAACCCACATCAAAACCTACTGTTGCCACCGCACTGAACTGGATGGCCAGCGCAAGGGAGCTTCTTCGTAAAACGGAAAAGAAAACGCTTTCAATCGAAGAAAAGATGGATGAAATCAGAATTGTAAACAGAGCGAAATGGCTCCTTATCAGTGAAATAAACATGGACGAGCCTGAAGCCCACCGTTATATCGAAAAGCAGGCTATGGACCGCTGTGTTTCAAAAAAAGAAGTTGCGGAAGAAATTATTAAAACATATTTGTAACATAAAAAAAGCCATAGCCAGAAGCACGACACTGCTGCTGACTATGGCTTGCTTTTGTATTTGATTCTTGATTCGTTTACTGATTCTTTTTCTGAAGCAGGCTGACCACTTCACAATGTGCTGTGTGCGGGAACATGTCACAAGGAGTTGCTTCCACGAATTCATAGCCCTTTTCGCCCAGCCACTTGATGTCGCGGGCAAGGGTTGCAGGGTCGCAGGAAACGTAAACAATTCTGGACGGCTGGGCCTTTACCACTGCATCGAGAAGGCGCACATCGCAGCCTGCTCTTGGCGGGTCAAGGATTGCCACGTCAGCCTGTGATACGCGGATTTTAGGTTCCTTGCCGTCTTCCGGCTTAATGATGCCCATCATCTTAGGCAGTTCTTCTTCAGCCTTACCGCATACATATCGTGCATTTACTATGCCGTTGATGGTCGCGTTTCTGTTGGCATCAAGGATTGCGCCCCTGACTGATTCTATACCGATAACCTGACCAGGATTGTCAGGGTTCTTTTCATTCATCTGCTTCGCGCAGAAAAGTCCGATGGTTCCCACGCCGCAGTAAAGGTCGAGAACTGTTTCGCCGCCCTTCAGATCAGCGTATTCGATGGCCTTGTCATAAAGCTTCACCATCTGTTCACGGTTAACCTGATAGAAAGAAAGTGGTGAAATTTCAAAGCTCATGCCGCCCACTTCTTCGAGGATTGTAGGCTTGCCGGCGATGGTGATGCACTCTTCGCCCAGGATTTCAGAAGTGTTCTTTTTATTGATGTTGAGTACAACGCTTTCCAGGTTGAACTCCACTCCAGCAAGGGGGCCGTCTTCGTAAACAGGCACGTTGAAGATTGCTTCGTCCAGCATTTCCACCAGCTTCTGTGCGTTAGGAATTGCCTTGCCGTTGATGACAAGGATAACCATAACTTCTCCTGTGCCTGCCGCTGTGCGGACAATCATGTGGCGCATGAGACCCTTTTCCCAGCGCGGGTCATAAGAAGTGATGTGATCCTCTTCCATGAACTGGCGCAGAGCCTTTGCTGCTGCCAGAGCCGGTTCCGACTGCAGGACGCAGTCCTGGCAGTCGACCACTTCGTGGCTGCGAGCCTGATAAAAGCCTACACGCGGCTCGTGAACCGGCTCCATAATCCCGCCCTTGCGGGTAATCAGGCCGCCTGTGCTCACTGGCATGCTTGCTTTGTTTCTGTATCTGAAAGGTTCGCTTTCCATTGCAATTACAGGGTACACCACCGGGTCAGTCAGGCCGCCGAGGCGCTGGAGCTTATCCTTTACCTGCTTGTGCTTGAGAAGCAGCTGAGCATCGTAGTCCAGCTTGCCATAAGGGCATCCGCCGCAAAGTCCTGCATACTCACAGAATCCTTCGATTCTGTCCGGTGACTCCTCAATCATTTCAACCACACGGCCGAAACCGTAGTTTTTCTTGACCTTGGTCAGTTCAACCTTCACACGGTCGCCGACCACTGTATTATTAACAAACACCGCAAAACCGTCAGCCTTGCCGATGCCGTTACCTTCACTACTCATATCTTCTATCATTAACTCTAAAATCTGTCCTTTTTCCATATTCAGGCTCCTTCTGAGATTTTTTCAAATATTCTAACACTATATTTTACCTTATTTCATACACTGTTCTCAAGTATTTTCCGCAAAAAACAGTAAAAAGGAACTGATATTAAATCAGTCCCTTTAACATTTTTACTTATAATCATAGTTTTTCTGTAAAACCATGTCTTTTACTTTAAGCAGACGAACCTTTGTGGCGTTGTCGTTTTCTTCCAGCTTCATGGTAATGTACTTGATTGTGCTTTCCAGATCAGGAATCATTACATATTCAAGTGCGTTTACACGGCGGCGTGTCTTTTCGATTTCTTCCGCCAGCAGCTGGGTAGTCTTTTCGATTTCGGCCAGTTTCAGCATATCCTGAAAAACATTGTTAAGCTTCATCAGTGCGTCGTCCAGCTCGCCGGATGTCATGGTAAAACCGTAAGGATAGATTTCACCGGAATCGTCACCTTCTGTGGTAAAGGTGTATTCAGGCACCATTACGCTCATGACGTTCTTTTCTTTCATCTCCAGCTGCACCGACTGACGCGGGTACATGAGCGCCTGCTCCATCATCTCTGGCGACATGATGGCGGAAGCCACGGTCTGGGAAGCGAAGGCGGCGGTCAGCCCCTCTTCAACCCTCAGACGCAGTTCCTTGTTCAGACGTACAATATCCATGAACTGCCGCATGAGTTCGTCGCATTTGTCTTTCATTAACTTGTGGCCCTTGCGTGCTGTCTTCAGACGTTTCTTGTGCTGATTGAGCACCATACGGGTTGGAGTTATGACTTTGCTTGCCATACGATCACCTCATTATTCCTGCGGCATATATTTTTCAATCAGTTCAGGTTTGATACGCTTGAGTTCACCTCTTGGCAGAATCTTCAGCAGATCCCAGCCCAGATTGAGAGTTTCCTGAATTGTACGGTCAGTGTTGTTGCCCTGGCTGACATAATGCTTTTCAAATTTTTCTGAGAACTTGGCAAAAAGCTTGTCGTCATCGGAAAGGGCTGATTCACCCAGAATTGCCATCAGTTCCTTAGCTTCCTTACCACGGGAGTAAGCAGCAAAGAGCTGGTTCATTGTACCTGAGTGGTCCTCTCTTGTCTTGCCTTCACCGATACCCTTGTCTTTAAGACGGCTGAGAGAAGGAAGTACGTCAATCGGAGGAGTCAGACCTTTACGGAAAAGGTCACGGCTCAGGATAATCTGACCTTCTGTGATGTAGCCTGTAAGGTCAGGAATCGGGTGAGTCTTGTCGTCTTCCGGCATTGTCAGAATAGGGATCATTGTGATTGAGCCTTCCTTATCCTGACGGCGGCCTGCTCTTTCATACAGAGTAGCCAGGTCGGAGTACATGTAGCCCGGATAACCACGACGGCCAGGAACTTCCTTCTTGGCAGCTGATACTTCACGGAGAGCTTCTGCGTAGTTGGTGATATCGGTCATGATAACCAGAACCTGCATGCCCTTCTTGAACGCAAGGTATTCTGCACATGCCAGCGCCATACGTGGAGTTGCGATACGTTCTACTGCAGGGTCGTTGGCCAGGTTTGAGAATACTACTGTACGGTCGATTGCACCTGTCTTTTTGAAGTCGTTGATGAAGAATTCAGATTCTTCGAAGGTGATACCGATAGCTGCGAATACTACGGCGAAAGTTTCGTTGTCGCCCAGTACCTTTGCCTGACGTGCAATCTGCGCTGCCAGTGCTGCATGAGGAAGACCTGAGCCTGAGAAAATCGGCAGTTTCTGTCCTCTTACCAGTGTGTTCAGTCCGTCGATGGCGGAAACGCCTGTCTGGATGAACTCAGCAGGATATGCTCTTGCTGCAGGGTTCATAGGCAGACCGTTAATATCAAAGTATTCTTCTGCAATGATTTCAGGACCGCCGTCAATAGGCTGGCCCATGCCGTTGAATACACGTCCCAGCATGTCTTCAGAAACAGCAAGCTGCAGAGGATGCCCCAGGAATCTTACCTTGGAGTTGGCCAGGTTGATACCCTGTGCCGCTTCGAAAAGCTGAACTACAGCCTTTCCTTCGTTTACTTCAAGAACCTTGCCGCGGCGCTTTTCACCGTCAGGAAGTTCGATCTCCACCAGTTCATCGTAGGTAACGCCTTCAACGCCTTCTACAATCATCAGAGGGCTGGCGATTTCACGGATTGTTTTATATTCTTTAATCATTTTCGCTGCCTCCCTCCAGAACGGCTGCAATCTGAGCCTTCATTTCTTCGTTGATAATATCGTATTCTTCCTCAAACTTTTCAGGATCAGCAAGCTTTGCGTAGCCCAGTTTTTCTCTTACAGGAATCTTGAAGAGCTTGTTCATGTCTGCGCCCTTTTCAAGTGCTTCTCTGCCCAGGTTGTCGTAATTGAGGATGCAGTCCAGAAGTCTGAACTGTTTTGCATATGATGAGTATGCGTCTTCATCCATGAAAGCGTTCTGCATCAGGAAGTCTTCTCTGATACTCTTGGCTGTTTCAAGGAGAAGTCTTTCATCGTGGCTCAGTGCGTCCACACCTACCAGACGAACGATTTCCTGCAGTTCTTCTTCAATCTGCAGAATTCTCATGGTCTGAGTACGGTTTTCCATATATTTTTCACCGAACTGCTCGTTGTACCAAGGAGCCAGTGTGTCTACATAAAGTGAATATGAGTTGAGCCAGTTGATCGCAGGGAAGTGACGTGCATACGCAAGGCTGGAGTCAAGAGACCAGAAAACCTTAACGATACGCATTGTCGCCTGTGCAACCGGTTCGGAAAGGTCACCGCCCGGAGGAGATACTGCTCCGATGGCAGTTACGCTGCCTTTGCGGTGGTCGCTGCCAAGACATTCCACAACGCCGGCTCTTTCGTAGAACTGTGCGATACGGGAAGCAAGGTACGCAGGGTAACCTTCTTCACCCGGCATTTCTTCCAGACGTCCGGACATTTCACGGAGAGCTTCTGCCCAGCGGGATGTGGAGTCTGCAAGTACTGCTACGTCGTAACCCATGTCACGGAAGTATTCTGCAATTGTAATACCTGTATAAATTGACGCTTCTCTGGCCGCTACCGGCATGTCAGAAGTGTTTGCAATCAGTACGGTTCTCTTCATGAGAGGTTCGCCGTTTCTTGGGTCCTTGAGCTCAGGGAATTCCATGAGTACGTCGGTCATTTCGTTTCCACGTTCACCGCAGCCGATGTAAACTACGATGTCCACATCAGACCACTTGGCCAGCTGATGCTGAACTACTGTCTTTCCTGAACCGAAAGGTCCGGGAACAGCTGCTGTACCGCCCTTTGCGATAGGGAAAAGTGTATCGATGATACGCTGTCCTGAGTTCATAGGACGGGATGGTGTGAATTTCTGTGAGTAAGGTCTAGGGATACGTACCGGCCAGCGCTGAATCATTGTCAGCTCGTGTTCAGTACCCTTTTCATCCTTTACCACTGCAATCACATCGGATACCACGTGTTCACCCTGCTCAATCTTTACAACTTCGCCGGATACACCCTTAGGTACCATGATTTTGTGGCTGATTGCACTTGTTTCCTGTACTGTACCCAGCACATCACCGGCAACCACTTTGTCGCCGATACCTGCAACAGGTACGAAGTCCCAGAGCTTTTCACGGTTCAAAGCAGGTACATCCATACCTCTTGAGATTGTGTCGCCGGAAATTGCCTTCATTTCAGGCAGAGGACGCTGAATACCATCGTAGATGTTTTCCAGCATTCCGGGACCAAGTTCTACTGACAGAGGCAGTCCCATAGGTTCTACTTTTGCTCCCGGCCCGATACCGGAAGTTTCTTCGTAAACCTGAATGGACGCTCTGTCGCCTGTCATATTGAGTATTTCTCCAACCAGGCGCTGCTCGCCTACACGGACGATATCAGCTACATTAGCGTCGCTCATACCGCTTGCTACGACCAGCGGACCTGATACTTTCAAGATTGTTCCGCTCATTCCTTTACCTACCTTCTTTAAAGGATATCAGATCCAACTGCGCGTTCGACAGCTGCTCTCAGTGCGTTCTGTCCAAGGCCCAGTGAACCATTTTTACCCGGGATTAAAATAATCGCCGGTGTTATCTTATCTTTATACTTGTCGATTTCTGTTTCCAGCACTGCAGCCAGATTTTCCTCGACATAAATTATGGCATAATTGCTGCCGTCTGCTCCATGAGCAAGTCTGCGCAAAGTTTCCTTTGCCTCTGCTTCTTCCACCGGAAAAACGTCAAGTCCCAGTGCTTTGAAGCCCATGACGGTCTCTCTGCCGCCCATTACTGCAATTTTAAGCATCCAGATCACGCAGCCTTTCCCGGATTACTGCAGGGTCAATGCCGGCCAGCTTGCCTGTGAGAATCATGCGGATTGCAGTGATTTCACTTTCAAGACGGGCAAGGTAGCAGACAACTGCCTCTGCTCCGAAACTTACTAATTTGGCTTTGCCCAGATAAGATGTCACTGCGTTGTCGCAGGCCAGCTCAAATCTGGTCATTGAACCTCCGCGCATTGCCTCTGTTCCCAGCATTGCTGCTTCTGCCAGCGGAGTGGCACGGAAAAGTTCTGCAAGAGCATCTCCGCCTGCCGCTGCTTCACACACTGCAGCTGCTGAAACGCTGCCTCCCTCAAAGAGAGCAGTCATCATAAAGTCAGCACTCTTGTTCATGCGTACCATACGCACTGCTGAGCCAAGGTTTGCACCATCGATGAGAATCTTAACATATCCTTTCAGGTACTGGCTGCCCTGTGAATCTGCAATAGCCTCCAGTTCCTTATGATATGCCCTGTCCATGATGAATTCTGCAGCCTGTGAGTTGCCTGTCTTGGCAAGTGCCAGCCGGGCCTCTTCCATGGCCTTCGCAAGCCTGGAAGGAATGCCGCTGAAAGTTCCTTCTTCCAGGGCTTCTCTCAGTCTGTCTGCAGGAACTCTGCCCGCATCGCTGAGAATGTGGCCTGCGCTGCTTCCCAGTCTGGAAGCTTTCACAAGAGCCTTGGCATTATGATAATCATACTTGATACGGAACACATCTGTCAGTTCCGTTTCAGGACACATACGCGTTATTTCTTCATATATTTTCTTTTTATGTTCGCCGAGAGCAATGTCGATTTCAGATGCATTCATAGCGGACATATCTTCATATCCGCAGTCTGTCAGCAGTTTGGCACTGTCTGCAAATCCTGCCGAAAGCATCCTCTCCATTCTGTCCCGGTCCAGCATTTTTGCTTCCCTGGCCCTCAGCATGGCTGTCAGTGCCAGGTACTCCTTATCTTTTACTTTTGACAAATCCTTACCTCCTTACCGGGGATAGGTTCATGCTGCACACTGCCTATTCTTCAAAAAGAACTTTGGCAACCTGTGCAGCCGCTTCTCCGCGAATCAGTTCCAGTATTATGTCGACAGTGCAGTTAACTTCTACATTGCCCTGTCTGAGAATGAATCCGCCCAGCATTTCTTTAGTGTCATCAGCGAGAGTCAGCACACCTTCAAGGCCGGCTTCTCTGCGGGCTGCATTTACAGCTTCCACAACCACAGGACCAGCACCAGCCTTATCCTTTTCGTTCATAACAAGCTGTGCGTCGCCCTCAAAGCCGGTTTCCAGCACCTTGCGTGTCAGGTACTCAACGTACTGCTGCTCAGGCATTGCTGTAATCTTTGACTCTGCAAGCTTAAATGCTTCTGATACCATTTCCTGTCTCAGAGCCAGAACTGCTTTTTTAGTTTCAAGCTGTGCGGTTCTTTCTATGCGGGAGGCATACTGCTCAGCATCGCGCAGTCCTGTGCGCATATGCTCCTGGTATGCATCGTCAGCTTTCTTTTCATATTCGGCACGGATTTCTTCGATGCGCTCTGATGCAGCTTCCCAGAGAGCTGCCTTTTCTTTTTCCGCATCAGCCGCAATGCGCGCCGTGATTTTTTCTATACCTTTCATATGCGGCTTCCTTTCTTAAGATTTTTAACCTCCGGCTGTGCCTAGATGTTGAGAATCATCAGCATGGAAGCCAGCAGGGACAGAATCGCGTAGAATTCTACTGTGATACACAGTACCATACCCTTTGACCAGTGGTCAGGCTGCTTAGCCAGAATATTAATGGAACCTGCTGCAACGCGGCCCTGTGCCATAGCGGAAAGGAATCCGCCCAGAGCGATAGGCATACATGCTACGAAATACTGAAGGCCCTGCATAACTGTCAGGTCAGCTGCAGTACCGTTGAGCATACCCATACGGAAACATGCGAAGAACCATACTACCAGACCATAAAGGCCCTGTGTACCAGGAATAACCTGTAAAATCAGAACTTTACCGAACTTGCCAGGGTCTTCGCAAAGCAGACCTGTACCTGCTTCACCTGCACATCCTGTACCTTTAGCTGAACCGATACAGCAAAGTGCTGCTGCAAGACCTGCGCCCAGAAAACCGAGGGCCATACCACCAAAAGCTTCAAAGAATCCCATTATACTTCCTCCTTATTGTTCGTGATACTTACATATTTTGTTTGAATGTTTAAAGGACGGAACGGAATACCGCCGTCTTTATAGAACTTGCCGAAGAACTCCAGACACTGAAGTCTCAGGTCGTGTACGAAACATCCCAGCAAGTTTAATCCCAGATTGAGTGCATTTCCGGCAATTGATATAATCAGGAAAACGATTATATTGCCCGGAATTGCACCGAGTGTGTTGAATACCTGGGCGATAACGCTGCCTGCCAGCATGAGCGCCATAAGTCGCGCGTATGAAAGCAGGTCGCCGAAGTATCCTGTAACATTGTTATACAATGCGCCGAAGAGGCCTGTTACCTTTCCGATACCCTGGTTTGTGAGGAAAGAACCAAGTACTACCAGTGCTCCTCCAAGAGCCAGAACCCAAGGTCCCAGTCCGAGGACAAGGCATCCGATTCCTGCGAAAACAACCCACCATGCAACCTGGTCATTGATAGCTGTTTTCCACTCGCCTCTCTTTATATTATCCACAAAACCTATTACTGTACCGGTTATAATGTGGACAAATCCCAGTGCCACTGATCCTACAAGAATCATTACTGTATCTTCCAGCGGATTAATCAGCGACGGAAGACCGGTGAATGTGGTATCAGGATTTAAAATTTTTGCTACCTGAAGAGGTGCATCTCCGAAGAAACCGCCGGTCACTGCGCCCCATGCAATGGTTGCAAAACCGCACCACAGGAAAAGTTCAAAGAAGTTTCTCATGCCCCTTGCAGGTTTTTTGAGTTTAAGTACCAGCAGGCATATGAGAACCATCAGTATACCGTAACCCATGTCCGCCATCATCATTCCATAGAAGAAAATAAAGAACGGCGTCATGTAAGGGTTAGGGTCGATTCCGTCGTATGCAGGCAGGCTGTACATTTCTGTAACTGCATTGAGGCTCCGCGTAAGCACGCTGTTCTTGAGAAGTACCGGTACCTGAGGATATTCGTCCTCCGCAGGATCTTCGGTATCATATGCACAGTCGTACTTTTCAAGCAGTGCAGCCAGCTTCGGCTCATCTGCTGCAGGCACCCAGCCTTCCAGTATGGAAACGCTTTCTGTGCAGAGAAGCCTGCTTTCGGCCTCTGCCTGTGCAATTTCCGCGGACATGGCATCAAATCTCAGTTTCAGTGCCTGGCGATGGACACCCATGGATGCCAGCTGCTCTCTGCATTCTGATTCCTCTTCATCCCAGGCTGCAATTGCCTTTTTACCTTCTTCAATAATCTGCGCCGGAGTTCCTCTGAACTCGCCTGCATTCATAACCGTAAATCCCAGCGGTCTGAGCACTGCCTGTGCCTTTTCCAGCTGCTCTTTATGGCTCACCAGAACCATATAGTGGAAAGATTTGTCACTGGAAACGGTAAAGAGTTCTGCCATTTCAGCTTCTGCTTCCAGAGCAGCCTGTACCTGTCCCGGATCTGCTGCCGCCGGCATGGTGCCGCGCACAATTACCGATGTTTCAGTACTGCTTACCTCCATAGGAAGGTCCAGTGATACCCAAGGTTCCATTCCCTGGATTTCAACCATTCTGGCAGTTCTGTCAATTGTTATTTTACGGATACGTTCATCCAGAGCCAGAATCTTTTCTGCTGTTTCAAGTTCCTCTTTTTTGGTACGTTCATCGAGAAGCACTTCTGTTGCCACTTCTGGCAGAGGTGACAGCAGGCTTCCTATTCCTCCTTTTTCAGGAGCGTACCGTTTCAGAACTGCAAGGCTTCCCGCCAGCATGTTCTGATCAGATTTAAGCTGCAGAAGATATGGAACATCTGCCCGGCTCAGGAGACTCTGCTCATTCTCCTCTTCAGGAGGTGGCTGACTTACCTGAACACATCCCAGCAGCATGATCTCACGGAGGAGTTCTTCACGCTGGGAACTGGCAACCATAAGCCGCAGCTTCTTCATTTTTACAATTGCCATCAGCTGTTCACAATCCTTTCTACGATAAGCATCGCTGCCGCATCCAGTTTCTTTTCAGCACCGGCACGCATTGCAGCCTTCTGCTTCTCAGTTTCTTCTTCCAGAACCTTAGCTCTGGCATGAGCCTCAGCCTCCAGTTCTGCCTGTTTATTCTGTATTTCTTCACGTGCCCTGGCAACTGCTGCCGCAACAGAATTTTTTCCTTCTTCAAGGGCCTTTTCTTCTGCTGCCCTGGCATTGGCCGCTGCCTGCAGGCATTCTTTTCTGGCAGTTTCCTCTGCCTGGCTAATCATGGTGATAGCTTCAAATGACATCATCACACCTCCTGCCTTTTAAGTTTTTTGATGAAAACAAAATAATAAGATTATTGCTTATTCTAATTTTACCACATTTTTCAAACTTTAAAACATTAAAATAATAATAAAAACTTATATTTTTTTAGCATTTTCTTTACACATGCAAAAACCGCCATTTTACAGGCGGTTCAGAGTTCATATTATGTATTTCAAAGTTTGGCTGCCATCTCTTCCAGTCTTCTCAGCCGGTTGTTGATGCCTGATTTTTTCAGCGGCGGGTCACAAAGTTCCCCCAGGGCCGCAATTGACATATCCGGATGCTCCAGTCTGAGATAGGCAACTTCTCTGAGTTTGTCATTGAGGCTGTCAATTCCTTTTATTTCGTCGATTTTTTTAATTGCCTCGACCTGCTTCATGGATGCCTCGATGCTTCGGTCCATGTTGGCACTGTCGCAGTTACTCATACGTTTGGCCGAATTGACCATTTCCTTCTTGATTCTTGTTTCTTCCATGCTGAAAACCTGATTGCTGGCACCCATTATTGCCAGAGTGTCACTTATGTAATCTGCTTTCTTCATGTAGACCACATGCTTCTTGCCCCGCTGGACAACTTTGCAGTTCAGGTCAACGAAGGAATTTATCATCTTCTTGAGGTCAGCTGCCATGGTCGGTGAATCCAGAACGAACTCCAGGTCGTAACTCTTTTCAGGGTCGCTCATGGTTCCTGCTGCCAGGAAAACACCCCGCAGGTAAGCTTTTTTGCAGCATTTTGTTCTGATGATACCTGCATAAATACCGTCAGAAATATAGTTATTACCTTCCTTTATGAGAAGAATCCCGCACTCACGGAGAATCTGTTCAGAAAGGTTGTCCGCATCAATATTTATAATATATGAAAATTTGCTGTGATTTTTGCCTACTCCGTGACTTTCGCCTATTTCCAGCTTGGTTTCAATGCCAAAATAGTCCTGGATAAGTTTTTTATAGTGACGGGCTACAGCAGGATTTTCTGTAGTAATTCTGATTTTGAACTTACCGAAACCGGCAAGACCTATACTTCCGGCCACACGGATGAAGCCGGCAATCTCTGCCAGCATGCAGCACTTCTTTTCCGGTTCGATATGCGCAAGCTCGTTTTTTGTATCTGAAGCAAAAGACATTTTGTTTTCCTCCTTAATATATATTCAGTATACATTATGTACGCCAAAATGTGCAATCTTTTTTATCAAAAACCATTGACTTTACTTATTTACTTTGATAAAGTAGTAAAGTAATGTTTATGACAGGAGTTTTTACTATGCAGATTGACCCAAAAGTATTAAAAAAAGACGAAGAGATTGCCTATAAACTGCGCTCACTTTACCGCCGTTTCGGCTATTCACAGTACACCATGAGCAAGTTTGAGGAATATTCACTTTACGCTAAAAACAAGGATTTCCTCATCTCTGACGCAATCATCTCATTTACAGACACCCACGGACGCCTCATGGCTCTCAAGCCTGACGTGACCCTTTCCATTGTAAATAATTCCCAGGACGCTGCGGGCCATGTACAGAAAATGTACTATGACGAAAACGTCTACCGACTCCCTAAAGGCGCCCATTCTTTCAAGGAAATCAAGCAGACCGGACTTGAGTGTATCGGTGATATCACCTGCCTGGAAGTATGTGAAGTAATCATGCTTGCACTCCGCAGTCTGGAAAGTATTTCCGATGAATATATATTTGAAATTTCCCATGTTGGCCTGCTTGAAGCACTTCTGGACGAAGCTGCCCTTCCTCATAAGGCCGAAAAGCGGGTTCTCAGCTGCATCATCAGCAAGAACACAGGCGAACTGGAACAGATATTTGAAGAACTGAATCTCTGTGAAGAGAAAAAAGCCAGACTGGAAGTTTTCTTCCGTAACTTCCAGTCATTCGCAGAAGCCCTTGAAGCTTTCGGAAAGGTATGTACCGGCGAAGAATCCGCAAAGGCACTGTCCGAATTTGAAACTGTACTTAACTTTATATCTTCTACCAGTTTCGCAAAGCATACCAAGGTGAACTTTTCACTGACCAACAATATGAACTACTACAGCGGAATCGCTTTCCGCGGCTACATCAGCGGAGTTCCTACCGGTATACTTTCCGGTGGTCAGTACGATAATCTGATGAGAAAAATGGGCCGCAAGGCCAGAGCAGTCGGCTTTGCTGTTTACCTGGACGCGCTTAAGCGTCTGGGCGGAGATGACAGAGAATACGATGTTGATATCATTCTCCTTGCCGGAGACGATATCGCAGTAGCAATACGAGCGGCGGAAACCCTTTCATTTGACAACACTTCCGTGCGCATCTGCAGCGAAATCCCGCAGGATATTACATACCGTCAGGTACTCAGCATCGCAGGAAAAGGAGCAAAATAACAGACATGAAAATGATAGATATCGCCCTTCCCAAGGGCAGACTTGGAGAAAAGGTTTACGACATGTTTGAGGCTGCAGGCTTCAGCTGTCCCTCCATCCGCGAAGAAAACCGCAAACTTATATTTGAAAACGAAGAACTGGGGCTGAGATTTTTCTGGGTAAAGCCTTCTGACGTGGCAATTTACGTCGAACGAGGCGCAGCAGACATCGGCGTTGCCGGTAAGGACATACTTCTGGAGTACCAGCCTGATGTTTACGAACTTCTGGACCTGAACATCGGAAAATGCCGCATGGCTGTGGCCGCAGCCAAGGGATTCCGCGACAACAGCGATGCCCCGCTGAGAGTAGCGACCAAGTTTTCCCGCATTGCTGAAGAGTTTTACGCCAAGAAATGCCGCGAAATCGACATCATCCACCTCAACGGTTCTATCGAAATCGCCCCGATTCTCAACCTTTCCGATGTAATCGTGGACATAGTTGAGACCGGCAAAACCCTTTACGAAAACAATCTGGAGCCCATAGAAACCATCGTTCCGATCAGCGCAAGACTGATTTCCAACAAGGCAAGCTACCAGTTCAAAAATGAAACCATAGAAAAAATCAAAGCCGGCCTGGCCGGACAAGTGAGGAATACAAAAAATGATTAAGATTTACAGATACGGAGAAGTTCCTAATTCAGAAATATTTGCCCGTACCGATGTGCAGGCAGACGTTTCCGGCATCGTGTCGGAAATCATTGAAAATGTAAAAGCAAACGGCGACAAAGCCTTATTGGAATACTGCCGTAAATTTGACGGTGCAGACCTTCAGTCTCTGGAAGTAAGCCAGGAAGAAATTGATGAAGCTTTTGCGGCAGTAGATCCTGAGTTTATCAGAATCCTTCAGGATGCAGCTTCAAACATCCGCACTTTCCATGAAAAGCAGGTAAGAAACAGTTTCATCATCAGTGAAAAAGACGGAGTAATCATGGGCCAGAAGGTAATGCCTATCGAAAAAGTCGGCCTTTATGTTCCCGGCGGCACAGCAGCTTACCCTTCCACAGTTCTCATGGACACAATCCCCGCAAAAATAGCAGGATGTCAGGAGATCTGCATCACAACTCCTCCGGGAGCTGACGGCAAAGTAAACCCTGTAATTCTGGCAGCAGCCAAAATCGCCGGTGCAAACCGCATCTTCAAGACAGGCGGTGCCCAGGCAGTTGCTGCTCTGGCATACGGCACAGAAACAATCCCTAAGGTTGATAAAATCGTAGGTCCCGGCAATGCCTTCGTGGCAGAAGCCAAGAAGCAGGTTTTCGGCATGGTTGCCATCGACATGATTGCAGGTCCTTCAGAAATCCTCGTAGTGGCTGACGGCAGGAGCAATCCTGTATACGTTGCAGCCGACATGCTTTCCCAGGCTGAACACGACAAAAACGCCAGCGCAGTTCTTGTTACAGACGACATGGACTTCGCAAAGGCTGTAAGCGCTGAACTTGAACGTCAGCTGGCTCTCCTTCCGAGAGAAGAAATCGCCCGTGTTTCCATCGATAACAACGGCAAAATCATCGTAGCAGATGACCTGATGAAGGCCATTGACATTGCCAACGAAATCGCACCGGAACACCTGGAGCTTTGTGTGGACCAGCCTTTTGACTATCTGGACAAGGTTAAGCACGCAGGTTCAATCTTCATGGGAAGATATTGTCCTGAAGCTCTGGGAGACTATTTCGCAGGACCTAACCACACACTTCCTACAAGCGGCACAGCCCGCTTCTCCAGTCCTCTTTCGGTGGACGATTTCGTGAAGAAGTCCCAGTACACTTACTACACTAAAGAGGCTCTTGAAAAAGTTGCTTACGACATAGCATACTTCGCAGGCAAGGAAGGTCTGGACGCTCACGCCAAGAGCGCTACCATCCGTTTCGAAGAATAAAACACACAGAAGAGGCACAAAAATGAGTAGATTTTTAAATTCAAAATATACAGAGCTTGAGGTATATACACCCGGCGAACAGCCAAGGGACATGAAATACATCAAGCTCAACACCAACGAATCACCTTATCCGCCATCACCGGCAGTACTTGCAGCTGTAAACGCAGACCAGGCAGAACTTCTCAGACTTTACTCAGACCCTGAGTGTAAAAATCTGAAGAATTCAATTGCAAAGCTGTACGGCGTAAACCCGGAAAACATTTACCTTTCCAACGGGTCTGACGATATTTTAAACTTCGCATTCATGGCCTTCACCGAGGGCGGCAAAGCAGCCTTTCCTGAAATCAGCTACGGTTTTTACAAGGTATTTGCCCAGCTTTACGGCATTGAATGCAGGAAGATTCCTCTCAGAGAGGATTTTTCCATCGACCCTGAAGACTACTGCGGGCTGGGCTGCTTCACAGTAATTGCAAACCCTAACGCACCTACCGGCAGAACAATTTCACTGGAAGACATCGAAAAGATTCTCCAGACCAACCCTGACAATGTGGTTGTAATTGATGAGGCCTATGTGGACTTCAGCGGACAGTCATGCTACCCGCTGATTAAAAAGTATAAGAACCTGCTGGTCGTACAGACTTTTTCCAAGTCACGCTCCATGGCCGGTGCCCGTCTCGGATTTGCCTTTGCTGATGAAGAGCTGATTTCGGATCTTAAGAGAATCAAATTCTCAACCAATCCGTACAATGTGAACCGCCTCACTCTGGCAGCAGGCGAAGCGGCCATCAGGGAAAACGATTATTATATGGAAAACTGCCGCCGCATCATGGCAACACGTGACCGTACCACTGCAGAACTTGAAAAACTGGGTTTCACAGTGATTCCGTCCAAGGCAAACTTTATCTTTGCCAAGTCAGGCAGAATCGGCGGTCAGGAGCTTTATGAAGAACTGAAGAAGCGTGGAATTCTTATCCGCCACTTCTCTGATCCGAAAATTTCAGACTTCAACCGTATCACCATCGGAACAGATGATGAAATGACGATTCTGGTAAATACTATTAAAAATATACTGGAGGCCTGATTATGGCAAATATATACGATAAAAAAGCAAGAGGATATCAGATTATCCGCAAAACAGCCGAGACCGACATTAATCTGGAAATAAATCTTGACGGCAGCGGCAAAAGTACCATCGACACAGGCTGCGGTTTTCTTGACCACATGCTTACATTATTCGCCCGTCACGGCAGATTTGATCTGGACGTAACCTGCAAAGGCGACACCTACGTGGACTACCACCACACTGCTGAGGACATCGGCATCGTCCTTGGACAGGCTTTTGCCCAGGCCATCGGCGACAAAAAAGGCATCACTCGCTACGGCAGCTTCATCCTTCCTATGGACGAAGCCCTTATCATGAGTGCTGTCGATATCAGCGGCCGCAGTTACCTTGGCTACAGTCTTGAAATTCCGACAGAAAAAGTCGGGGATTTCGATACTGAGCTTGTGGAAGAATTCTGGCTTGGCTTTGTCAGAAACGCACAGGTTACTCTCCACATCCGCCAGCTGGCAGGCACAAACTCTCACCACATTATCGAAGGTGCTTTTAAATCGGTGGCCCGTTCGCTGAAAGCTGCTGTTGCCATCGACCCTGACTTTGCTGACGAAATCCCTTCAACCAAAGGAGTGTTATAATGATTGCGATTATTGATTACGGCGTGGGCAACCTCTTTTCCCTTTCCTCCTCCATCAGAGCAGTAGGCGGCGAAGCGGTTGTTACAGGAGACCCTGAGGTTATCAGAAATGCCGACAAACTGATTCTCCCCGGTGTGGGAGCTTTCGGCGATGCTGCCGCTAAGCTTTTCCAATCCGGACTTGATAAAGTAATTTACGAAGAAACCGGCAAAGGCAAGCCGCTCATGGGCATCTGTCTGGGCATGCAGCTTCTCTTCGAGGAAAGCCACGAGTACGGTGTTCATAAAGGTCTTGGCCTTATCCCCGGCAAAATCGTGGGTATGGAAGGCCGCATTCCTGAAGGCCTGAATATTCCTCACATCGGCTGGAACGGACTGAATTTTACAGAAAAAAAGAGCCCGATTTTCAAATATCTTAAAGAAGGCGACTGCGTTTACTTCGTCCACTCTTTCTACGGCATTGACTGTGAGGAAAGCACCACTGCAACTGCAGAGTACGGCATTCCTGTCACTGCTTCCGTGCAGAAAGGCAACATCTACGGCTGCCAGTTCCACCCTGAAAAGAGCGGCAAAGTTGGTCTTTCAATTTTAAAAGCATTCTGTGAGTTAGGAGAATAAGTATGAATATATTTCCTGCAATAGACATTCTCGGCGGCTGTGCCGTGCGCCTCTTCAAAGGCGACTACGACCAGATGACCATTTACAGCACCCAGCCTGCTGAAATCGCAAAGGATTTTGAAGCTGCCGGTGCCAAGTTTATCCACCTTGTGGACCTGGAAGGTGCCAAGTCCGGCACAACTCCAAACATTGAAACAATCAAGCAGATCCGTGCAGAATCCAGCCTCTTCATCGAAGTCGGCGGCGGCATACGTTCCATGGAAGTAATCAGAACATATCTTGATGCCGGTGTAAACCGTGTAATCCTAGGAACCGCTGCAGTGAACGACCCTGACTTTCTTAAGAAAGCTGTTGAAACTTACGGTGAAAAAATCGCTGTTGGTGTGGATATCAAAGACGGCTACGTGGCCATCAAAGGCTGGACCGAAAAATCCGAACACGATGGCATGGAGTTCTGCCGTAAAATGCAGGAGCTGGGCGTGAAGACCATTATCTGCACCGACATTTCCAAGGACGGTGCCATGAAAGGTACAAACAGGGAGCTTTACCGCCAGCTTTCTGAAGAACTGCACATCAACATTATCGCATCAGGCGGAGTATCGTCCATTGACGATGTAAAAGCCCTGGCCGAAATGAACCTTTACGGCGCAATCATCGGCAAAGCCTACTACACAGGCGCCATTGACCTCGCCAAAGCCCTGGAGGTATCCCAATGATAACCAAGAGAATTATCCCCTGCCTGGACGTAAAAAACGGCCGCGTGGTTAAAGGGGTCAACTTTAAAGATTTAAACGACGTATCATCACCCGTTGAACTGGCAAAGTACTACAGCGACAATGGTGCTGACGAACTGGTCTTTTATGACATAACTGCTTCTTTCGAGGAGCGCAAACTTTTCACCGATATTCTGACTGAAGTGGCATCACAGATTTTCATACCACTGACAGTGGGAGGCGGAATTAACACTTTGGAGGACTTTGACCGGGTGCTCAAGTGCGGTGCGGACAAAGTCAGCGTAAACTCCGGCGCAATCAAAAACCCTGACCTTATCGGCCAGGCTGCGAAAAAATACGGCGACCAGTGCGTGGTCCTTTCCGTGGACGTGAAGCGTGTGGACGGTGAATTCCATGTGTTTGCCAAAGGCGGCCGGGAAGACACCGGCATGGAAGCCATCAGCTGGATTAAACGCTGCGTAGAAGCCGGCGCCGGCGAAGTTGTTGTAAACTCCATCGACACTGATGGCGTAAAAAAAGGCTTTGACCTTGAAATGCTCAAGGCAGTATGCGAAGTAGTTTCAGTCCCTGTCATCGCTTCAGGCGGTGCAGGCAGTATCGGCGACTTCACCACCCTCTTCAATGAGGTTCCTGAAGTATCAGCAGGTCTTGCAGCATCTATCTTCCACTTCGGAGAAGTTGCCATCACTGACCTGAAAGAAGATCTTGATAAAAACGGTATTACTGTGAGGTTATAGATATGATAAATATTGACGAATTAAAATTTGACGACCGCGGGCTCATCCCTGCAATTGTTGTGGATGCCCTTTCCAAACAGGTGCTCACCCTGGCATATATGAACCGTGAAAGCCTTGAAATCTCTATGGAAAAAGGCCTGACCTGCTTCTACAGCCGCTCCCGTCAGGAACTCTGGCTCAAAGGCGAAACCAGCGGCAACTACCAGCACATCGTCTCAATCACTGCTGACTGCGACAAAGATGCTCTGGTAGTAATGGTTGAAAAAGACGGTCCTGCATGCCACACCGGCAGCGAATCATGTTTCTTCGAGCCACTGTACAAGGCCGAAGGCAAGAATGAGTTTTCCATGGATGGACTTTATGAGCTTCTTCAGGGCCGCAAGACCGATATGCCTGAAGGCTCCTACACCACCTACCTTTTCCAGAAGGGCATAGATAAAATTCTCAAGAAAATCGGTGAAGAATCCACCGAAGTAATCATCGCCTCCAAGGCCGATGACAAAAAAGAAACCATCTACGAAATCGCCGACCTGGCATATCACGTGATGGTTATGATGGTTGAAATGGGTATTTCCCTTGAAGATGTCCGCAAAGAGCTGGCCTCCCGCCACATCATCGACCACAAGGTAAAGCAGGAAAAAATGACGGAGTAATCTCCGCCATTTTTTATTACCGCTTTATGAAATTAAGTGCCTTTGCGCACAGGTTCACAAATGTTGTCCACACCAGAGATATTACTATGCAAGGTATGAACAGGTACAGTCCCGGCACAGGAATCCAGGACCAGAATATTTCAAGAAGTGCATTTCCTTCCGGACCGTAGGAATAGCAATAGTTCATGCTGTCAATTCCGCAGCTCTGTCCGATAACATTTACACCGAACATAACAACATAAAGTACGCCTGCAATGGCAACCGCCTTTTCCGCGCCTTTCCAGCTGATTTCCGCAAAACCCTGGAAACCTATATTCCAGTAAATTGCTGCAAGAGCTCCGTGACTCAGATAGAACATGAGCACTGCCGGTTCAAAAATTGAAACATCCAGAGCATAAACATCCGGCACAAGAAGAGCCATGGTTGCACCCACAGGGCTTACGAAAAAGCAGAAAGTCTGAAGAGCTTTTTTGTTCAGAGCAAGACCTGCAATGAACAGAACCAGACTGGCATAGCAGAGGTGGAACGGCAGCAGGTTTACAATCTTGGTATCCCAGCCGCTTCCGTACATTTCCATAAAACGCGGGTCTGTAAGCATGAAATAACGCTGAACGTAGAACATTACCATGAGGAAAATCCCTGTTCCCAGCAGAATCCTGCGTTTCTTTTCCTGCGGCATATTCCGCAGTATAAAGTACAATGCAATTGTGAGAATTACCATATATACCAGCATGCACATCCATACCGGATTTCCATAAGAAATAATCATTTCCGTGTCTTTTACTCCTTTGCGTTGTTAATAAATTGCTAATAACCATTAAATTATAACAGAGTTTTCACTTCAATAAAAGCCTTATTGCAGTTTGACAAAAAATAAAGCCCCAATTATAATGTTATTGACTATATTAAATTTACCGGAGAATTACAGCTATGAATAATTTACAGAAAAAAGAACTTATTGATTTACTATACAGCGAACTGGTCCCTGCTCTCGGTTGTACCGAACCTATAGCCATCGCATACGCTGCTGCCAAAGCACGTCAGGTTCTGGGTCAGATGCCTGAACACATCGATATCCGCTGCAGCGGCAATATCATCAAAAACGTAAAAGGTGTGCTGGTTCCAAATTCAGGCGGCATGAAAGGTGTCGGAGCTGCGGCAGTACTCGGCGTAGTGGGCGGCAATGCCGACCTGGCCCTGGAAGTGCTTTCTTCCGTTACGGATGAGCACATCGCAGAGACCAGAAAACTTCTCGATGAAGGTTTCTTCAGCTGCCAGCTCCAGGAAAATGTTGCAAACCTCTATATTGTGGCAACTGTAAATGCAGGCGGTCATACTGCCAGCGTAACAATCGTAAACCGCCACACAATGATTGCCGAAATGACAAGAGACGGCCATATAATATACCAGCTCAGCCAGTATGCTGACATGCAGAAAGAAAAAGAAAACAACAAGCCGTGGACACTTACCATGGAAGGTATCGTGGACTTTGCCAATACTGTTGACCTTGCCGAAGTAAAGCCGCTGCTTGATTCACAGATTGAAATGAACTCCGCCATCGCCCGTGAAGGTCTTTCCAATACCTACGGCGCACAGGTGGGCAAAACCCTTCTGGACTGCTACCCTGAAGATGTCCGTACAAGAGCCAGAGCTTACGCAGCAGCAGGTTCCGATGCAAGAATGGGCGGATGCAGCCTGCCGGTAGTAATTAATTCCGGCAGCGGCAACCAGGGAATGACAGTTTCCCTGCCGGTACTTCAGTATGCGGACAAGTGGGGCATCTCCGAAGAAAAAACTTACCGCGCCCTGCTCATCAGCAACCTTACAGCAATTCATCTCAAGCATTATATAGGAAGCCTTTCCGCTTTCTGCGGCGCCGTTACTGCTGCCTGCGCTGCAGGATGTGCCATCACATATCTTGCCGGCGGCACTTTTGAGCAGATCTGCAACACAATCATCAATACCCTTGCCAATGTAGGAGGCATCGTCTGTGACGGCGCCAAAGCTTCCTGCGCTGCCAAGATTGCTTCCGCAGTGGATGCTGCAATTCTTGGTCACCAGATGAGCATGCTTGGACGTTCTTTCTCCGGCGGCGACGGTATCATCCAGGACAATATCGAAGATACCATCAAGAGCATCGGCTATGTAGGCCGCGTCGGCATGAAAGAAACTGATATCGAAATTCTCCATATCATGATGGACGATGTGGAACTTTAACTTTGAACATTATACACAAAAAGAGACGGCCGCTGACCGTCTCTTTTTATATGCTTATTCAGTTATGTACTTAATTACTTAAGTGGAGCTAAGCCTAAGATTTCTCTAGCTTCAGCTGGAGTAGCGATTTCTCTGCCGATAATCTTAGCAAGCTTAACAGCCTTTTCTACTAATTCGCCGTTGGATTTAGCTAAAACGCCCTTTTCTAAGTAGAGGTTGTCTTCGAAACCTACTCTTACGTGACCGCCCATAGCGATTGTAGCTGCTGCGATGTTCCAGCAGTTCTTACCAAGACCTGTTGCAGTCCAAGTTGAACCTTCTGGAATGGAATCTACCATGAATGCTAAGTCTCTTACTGTAGCAGACATCTGAACGCCGAGTACGAAGTCCCAGTGAATTGGTCTTGTAAGGTAACCCTTCTTGCCAGCTGTCTTCATAGCAAGGTCGATCATACCCTTATCAAATACTTCACATTCTGGCTTGATGCCTCTTTCCTGCATAATCTTAGCGAAGTTGATGATTGTGTTGTCGGAGTTAACGAAGATTTCGTCGCCGCCGAAGTTGCAAGTACCGCAGTCTAAAGTAGCCATTTCTGGTGTAGGAACGATATCTGTGGAAGCTAATCTTTCAAGGTCAGTCATACCAACTGCGCCACCTGTTGAAGGCTGGATAATAGCGTCTGGGCATTCTTTTCTGATAGCGTCTACACATTCCTGGAATCTAGCAGTGTCCTGAGTTGGAGTACCGTCGTCCCATCTTACGTGAAGGTGGATTAGAGCAGCACCAGCATCATAAGCTGACTTAGCTTCTCTTACGATTTCTTCTACTGTGTAAGGTACTGCTGGGTTCTGTTCCTTAGTTACTTCTGCACCACAAATACAAGCACTGATGATTAATTTGTCCATTGGTCTATATCTCCTTTTTTAAATAAAACTATAGTTTTAACACGATTAAATTACGTACAAATTCATTATACCACTATATGTCACGATGTTCAAGTGTTACTCTGCGACCTTTTTCAGTAAAAATTCTGTGAAGTTCATTTGCAACCGCCACCGAACGATGCTGTCCGCCGGTGCAGCCTATTGCAATGGTTAGGCTGTACTTGCCTTCCTTGATGTAACACGGAATGAGTTTATCAATAATTTCTGTCGTTCGGTTGATAAATTCTTTAGTAATATCCTGCTTCAGCACATACTGGGAAACCTTTTTATTGTTGCCTGTGAGCTTTTTCAGGCTCGGAACGTAGTATGGGTTCGGTATGAAACGCATATCCAGAGTCCAGTCGGTTTCAGCGGGTATACCGTGTTTGTATCCGAATGACATGATATTGAGGATGAAAGTATCTTTTTCGCCATCCTGGCTGAAAAGTTTGTCCAGCTCTGAGTTCAGGTCAGCTACTTTAAGTGTGGTAGTGTCCACGATGTAATGAGCGTAGGCACGCAGTTCTGCAAGCTGCTCACGCTCAGCCTCAATGGCTTCCTGAGTTGTAGCCGCGGCAGAAAGAGGATGCATACGCCTTGTTTCGTTATATCTGCGGATAAGAGCCTCATTTGAAGCCTCAATGAACAGAATTCTGAAATCCACATTTTCGTCGGTCTCAAGGGCTGTTATGCTGCTTTTAAGGTCACCGAAAAACTGACCTCCGCGTATGTCGATAACGAAAGCTGCTTTTTTGACTTCTCTCTGTCCTGCCAGGCTCAGGTCAATAAAATTCTTAATGAGAGCCGGCGGCATATTGTCGATACAATAATAGCCCTTGTCCTCAAACCAGTCGGCCGCCTTGGTTTTTCCGGCGCCGGAAAGGCCGGTTATAATTACTACTTCCATCTTTTTTCCTCTTAGATTTTTTCAAGATTGACGATTCTCGCCGGATCCAGGCCTGCTTCAAGTGCACGTCTGAAAGGTCCCTCAAATGAGCCTACCTTTTCCGGTATGTGAGCATCGCTGCTGATTACAAATTTTACGTCGAATGCTGATGCAGTCTGTATTTCTTCCACTGTGAGATGGTGATGTTTGTCGTTGATTTCAATGAGAGTGCCTGTATCCTGACAGGCTCTTGCGATATCCTGGATATCAAAAGGCCCTTTGTCCCCCGGATGGGTCAGAATGCTGATATGATTACCCTCATCTTCGTTGTAGTAAAGTGCATTTACAATCATGGCGGTATTCTTCACCCTGAGCGATGAATAATCCCCTTCAAACATGCCTGCCTTGCTGTTCATATAGTTGGTCACCATACCTGCACCAAGAATACCGAAATGATAACCCGCAAGTAGAATATCAAATCTGCGGCCCTCTTCAGGTGTCACATCAAGATAAGGCTTGCGGCGGATGGTATTGGCCTCAACGCCCAGAAGAACCTTTACGGAAGGATACTTTTCTTCCAGAGCCTTGATGTCTGCTCTCATCTGGTCCAGCTGCTTCATCTTTATTCCATAGGTCAGATGCCCCGGGCCGTGGTCGGTAATCGCTATGGACGTAAGACCTTTGAGTGCTGCCACGCGGACATTGTCTTCTATGGTACCCTTTCCGTGGGAATAGACTGTATGGGTATGATGGTCATATGCCATTCTGTATTTCGAAATTATATCATCAAATTTATCCAATGATTCTTACCTCCGGTTCCAGCATAACGCCGAATTTGTCATAAACCGTGTTCTGAACCAGTGCCATAAGCTGCAGGATATCGGTGGCAGTTGCACCGCCGGTGTTGATTACAAAACCACTGTGAAGGGTTGAAACCTGTGCACCTCCTACAGTAAGGCCTTTGAGACCTGCATCTTCAATAAGCTTGCCTGCAAAATACCCTTCCGGCCGCTTGAAAGTACTTCCTGCAGACGGATAGTTAACAGGCTGCTTGGAATTACGTTTTTCAAGGAGCTCCTTCATACAGGCTGCTATTTCTTCCTTGTCGCCCTTTTTCAGCTCCATGGTGACTTCCACGGCTATGTAACCGTTTTCTTCGAGGATGCTGTGCCTGTAGCTGAAATCCATTTCTTCTGCAGTAAAAATGCGTTCTTCCAGTCCGTCAGGTGAAATTGCTTTTACGGACTTTACAATGTCTTTCATCTCTCCGCCGTAAGCGCCTGCATTCATAAAAACAGCGCCGCCGATGCTGCCCGGAATGCCGCTGGCAAACTCGAAACCTGCCAGACCATCCTGCTGCAGAATCTTGGCCAGTACACCGTTTTTCATGGCAGTGCCCACATGGACTGTACAGGCCTCTTCATCGGAATATTCTATATAATCAAATCCTGTCTGGCTGAGTCTGATTACCAGTCCCTCATATCCGCTGTCCCTGAACAGCATGTTTGAACCGTTGCCAAGCATGATGTGCGGGATATTTTCTTTATTTACAAACTGAAGAACAGCCTTCAGTTCATCTTTTGTTTCAACTTCAACAAGAGCAGCGGCATGACCTCCTGCTCTGAAAGAAGTATATCTGCTCATGTCTGCATCTTCAATGAGATTAAGTCCCATTGCTTTCAGCTTATTTATCATTATTGCCTTCTCCAAAAACGGCCTCCTTATCAAAATCTTCCAGCTTATACTTGCTGAAATCTTCGTACAGCAATGTGTCTGTAGGAAGTTCCTTTTCTGCAAGTCTGTTGTTTATTCCTCTTCTGATATATGTGTACACTACTGCAAATACAGGTACTCCCAGCACCATTCCCACGAAACCGAAAAGTCCGCCTGCAACTATGATTGCAAACATAACCCAGAAGCTTGCCAGATTTGTAGACTTGCCCAGAATCTTAGGTCCTATAATATTTCCGTCAAGCTGCTGCAGCGCCAGCACCATAATTGCAAATTTCAGCGCAGCAACAGGATCAATGAGCAGCAGAATAATAATGGATGGAATAGCTCCGATAAATGGTCCGAAGAAAGGAATTACATTGGTTACCCCTATAACCACACTGATAAGCATGGTCAGAGGCAGCTTCAGCAGTGTCATTGCTATAAAACATATTATGCCTATAATTATAGAATCTATGATTTTTCCGTTGATGAAACCGCCGAATGTTTCATTGGTGATTCTGCCCAGTTCAAAAATGTTTTCAGCTCTCTGAGGTTTGAAAAGTGCCAGAATCATTTTCTTGGTCTGTGCAACGAAAATTTCCTTGCTGTTAAGAATGTACACGCAGATAATAAGTGCCACAAAAACATCGATAATCACACCGAAAGTGCCGATTACACCCACTGAAACATTGCTGAGGATAGCCTCAACATTAGGAACCAGCTTGGTCTGCGCCCATGAAATTGCAGTATCGTAAATGCTGTCCAGCTTATCTCCCAGAAAAGCCGCCAGCTGAGGGTTTTCATCCAGATTAAGCTGAACCCAGTTGCTTACCTTCGTTACAGTATCCGGAAGGTTTGCTATGAGGCCCATAATACTTTCCCAGAGGTCAGGAAGAACCATCCATACAAGACCTGAAACCACTGCAACAATGGTCACCACAGACACCAGCGAAGCCGCCGCTCTTGCCACTTTAAGGTCACTGATAGGATGTGCAAATCTGCCCTTGGTTATTTTATAAACTGCTCTGGTTGTACTGTTATAAACAGGGCACATCAGATAAGCCATAACACCACCCAGATAGAACGGGAACAGAATATCATTAATTCTGTCAAATGCACCAAGAACCATTTTCGGATGAGTAAGTGTATAATATGCAGCAATCAGCGCAACACCCACAATAAAAAAAGTCAGCCCTGTTTTTACATACTGATTGGTTATTTTGATTCTTCTCTCGGTCATAATAATACCTCTGTAAGTAAACTATCCTCGTTTATTTATTACTTTATTATATCGCAGTAAAGTAATCTTTTTCAACTATTTTTAGCTCAAATAAATGTTTAATATGCAGTCAGCTGAATCATCAGCTCCAGCCTGTCATGGACGGCTCTGGCAAGAGAATCCGCAAGGAAAGTGCAGTCACCGGTTTTAAGATAGCTGACAAACTGGCTGTTATACTCAGTTTCTGTCATTTCCAGCGGAACCATCGGAAAACCCTGCTTTACCAGATAGTATTCCATAAGCGCCCTTGCCAGGACTTCGTTGTTTTCTTTATATGGCCAGATTGCCATGAAGCCGTTATGCAGCCGTGCAGCTTTGAGAAAAGGATTGTCGAACTCACCCTGCCAGTCCGCATCTGCGAGAAGCTGTGTCAGCTGCGGCAGGATATATACAGGCAGCACCGGAGTGTACGAAAACTGCTGCAGAGTAGGCGTACTCTTGCGAAGCTGCGCCGCCTCAATGTCCCCGTCACAGAATTCAAAGGCCAGCCTTGCAGACAGCACATTGCTGATGGATTCATCTGCCCCGGCAGCGGCGTAAATCATCGCTTGCAGCCGGTCCAGCCTTTCAATAAGTACATGGTCCATGATTCCGGCGCTCAGAACCATTTCTCCTTCCAGAATCCCCTCTATATTATTACGTGTAAGCGGACTTCCGTCCAGTTTAAGATTCATGTGAATCCAGTCCACCCTTTCCAGATGGTCCATATAGTCTTTAGTATGCTGAGCAAAAGGGAGCCTGTTACCCAGAATTACTAATTTTTTTCGGATTTCACGTATCATGGTGCGCCTCCTGCATGTGCAGTCCGTTTTTTGAAAAACTGCACTTAATAAATTAAGTTTACCATAGTTTTGCGGCTTTTTCTATGTTATACTATACAAATAAACTTAAAATTTGCAGAAACAGAGGCGATTTTTTCAAATGAGAATTTTAGTTGTGAGCGATACCCACGGTCAGTGCGGCCGTGTATACGAAATATATAAAAAACTGGCTGCAGAGGCTCCTCTGGACCTTATCGTCCACTGCGGGGACTACAGCAGCGATGCCCTGGAGATCCAGGCAAGGCTGAGAGTTCATGTGGCTTGGGTCAAAGGCAACTGTGACGGAGGATTCGGCGATGACAACTGGTCCATACTGGAAACCGAGTACGGCAATTTCCTGATTACCCACGGTCACATGGAAAATGTGGATTTCAGCCAGCAGAATCTTTATTATAAAGCCCTTGAAAATGACTGCATCGGTGCCTTCTACGGCCACACCCACCGCAGTGCGTACACACAGGTCGGCGACGTGTACCTGATGAATCCCGGCAGCCTGACCAAGCCGAGAGACGGCAGCGGCGGCACCTTCGGACTGATTGTGACAAGCGAAGACAGCATCTGGGGCAAAATCTACAGATATGACGATTTCATGGCAGAAGGCGGTCCCGGCGGCGGTCCTGGCACCCAGGAAAAGAAAAAGCCCAAAGTACAGGGTGGCAAGCTGAGAAGCATGCTCAATTACAGCGACAGGTTCTAACGGTCGCCTCGATCATGTAAGCAGCTTCGCTGCAAAGAAACGACCGTCGCGATTTACTTCGTAAATCTGAACCGCACACTCGATTATAGGAGGAATATTATGGACGTTAATGAAATTATGAAAAACAACTCACTGGTGGCTGACATGGCTCAGTACAAAGAAGTTTTCTGGATAAACCCTGACAGCGGAAAGGATGCCGGAATACCATTCGGTATGAAAGATATTGAAGATGCGGAAGCAAGACTTGCACGCTTCGCACCTTATCTTGCCAAAGCCTTTCCGGAAACCGCCTGCTCCGGCGGCATCATTGAATCGGAGCTTGCCGAAATCGGCCGCATGAAACCGGTCCTTGAAGAAATGACCGGCCATTTCGGCGGCAGATTGTTCATCAAGCTGGACAGCAATCTGCCGGTTTCCGGATCCATCAAGGCCCGCGGAGGCATCTACGAAGTACTGAAATTTGCTGAGAAAGTTGCAATGGACCAGGGTCTGCTCACATGGGAAGATGATTACAGCATTCTCCTTGAGGACCGTTTCAAAGAACTTTTCTCCCGGTATTCCGTGGCGGTAGGCTCTACAGGTAATCTTGGTCTTTCCATCGGCATCATCAGCGCCAAGCTGGGTTTCAAAGTTACAGTCCACATGTCTGCTGATGCCCGCCAGTGGAAAAAAGACCTGCTCCGTTCCAAGGGAGTTATCGTAATTGAGTACCCTGAAGATTACCAGGTGGCTGTTGCCCAGGGCCGTAAGGAAGCGGAAGGCGACCCTATGTGTCACTTTGTTGACGACGAAGGCTCTGCGGATCTTTTCCTCGGCTACTCAGTGGCTGCAAAGCGGATAATCAGTCAGTTTGAAGCCAATAATATTACAGTGGATGAAGACCATCCAGTATTTGTTTACATACCATGCGGTGTAGGCGGCGCGCCGGGCGGCGTAACCTTCGGTCTTAAGGAAATCTTCGGTGAAAACCTTCATGTTTTCTTTGCAGAACCGACCCACGCACCTTGCATGACTCTGGGCCTTGCCACAGGTCTCCACGACGGAATTGCCTGCAGCGATATAGGAGTTGACGGAATGACAGATGCAGACGGACTTGCGGTCGGCCGTGCTTCCAGACTGGTAGGTTCCATCATGGAAACTCTGCTGGACGGCTGCTACACCATCGGCGACGAAAAACTTTATCCTTTCCTTGCAGCGCTTGCTGACAGCGAAAACATTTTCATCGAGCCATCATCCTGCGCATCTTTCACAGGCCCTGCGCTTGTTGCACAGGCAGCTGACTACCTTGCTGCAAAAGGCCTGACTGATAAAATGGACAATGCAGCCCACATTCTCTGGGCCACCGGCGGCAACATGGTTCCTGAATCCGAAATGAAAGCATATTACGAAAGAGGTAAAAAATAATGTCAAATTCAGTACTCATAACTGATAAAGAGGTCGTAATGGCCAATATGAAGCAGATTGAATATGAAAATGCAACTACACGCCAGCATGAAGTCAATGGCCTTCTGTCTCCTGTTTATGCTGACTGCAGCATTGAAGACAGGTCCGTTACACTTGAATTCGAAGTGAAACCATGGGAAGCAAACCGGGCCGGAATCCTTCACGGCGGAGTTATCTGCACAATGCTTGACCACGTTGCTGGTTCAGCAGTAATCACCATGGCAGGAGGATGGTGTCCTACGGTGGACATTGATGTACGCTTTCTGAAACCAGGAAAAATCGGTGACAGACTGGTTGGGGTGGGCAGATTTGTAAGCGCTGGAAGACGTGTTTTCCAGATGGAAGCCAAGCTTTACAACAAAGAAACCGGCGATATCATCGCAACCAGCACCTCCACATTCCTTAATACACTTAACAAATAAAGGAGGTTTCTCCTATGAAGCATATTTCACCTGAGCTCATGGCAAAGGCCGCAAGTTTTTTCAAGGTTGTGGGTGATGAAACGCGCATGAAAATACTTTGCTGCATTGCAGGCGGAGAACTTTGTGTCAACGATATCGCAGCTGCTGTAGATATGACAAAGTCAGCTGTTTCCCACCAGCTTAAGCTCCTTAAAGACGAAGGCCTTGTAAAGAGCCGCCGTGACGGCAAAAACATGTTCTATTCTCTGGATGACCAGCATGTTGTGGATATCATCGACATTGCATTCACACACATCGAGCACAAGTCCCACGGTGATGGCTGCTGCTGCGAAGCCTGCAGCTCCTGTCACTGTGAACACGACCACGAGTAACATAATCAAAAACTACAAAACGGCCTGAAAATTTCAGACCGTTTTTTTATTGTTTTCATACTTACCTTATTTAATTTTAAGAACTCTCATGGAGTTGATAATTGCAATCATGGACACGCCCACATCTGCGAAAACCGCCGCCCACATGTTGGCAAACCCCAGCGCACTGAGAATCAGAACCAGAAGCTTTACGCCAAGGGCAAACACTATGTTCTGGCGCACCACAGAAAGGGTCTTTTTCGCTATTCTCATCAATTCCAAAAGCTTGGAAGGTTCGTCATGCATGATTACCACATCGGCTGCCTCAATGGCCGCATCAGAGCCAAGGCCGCCCATAGCCACCCCCACATCTGCACGGGCCAGTACCGGAGCATCATTGATACCGTCACCTACAAAAACCAGTCTGCCTTTTTCAGACTTGGCTGCAAGCAGTTCTTCAACTTTGCGGACTTTATCCTCAGGCAGAAGCTGTGCAAAGATTCTGTCAATACCAAGTTTCGCCCCCACTGCCTGTGCCGCAGATTCACTGTCACCTGTCAGCATTACGGTTCTGATTCCCGCTGCCTTAAGGCCTGCAACTGCATGCGCCGCATCCTCTTTAAGCTGATCAGCGATGAGAATATATCCGCAATACTGACCGTCTGCAGCTACATGAACCACGGTACCTGCCTCACTGACTTCTTCGTAGGAGATGCCTTTCAGTTCCATAAGTTTGTTATTGCCCGCCAGCACATGACGGCCGTCAACAGCCGCACACACGCCGTGGCCTGCAATCTCCTCAACATCGCTTATCTGCGATGTAATCTCCGCTCCAAAAGCTCTCAGCAGAGACTGGGAAATGGGATGACTGGAGTTACTTTCAGCAGCTGCTGCAAGACGAAGAATTTCTTCCTTGCCGAGCTCTCCGCGGGGCATAATCTTTTCCACTTCGAAAACGCCTTTGGTCAGGGTTCCTGTTTTGTCCATCACCACATATTCTGCGTAAGCCGCTGCCTCCAGATAGTTGCTGCCCTTTACAAGCACGCCGATTTTAGATGCTGCACCTATGCCACCGAAAAATCCCAGAGGCACTGAAATCACCAGTGCACACGGACATGATACTACCAGGAAATTGAGCGCCCTGTACAGCCAGTCGCTGAAAACAGCACCTTCCGCCACCAGAGGAGGAATAACCGCCAGAACTGCCGCAGTGATAACAACCGCCGGTGTGTATACCGCCGCAAAACGGGTGATAAAGTTTTCGGTCTTTGCCTTCTGGCTTGTGGCGTTTTCCACCAGCTCCAGGATTTTATTCACCGTAGACTCACCGAACTCCCTGGTAACGCGGACCTCCAGAAGGCCGTTGAGATTGATGCAGCCGCTGAGAATTTCACTGCCTTCGCATACATCGCGCGGCACCGATTCTCCGGTTAGGGCCGCAGTATCCACCATGGAATTTCCGGTAAGAACAACTCCGTCAAGAGGTACTTTTTCGCCGGGACGTACTACAATAATATCTCCCGGCTTGACCTGATCCGGATCCACCTTTTCCACAGTTCCGTCGGCCTGCTTCAGGTTGGCATAGTCAGGCCTGATGTTCATCAGATCGGCAATTGACTTACGTGACTTGCCAACGGCATAATCCTCGAAAAGCTCGCCTACCTGGTAAAACAGCATAACTGCAACAGCCTCAGGATATTCTCCGATGATAAAAGCTCCGATTGAAGCTACCGCCATCAGGAAGTTTTCATCGAAAATCTTGCCGTAACTGATGTTTCGCACCGCCTTAAAAAGCACTTTGTATGCGGTCACTCCGTATGCCAGCAGGAAAGCGGCCGGTTTCACCCAGCTTTCAGGCATCAGAAAACCTGTGACCAGTGCTGCCACAAACAGCACGCCGCTGATTATTAATCTGCGAACTCGCTTTTTCATTGCCCTGTTCCCCATATATTTTCTCTTAGATTTCCTTGATAGTTACGTCAGGTTCAGTCTTCTTTACTACTTTCTGAATCTGCTTGAAAACTTCATCGTAGCCTTCTTCTTCAGCTTCAACTACCAGCTTGGTTGTGAGGAAGCTTACAGACGCACTCTTCACGCCTTCAATTTTAGCTACGCCTCTTTCAATTGCAGCTGCACAGTTTGCACAGCAAAGGTCTTCAAGTAAGTATGTTTTCTTCATTTCAAATTCCTCCATATATTATGTTTAAACTGTATAGTTGAATATTTGTTCAACTGTTATTGTATATATTATAGTTGAATATACGCTCAACTGTCAAGCATTTTTTCAAAAAACAAAAAGGCCGTCCCGCAGAGGGACAGCCCGGTCAGATAAAACTATTCTGCTGCAAATAAAGCTTCGTATTCATCGCGGAGCATTGACATAAGGTGAACATCGTAAAGGACACCATTCTTTCGGCAGTTGTGGCGCAGCACGCCTTCATACTTGAAGCCCAGGGAAAGGTAAAGATATGAAGCCGGATTGCCTGTGTAATGGTCAAGGTACACACGCTGAAGGTCGAGAATGTCGAAGAGATAGCCCATCATCGCTTCCATGGCCTGCTTGCCGTAGCCTTTGCCGCGGAGGGCAGTATCGGCGATGTAAATACGCCAGATTTCAGCTTTCCAGCCATCCTCAATATCTCCAAGAACGATACGGCCGATTCTTTCAGGTTCGCCTTCGCCTTTTTTCAGCAGGATTGTGAACTGCTCTGCCTGTGGGTTTTCATCGTCAGCAATATACTTGCGGATGACATCTTCCTTGGTCTGACCGTCTTTGATGCTGAAAAACTCAGTGACTTCAGGTTTCTGCTCCCACTGGTAAAAGTCGTCTATATCCTCCCATTCAGATGGTCTGATAATTAAATCGTTGGTTTCGAATATCATGCTATGCCTCCTGTGATTTTGTAAAAAAGCTTACCCATGGTCTTTCAGGATCATGGCCTGTAACTGTCAGTTTCCCTTCGGCGGCGAAAACATCCACTCTGTGCTGAAGCCAGCAATCCATTCTGAGGCCGTATTTAATGAGGGCTACGAGAATATCATCATTGCTGAACTCGCCTTCAAAGGAGTTGATAACCTGCCAGATAAGTCCGTCATAAAAATCATCAGGCACGCTGATTGGCTGGCCGCATACAACCTGTCTGTGAATTGTATTTTCTTCCTTCATTGACTGCCACTTCTGTGCCAGAAGCCTGATCTGCTCCGGTGATGTCTTCTGTTGAAGTTTTGCCGCCTGCTGGAAAGCCTTTTCATCGGCTTCCATAGTTCCCAGGCTGAAAATAGTCTTACCGTCAAACCGGCCGGCCCATTCAGGCATTTTGACAAGGTAAATGTTATCTATAGGCAGTCCCATCTCACAAAGCTGGTCCGTAAACCAGAGCAGTCCGCAGTAATCGTCTGCGTTGTCGCTGTACCAGATGCGCACTTCTTCACCCCAACCGATTCTGTGAGATACCTGGTGTAAAGAAAGTGCTGCGTCCATAAAATTGTATTCTGTCAATCTTCCATCTGCGTCGTAAAAGCCCAGCATCTGGTGAACTTCGTCCTGTCTTTCAGGTCCAGTCACATCGCCTGCAATGTGACCCATGCTAAGCATCAGGTGGAAACCAAATACATCTTCTGCATCACCGTCAATGGGTTCTGCCGCCTCCCATTCAGCACGCTTCTGTGCCTCTAATTCACTGAGGTACTCTTCCTGCTGCGCCTCATCCGGCTGGCCTCCTGATGTTCCATAGAACATCATGGATGGTTTGCCTTTGAAAAGCCATGAGCCACGTCCGAATTTCTGTGCAGCTATAATTGTCCCACGTGCATTTGTATTAAAAGTTATTTCAATCATTTTTATGTCCTCAATCCTTTCTCATGTATATATTATGTCTCGGAAGATCCGGATCCGGTCCCGCTATTTCCAGTCTGCCCTCAGCCACAAATGCTGCCAGCCTGCAGCGAATCCAGGCATCCTGTAGGCAAGCACAAAGTCCACGCATTGGTCCGATAATATGGTGTTCTCTGAACTTTTTCCCTAAGCTTTCTATTGCGTTCCAAATCAGTCCGTCATAAAAATTATCTGGCACACTTATTGGCTGCCCGCCCACGACTGCTCTCAGCTGCGAGTTCTCATTCTCCATCTGCCACCATTGTTCTGCCAGAAACTGAATCTGCCATCCTGATACCTGATATTGCGTCTGTGCACACCTGCATATTTCTTTAACGCTTATTTCCGAAGTGCCCCTTCCAAACCAGGATGTGCCGCCTGGTGACCGGAACCAATCGGGAGTTTTTACAAGAAAAACTTTATCAAGTGGAAGCTTTTTCTCAACCAGCTGTGCTGCAAACCATAATAAGCCGCAGTAATCATCCGGATCGTTGCTGTACCATATGCGCACACTTTCTCCGGCAGCAATATTCTCTGCCACCTGGTCGAGGAAAACTTTCGCATCGTTGAAATTATGTTCTGTTTCTCTGCGATTTTCATCATATATTCCAAGAATCTGATGCACTTCTTCCTGACGCTGCTGTCCCGCTGCATCGCCCCAGATATGACCCATGCTCAGCATAAGCTCGAAACGGAACACATCCTGAGGCTTGCCGCCAAGTGGCTGTGCACTTTCCCATTCTCTGCGCTGCTCCTCATGCCATTTACGGCGCAGTTCTTCAAGCTGCTCTTCATAATACTCATTATCCCGGCTGCCATAAAACATAAAAGCCGGGCTGCCCTGAGCTTTGTACTCGCCATTGCCATAGTTCTGTGCCTCACGCAGGCTTAACCAAGCATTGGTGTTGAAAGTAATTTCAAGCATAGCTTTGTCCCCCTTTCTATACTCTTATATAACGTGTCATCCTTGACTGCCCGATTTTTCTGATTTGTCCAGATTTGACCATTTTGCTCAAAACCGCCTCTACCGTTGTCGGGCTTACGTCCGGCAATACTGCGCAGATATCCGCCTTTGAGACCGGTACCAGACTGTTAAGAACTGTGGCCTCAATTCTTGCTGTCTTGGTAATTTTTTTACCATTCACCACAGCAAATCGCTTGTCCAGTTCCTTATAGCACATATAAAGCATGGACAGGAAATTTTCCATAAAAGGAACATACGAGTTCCCGTTTTCGTGCCATCCGGCTGAAGATTGCTGCAAGGCTTCATAATAGTATGCTTTGAAATTATTTATCTGTTCTTCAAAGGATACATATTTCCCTGCATCATATCCATTTTTGTAAAGCAGAAGCAGTGAAAGCAGGCGGGACATTCGCCCGTTACCGTCTCTGAAAGGATGGATACACAGAAAATCGAGAATAACACACGGAATCAGCAAAAGCTGGTTGATATTTGCATCGTTTCTGGCTTCCATATAAGCCAGCTCAAGTTGTTCCATTGCTTCCTGCACTTCGTCAGCCGGTGTGGGCCGAAATCTGATTCTGCGTATGCCATTTTTATCTTCTTCAATAATATAGTTATCGCTTGTTTTATACTCTCCACCGTACTCATACCCTGCTATCTGCATCATCGTTTCATGGAGCCTCAGAATATCTTTCTGGGTGAAATCCAAAGTATCGTGATACAGATGAATTGCATTCAGGGCATCGCGGTAACCGGCGATTTCGCCTTCAGTATGATTTAATGGTGCGCTGTCCTGATTTACAATTGCTGCAATACGTTCATCACTGGTTACAATTCCCTCAATGGCATTGGAGCTCTTTACCGACTGGACTTTGGCCACGGCTTCAAGTTCTGTAAATACTTTTGCGTACTCTTCTTTGCGTACACCTGCCATGGTTTTTAGAGACGCAATACTTGATGTAAGAGTAATCAGCTTCGCCGGAAGCAAGCCGTTATTTAAAAAGGAATAATCAAATCTTCTCATATATGCCTATGTCCACCTCCTTTTCTGCATATAATTATATGGTATTATGTGCAGAAAATCAAGAATTGATGCATATAAATTACAAACTAATATGCATTAAAAAAAAATCCTTACGGGTTCGAGCCCCAACATAATGCAAAAAGCAAAACAGACAGGCCATTGACCTGTCTGTTTTACTTGGTGCGCCACAAGGGACTCGACCGGCTGCTTTGCAGCCTGCGTCCTCGGCTCCCCGCACGGTCGCCTTCGGACCGCTCGCTGCCGGACGCGCCACTGGCGCCTCCGGCTGACGCTCGCGCCCTCACGGGTTCGAGCCCCGATAAAACACAAAAAACGATAAAAGGATGGGTAAAACCCATCCTTTTATCGTTGGTGCGCCACAAGGGACTCGAACCCCTAACCTTCGCATTCGTAGTGCGCGACTCTATCCAATTGAGCTAGTAGCGCGTATGTTTTCGTACCAAATTATTATACAAGACATTTGCGCATTTGTCAAATACAAATACGCAAAATGTCTTAATTTTTCTTATAAATGCTGGTTTTACAGCACTATGTTTTTTATAAGCAGAGAAATCGTTCCGTCCGGATTCTGCAGGAATTCCACAGAATTTTCATCACGGAAAAGGTCTGCCGGAATTTTCACCTCTATGCCGTTAGGTGTTTTCACTGACTGCTTTTCAAAACGCTTCATGGTCTTCGGCTGCACCTGAACGGTATCGTCCAGTTCGATGTGGCTGGACAGAAGCTGTTCTTCCACCATCGGTCTCACCTGCGGATAATCGCGGAGCACTTCGCGGCACATTTCTCCCACCGTCGGCTCGTCCTCATCCATCAGATAACCGTGCATGCGGCTCATAAACTCCTGCTCCACAACTTTGCGGTCGCCGAGGACCTCTTTGTTTGCCTTCTGAACAGCCTTCTTCACTGCCATAAGCTTGCTTCGCTCAGAAACTTCCGGCACGCAGCCAAGCACCTGCTCTGAAAGATACGCCGCACGTGTTTCATCCATCATCAGGTATTTTTTCTCGATGACCTGCACATCCAGAGTTTCCAGGTCCACGATGAAAGCTTCCTCAAGCTTGCGGCCTGCTCCCGGCAGCAGCACACGCTGCCCCACTATATTCAGGTTGCCGTTGGCATAATAATGAGCAAACCCATCATGATAGTTCATCTTAAGAGCCGCAAAATAAGTTTTGCCGTCACCGCCGCCCACATTGCAAAGCATGCAGATCAGGTCGCCGCGGGGCACATCAGGATTGGCATTGAGAATGGAGAAAATCCGGTCCGCCAGATACTTGCTTTCTGCCACGAAGGCCTCATATCCGGCCTGTCCACCGGCCTCAAGCACTGCCCGCCCGAGAGCTTTCATTCTCTGTCCGTAGCTTCCCTCTTCCCTCAGCACCGCCTTCTGCGACTCGTCACTTTCCAGGCATCTGGTGAAATGGGCATCCAGAAACTCTCTCACTTCTTCGTTTATATCCATGGGTTCTTCAGAAAGCACCGCCACTCCCGCCGCCGGGTCCAGCGCATGCAGAATCGCCCTTTCAATTTTTATAATCATTCTAAAAAACTTCCTTTATTACCCCTTCATTGAATGCTTCAATCAGGTTTTCCAGGTCTTTAACCTTTTCTTTGAGCACGATACCCTGATCGGTGTCTGCGATGAGCAGTCGCTCAGGCATCACTTCCACAGTCTTCATTACCGGTGAGTGGAATTCCTGGGTGCCATCGGCCTGAAGCGGTGTATATGGTTTGTGTTCCGCGAGGGCCATAAAGCGGGAGTTGAAGATGAAAGTATATCCTGCGATACCTGTCTGTTTCTGGTACGCTTTGGAAATACCGCCATCAATTACGTAAAGCAGGCCACCGCCCTTGATAGGTGATTCGCCGTCTTTGATTTTTACAGGAACGTGACCGTTGAGAATCTTGCCGGTAGCAGGGTCCAGACCGAATTCGAGAAGAATCTTTTCGCAGGCAGGTCGTTCCTTGATGAGCTTGTAGTAAGGACGTGTGTGTTCCTTGTGAGTGGCTTTGTCAGCGATGAAAAGTCTTTCAAATGTGGTCATCTTTTCCTTTCCGAAAAGCGGTGAGTTGCCGCCGAGCCACAGGTACCACATGATGTCTCCGAAACGGCCGATTTCTTCGGACTTCTTAGGAATGAAGTATGCTTTGCGCACCTGGTCATCCAGATAATCCATAAGTTCTTTGCCGCGGAGTCTCGCACCGTTAAGTTCTACATACTCGAACTCTCCTTCTTCAGTCATCGGAATACAGCCGTGATACAGCAGGTTGCCGTTGATTACTGTGTAAAGTGCACCGTGGCTGAACAGGAAGTTGATGTGGCGCTGAAGTTTTTCTGAATTGAGGAAAGATGCTTCGAGTGCGTTGAGCAGTTCCGATTCCTCTTCAGTGAGCTTGTATGGGTCTGCCATGTCCAGTGTAGGGAAGTTGGTGTCGCGGAGCGGCCATTCAACTCCTTCGATTTCTACTGTTCCCTTTTCAAGATTAATCTTGTCCAGGAGCAGACGCTTTTCAAGTTTGTATTCAGGATGTGCCTTGATTCTCTGTCCTTCAACCTTGAACTGGCACATTGCAATTGCTTTGTGCATCTTGGCTGCAAGTTCAGGCGGCACAGGGTCGTATTTGTTTTCTTCGAGAATATGAGGCTTAAAGAATTCGCAAGGGTCATCGCCGTAAACTTTTTCTGCAAAAGTTGCCAGCGGTCTCAGGTTGATTCCGTAACCCACTTCCAGCATGTCAAAGTTATTGTAGCTGATGTTCATTCTCAGCAGGTTGGTAATGCAGGCCCAGTTACCTGTCGCTGCACCCATCCATACGATGTCGTGATTGCCCCACTGGAAATCCACATCATGGTAGTCCATGAGGAAGTCCATAATTGTATCTGGATGCGCACCTCTGTCAAAGATATCGCCGATGATATGGAGTTTGTCTACTGCAAGGCGGCTGATAGCTTCTGTCAGCTCAATTATGTATTCTTCCGCCACACCGCAGCTCACGATGGAGCTGATAATCTGGGCATAGTAGTTTGCTCTGTTGGCATCATCGTCAGCATGAAGCAGTTCGTCCATACTGTAGTCCATGTACTTCGGCAGGCGCTGTCTTACTCTGTAACGTGTGTATTTGGTGGACACGGACTTACAGATTGTAATTAAACGATAAATCGCTGTTGCACACCAGTCATCGAAGTCCTTTTCGATTTTTTTACGGCGCGCCAGCTCTGCTTCTGCGTTGTAAATCAGGGCAGCCAGGTCTTCTCTGTCTCTTTCGCTGAGAACAGCACCATAATGCTCGTCGATTTTTGCCTTGATTGTACCGGACGCACTTTTCAGCATGTGAATAAAGGCACCGTGTTCGCCGTGCAGGTCGCTGAAGAAATACTCAGTACCCTTAGGCAAAGCCAGGATTGCCTTGAGATTTATGATTTCTGCGGAGGCCGCCATTTTATTCGGATAGTCCTTTGCAAGTCTGTTTAAGTATTTTAAATCTGCCATTCTTCTCTCCCTTTTTAAGTCGGAACATGTTTATTTTAACGCAATATCACTTGCTTTACAGCATGCTCTGGCATAAGGGCTTTCTCTTAGTCCTCGTCACAGGCAATTACATCTGCACGGTGCTCTGTTTGCAGAGAATTCAGCAAACTCGCCTGCGGCTCACACAGTGCTGAACTCTTAGCTGCTCACATTCGCCCCTTAGCAGGTAATTGCAGACTGCTCCTGCGGAAGCCGTTCAAACCCTGATGCCAGAGCATGCCGTAAAACAATTTTTATTACTTTAATAATACAATGCCCGCAACTCAAAATCAATAAATTTCTGTCCCGGAATAATAGTGTTTCAATATTTCTTTGTACGTGTATCCCTCTTTGCCCATGCCGTCTGCGCCGTACTGGCTCATTCCCACGCCATGGCCTGAACCGCTGGAAGTGAATATAATTTCAGTCTGACCATTCCAGCCGCTGCCCTCTCTGAAGCTGATGGTAAACAAAGCTGAACTGAGCCCCAGCGCCGAGCGCACCTGGGTTCCTTTAAAGGTCACATCGCCTATCTGCATTCTGTCCACGCGGCCGCCTGCCGTCCTTGAAAGAATCTTTATTGTGGACGCATTTACAGTTCCGAAGTCTTCTTCCGGGAAAGCCTTTTTAATCTTTTCCCGCACTTCTCTGACTGTAAATATTTTTTCTTCATCGCGGTGGGTGGCCGCTTCTTCATAGGGGCTGGCTACACTTATCAGATAAGGTACTGCGCTTACGAAAACATCCTCCGAATTCTCCGTCTGGCCGCCGCTGGACGAAAAAAACAGAGGCTGTGAAACAAGTTCCCCATTATAGTATAAAAGCTGGCCAGAGGTGGAATCTGCGGCCTTCTGAGCGGTTTTACTGTCTTCAGTATTATACACCTGACAATGCACTGTGTCGCAGACCGGTGCCTCAGGATGGTCGTCAGGACCTCCGCTGCCATATTTCTGTACTTTTGCCATTGCGTATGTTCTGGCTGCAACAGCCTGAGCCTTCAGTGCTTCTTCATGAAAATCTTCCGGCATTTCATTTGCAACCACGCAGGCTACATATTCCTCAAAATCAATTTCCTCAGTCCTGCCTTCAGCCTCACGCCACACTTCTATTTTTTCAGGCACCTCTACTCTGTCCGCAAAGCTTATTCCGCCTGTTCCCTCTCCCAGTCTGCCGCCAAGTCCCACAACAATAAGCGGCATCAGCAGAAACACTGTAACACCGATGCCGAGTATCTGTAATATCCACCGCAACATAAAACTTCCTCCTTCAGGGTTGTCCTCTCCCCTCTGCGGAAATTATATGCAAAAAGACGGTGAATTATCACCGTCTTTGTTTTCATTGATTAAATTGTCCTGCACGCAGCGTCTTTTTTAGTCGTCAATTCTGGTAATCTGCGCACCAAGAGCTCTGAATTTATCGATAAATTTCTCGTAACCACGTTCGATATGGAAAATTTCCGAAATTTCAGTCTGGCCTTCTGCCACCAGTCCTGCAAGCACCAGCGCCGCACCTGCTCTCAGGTCGGTTGCCATTACCTGGCAGCCACGCAGCTTGGCATTGCCCTTTACGATTGCTTTATTACCTGCAGTTTCAATATGTGCCCCCATCTTATTGAGCTGGGAAACATGCATGAATCTGTTTTCGAATACAGTTTCAATTACCGTACTGGAACCTTCTACTGTGGTCAGGTATGCCATGAACGGTGACTGAATATCTGTAGGGAATCCAGGGTAAGGCAGCGTCTTTATGTCTGTTGATGACTGAGGTCCCAGATCAGCTCTTACAATGATATCCTCATCGCCCACTTCAATGCGCACCCCACATTCACGGAGCTTCGCAATTATAGGTTTTACGTGGTCAGGCACTGCATTGCTGATATGAACTGCGCCCTTTGTAATGGCCGCCGCCAGCATGAATGTTCCTGTTTCGATTCTGTCAGGAATCACTGTATGTCTGGCACCGCCGAGCTTGTCCACGCCTTCGATTTTAATTGTATCAGTTCCTGCACCTTTGATCTTAGCGCCCATCTTGTTAAGAAAGTTGGCAAGGTCAACGATTTCAGGTTCTTCTGCAGCGTTTTCAAGATAAGTTGTGCCATGGGCAAGTACTGCTGCCATCATAATATTTTCGGTAGCACCTACGCTTGGGAAGTCAAGGTAAATTGTATCACCTATAAGTCCCTGGCTGCCTGCCACCGCTTCGATGTAGTCATCTTTATATATGATTTCTGCACCCAGCGCTTCAAGCCCTTTAAGATGTAAATCGATCGGTCTTGCACCGATGGCACATCCACCCGGCTGAGGAATTCTTGCTACGCCTTTACGGGCAAGCAAAGGTCCCATAACCAGAATAGACGCTCTCATTTTGTTCACCAGCTCGAACTGAGCCTCTGTGGAAATAATATCCTTTGTTGTTATAGAAAGAACGTTTTCTTCCATTTCAACAACTTCAGAGCCCAGGGATGTGAGAATTTCCTTCATAAAAGAAACGTCTCTGAGCTGCGGCACGTCCCTGATTATACATTCATCTTCGGCAAGAAGGGCAGCTGCCATGAGGGGCAGTACTGCATTCTTCGCACCACTAATAACGACCTCTCCTTTGAGAGGGCCGCTTTGCTGTACAATATATTTTGCCAATTTAAGCCTCCAAAAGCCTTATTTTATAATTTCTTTAATTCTTCAAGGCAATCCTTGCAGACATTCTTTCCGCGGATGTTTTCAACATCTTTAGCATTACCGCAGAAAATACATGCTGGTTCATATTTCTTCAGCATGATATAGTCTCCGTCAACGAAAACCTCAAGAGAGTCATCTGTTTTGATATTAAGTGTTCTTCTTAATTCTACTGGAATAACAACTCTTCCTAATGGGTCCACTGGTCTTACAATTCCTGTTGCTTTCATTTTCTAGTCCTCCTCAAATTTAATAATTAGTACTTCTACTTGTTTGTCTTCTTTTTTCTCTGCTTAGGTTCAGTTTTCTTCATAATGTTTGCAAAAGAAGATGTGGCATTAACAAAGTTTGTAGCTGCGCTAACCATACTCTGATTTCCCTTGATTGCATTCACTACAGTTCCAACTGTGTCAGCCGCACCGTCAATGAGGCCATCAACCTTCTGGGCTTTATCTGCAGCCACAGCGGAAATAACCTTAGCATCTGCGAGAATCTTGTCTACCTCCTGCAGTGTTCCGATCAGTTTCTTAAGCAGAATGATCAGATATACAAGCAGGCAGATACCTGCAATTGCAAGTACAGACAGAAGTACTCCTTCCCATGTGATAGTAAGAGTAACTGGCATCGCGTACCTCCTTTTTTTATTTGCGCACAACGCGATATTAGCCTATGGCCAGTTGTTTGCTGACCGTAGTCTTACTAGTTTATTATAACCCATAAATGGAAATAACTTCAACATATTTTTGTGTTTTTTCGCATAAATTTTTACGATTAAATATTACCAATTTCGTGAAAGGAAGGTGCCCCATATTGATGAATTATATATGGGCAGGTATAATTCTTGTCTCTTTTATATATTCCTGTGCTGCAGGCAGGCTTGATGAATTCGGTCAGGCCATGATGAACAGTTCCCAGGATGCAGTTACATTTATACTCAGCCTTGCAGGTATAATGGCCATGTGGAGCGGGCTCATGGAAATTGCCGAAAAAACCGGTCTCATAAACAAACTTTCACAGGTGCTTCTGCCGGTCACAAAGCTGCTTTTCCCTGCCCAGAAAGACCCTGAGACCCTTTCCTGCATCATTATGAGCTTCACGTCAAACATCTTCGGAGCAGGCAACAGTTCCACAGTTTTCGCCCTGCGGACCATGGAAAGACTGGATGCGCAGAACCACCGCAGTCCGGTGGCCAGCAACGATATGTGTACCTTCGCTGTTGTCAATATGGCCTTCGCTCCGATCATCCCTGTAGTCACTGTCCAGCTACGACAAAATCTTGGCTCTTCTGACCCATATTCTGTAGTACTGCCTGCTATGATTGCCTCCTGGATTACTGTACTGGTTTCAATCATCGCCTGTAAATTTCTTGAAAGGAGATTCTGAATATGAACCAGTTTTTTTCAGCTGTATCTGCCGGCTTCGTTCCTGTCATGGCCGCATTGATAATTGGTTATGGTATCTGGAAAAAGGCGCCGGTTTATGATTATTTCATTGAGGGTGCCAAAGCAGGTCTGCATACTGCGGTTGATATACTTCCTTTTATGATAGGCATTTATATTGCGGTCAATGGCCTGTCGGCTTCCGGTTTTCTTGACTTCGTATATGTGGTACTCAGACCTGTTTTCAGTCTGCTCAGCATACCGGTGGAGCTGCTCCCTCTAATGTTTCTCCGTGCTATTTCAGGCAGCGGCTCATTTATAATCCTGCAGAATATCCTGGAAATTGTTGGCCCTGACTCTTACACAGGCAGAGCGGCATGCGCCATGAGCGGCGGCTGCGAAACTGTAATATACGCTCTTGCCCTGTATTTCGGCGTCACCCACGTAAAAAAAATGAGGCACGCACTGGCTGGCGGCCTCATCGGTTATTTTACCGGAATAATCGTTTCACTTATTATCTGTAACATTCTCTGAGTTTATCGGTATATGTGTCGTCCATGTTGTAAACATAAAGCGGATCCAGCACTTTAAGCTGCTTGCCGCCGCCCTTTACAAAATGTACCAGAATAATATTCGGTGCAGTTTCCGCATTGGGGCTTACGAAACACATATCCTTGGGTTCAAGACCATATTTGCGGCCCAGGCAGCAGATATCAACCAGTCTTGAAGGACGGTGCACCATAAAAAAGTCACCTTTGTTTTTAAGAAGTTCTGCCGCACATCTGATAAAGTCCTCCAGATTGGCAGTAGTTTCGTGGCGCGCAATTGACTTGGCACTGTTGGCGCTCTTCAGTCCCCCTCCGCCTTCTGTGTACGGCGGATTGGACGTAACAACATCAACTTTGCCCTTCAGCTCACTGCCCCAGGTCTGGCCAAAATCTTTAACATCGGCGTTGATGAAGTTCATACGCCCCTCCAGATTGTTCATTGCTGCATTGCGGCAGGCTCTGTCATAGGAGCCGGGCTGCACTTCCAGGCCGGTAAGACTGGCCCATCTGGTCTTGTGGCTGAGAATGACAGGTATTATCCCTGTACCCGTTCCCAGATCCACAGCAGCAACATCGCTTCCGTTACGAACAGCGGCAGAAACGACATATTTCGACGCAAAATCCGCAAGAATGACAGCATCCACTCCGTAACAGAATTCCTCTGGTTTCTGTATGAGCCTGAGTTGGCCGAAACCAGTATCGTCCACTCTTTCATCTTCGCAAATATTAACTTTTTCTGCTGCAGTTTCTGTCATATTCAGTCTTTAGTCCTTGATAAGTTCTTCGATTTCCTTCATTGTAGCAGCGTCCACACCTTCAAAGAGGTTCTTGTGACCGTTGTCTCTGCGCTTTTCAATACGCTTGATTTCTTCTTTTTTGTATGTGTAAATGTCCGGAGTAAGCTTTTCTTCCTGTTCTTCATGCTTGGCTGCGTCATCCTTCTTGCCCTTGGCAGGCTTTTCATCCACATAAAGTCTTACTCGGATCTTGTTTTCAAGAATATTTGTATCCACAACCTTTGCCAGACCATCAGGTGTCTTGATTTTTTCACCGGCTTCAGGCATTCCTCTGCGAAGTTCCATATAAATATCGTTTTCGTACTTGAGGCAGCACATAAGTCTTCCGCAGATACCTGAAATTTTTGCAGGGTTTAAAGAAAGGTTCTGTACCTTGGCCATTTTGATGGAAACCGGCTCAAAATCAGCCAGCCAGCTATGACAGCAAAGGGCTCTGCCGCAGCTTCCGATTCCGCCCATCATCTTGGCTTCGTCTCTGACACCAATCTGACGAAGCTCGATTCTCATCTTGAATACACTTGCCAGATCTTTTACCAGTTCTCTGAAGTCTACGCGGCCGTCAGCTGTGAAATAGAAAATGATTTTGCTGTTGTCAAAGGTATATTCCACATCTATAAGCTTCATAACAAGGCCATGCTTGTCAACTTTTTCCTGACAAAGCTGCATAGCTCTTTCCTTCTTCTTCACATTTTCCTGATGCTGCTTGTGGTCCTCTGCGTTGGCAATTCTGATGATTTTTTTCAGAGGTGCAACGATTTCATCCTCAGAAACTTCTGTAGGATCCATAGTCACTGTACCGAATTCCATGCCGCGGGCTGTTTCAACGATTACGCAGTCTCCTATATTAAGTTCAAAATTATCCGGATCAAAATAATACACCTTACCGGCAGTCTTGAATCTGACCCCTATTACCTTTATTTTATTCAATTTATCCTCCAATTTTAAGCACTAAATTTTTAAGCGCATAATTATAGTTTACATTCATTATCAGATCACGGCGGGCCTCCTCAATGAGTGATACCGCCATGAAAATCTCTTCCTTTTTAAGAAGTCTGCCACGCGGGTCTTTTTCCAGCAGAAGGCTTCTGTAGATTCTCTCCAGACCATCCAGCATACGGAAAGCGTCCTCACGGTTTTTCACACTTTTCGACAAAATCTGCTTAAGCGTAAAGAACTTTTCCCCTTCGATAAGAGCATCAACCAGCTTGCTGGCATCCTTAAGGCTCTCTGCACCGGTATCTTCACCGCCGCTCAGTCTGTAAAAAATACAGCGCGACTTGATGGTATCAAGCAGGTTTTCGCGGTTTTCCGACAGAAGAATTATGACTGTTCCCGGATAAGGTTCTTCCAATGTCTTCAGCAGTCTGTTCTGGGCACGCTTGGTCATAGTATCCGCATTGCAGATTATGGCCATATTACGACTGCCATTAGGCTTCTTTTTAAGATTTTCCTGAAGCTCTGTTATCGCATCGTCTTTTACCGATTTGGTTGTCGTGCCTTCAGCGCGGACATAATACAGATCCTCGCAGTTATCGTGGTCGATTTTACGGCAGCTGACGCACCTGTCACAGCCGTCGCCCGGACTTTCCATACAGCACACCGCCTTAAGGAAATCCCTGGCGAAAGCCTCTTTGTCAACACAGTTGTCACCTTCAATGATATATGCGTGGGAAACATTGCCGCCGCGCAGGCTGGCACTGATTCTTCCGACTAGTTTTTCATCACTTTTCCAGTTACTTAATGACACCGCTGAGCACTTCCTCTAACTTCTTATATATATCATCTCTGATTTCTTCTATTCCTCTTGAAGCATCAATTCCGAATATTCTGTCCGGATTATCCTTTTCAAGCTGCAGATAACCGTTGTAAACTTCCTGATGAAAATCCACCTTTTCGGATTCCAGGCGGTCTTCCTGATTTCTGCTGCTCACACGGCGCTTGCCGATGCCCGGATCCAGCTTCATCAGGAAAGTCACATCAGGCATACATCCAGCCACCGCATAGCTGTTGATTACAGATACTGACTCTCCCAGCCTGCGTCCGTATCCCTGATATGCCATGCTGGAGTCCACAAAGCGGTCGCAGATCACAATCTTTCCTGCTGCAAGTGCAGGCTTGATAACCTGAGAAACATGCTGCGCCCTTGATGCGGCATAAAGCATCGCTTCAGTCATGTAGTCCATTTCCTTGCAGTTATTATCAAGAAGAATCTCACGGATTCTGTCACCGATGGCAGTGCCGCCCGGTTCTCTTGTAAATACAATTTCCAGATTTTTATCTTCAAAAAATTTTTTAATATTGCTGATCTGTGTGGATTTGCCGGAACCGTCAGGTCCTTCGATCGAAATGAAAATGCCTCTTTTCATGACTTATCTCCTGTATCTGCTGCTTCTCTTACTTCTTTTTTGCTACTTCATCAGCCAGTCTGGCAAACAGAATGCTTACCAGCGCCAGCATGGGCACGCATACAAGCACTGCCAGTGCAATTTTGGCTATTAACATGTTGCGTACCTCCCTGAAATCATAGATATTAGTATTTTAACACAAAACTCAAAAAAAATAAAGTGCCCAAGTATAAATACTATGGGCACTTCCGTAGTTATATTTTTAATATTATGCAGATTTGAGAGCTTCTTTTTCTTCGTCAGTCAGAGGTCTGTAAGTACGCATACTTGCCTTTTCGCCGGTCTTCCAGAAGAACTTTCCTGTGAATGCGTATATAATCGCAAGCAGTGGGCAAATCCAGCAGAAGAAAGAGAAAGGTATAAATTCAATTGCTTTCACACCTAAAGTTTCTGCCATGTAAATACCGCATAAGCTCCAAGGTACTAATGGAGAAATGATTGTACCGGAATCTTCCAGCGTACGGGATAAAGTCTGAGGCAGCAGGTCTTTCTTCTTGAATTCTGTGATGTACATACGGCCGCCTACTACGATTGCAAGTGTCTGGGATGCAGTCGCAGCAAGGAGAATTACATTTGTAACGATAACTGTGGTAACCAGGCCGCCAAGACTCTTTGTAAACATTTTCATCTTTTCAAGGAAAGCTTCCAGAAGTCCTGTTTTTTCCATAATCGCTCCATAGAGCATACCAAGCATACCAAGAGATGCAGTCCAGAGCATTGACTGGAGGCCACCTCTGTTCATAAGTTTGTCGAATTCTGCATAACCGGATTCAATGGTGAAACCGGAATCGAGAATGGCTGTCATTTCGGATAAAGTATGTCCCTGCAGAACAATCGCAAGAATGACTGCTATTAATGTGGAAATCATAAGTGTCGGAATTGACGGACATTTTTTAACTGCCATGCCGATAACGATTACAGCAGGTAAAAGCAGGAGTACTAAATTAAATCCGCCAATGTTGAAGTTTGTTTCAATTGCAGATAAAGTCTGTGCAATTACTTCGGAGTTGACACTGTCAGCACTATATTTAAATCCAAGTACAGTATAAATTATGAGAGAAATTACAAGACCAGGACCTGCGGTGTAAACCATTGATCTGATATGGTCAAACAGGTCTGCTTCAGAAACAGCAGGTGCCAGATTAGTTGTATCAGACATCGGTGACATCTTGTCACCAAAGTATGCACCTGAAATAATTGCTCCGGCAGTCATTGCAGGATTGATTCCAAGGCCTGCACCGATACCCATGAGAGCGATACCTACAGTACCTGCAGTTGACCAGGACGAACCTGTTGAAATTGCGACGATTGCGCAGATTATACATGCAGTTACAAGGAAAAGTGAAGGGTTAATAATTTTAAGTCCCCAATAAATAATCATAGGAACAGTACCGCAGGCAATCCATGAAGCAATAAGGCATCCGATGAGCATCATAATTATAGTTGGTTGCATCGCAATCTTGCCGCCGTAGTCAATAGTTTCAGCAAGTGATTTCCAGTCATGGCCGTTGTTAAGCCATGAAACTATAAGTGTAATACCGATTGATACAAGTAAGTTAATGTGAATAGGAATATCCAGCCAAAGCAGTGAACATATCATTGATACCAGCAGGAACGCTATACAGAAAAACGCCCAGCTGAATGGCATTGCTTTTTTAGTTTCTTCATTCATTTTATTTTCCTCCTGAATTTTTCAGATTACATATCGAATAAATATTTATCAGCTACTGCTGCAATCCATTTTGCATATGCATCGTAGCAAAGGATTCCTTCTTCAGCAGTTGCGTCGGCAGGATCTCCTACGTAACCAGGAGATTTGTCTTCCTTAGTTGGCATAAATACGCCCACGGAACCGCCATAGTAATAGAGACCACTCATCTTTACAGGTTTAGTGTCTTCTTCCGGATACCATCCTTCAACATCCTTATTTTTTACCAGGTCAGGCACCGCTGCCATGCAGCACGCAGTTTCATCTTCACCGCCGTGGCCCTGATGTTCAGCATTCTTGAGAACTGTAGGCCAGAAATCATTGTGAGGTGCAACCCAGTCACACACAACTGACTTAATATTATGTCTGTTTGCAAGATCTTTTGCCACAACATTGAGAGCCGCCTGATTTTCGGAGTGATTAAGAATCAGTACGAATCGTTCAAACCCTGTTTCGTGAAGTGAAAGTATAATATCCTCAGCCATTTCAATAAAAGTTTTTTCATTCAGATACACATTCCCCAGAAGTTTATCTCGTTCAAACTTGTTTGTCTGAGTTCCAAAAGGAATTGCAAGGCCCGGTACTGATTTTCTTCCCAGTTCTGCCAGACATTCGTGTACTCTTCTGATCAGTACGTTAGCCTGAAAATAATCAGCGCCCATCGGCAGATGCACACCATGGTTCTCGACAGCACCAAAAGAAAGAATTACGGTCTGTGTTTCTTTAAGTGTTTCTTCAAGCTCAACGGCCGTCATTTCCATTAAAGACTTCGGTCCTTTTACTTCATATAATGTTTTCCAATCCTGAATCATATATCTTACCTCCGAATTAAGTATTGTATATTCATGCATGATTATTTTTTATTATTCATATAACGGTATAAATAATACTCCTGATTTACACCGGTGTCAATAGCTTTTTTTAATTTTTTCTTTTAATTTTTTATGTGCTTCACTTCCTTGACAATACCCTCAAATAGTGATAAAAATAGTATATGATTTTCTACATAAGGAGGAAAAAATGAAAAAATTATTAATGATTCCCGGACCTACACCGGTTGACAGACGTATACAGGACGAAATGGGCAGAGAAACCATTGCCTTCGGCGATGCTTCATTCGTTGCAGACTTTAAAGAAGTTATCGCACAGCTGAAATCACTCTTTGACTGTTCCGGCGAAGTATTCGTTGTAAGCGGAAGCGGCACACTCGCTATGGAAATGGCAGCTGCCAATGTTACAAAGCCTGAAGACAATGTGCTCATTATCTCCCACGGTTACTTCGGTGACAGATTCGTTGAAATCTTTGAACACAAAAAGAGAAATGCAGATGTTCTCCGTTGCGAATGGGGCGAAATCGTTCCTCTTGACGAAATCAAGGCTGCACTGGACGCAAAAAAATATGCTGCAGTAGTAGTTACACATGTTGATACTGCAACAGGTGTTATGGCACCAGTTGCTGAAATCGGCAAGCTGGTAAAATCTTATGACGATACTATGTTTATCGTTGATGGCGTATGTGCAACTGCAGGTATTGAAGAAAAAGTTGATTCCATGGGTATCGACATTCTTCTCACAGGCTCCCAGAAAGCTTTCGGCGTAGCTCCTGGTCTTGCGCTCCTCTGGGCAAGCAAAGCAGCCATGGCAAGAAGAGAATCTCTCGGTGTAATTCCTGAATATTACTGCGACTTCGACAAATGGCTTCCTATCATGCACGATCCATCCAAGTATTTCGCAACTCCGCCTGTTAATATGATCTGGGCTCTGCAGGAATCCATCGCAATTATAAACGAAGAAACAATCGAAGGAAGATATGCCCGCCACATAAAAAACGCCAAGGCAATGCAGGCTGCACTGGAAACTCTGGGCTTCAGAATCCTTGCAAATCCAGACTATCGTGCATATACTCTCAGCAACGTAATCTACCCTGAAGGCACTGATGATGCACAGTTCAGAAAAATTCTGGCAGAAGAAGGAGTTCAGGTTGCCGGCGGTCTCGGACCTTATGCAGGTAAAATGTTCCGTCTCGGTCACATGGGCAACATTGACGATCATGACATGGTATCAGTAATCGCGGCAATCGAACGTACAATGAAACGCTGTGGTATGGAAGTCGAATTCGGCAAAGGTGTCGGATGTCTCATGAACGCCCTTGCATAATTTCAGATAAATAAAACCTTATATACACTAAAAGGAACATTGTCATCACGGCAATGTTCCTTTGTTTATTGCAGAAAATTTATTCAAAAAACAAAAAAGAACCTCGGTGGTTGGAATGTTGCTTTGAGGTTCGGCAAGGAATATATGTAATCAGCCTTCAGCCAGGCTGCTTGGGCACATAAAAAGAAGCGCGATGCGCTTCTTCTCAGAAAAAAAATGAACTGGCAACGTCCTACTTTCCCAGGCAGCTTCCCACCAAGTATCATCGGCGCTAAGGAGCTTAACTACTGTGTTCGAGATGGGAACAGGTGTGACCTCCCCGCTATTGTCACCAGATCTTTTCTTTCAGGTATCTTTGTACCTTCAAAACTGAATAGTCTTCATCATGTATCTTCCTTCTAAAACCACTGGTCAAGTTTTCGACCTATTAGTATCGGTCAGCTGAATATGTCACCATACTTACACCTCCGACCTATCAACGTGATAGTCTCTCACGGGTCTTACCAAAATGGAGGAAATCTTTTCTTGTGGGGGGCTTCGCACTTAGATGCTTTCAGCGCTTATCCCGTCCGTAGGTAGCTACCCAGCGATGCCCTTGGCAGAACAACTGGTGCACCAGAGCTACGTCCACCCCGGTCCTCTCGTACTAGGGGCAGCTCCACGCAAATTTCCAACGCCCACAGCGGATAGGGACCGAACTGTCTCACG
>JAFSCP010000020.1 GCA_017436705.1 Bacillota bacterium
ACTGTAACCTACATTATATATAAGGAAACACATCGCGCAGGTCGGCGCATTAAAACTTGATTAGAGTATTAACAAGACGGATGGTGAAAAAATGAAAGTCTACAAAGACATCTGCCAGGCGGGCAAAACAATCGATGTTACCATAAAGGTTGCCTCAGGCTGCCATGGTGGTAAGAGAAAACCAAAAATGAATATCACATCAGAGAAGGTGCAGAGAAACAATGACCGTCTTGCTGTCAAGGAACTTACCAGGAAACTGAACGCAAACTTTGTTCCCGGAGACCTGCATGTAGTTCTTACATACGAAACTGCTCCCGAAAAGCTCCAGGCGAAAAAGGACCGCGAAACTTTCATCAGAAAACTTCGCAAGGAACTGACCGGTCAGGGCAAGGAGCTTAAGTATATAGCCGTAACAGAATATGAACATACAAGAATTCATCATCACTTAGTCATCAGTGCAGTCGACCTCGATGTTCTTTCAAGAGTATGGGACAAAGGATATGTCAGAACGACAGCACTCGACGAATCCGGCCAGTATTCTAAACTTGCCGAGTACCTTATCAAAGAGACACAGAAAACCTTCCGTGAAGAGGGAAGCGTATATAAGCGCCGTTACTCCTGCAGCGGAAACCTTATCAAACCGCAGGTGACAAGAGTTGAAGTTGACCCATCAGAGCTGTTCGAAGAACCTCAGCCTGAAGAAGGTTATTACATAGACTACGAAAGAAGATATGAGCATCCGGTTACAGGACTGGAGCATCTGGAATATATGATGGTTACTGACGGTGAGCCAAAAGACCTCAGCTGGCTGGCCGGCAAGACCATTTCAGGAAGGGAATACTTCCGAATCAATTATGAAGAGGAGCAGCTGGGCCTATACATTTAGGCCTTGTTTGGCTTGCAGAAAGGAAAAACAATGACCAGGAAAGAACTTTATCAGATAAGGCATCTTAATTCTGAGATTAAAATGTGGAAAAGAACGCTTGCCGAGCTTGAAGAGGAAAGCCGGGCAAAAGCGCAGCCTACATACATACAGGGTGGAAGAAGCCAGGGTGCGTTCAACTCTGCCGTAGAAAATATGGGAATAAAAGCTGCCGACCTCGAAATGATTATTGAAGGACGCCTCGCAGAAGTACAGCTGTTACGTAAAAAAATTATAATCTTCATAGACTCCGTAGAAGACAGCCTGCTGCGTCAGATTATATTTTACCGGTGTGTCAGCTGCATGAGCTGGCCCCAGGTCGCAAAGGAAATCGGAGGAGGAAATACCGCAGACGGAGTGCGCATGAGATTCGACCGAGCATTTCCCCCCGAAAAAAAACAGCCAAAATAAAAACTTGTTCGTTTTGTTCGGATGGGTTGTGATATTATGATATTGGGAAAAGTCTTCCCGGTGAGCTGAAAAGTCCATAACGTCCCTTTAAAGACGCCCCTTGCGGCGTCTTTTTCGTTGGCAGACTTGGCACTTTTGGCACTATGCGCATGACGCACGCACACGCACGCGCGATACATTGTATGCAGAAAGGAGGCAGCGATGGCAGGAAAATACGAAACACATGTAGAACCGCACCTTAAAGAAATCGAAGAGATGGCCGCAATGGGTGGCACTCAGAAAGAAATCGCAAAAGCTTTAGGTGTAGCATACAGTAGTTTCAGAAACTATGTAAAACAACATGCGGCACTGCAGGGAGCGCTCACAGCAAACCTTGTGCAGACAAATCTCGAAGCCGTTGGCGCCTTTTACAGAAAAGTCACAGGCTACAGATATACTGAAACCACAAAAGAACTGGTAGACGGGAAGATGGTAGTCACAAAGAAAGTTGAAAAGGTTGTACCGCCTGATGTTTCAGCTGGCCAGTTCTGGCTCACCAACATGATGCCTGATAAATTCAAAAACAAGCAGGAAATTAAGACAGACGTAGAAATTAAAAAGCTTGAGGATTTTGACGAATGGAAACCGTAAAATATCTAATAGAGTGGAGGAAGAACGTCTGGAACGCAAATGAGAATATCGAAAAAGACCGGCAGTTCAGAGAGCTGGCAGCAGAAAAGCTCATTTTCAGCGCAGATCTGCGCCATGAGATTTATCTGAACCCTGAGCTTTTCATTGAGCTGTTTTTCGTAATTGTAAACAAGAAGAAACAGGTTGTGCCGTTCTTCTTGAATGAGGTGCAAAACGACTTCATAAGCCGGCTCAATAAAGCAAAGAGTGAATACCAGGAGGGCAAGCGTGCAAAGCTTGCCTTTTTAATTCTTAAAGGCAGGCAGCAGGGGTTTACCAGCCTAATAACAGCATACCAGCTGGCATGCTCGATGCTGCAGAAAAACTTTGAAGGATTCACCTTGGCAGACCAGACAGAAAACGCAACCACGATTTTTGAAAACAAGGCTAAATACCCGCACTCTCAGCTTCCGGAATGTCTCAGACCAACGGAAAAATTCAACAACAAGAAAGAATTGAGATTCTCGAAGCTCAATTCTTCTTGGGAAGTCGCAACAGCGACTAAGAATGTCGGCCGAAGCCGAACTATCAACTTCTTCCATGGAAGCGAAGCAGCTTTCTGGCAGGTACCGATGAGCGACCTGCAGTCAGCTATAATGCCGGCGATGACCGGTGACTGCATTTCCATATACGAAACCACGCCGAACGGATTCAACGACTTCAAGGATATGTGGGACAGCGGAGTATACATCAACTGCTTTTATGAGTGGTATCGTACCGCAGAATACACCCAGAGCTTTGAAAGCAAGGCACATGAAGAAAGATTCGACGACCTTATAAAAAACGGTCAGGAGTGGATTTCGGAACGTCTCAGGTGGCTTCTTGCAAAAGGGCTAACCAAAGAACAGGTATATTGGTACTTCAAGACATACGAAAGCTACACTGACAAAGAGAAGATAAAGCAGGAATATCCATGCACAGCTGAAGAGGCCTTTTTAATGTCAGGCCGTCCGGTATTCAATGCAGACAATATAGTGCGCCGCATTGACTATCTGAGGGGAAAATACGAAAAAGAGCCGTACAAGGAAGGATATTTCGATTTTAAATGGAAAAACCCTGAAACCAAGGATGAGATAATCAATGAGAGCATCAAATTCGTGGAAAGTAAGGAGAAAAACTGGGCACGACTTTACGAAACCGCTCAGGAGAAAGTGCCGTATGTAATTGGCGGTGACACTAAAGGCGAAGGAAATGACTCTTATGCAATGACTGTGATTAACAACGTCACAGGAAAACGCGCAATGTCAATGAATCTTGACGTCATGACATCATATCCGTATACATACCAGGTGTACTGTGCGGGGATTTATTACAATACCGCGCTCATAGGTATTGAAATCAACTTTAATACCGGGCCTGTGGAAGAGCTTCAGCGCCTGAGATACCCGAATCAGTATGTACGGAGAAAGTACGACACATACACCAAGAAGCACGAAGAAAAATATGGCTGGAAGACAGACGGAAATACGCGGCCTCTCATTATCGACAAGGAAGCGGATTTGGTGCTGAACAATATCGACCTCATAAACGACATACCTACGCTGCAGGAAATGCTCACGTTTGTGTATGATGATAACGGCCGGCCCGATGCAATCTCCGGAAAACATGACGACCTCCTATTTTCGGAAATGATTGCCAGCCAGATACGAGAGCAGCAGCGCAGAACTATAAACAGCGGCAAGCAATCACACTATACTTCTGATATGCTTGAAGATTATAAAAAAGCAAGCCCACAGGAACGCGCAATGATGATTGCAGCCTGGGGAGAACCTTAAGGAGAAGAGATGGATAAAGAAAAACTCAGTTTCTGGCAGGACCAATACAGAAGATCTGTGGATCTGTACGAAGAAATCAGAAAGAAGATGCAGGATAATCAGCTGCAGTATGACGGCAAGCTGCAGCCCGTAAAAGGGAGCGATGTAGTTTGCATCTACAATTTTACAAAAGAACTTATCGAGTCGGCAGTAGATTCAACGATACCGCTGCCGAAAGTTGAGCCGACCATCAAGAATGAGCGCAACATTAAGCTGGCCAGAACTATCGAGGCAATGCTCATGAACGAGGTGAAGCGAATCAACCTGGAGCCGCTTAACGACATCGATGAAAGAACAACAAAAATCATGGGCGGTGATATTGCGCTTGTAGAGTGGAATAACTCCATCAAGACGCACAACAGCGTGGGCGACATCGACATCAGACTCATCGAACCTACCAGATTTACGCCGCAGGAAGGTATTTACGAGCTGGAGAGAATGGATTACTTCTTTCTGGACTTCGAAGATACCAAGGAACACATCAAAAGGCTGTACGGCATCGATGTTTCCGATGAAAGCGTAGATGTTATGCGTACTGAAGAGGACAGCACAGACGATACTGTTACTCAGGTATGGTGCTTTTATAAGAATGGCAAAGGTGGAATCGGCGTTTATAGCTTCGTAGGAGATACGGAGCTTATTGACAACGAAGAATATTTTGCTCGTGCAAGGTATGCATGCAGCCGCTGTGGACTTCCTCAGCCGGCAGGGGAAAAGGTATGTTCCTGCGGGGGAAAGGAATGGAAACTGCTCTCCATGGATTATGAGGAACTTGAAGAAGACATTACTCTGAGCGACGGAAGGATTATCCCGGCTATGGATTACGCCAGAGCAGAGAATGGAGAATACCTGTACCAGGATGTGGAAGTGCCGGTTACAGAAATAAATCCGTTCACAGGCATTGAAGAACCGGTTTACGAAATGATTTTTGACGAGTATATGAATCCGATTGGAGACCGTCAGCAGACAGTAACTCGGCCGCAGGCGTACAAAATACCAACAAAAATCCCGTATTATGTCCCTGGCAGATACCCTGCGTGCATCAGAAAAAACGTATCAGCGTCCCGAAAGGTATTCGGTGACAGCGACGTTGAAATGATTGCAGAGGCTCAGGACAAAGCTAATAAACTGACAACTAAGGCCGTAGCAAAAACTGAAGCAAATGGCCAGGTGCTGGCAAAACTCAAACGCACGGACTTTTCGTTCAGCAATGGTCTTCAAATCCTGGAAGTTGACAGCATGGACGAACTGGCTGCACTTAAAGCGCTCGACCTCGGATTTGATGTAAGCCGCGACATAGCCATGATAGACAAACTTTATCTGTGGGCGAAGTCAATGCTTGGAATCAATGACAGTTCTCAAGGAAAGCCTGACACAACAGCAACTTCCGGAAGAGCAAAAGAAGCTCAGATTATGAGAGCGCAGGCCCGTCAGTCCTCGAAGATTGTAATGAAGAATAACTTCTACCAGCAGCTTTACTATTCCATGATGGAATTTGCGCTTGCGTACATGGATGAGCCGCGCAATTATCCATATCAGGACGATACCGGCAATGACGAAGATATTGTGTTCAACAGATACGACTTCCTTGAACAAGATGAATTCGGAAACTGGTATTACAACAATCAGTTCATTATAACCATTGACCCGACGGGAAGCATCGCAGAAAACCGCCAGGCCTGCCTTGAGGCAATGCAGGCGGACTTCAGCGCAGGACTTTACGGAAATCCGCAGGATCCTGAAACAATACTGACGTTCTGGAAAGACAGAGAGTCTATGAACTATCCTAACGCAAAACGCCAAGTAAGTCGCTGGACCAAGAAAGTTGAAGAACTGAAAGCTCAGCAGCAGGCTATGATGCAAGCCCAGCAGACCATGATGCAGCAGCAGGCAGAAATGATACAGGGCGCGCCTCAGGGGATGCCACCTGCAGGAGCAACAATAGGAGAACCGGAAGGAGAGGTTGAAGATGAAATGCTCGCAATGTAACAATGAACTTATGATTGTGGACGGAAGACCTGTAAAAGATGGCGAAAAGGCATACTGGAGACAGCTTTACGTCTGCAACAATCCAAACTGCAATAGCTATAAAAAAGAGGTTGGAGAAAGACTCATAAACATTTTCGATGAAAGTGAAATCATCGAAAAACAGAATTTGTCCTCCTAGTTTTTTATATATCTTGTCCGGCGCAAGCAAACTGCCGGAAACAAGCGGGCCGAAAGGCCCTTTTTTAGTATTTTAAAACGAAAGGAAAAAAGAGATGGAAGATTTTTATAACGATTTATTTGAAGAGGAATTCGAAGACGAATCGCAGGCTGGTGTCGTGGACCAGGGAGACGGTGGAGCTACAGACGAAGGAGATAACGAGTTTGAGGAGCTGCAGCCCGAAGACCAGTTATCAGATGGAATCGCACCCCATCAGCAGTCACCGGAAGAAAATCATGCAGCTGCCAATGCCAGAAAGGCAGCGGAAGCGCAGGCCAGAAGAGCCGAAGCCGAAAGAGACACTGCCAATACAGATCTGAATATTATCCTTGGCGCACTTAAAGCCTACGGTTACGAAGGCAAGCCGCAGGAAATTGCAGACATGTTGGTGGCAAAAGCAACTGGAAGAAGCGCTGAAGAGATTGCAGACGAAAGAGCTGCACAAAACGAGGCACTCAACCAGGCAGTTGTAAACCATCCGATGGTACAGCAGGCAAACGCTATGATGCAAGGCATCATGCGTCAGCAGGCAGAAAACACCATCAAACAGGAACTCAGAAACATTCAGGCAATAAACCCTGATATCAAGTCAGTTGCAGACCTGAAGAATCTGGGGGACAAGCAGGAAGCATTTGACGCACTTATCAAGAGCGGAATGCATATTGACAAAGCTTATATGATACTGCATCCGGCAGGCCAAAGCCAGGCGCGCATCGCAAAGCCAGATACTAAGGCGCATATCATGCAGACCAACGGCAACGGCAACGGCAGCAATGCATTAACAATGTCAAGAGACGAAAAAGAGATGTGCAGAGCACTTTTTGGAGATGTAAGCGATAAAGAGCTTGCAAGACTTTTCAAGAAAGTGTCTGGCGGGAAGGAGTAAAAAATTATGAAAAAGACATATGCAGGAAAAATCAGCGGAAAAGGCAGCCAGATTGTAGAACCTGTTTTCAAGAGCGAAAAAGGCAAATCCGGCAAGGTAACTAAAGGTGATGACCTTAGAACCGGAAAGGGAGGTAAAAAGTAATGAAATTACATCAGAGTTCAATTTTAGCACAGCCGCCAGTAGTAGAACTTCCATGCGCAGCAGGTACAGAATACGTTCCTGGCCAGTGCCTGGTAATCACAGATGGGGCAGCGGCAGTTGCAACAGGTACTACAGTGCCGACACATATCTGTTATGGCAAAAAGACAGGCGCTGAAGGCGAAAGTGTGCATGCAATCAGAATTACTGACGACATGACATTTTCAGCACAGCTTGCAGCAGCGGGCAGTGCGCTTGTGGTTGGAGACAAAGTAAACATCCACACCGACGGCATGAAAGTTACGGGCGCAACAGGCGCAGTAGCAACAATTGTTGGTTTCGGTACAACAGAAAAAGCAGCCGGCGACGAAGTGCTGGTTAAGCTTAAATAGCAGAAAGGAGAACTGAAAATGGCAGGAATTATTTTCTCAGAAGGCTCTGGCGTAAACGATAGCGTATTCGGTAAATGCCAGACACCAGTAAAAATGTTTATCGAAAAGAAAGCAGAGGCATATGAAAATGCATCTGCAGTAGATAAGATTTTCTCAAAATCAAAATCAAATCACTTTGGTGAAACAATCACATCAATGACATCCATGAACGGATTCGCGCCAGTGGCTGAAGGCGGCGCTTATCCTAAGGCTGATATGCAGGAAAGCTACAAGAAGACTCTTGTACATACTACTTTCAAGTCCAGCTTTGCTATCACTCAGGAAATGGTTGAAGACGCAAAGACAATGGATCTCAGAAAGAGACCTGCCGCTTTCCTTGCGGACTATTACCGTATGAGAGAACGTTTTGGCGCATGCATGATTGGTGCTGCAGTAGGCGGCGCTAAGCAGGCGCAGTTCGGCGGCAAACTGTTTGACGCGACATCTGCAGATGGCGTGGCTATGTTCAGTACTGAGCATCCATCCATCACAAACGGTACAGGAGTTCAGTCCAACAGATTCACCAACGCTTTCAGCAACGACTCACTCGCAAGAGCAGAAGCAGCAATGCAGAACGCAAAGGATGACAACGGCAACATTCTGGCTGTTATTCCGGATACTATCATCATTCCAAACATCGCCGAACTTAAGGCTGATGTATTCGCAACAATCGGTGCCGATAAGGATCCTGATACTGCGAACAACGGCTTCAACTTCACATTCGGAAGATGGAGAGTAATTATATGGGCTTATCTCAACCAGTTTGTCAAGGCCGGAACTCTTCCATGGATTCTTGCATCCAGCCAGTACAACGAAGATTACGGCGGCGCTGTATGGTTCGACAGAGTACCGCTTTCCATCAAGTCTGTTATCGATGACGACACAGACGACAACGTATGGAAGGGCAGAGCAAGACTGTCTGCAGGCTTCCACGACTGGAGAGCATTTGCGGTTGGCGGCGCAGAAGACGGTACAACTTTAGTGTAACGATTACAAAATAGGGGGCAAAATCAGCCCCCTGTTTTTGACGTTTTTGTGAAAGGAGAAAAAACTATGAAAAAATTACAGAAGGGCCTCACAAAAGGCGAAAGATTTGAAGATGGCGGCAGAATTTTCGTTATTGATAAAGTGAATCTTGATGGAAGCTACCTTGCACATCAGGTAACGGATGGAGAAACTGAAGAGGATTTAAGAAAGAACCTGCAGCGCTTAAAAGTTCCTGAACTTAAAGACATGGCAAAAAATCTCGAACTTGACGATGAAGGCAAAAAGGACGAGCTTATTGAAAGAATTGCACAGGCTCTGGAAAACCCTAAGACTGAAGACGTGCAGACTGAAGAGGAAAAGAATACTCCCAAAGATGATACCACCGTAACAGATGGAGAAACTGAAGAGGACGACAAAACCACTGAAGGAAATGACGGAAACGTAGACGAAAACAATAATGAAGATGAAAAATAAGAACAGGGAGGTGCAGCTTTATGACAACATGGGCTGATATTAAGCTGGCGGCATTGAAGAAGATGGACCCCAGCATTAAATCGCTGACTGTTCAGAACTCGACAAGAGATTACCTTAATAGCATTGTGCCTGCTGCCAACAGAGGACTGCAGGACCTTGCGACAGCAGGTAAATTTATTATCAAAGAATATGACATAATGACCTGCGATGTAACAAATCTGCTTGGCCAGGACTTCACTACTCACCAGCACCTCAATGATGATATTGAGTTTACAAGTGAATATGGCCAGGCTTTTTATTTTGAAATATCCGGAAGGGCAAAAGTAGATATTTATGTCGGCGAAACACTGGCAAGAACGGTTGAAACTGAGCCGCAGGCAGGATTTAAAACCTTCAAGGGAAAGTTAGTTAACGAAGAAAGAAAGCCTGTTAAAATCGTTTTTACGGGCCCGTATCCATATCAGCTGCGAAATGCAGCAGTATTTGATGTGCTGTTTGAAACTGATGAGGATGTGTGGGAATGGACCACCAAGAGAAGATACAAACTCAAAGAACTGGCCGAGGACTTCTTTAAGCTGGTCCCATCCGACATGGTACTTGAAAGTAAGGACACAGCCTATACAAAGTACAAGGATTATGAGTGGGAGAACGATGATACTCTGATTCTGGACGGAACAAAGCAGGGGCATTATAAAATCCACTACTATGCATATGCTCCGGTAATCACCATCGATACGCCGGACGATATGGAACTTGCGCTGGATCCGGAAGTAGCAAACTTGCTGCCTGTGTATATAGCATCAGAACTGTATGAAGACGATGACTTATCCACGGCATATTATTTTCGCCAGCAGTACGACGAAGCAAAGCAGCGGCTTGTTCCTTCCGGGGCAAAAGGTAAAGCAGAGTTTAAGGATGTGTGGGGGTGGAGCTAAATGGAAGCGCCAAAAGCGAAAACTGTATATAGTGCATCAATGAAGAGCTTTCATGGAATAGACCTCCGAAATTCTCCATCGAATGTCGACCTTTCCAGAAGCCCGATGTGCGTAAATATGATAAGGGACACTATCGGGACCAACAGAAAAAGAAGAGGGTATGAGACTATCGGAACACTGGATGGCAGAGTAAACGGATTTCACACTCTTAATACTCCGACGGGAAAAAGCCATTTAGTACACGCTGGAACCAAGCTATATACATTTACTCCAAAAAACGATGAGTTTTTAGAAGTTTATGCCGCTGCAAACGACCATTTCTCGATGTCAAGACAGGTAAATTCGAAGTTATACATTCTGGACGGTGCAGACATACTTGTTTTTGACGGTGAAACCGTCAAAAGTGTTTCGGCAGTAGCGTATGTGCCTACAACTATGATCGGGAAGGATCATAGCGGCGGCGGAACAAGTCTGGAACCGCTTAACCTTTTGACACCATTTCGAACTGAAAGGTTTATGGGAGATGCAACAAACCTGACATTCCAGATGGGAACCGCAGAACTTGACGCAGATCCAGTGGAAATTAAAGCTCTCAACGAAGCAGGAACGTTTGATACGCTCGAAGAGGGGACGGACTTTACTGTGAACAGAACACTGGGCACATTCATCTTAAAAGAGGCCAAGAAAACCCCGGTCACAGGCGTTGATAACCTATATGTGACATATGCAAAAACGGTAGCCGGGTATGCAGATCGCGTAAAAAAGTGCGACATATGCACACTTTATGGCATGAACGGCCAGCGAGACCGCCTTTTCGTGTCAGGGAATCCGGAATTTCCAAATTACGATTGGTACTGCAAGAGCAACGACCCGACATACTTCGGGGATATCTGGTATTCGGTGATGGGTCAGGACGACAGCTCCGTAGTGGGGTATTCGGTACTCAATGGCCAGCTGCTCACTTTCAAAGACGGAGCAGCCAATGACAGTAACATCATTCTGAGAACCGGGATTTTTGACGAGAACACAAGTCAGAACACCTTCAAAACCGTAGGCAACTACGAAGCAGCAGGAGCCCTTGGGAAACACACCTTTGCAAGCCTGAAGAACGAACCGATGTATCTGACAACGGAAAAAAGTATTCACGCTATTACGCCGAGCGATGTTCTGGGCGAAAGAAGCTCGCAGGAGCGCTCGTACTATATATCAGAAGCACTTGCAGGTGAAGAGGGACTTGAAGAATCATATGGAATCAAATACAAGGATTTCTATATTCTTGCGACCGGCGACAAAGCATATATACTGGATACTGCCCAGGCAGCTTATGAGCGGAATACACCATACTCAACAAGACAGTATGAATGCTATCTGTGGACAGGAATTAACGCCAGAGTACTTCATGTAATTGATGATGACTTATATTTCGGTACTACAGGCGGGAAAGTAAAGAGGTTTTTTGGCTCGGAACTCGGAGAACAGTCAGGCGGATACACTGACGACGGCATTCTCACGGAAAAAACCGTGGACGTCGACGGCGTTAAGATAACAACAAAAGAAAGCTTTCCTTGCTACTGGGAAACAGCAGAAATATACACGGGCGGCAGCGACCATGCAGAACTGAAGAAAACTTTCAAGCACCTGGTTGTAGCCCTGAATGCATTTGCGCATACCGGCTGCAGAGTATGGGCAAAAATTAACGGTTTGTGGGAGCTGATTTTCGATTACGATTCTTCTGCAAACTTCTTCAGCTGGGATGATATTGATTTCGAGGACTTCACGTTCAGAACCGACGCAACGCCGACGTTGATTGGCGGCAAGTTTAAGGCAAAAAAGCTTTTACACATACAATTCAGGTTTGAAAACTCGAAGCCTCAGCCATTTTCTATCCTGTTCGCAAAGACCAAGTACACGGTCGGCAACGAGTATAGGAAGTAGAAAGGAGAAAAAATGTCTTTACAAGATTATAAATTTTTAGAGAGCATGTTCACCGGCAGGAAGATTTCTGACCTTTCGGATAACCCTTCTTCTGACGGAATGACCGCAGAACTTTTAAAAGAATATTTCGACTATATGCCGAAAGCAATGATTGCCATGGGGGCAATCAACGGCATCATCGATTTTCTGACAAGCACCGCAGGTGCATCCGGGATAGGGGCAGCGGTGACAGGAATCGCCGGCACAGAAGTGCAAAGCATTCTTGCAGCCGTGAAAACAATGCTGGACAACCGGTACACAAAAGAAACTGCCGACATGCTGCTCGAAGGCAAAGCAGACCGCACTACCGTAAGTGCTATGGTAAAGTCGATTGAATTCGACCATGCAACAGGCGTGTTTACTATTACGGAGCAGGGCGGAGCGGTACATACGATTGATACTGCGATTGAAAAAATCGCAGTGAACTTCAGATATGATGCTGAAGCAGAAGCTTTAGTGATGACTCTCCCTGATGGCAGCGAAGAGGCAGTTTCGCTATCAGCGTTCGTTGACGATAACGATATCCAGGAATCATCCACTATCAGGGTTGAACAGTCAGGCGGCACGATTAAACTACATCTCAAAACCGGAAGCGTCACAGACTCGATGCTTTCGAGCGCTCTGCTCAGTGCGATGCAAGGGTATGTACAGAGCTGCAGCGGTTCAGCAGCAAGTGCTGATGCATCTGCAAAAAATGCAGGCACGTATGCTGATAATGCAGCTAAGAGCGCCTCAGCTGCAAAGGTATCTGAGACGAATGCTGCCCAGAGCGAAAGCAATGCGAAGAACTCTGAAACAAAAGCAAAAGCATCAGAAACCGCAGCGCTTGCAGCACAGAAAGCTGCAGAAGATGCAGCTGAAGAGGCCAAGACGGCTGCAGGTGGAGATTTTGTAACAACTGATGCGCTCAACAATGCCATGGCAGGCAAAGCAAACACTCCCTCGTATGCAGAAAGCGCCATGCTTGCATCGGGCTGGAACGAGAACAAGTACAGCTTCGAGACTGTATATCCGTTCGAAGAATACGATATAGAAATTCAGCCAAGCAAGGACTGTACAACAGAGCAGATGGAAGCATGGTGCGGCGCCATGATTACCGGATCTTCCACTGACCATATCGCAGAAGCTAAAGGCGATGTTCCAACAATCGACATCCCTATCTTCATAAAGGTGGTGAAGAAATAATGACATTATCAACAAAAGGCGGTGGCGGAGCTGGAGGGAAAGTATTCCTTGACGGTGAGCGCATCAAGCAGCTCGAAATGACATCCTACAAAGGGGAAAATCCGCTTGCCATTGGCGAAGAAGGACTGGAGATTTCAGCAAACACCCTTGTCGAAGAAGCGCTGCAGATTATAAACAACGTGAAAAAGGAAGGGCATCATGTGTGGACAAAATCAGAATATGGTGGTATTTCTATCAAGGTTTTAACTGGCGACACCTCGATTTTAAGATTTACGGTATCGGCTCAATTAGGCGATTTAAGCACCGTGGACGAGACTTTTTTCGACGGGTGGATAATTGTACCTCTTAAACAAGGCGGGTTAACATTTCAATTATTCGGTGATGGGACATGTAAAGTTATGGCAACGTCAAACAGCAGCTCAACGGTAACGTGGACTTACGACCCAGTTAGTCAACTGATTACAATTAACCGTTCTTTCAACTCCCCCAACTCTTATACGTGGGTATGTAGTCCCGTATTACCGAGCACGTTTGTTGTCGACGAGAACAACGAAAAATATCCGGATGGAGAAGAAAAAGACGGCAATTGGTTTGATAAAAGTGGCCGAGTTGTGTCATACGAGGGTTATTATAAGTCGAGTAGCACAACAAAAACAATAAGTATAGCTAATCCGTTCGGTAAAGCCGAAAAAGTAAAAATGGCGATTATTTTCGCTAGGTCGGGGCAAAATTCAACATATGTACGCTATATTTATAAAAACTGTGTCACTAATCATGAGATGGCCATGAGCGGTTGGTATGATATTCATGAGGCGGACGGTCAAATGACAATTACCATAACTGACTCAAAAATTACATTCACTACGACAGCGGGCTCGGGTTTCGAGGGCGGGGTCGCGATAACGTGGGAGGTGCTCGGCGTTGAATAGATTTTATAAAATTATCGAAGATAACATAATTTTAAGTATTGGGGTAAATATCGGTTTAGGTGTCGAAATTACTGAAAACGAATATAACCACCTCGATAAAATTTTATCGGATATTCCGACGGAAACCGAAACTCATTATTATGCAGTAAATACTGAAACACTTGAGTATGAATTAATCGAGCGTGATGAGCCTATCATCATACCAGACCCAAGACAGTTCTTAGTGGATGAAATCATAGCGGAGGTGAACGCATAATGTTCAATAGAGACAGTTTAGTAACATATTTAAGAGCATCACGGGAAACAGTTCCGGACGAAGTCGCACTCAAAGCAAAGGAACTGTACCCACCTTATGAAAAAATCAAAGGTACATACCAAAAGAAAGGCACAAGATGCACTTTCGAGATTGACGGTGAGCTGTTCCTTTATAAGCTGGCCTGTGATGACCAGACCGACCAGGGAACGTTCATTGCAGAAGACTGGAGTCCTGTTGATGCAACATCAATCTGGACAAGAATTGACGAAACCCATGTCGGCACGCTCGAAGATCCAATCCCTGCAACGTACGGTATGGAGTATGAATACGGCCTGTATTACATCGAAGATGGTTCAATCTATCTTTGCGAAAGAGAGGGTGAGGCAGAAGGCAGCAAAATTACTCTGTACGGCCTGCCAAGTCAGCTCGTAGGAAACTATTTCACTGCAGCATAAAGGAGGACTCAATATGATGAAAATTCGTGGGGGGGGGGGCAGCCCTTAAAAGCAATCTGCCAGCTAAGGAGGTGTTCACATGGCACTGACTGTTAAAGGTCCGGGCGGCGGAAGCAGTAAGTTCCCGACAGGAATATATGTCAAGACACCTCCAGCAAAAGTAAGCTACACTGCAGGCGAAACGCTTTCGGCAGCAGGTATCGTAGTTGTAGCAACCTGGTCGAACAACACCGAGACCGACATCACAGCTGAATGCTCTTTCTCGCCGGCAGAAGGAACGGCGCTGTACGAGAATAGCACATCCTTTGATATTACCTGGGAATGGAAACATAACATTGTGTATTCCTGTAAGCAGGAGATCTCTGTGGCAAGAGTGCTCGACAGTATCGCCGTAACTACCAATCCTACCAAAACCACCTACTATAAAGACGAAACTCTCGACCTAAGTGGACTGAAGGTAACAGCGACATTCACATCAGGACTGACTGAAGACGTGACCGGAAGCTGCAGCTCAAGTCCTGCAGCAGGAAGTGCGCTTTCTTCTTATGGCGACGTGGCAGTTACCGTGTCCTATGCAGAAAACGGCGTGACAAAAACCGCATCTTTCTCCGTAACAGTAACGGTTAAAATCGTAACCTGGGCCGGAGGCACAGACGCAGAAATTGCAAACATGGTTGCTGCCGCAGACGCAGGTGTTATAAACCTGCAGGACTACTGGGCTGTCGGCCAGGAGCGAAGTGTTTCACTTGCTGCGATGGCCGCAACGGGTGTAGGAGAAAGCCACTCGGCGCAGAACGTGACAATGGTGCTGATGAATAAAGGTGGCAAAACTCTCGCAAATGGCAAGACCTGCAGCTTTATTGTAGGCCTCAAAAACGGTCTTGCAACGACAGGCTACATGAACAGTACAAACACAAACAGTGGCGGCTGGGAGAGCTGCGCAAGAAGAACCTGGTGCAACAACGTATTCAGAAATGCAATCCCGTCAGCTCTTCGAGGCATCTTCAAGCAGCACAAAAATGTTACCGCAAACGGCAGCAGCACAGGCACAACTACATCAACCGACTATTTTGCGCTGCCCGCAGAAAAAGAAGTTTTCGGCTCTGTCACATACGCTAATGCGACAGCCGAAACAAGTCTTACTCAGTTTGAGTATTACAAAACTACAGCCAACAGGGTGAAAAATGCAGGCGATAGTGGCTCAGCAAGCGGCTGGTGGGAGCGGTCCCCTAATTCGGGCACCTCGACCGGCTTCTGTCGTGTCAGCTCGGATGGCTCGGCGGGCGGCAACGGTGCCAGCAACACTCGTTTGCTCGCGCCGTTCGGCTGTATTTAACCTAAAATCAACAAATCGGCGGCCGTGTGCCGCCGCATAAGGAAAGGAGGAAAGCAACATGAGCGTACCAACGTGGAAACGGTCTGCATCAAATACGGAATATATCCGCCTCCTGTATGATCTAAGCATTATGATTGCAGAAATGACTGCAAACGGTCCGAAAAAATACCAGAGAAGCTTCGGCGACATCCTGATTAAGAACTGTCTTGAGGCACTTAAATATGCACAGACGGCAAACAGCATCTTCATGGGGAAAACCACTCCTCCGGAAGACGCCCTTCTCAGAAGAAAGCTTCTTCAGATGTCAAAAGGCACCGTGGAAAATATTTCGACCGTAAGCTACATATATTTCGAGCAGCAAAGAAGAAGCGGCTATCTCGAAACGGAAAAAGCATACCGCAAAGAAGAGCGTGTCGCAGAAATCTGCAACGAAATCATTAACAAAATATCTGCAGTCATGAAGAGTGATAAAAAATCCAGATAAAACATGTGGTTGCATCCTGTTATGTGGCTCAGCAAGCAACTGGTGGGAGCGTTCCCCTAATTCGGGCAACTCGACCAACTTCTGTAATGTCAACTCAGATGGCTCGGCGAACAACAACAATGCCAGCAACACTAATTTGCTCGCGCCGTTCGGATGTTTTCTCACAGGAAAGGAAAGTAGCGAAAGTGAACTCGACGCCTTAGAAGATACAGGAGGATGCAAACCACGCCTCAAAAGAGGTGAATTTCCGCCCCGTCCGGGCTGCCTTCGGGCAGTAACACCCGTACGCAAACAATGTTGCACGAGGCGGCATTGATTAAATTTGAAGACGTGTCATCGTTTGAGGCTCTGATGGAAGCTGCGGACGACTGCAGGAAAGGCGTCATGTGGAAGTCCAGCACGCAGATGTTCGCAATCAATCAGATGCGCTGGGCTAAGACTCTGTCGAAACAGCTCAATGATGGTACGTACAAAAGCCGTGGATTCAACGAATTTACAATTTACGAAAGAGGAAAAACGCGCCACATACAGTCTGTACACATCACAGAAAGGTGCGTGCAGAAGTCTCTATGTAAGAATGCGCTTAAGCCCATACTTGCGCCGTGCCTAATATATGACAACGCGGCAAGCCTGCCAGGAAAAGGTACGTCCTTTGCGGTAAAGCGCCTTAAGTACCACCTGCACAGGCACTACCAGAAGCACGGACGAAAAGGCGGCATCCTCTTAATGGACTACAGCAACTACTTCGGAAGCATCGATCATAAGAAGCTCCTTGCGATGCTGAGAGAGAAAATAGAAGATGACCGCATATATGAGCTTACCAAACACTTCATCAACTGCTTCGAAGGAGATGTAGGCCTCGGCCTGGGAAGTGAAATCTCGCAGATCTGCGCGATATACTATCCCAACAAAATCGACCACTATATCAAAGAACGCCTCCTGATAGAAGGCTACGCAAGATACATGGACGATTCATACATTATACATGAAGATATCGAGTACCTGAAATATTGCCTTAAAGAAGTGCAGCGGCTCTCTGAAGAGCTGGGGCTTAAGCTCAACATGAAGCGTACTCAAATTGTGCCTCTTGATGGCCACTTTGAATATCTGAAGAAGAGAATCCACATGACCGAAACCGGGAAAGTCATAATGCGCCCGGTAAGAAAGAATATAACCAAACGAAGACGTCTTCTGAAAAAGCAGAAGGCACTCCTGGATAAAGGAGCAATAGACTTCGAAACAATCAGGCAGTCTCACCAGTCCTGGAAAGGCTGCGTAAGTAAGATGAATTCCTACAAGACGGTTCAGAATATGGACTGTCTTTTCAATTCACTGTTTTTAGCCGAGTTTACCGGCGGAAAGGAGAAAAATATGGACCCTGAAATGGTGAAAGAATTAAAGCGCCAGCAAGAGGCGCACAATAAGCAGATGCAGGAAATGGACGAATTCTTTTTGAAGAGAGAAGAAACTATCGAAGAAAACCTTCTGGAAGAAATCGCCCGTGAAGTGAGGGGAGAGTAGAAAAATGGCGACAATTTACAGACAAGGAACTATGAGCACATCCGATGTTAAGAAGATGCAGCAGGCTTTAGTCGATAAAGGTTACAGCGTTGGCTCAAGTGGCGTTGATGGCATCTGGGGCAACGATACAGCTGCAGCTTTATCTCAGTTCAAGTCAGACACAGGTGGCTCAAACTCATACGGAAATAGCGTCGGAAATGAAACGTTCAAAAAACTGTACGGAAGCAGCGGCTCCGGGTCTTCAGGAAGTTCAGGTTCCTCAGGCAGCTCCGGGAGCAAAAGCACCGGAGCAATCGGGCAGCTTTTAGGAGCGTTGTCCGACCCTAACGTGCTTAATGCGGCGACAATAGCTGGAGTTTACCAGAAACAACAGCAGCAGATGCAGGATCAGTTCCAGCAGCAGATGATGCAGATGCAGCAGCAGTACGAACAGCAGCTTGGACAGTATCAGAACATGGAAGCTATGTATGGCCAGATGTACGAACAGATGGCCGCCCAGAACGCGCAAAATACTGCAGCAGCACAGCAACGTATCCAGCAGACCGTTGACAGCATTAAAGCAAACGAAGATAAAATTAATGATGCGTATGCTGAGGCCCAGCGCGAAGCTTATATCAATTCTGTGCTGCAGGGCAACCAGATGGGCGACTATCTGCAGGCCATGGGATATAACGGTGGTATGGCCGAAAGCACCATGGGGCAGCTCTCAGCAAACTATGAGAATAACCGTCGCCAGGCAACATCCGAAAGAGATAATGCATTAAGGCAGAATGAGCAGCTTATTGCTGAGGCTGAAGCGACAGGCAACGCCGAACTTGCAGATATTGCGAATAACTACTACAACAATATGGTCGGTGCCCTGCAGAACCAGGCGCAGCTTAACTATCAGATTGCGCAAGACCAGCAGGCACAGGCTAATGCGGACAGAGAGTACCAGCTCGCGCTTCAGCAGCAGCAGTTTGCGCAGCAGATGCAGCAGCAACAGTACGACGATGAAAAGAACGCATATAAAGATTCTCAATCACAGACACAGGCAGAAGCAGACTTCAATACATTCCTCAACACCTACGCAGGAAAGTATAATAAAAAGGCCACCTATGAACAGTGGATTAAGAATCTTGAGGCAATGGACGACCCGTATGGCTATAACAAACAGAAAATCGCATACCTCAGACAGTATATCAATAAAAATTTTAACAGCGGTTCCTCTGGCGACAGTGGTACAACAGCAGGGACCGTAAGAACATCGGACACCACTACAGACATTCAAGGAAGCACCAATAATACATATAAAGGGTTAAACTTCCAAATTCAGACTATGCTTATGGACGGGACTACAAGATTGCTTTCCGGAAAGCTTATCTCACAAATCGAAGAAGCGGTTTATGCTGGTGAAATTACCGAGCAGCAGGCTCAGGTGCTTCTTGACATGATGAAATAGGAGAAAAACCATGATTGACTTTGAAAAAGAAAAAAAGGAAATATGGAAAAAGAACAAGGTTTTGGCGATTCCAAGAGCTGATGGAAGCAGCCCTGGAAGCCCGAAGCTAAACTCGGGCCCTGTTGCATCTTACGAACCTACTGCAGCTGAAAAAACTGCAAAAAAGTTAATTACTGAAGCAAAAGAAAAGAAAGCTTCCGAGCCGAAGACAATTCCGAAGGCGGACTCCAGGAAAGGCACCAATAATAACAGAAAAAAAACAACAACAGGCAGAAGAAAGAAACTTAGCACTGAAGCTAAACGGCTACAGCAAAAAGAAGCATCAACTCACGCTATTCCGCAAGCAATGATGGGTCTCACAGAAGGAGTTATTAACACTTCTGTACCGGGCGTCATCTACTCCGCAATAACCGGAGAAAAGATGGCAGAGCCTACCCAGGCGATGAAAGAATATGGAATGGAAGACTCCTTTGCATATAAAGCTGGCAAAATGGGTGGCCAGATGATAGGTTACGCAGCACCATACAAAACAGCAGAAAAAGCGATCACAAAAGGCGCAGCTAAGGTCCTGGGGACCAAGGCTGCGTCTAAAGGTATTTCCAAGGTAGCTGCAAGCAAGGCTGGTCAGAAGATTGGCAAGGAAACTGTGGAAAAAGCTGCCGAAGGCATCGCAAGGAACATTGTAGGCGATGCAACTATCGGTACAGCTCTTAATTTTGGGCTTGCCAGAGGAGAAGGCCTGGAAGGCGAAGAACTTGCAAAAGATATGGCTATTAACGCAGCGCTTGA
>JAFSCP010000001.1 GCA_017436705.1 Bacillota bacterium
GCCGTTTGTATCGTAGTCCTGTAATTCAACGAAGTTTGCAGCTTCATTTGCAAGACGTACTCTGTATTTTAAAGAATAAGTGTAAGTTTCAGTCTGGTCATCACCGGTAACTTTGCTGAAACCGGAATTCTTGAGATCCCAGTCGATGATGTTTCCGGCTTTGAGGCCTGCGGTGTCTTCGCCGCCTTCAACCCATGCTCCATAAAGAGCGTTGCTGTTTGCGAGAACGCCGTCCTTATCATAGAAACTGATAAAGTCGATGTAATTAAGACCAGTGCTATTCATAGGGTCAGATACTACCCAGGATGCTTCAACAGATTCCTGATTGAGAGCCTTGATCTGAGAGAAGATATCGTCATATGCTGCCTTTAATCCTTCGGTATCAAAGCTGTCATAGTAGTAACCGCTTCCGATGCTGTTTCTGAGCCATTCTTTGTAGGAATCAGCAGTTGTACCGATTATATAGTCGCCTTCTGCATAAAGGTCGTTTACGCTGTATCCCTGGTCGATTGTATAGTTTCCTGCGTCATTGTAATAATAACCGTCTACTGTCTGGTCTCCGAGACCTACACCGATTGAGAAGATAGTAGCGTCTGTGCCCTTGATAACAGCAGCCATGTCGTCTGCACGGTCAGCACCTTTGTCACTGTAGCTTGTAGCATAGATACATTCAATGCCTTTTTTCTGGTCGTAGAAATAACCATCAGTTCCCGGAGTTCTGTCTCCGGAGTACTGGTTACCCATGTACGGATTGTATCCGTTGTAACCGCTGCTGATATAGGTTGTAGGGAATCCATCGCTTAAGAAGATGATATACTTGTTGTTTTCCTGTGCGGAAGCAAGCATGTCATATCCCATCTTAAGGCCGGCTTCAATGTTGGTAAAACGAGTGGTATCTCCGCTGATATAATTATTGATGATACCGGCTGTGTTTGTTGCAATTGTGCTCTTGAGAGCGGATGCCTGTTCTGCTGTTACACAATCCTGAAGAGGAGCCATTGATTCAGCGTTGGTGTTGAACGCCACATAACCGATTTTGCGGCTTACATCAGGATAATTTGCAGCTTCTGCCTGGAACTTGTCGATGAAATCGTTGGCAGCTGCAAGTGCTGCATCGTAGCGGGACTCAGTTTCTGTAAGCGGGTCATTCATAGTGTTACTGATGTCCATTACGATTACAACGGCCATGTCCTGTGCCTTGTAAATTTCTTCGATTTTGTTCTTGGTGCTTACTGTAAGTGTGATGTCGAATACGTTTTCGATATCAGTACCTTCGAGGGTTTTGCTTACAGTAACAATGTCGTCACTGGTTGTGCCGCCTGCGTCAACTATCTGTCCGTGATTTGCAGGAAGAACGACTGCAGGTGGTTCAATGAGCTGCACTGATTCACCGTCGCCTGCAGGAGCATCTGTGAGCTGTCCTGTAGCGAATGCCATGGTAGGGAATAAACTGATAATCAGTATGAGGGACATGATGATTGCCAGCCAACGCTGACGCCCTCTGAAAATGTTAGTCCTATTTTTCATAATTGTATCCTCCTTGAAAATGTAGGGTATAGTTATGAAAAATTGGTAGCTGAGCCGGCATGGATTTCTCTTTAGCCCTCTGGCTTTGCGTCCCAGCCTTTCGGATGGTTTGCCTTTTTCAAAAATTTCACGTTTAACTTAAAGCACTGTCCAGAAGTAAAATCAGTTCCAGAACGCTGCGGAAACTCAGTTCTTTACTCTGGTCAAGCCAGGTGACGGAACCCTGCCAGCTGGCATTCTGTCTGAAAATGACCCGGACAGCAAAGGTTGCCAGTTTCCCGCAGTGTATCTGCTCGTGGGGTGGACTTCCCCGGTTCTGCTCAGCAGGTAAGGAAAATGACCTTGCAGCGGTGAAAGACTGCGGGAAGTTCATGTCATCCAGAAGGTCTTCCATCTCTTTCAGAAACTGAATGAGACTTCTGAAAGATCTTCCTTCATCAAGATGTGGGTTGTAGAACCGGCCTGTCAGCTCACCGTTTTCGTAAGAGTCAATGCATACTGTGGTAAGTCTGTACTCGTTTCCCCATTTAGTGTCTTTCATCCTGGTCACCCCCTTACGGCTTCATTTTTTCTTGCCTGTTTGCTATTATAGACAGATTATAGCATCAGGGTAGTTACACAAAACGTTACATTTTGAAAATTTTCTTTCAAAATCATGAAAAATTTTTCTCTCAAAATATAACTTGCATGGCAGACGATTTTATGCTAGTTTGGAAATAAAGGAGCGTGTATATTAATGAAAAGATTTATGCGGAAATTCACAATGGCACTGCTGATACTGATATTTCTGGTCAGCGGAGGAGTGACACTGAAAAAATATATGGACCAGAGAGCCGGTGAGCAGACTTATATAGATGTTGAAAAACTGGCAGGCATTGATATTGAAGAAAACCAGCAGCCTTCTGATGGTGATGTGCCTCAGGATAATACAGAGGCTGACAAGGAAGAAGAAACAGATAATAAGGAAGATAAAGCGGACAAAGAAAAAGAAGAAAAAAAGCAGAATCCTCTGCCCAAGGTCAGTGTTGATAATCTGAAAAATCTGGACCTTGAAGCTCTGCAGAAGGTGAATAAAGAGGTAATGGGCTGGATTATCATTCCGGGAGCGGGGATTTCATATCCGCTGATGAATGGTGACGATAACTCATATTACCTTAACAGAACCTGGGACAGACAGTGGAACACCATGGGAGCGATTTTCCTGGAAGCAGAATGCAGCAGCAAGCTGACTGATTTCAATACTATTATATATGGCCATAATATGAGAAACACCACCATGTTCAGCAACCTTAAAAAATATGTGAAGAAGAGTTACTGGGAAAATGCCCCTTATGTGTATATTGCCACAGAAAAGGGTGTTTACCGCTACGACATCTTCGCTGCCTACGAAGTGGAAGTGGAGGGACATGTTTTCTGGCTTGATATTGAAGATGAAACTCTGAAACAGAAATTTATTGACAGATCCCTTGAAATGTCTGAACTGAGTACGGGAATTGTTCCGACAGTTTCCGACAAAATCCTCACGCTTTCGACATGTACCGGCAACGGCCATGAAAAGAGAATGGTAGTCCAGGCAGTACTTGCAGGTGAAGAATAGGAGATAAATATGAAAAAGAAAAGCGGCATAGACATGTCGGTATTTGAACTGGCGGACAGACTGGATATCAGGAACAAAAGTCTCACATCCACTGAAATGCTGGAAAAGACCATGGAAGCAATCGACAAGATGATTGAAAGCAACATGGCGGATTTTTCAGAGATTGAAATTCCGAAGTTTGAGGATATCGCGCCTGCATTGAGCGGGGACGATTCTGCTCATAAAAAAACGGCAGATGAGGCAAACAAAAATAGTGACAAAGCTGTGACAGAAGCAGTGGAATCTGAGGAAAAAGAACCGGAACCTACTTACGAAGAACTGATGGAAGAACTGGACGCGCTGGTAGGCCTTGAAACAGTCAAGGAAGATATAAAGACCATGATTAATTTTCTGAGGATATGCAAGCTCAGACAGGAACGGGGTCTGAAGACACCGGAGCTTTCCCATCACATGGTTTTTTCCGGCAATCCAGGCACAGGCAAGACTACCATCGCCAGACTGCTTTCAAAAATATACAAGGCTATCGGCCTGCTGGAAAAAGGCCAGCTTGTGGAAGTTGACCGTGCAGGACTAATCGCAGGATATCAGGGACAGACTGCTATCAAGACTGCTGAAGTTGTTCAGTCTGCCATTGGCGGTGTGCTTTTTATCGACGAGGCTTACTCCCTGGTGCAGGGCGACAATGATTCCTACGGCAAAGAGTGTATAGCAACAGTTCTCAAGGCCATGGAAGATAACCGTGACCAGCTGGTGGTAATTGTGGCAGGTTATGACGACCTGATGCACAAGTTCATCGAATCCAACCCCGGACTCAAATCCAGATTCAACAAATATATTCACTTCCCTGATTACACCGGCGAAGAGATGGAAAAGATTTTCCTCCTTCAGTGTAAATCCAATGGGTATCAGATTGAAGAGGCGGGGCAGAAACTTCTCCGGGACGTTTTTGACAGAATGTATGAAATGCGCGATGAAAACTTCGGCAACGGCCGTACTGTCCGCAACACTTTCGAAAAAATCATCAACTGCCAGGCAACACGCCTTGCAGCGGCCAGAGGAGAAGGACTCACCAATGATGAGCTGATGAAGCTGACCGTAGCAGATGTGCGCGAAGGGCTGGGAATGGAAATTTAATTAAGTCTGTCCGTTTTATTGGACTCCTTTTGTGGAATAATCTGAGTATAAGATAAAACAAAGATTTTTCAGAAGGGGAGGTCAGTAAAATGATGAAGTACAGAAACAAGGAATATAATAAAGAAAGAAACGAAATGATGCGAAGTGCAGGCCTTCTCGGCCTGGTACTTGCAGCAGCAGCGCTGGGCCATCTGCTTGTAAAAACAGACTCTCTGCTGGTCGGAGCGGTAAGCCTTATGGCGGTGCTGGGAGCACTTGGGTTGAGCAGCCTGAGGAATATAAGAGCATAGTTTAAAAGAGCCGCAAAGGCTCTTTTACATTTCATGCCGAAAACTCGACCTTTCGCGTAGAATTGTATGTGGCACCCCTTGACAAAACCCTATAGGGGGAGGTATCATACAAATATGAACTTATTTTTTTATTATAAAAACTTATAATTGAATTCGGGGGAAGACGTTTCCGCTATGAGTATTAAGGATAAGAAGCGTTAAGATAATTTAGATGTTTCAGCACAGCAGTTTTGTTGTGCTTTTTTTAAGCAGAGGATTAATTTATGAGATTAGCTGTAAGAACCATACTTACAATTTTATTGATTGCAGTGATACTGCTGAATCTGTTCACTCATGTGTTTGCAGTCGTGCGGTTTTATGGTGACGGCATGGAGCCGACGCTGAAAAACCATCAGATTCTGGTGGTACTCAGGACTGACGAAGCCAGGGAAGGCGATATTGTAGCCTTTTATTATAACAACAAAGCCCTTGTGAGACGTGTTATAGCCGCAGACGGACAGCAGATTACCATAAACGAAGACGGTTCGGTGCTGATAAACAATGAACCGCTGGAAGAACCATATATAGGAACTCTTTCAAAAGGTCAGTGCAACCTGACTTTCCCATATACAGTACCCCTTGAACAGTACTTTGTCATGGGTGATAACAGAGAAACTTCCATGGACAGCCGTCTGAAAGAAATCGGAACGGTTACCAGAGAAAGACTTATAGGCAAGGTTATCTTTTCATTTTAGATAACCATATTAATGAAGATATTACAGGAGATGTGACGTGACCCGCCGCAGCAGAAAAGAAAAGAAGCAAAGAGAAAAACTTAATATACAGATCTTACTGCTGTCAGTTCTTGTTGTGGTAGGTACTTTTACTGCCCAGGGATTAGGCGGAAGTATGCTTTCGGCCCTGGCAATGGACCAGCAGGCAATGTGCGGCATGACGGAACATGTCCACACTGACAGCTGTTACAATGAGTGGGATATTCTCCAGTGCGGAGAAACAGAGCACACACATACAAATAACTGCTATATGGTGCTTCTTGAAAATAACAACATCAACACTCTGCTGGAAGAAGTAGATGCAGCAGAAGACCACAGCCTGACCAACCTGGTAACTTCGGTCAGCTCATCCGGAAGCCCGCAGACAGCGGGTTCGTCCGGCAGTACCGTAAGCAGAAACGCTTCCAGTCTGGTGCTCAATGAAAACCTGATAACTGCAGCAGAAACCGGAAATGGCGGAATTTCAACCTTTGCGGTGGGCGACAGTGCCAATACAGGGAACAGGAGAGCTAACTTCTATGTGTATCTGGATGGTAAGTGGACATGCATAGGTAATCTTAGCTGGAGTAATTACAGCAGATATATTGAAGTGGAAAGTATTTTAAACCTCATAAACACTTCTCTGGGGACATCGTTTACTGACGGTGATATAGACTTGTCTTATGCGAAATCATCAACTGCTACCAGAGGCACAACGGTGCATCTGAATAATCAGTACAGTGTGGCTCTGACAGACAGATATGATAATAGTGCATCTTATGTAAGAATCATACCGAATGTCAACAATAATAACAACAACTGGAACAATACCGGTATTTCTTTCAATACTGTTACTTACAATTATCTGAACGGAACTTCAGAAACAAAATATGTACGCACAGGAACTTCAGTAACCTTGCCTGCTTCAGCAGGAGGATGGCTGGACAACATAGGCGCAGGTTCTTTACATGACGGTGGTGACTCTGTAACAATCAGTCAGAAGACAATATTCACTGAGCAGGATGCATCGGGTAATGTGACCATAACATATAACGTAAACTTCCCTACGGTAAGCGGGATTACAGTATCGTCAGCAGACAGGCCTACGATTATGAGCGGCTCATCATACAGCCAGACTGTAGAGGAAGGCCAGATTGCTTCCATATATAATGTATCCAGGACTAAAGTGGAAGGTGTTATAAACAATTCCAGTAGCCCTGGCGCTACGAGAGTTTTCCGCTTTATGGGGTGGCGCGTCGGTAATACCGATACAATAATCCCGGCAGGGACAAGCCTTACCTGGGAAAACCTTACTTCATATGGCAGAAGAGTGACATTGAACGGTGTCTGGGAATATGACGCAAGAAATACAGTATCTTTCTTCGTAAGCTATGCGTCCGCTATGACAGACAGCAAGGGTTACAATAATATAGGACAGAGAAAAAGTCACACGGTAAGACGAAAATCTTCTGCCATGTGGCTTTTTCTGTACCCTATATGAATTTCCAGAAAGGAGGAAGCCAATGGAAACTAAGAAAATCAAGTACACAGCC
>JAFSCP010000021.1 GCA_017436705.1 Bacillota bacterium
CGGTGCTGAGCTTCCCTGCTCACGTACGTAAGTACGCTCCGCGGGTCGCCAGCTTGCTTCCTAGCTGCAAACGAAAAATCCGGCGTTACTGCCAATGAATACAGTTAAATTAGCCCGTGGCGCAAGCTGCGGGCTTTTTGTGTGCAGAAAAATTGACATGGACACGCCGGGGTGGTAAAATATAATATTGAGATTATACTAGAAAGCTATGGCAAAATACACAGAAAGGGTTTTGAAGGAAAAGATACAATGAACTGGGAATATTTTGTTATATACGAACAGCTGATAGAAGAACGGGGACTGGATATAGGTTTCAAACTTTACGGCATGGGCCATCTGATATGGCTGGCGGCCATTATTATCGGAATTATTCTTTGGTCAGGATATTATAAGACTCTGACTGCACGTAAGCAGGCAAAAGTCAGAAAGTTTTTTGCTGTGGCAATTCTCTGCTCTGAAATACTGAAGGATGCCATACTGATTATGGGTGATGCACCTATGAAGGGGTATCTGCCTTTCCACCTTTGCGGACTGGCTATTTTCGGTATGCTTGCAGATGCTTTTCTGGATTTCCGCAAAATCACAGGACAGATGCTGGCATTTGCGTTTATGCCGGGAGCTGCGGCTGCGCTGCTTTTCTGCAACTGGACAGAATATCCTTTCTTCAATTTTATGAATATTCATAGTTTCGTTTTCCACGCGTGGATAATCTGCTATGTGATTATGATTTACCGCAACGGAGAAGTACGTCCGTCCTACGGTGGAATGTGGAAAGTTATAGGAATGCTTGGTGCTATTGCAGTACCGATTCTTTGTCTGGACAAGATAATTGATGAAAACTATCTGTTTGTGAACGAAGCATCTGAAGGTTCACCACTTGTGTTCCTGTGGGATATTTTCGGAACCAGATTCGGTGAAATCGGCTATCTGGCATCCTATGCGGCATTGGTAATTGCAGTACTTCATGTGCTGTTTGTTGTGTATACTTTTACAAATAAAAGAGTTAAAAAAAGATAAGGGGAAAAAGAAGTGAAACTGAATTTTTTAAGACCGGCAAAAGAAACTAAGAAGAGAAGACCTGAAATTTGTCTGTCATTAAACTGCAGCAGTCTGTCCGAAGTAGTGGCAGAAATGGCTGAATATGGGGAATATTGTGAAATCATCGAATGGTGTGCAGGAAGAATGGAAGGAGCAGAAAACTACTCCAAAGAAGCTTTCCTCATTGATGCAGAGAATGTGAAGAAGCTTTGCGGAAAGAAGAAACTGCTCATATCGTTCAAAGGCGATGAGATTATGACAAACAAGGTTCTGAGATGGGCCATGGATGTTGCGGATATTATCAATATCAGTACTGAAAACTCAGAACTTGAACGTCTGGTAAGAGAGGCAAGACGCAAGAGAGTAAAGACCCTGATTACCTACGAAAACTTTGAGAAGATGCTTACCAAGAATGAAATCGCAGAGCAGTATCTGAAGATGGAAAAACGTGGCGGTGATATTCTTAAAGTTGCATGTCAGGCTGCATCAGAAGTAGATACTTACTGCGTTCTGGAAGGTGCTGCGGCTTACTCACAGCTCAATGGGGCTCTGCCGATTGTGGCAATTGCCATGGGTGAAGAAGGCCAGGTGAGCAGAATCTGTGCAGGGGACTTCGGCTCAGTCATCAGCTGGGCATGTGGAAGCCAGCCTACTGCTCCGGGTCAGTTCAATGCCCGCCAGCTTGCCAAGTACATGGACAATTACTATAAGGAAGAAAAATAAGTGGATAACATTATTAAAATAGAAAATCTGACATTTGAATACCTCAGGGATGAGGACCAGATGAACTTAAAGGCAATAGAAGATGTGAGTCTGGAAATCGAAAGAGGAAGTTTTACGGCCATCATCGGCAAGAACGGCTCCGGCAAGTCTACTCTGGCCAAGAATCTCAACGGACTTCTCCTTCCGACAGAAGGCGTGGTTTATGTGGGTGGTTTTGATACCAGAGACGACAAGCATATCTGGGATGTGCGCCAGACAGCAGGCATGGTGTTTCAGAATCCTGACAATCAGCTTGTTTCAGCCATAGTTGAGGATGACGTAGCCTTCGGACCCGAAAATCTGGGCATAGACCCTGCCGAAATCCGCCGCAGGGTGGATAAGGCTCTGGAAGATGTAAACATGGGCAAATACAAAAAGAAAGCCCCGCATCTCCTTTCCGGTGGTCAGAAACAGCGCGTGGCAATTGCAGGTGTAGTTGCTATGAAACCTCAGTGCATCATTTTCGACGAGCCTACAGCTATGCTTGACCCCAGAGGCCGTGATGAAATCATGGCAATCATCGACGAGCTCCATGAAGAAGGAATCACAGTAATCCTTATCACTCATTTCATGGAAGAAGCTGTGCGCGCTGACCGTGTCATCATCATGCACGAAGGAAAGATTCTCATGGACGGAACTCCTGCAGAAGTATACGCTCAGGAAGAACTGCTCCGTTCAGCAAACCTGACAATTCCTCTCATGGTGGAAGTGGCTGCCAAGCTGCGCCAGCAGGGCATAGATGTGCCGCAGGGAATTATTACTGAAGAAAAGATGGTAGAATTCATATGTCAATACAAGTAGAAAATTTAGTTCATATTTATGATAAAGGAATGCCTTCCGAGCAGCTTGCTCTGGACAATGTGAGTTTTGAAGCGGAAGATGGTCAGCTGGTGGGAATCATCGGACATACCGGTTCTGGCAAGTCCACTTTGCTGCAGCACCTCAACGGACTCCTCAGGCCTCACAGCGGCAAGGTAATTGTAGGCGGTGTGGATATCACCCAGCCTGGAGTACCTATGGTCCAGATCCGCAAAAAAATCGGTCTGGTATTCCAGTATCCTGAGTATCAGCTTTTCGAGGAAACCGTAGCCAAGGATGTGGCTTTCGGACCTAAGAATCTGGGACTCAGCGAAGAAGAAATTGCAGAAAGAGTCCGCGAGGCCATAGAGCTTGTAGGGCTTGATTACGAAGAAGTGGCAGAGCGCTCACCATTTGACCTTTCCGGCGGTCAGAAAAGAAGGGTTGCAATTGCAGGCGTTGTTGCCATGAGGCCGGAAGTGCTCATTCTGGACGAGCCTACTGCAGGGCTGGACCCTAAGGCGCATCAGGATGTGCTGAAGATGGTACAGGAAGTCCATGAAAGAACAGGAAACATTACTATTCTGGTTTCCCACAACATGGCTGACATTGCCCGCCTCTGCGATAAAGTGGTCGTAATCGACAGCGGAAAACTGGTAGCCGTTGGAACTCCTTACGAGGTGTTTTCTCAGAAAGACCAGCTGAGAGAAGTGGGTCTTGAACTTCCACCAGTCACCCAGTTTACAGAGACACTGCGGGAAAAGGGAATTGAACTGGACAGCACAATACTTGATGTGGACACTGCTGTCAGCCAGATTGCCAAATACTTGAAAAAGGAAAAATAGATGATAAGAGATATTACTTTAGGACAATATTTCCCTGGGGAATCAGCCATTCACAGACTGGACCCAAGGGTAAAAATCATTGCAACATTACTGTTCATCATTGAACTGTTTATTGTGGATAATTTCATAGGCTTTGCCATTGCAGCAGTGTATCTGGGCGCGGTGATTGCAGTTTCAAGAGTTCCCCTCAGCTTCATTGTACGCGGTCTGAAGCCTGTTATAATAATCCTGCTGTTTACATTTGCCCTGAATATTTTCATGGTAGACGGACAGATTATCTGGCAGTGGAAATTTCTGCACATTACTGTAGAAGGTGTGCGTCTGGCTGTATTTATGGCCATCAGAATCATTCTGCTGCTCATCGGCTCCTCAATGCTGACACTCTGTACACGTCCGCTGAGCCTGACCGACGGAATTGAAAGACTTCTTTCTCCGTTTAAAAAGATAGGTCTGCCGGCTCACGAGATTGCCATGATGATGACCATCGCACTGCGTTTCATACCGACACTCCTTGAAGAAACCGACAAAATCATGAAAGCGCAGCAGGCAAGAGGTGCGGATTTTGAGAGTGGCGGCCTGATTCAGAAAGCCAAAGCGCTGATTCCTATTCTGGTGCCGCTGTTTGTAAGTGCTTTCAGAATTGCAATGGATCTGGCGATGGCTATGGAGTCAAGATGCTACCGCGGCGGCGAGCACAGAACCAGAATGCACGAAATGAAGCTGAAAGGAATGGACTGGGCGGCAATTGCTTTTCTGGTTGTGTTCCTGGCAATGATTATTATAGAGTCGAGGATTTTTTAATGCGTCAGAGAACAGTAAAAAATTTAGAAGAAAAGCTGGAACTGAATTCAGCCTTTCTTATAGATAACCCACGTGCCTGCAAAGGTCGATGGGCAGAGGTATTCGGCAACGATAATCCGGTTTACCTTGAAGTCGGCTGCGGCAAAGGACAGTTTATTATGAGCAGAGCCAGAGCAAACCCGGACTGCAATTATATTGCGGTGGAAGGGCAGGACAGTGTGGCGCTGAGAGCCCTGGAAAAAGCTGCAGAGGCAGAACAGCATAATCTCAGAGTTTTCATTGATTTCGTCAATGATATAGGAGATTATTTCGAAAAAGGTGAGCTTGCAGGTCTATATCTGAATTTCAGCGATCCGTGGCCAAAGGCGCGCCATGCAAAACGCCGCCTTACATATCACAAGCGGCTGGAAAATTACAAGGCAGTGATGGCGGACGGCGGCAGCGTGGAATTCAAAACAGATAATGATGGCCTGTTTGAATTTACACTTGAAGAAATCGCCCTGGCGGGTTTTGATATTATCGAAATGACCAGAGACTTACATAGTCCTGAGAATGAAAGGATTTACGAAACAGCACGATTTACTACCGAGTATGAGGACAAGTTCTCCGGACTGGGTAAGAATATCAATTACGTAAAAATATAATAGCAAGGTCTTATCCGGCCAGGCCAGCACGGGTATGAGCGTGTAAGGATAATTGCGGTAAAACGCAATATCCTTACACGTTTTTTTTATGCAATTTATAACCCAAAAAATAACAGGAAAACTGAATTGTAATTTTAGAAATGTAGTAAAACAGGAGAGCTCATTTTAAGATTAAAAAGTACTGTATACAATAATGAAAACATTGACAAAGAAGCTGCAATGTGGTATACATGAAGTGTACACTAATATAGTATACCGTTTTAGTACACAATGATGATCAAAGGATTTATGTAAAAAGGATGTGATTGTAAAAATGAAATTAGACAAGTCTTTTGCTGGAAATTGGTTTGCAAAATATGAGCACAATTGCAAGCATGATATTGCAGAAAGCTATGTAACTGCACTTACGATGGATGAATTAATGAATTTGTCAGGCAATTCTGAAGAATTAAAAAAACAGTTGCTTACAATGAAACTTGGATACAGTGATCGTTTTGGTCTTGAAGAATTAAGGCAAGCATTGAGCGACATTTATGGTGACAGTATTACAAAAGATAATATTATTACCGGACACGGAGGAGTAGGTGCAAATCAAATTGCATATAGTTCAGTTTTTGAACCTGGTGACAATATGATTTGTATATTGCCTACATATCAGCAACTTAAAACATTACCTAAGCTTATAGGTTATGAAGTTAGAGAATATTGGCTGAGACCAGAGAATAATTATGATATTGAATACGATGTAATTAGAGATATGATGGACGAAAAAACAAAGATAATATCTCTTACAAACCCTAATAATCCATCTGGTCGCTTGTTCAGCCGTAATGAACTGGAAAAATTGGCAGAAGTTGCAAAAGAACGAGATGCATATGTTTTATGTGATGAAATTTACATGTGTATACCACATATGGATGCATACCCTCAGGTTTCTATGGCAGAAATATATGAAAAAGGAATGAGTTCATGTAGTATGTCTAAAACTTTTTCTCTCCCTGGTTTAAGAATCGGATGGGTTGTAGCAGATGCTAACCTTGTGAAAGAAATGGTGGAATACAGACATTACTACACAATGGAAATGGGTAAGGTTGATGAATTCCTTGCATCTATAGCCATAAAAAACAGAGATAAAATCATAGGACGTAACAGAGCAGTTATTGATGAAAATCTTAGGCAGGTAGAAGAATGGATTAATGGTAATCCATTGTTATCTTTTAGAAGACCAGACATGGGGTCTGTAGCTATTATTAAATATGATTTGCCTGTAGATTCGGTAGAATTTTGTCGAACACTTGTTGAGGAGACAGGATTCCTGATTATGCCGGGATATGCATTTGGAATGGAAGGACATTTTCGTATAGGTTTGGTTTCTCCGCCTGAGATTACAAAAGAAGCAATAGAAACAATAACGAAACATATGCGTAGATATGAAAAGTAAAAGGAGATGAGAGCATGTTTAATGTCAGAATATTAAGCCAAGAACAAATAAAGTCTATTGTAAATATACAAGATGCTATCGACGCAGTAGAAAAAGTATATGCGTTAAAAGCTTCAGGCAAAACTAGTGTATGGCCACTTGTGACATATGACTTTGAAGTTGGTGTCTCAGATATGGATATTAAATCTGGATACATTGGTGAAATTGAAATTTATGGGATGAAAGCTGTTTCATATTTTTCACAGAATATAAAAATTGGTTTACCAAATCTAATTGGAGTACTTGTTGTTTATGATGCAAAAACAGGAGTGCCATTAGGAGTTTTAGATGCAGGTTATATTACATGCTTGAGAACTGGTGCTGCGGGTGCATTGGGCATAAAATACTTAGCACGCGAAGATGCAAGTCATCTTACCATGATTGGGGCAGGAAAGCAGGCATTATATCAAATGGCAGCGGCATTGGTTGTTAGACCGAAGATAGATTATATCAGCATTTATGATGGCTTGAGCTTTGAAAATTCTGTAGAAGTGGCTGACAATGCTGTAAAAATGCTAGCAGAACTAGGGGTTGATGCTTCTAATGTTAAATTTGAGGCTGTGAAAGATCTCAAAACAACAGTTGAAAATAGTGACATTATTGTTACCACAACTCCATCTAGAGCTCCAATAGTAATGAATGAGTGGGTAAAACCAGGGACTCATTTTAGTTGTGTAGGTTCAGATGTTTCAGGAAAACAGGAAATAGATGAAAATATTTTATCCAGAATGGCGATTTTTGTTGACGATAGAACCCAGTGTATTAATGTTGGAGAAATTGAAACAGGAATTAAAAAGAATATTATTACTCCAGATGATATTTGTGGTGAACTGGGAGAAGTTATTTTAGGCAGAGTGAAGGGACGTGTTTCTAAGGAAGATATTACTCTGTTTGATACAACTGGCATTGCAATTCAGGATTTAATAACAGCAAAGAAAGTTCTTGATATTGCAGAAGAAAAAGGAATAGGCACTATTGTAGATATTTAAAAGGAGAATGTGATGCTTAAGTACTATTGCAAGAGCTTCAACTATGGAAAATCAGGTGGTAATCCTGCCGGGGTAGTCATCCTTGGTGACAATGAAGCGTTGGAAGAAAAAGATATGCAGAAAATGGCTGCTGATATTGGTTTTTCAGAAACTGCATTTATAAAGCACAAAAGTGGAAACGTATATGAAGTGAGGTTTTTTACTCCAACAACAGAGGTTGATCTTTGCGGTCATGCTACCATTGCATCTTTTTATTGCTTGGCCAAAAAAAATTATTATGAAGAAAGCAGACTACCAGAACAGGTTTGGCAAATAACTAAGGCTGGAAAACTTTCAATCCAAATTAAGTACGAAGATAACGATGTACAGAGTGTGTTAATGGAGCAAGCAGAGCCGGTAGAGTACGAAGTGCTGGAGGGTGAATTCAGAAAGAAGCTAGCTAAATCTTTGTCTCTTGAAGAAACTGATTTGAAACTAGAACAACAAGAGATTAAACCTCAGATTATTTCTACAGGATTAAAAGATATAATCATTCCGGTAAAAAGCAGAGAAGTACTTAACAGAATAGAGATTGATAAGGATTTAGTTACAGAGATATCAAATGAACTAGGGGTAGTGGGATATCATGTGTTTACGATTGAAGAAGATCAAATCTATACAAGAAATTTTGCTCCGGCTGTAGGCATAGATGAAGAATGTGCAACAGGAACATCTAACGGAGCATTGAGTTACCTACTGTATAGCAGAGGGATAATAGCATCTTATATAGAGATTCTTCAGGGGGAAACAATGGGAGAATTAAGTAAAGTCTCGGCTAGCGTTATCGAAGAGGAAGGAAGATATAAAGTTTTAGTAGGAGGTACTGCTATTATAACTGACGAATTCCAATCTTAAGATAACCTTTGAGAAAAATAAACTGTGAGAGGAGAAAGAAAAATGAAAGAAAAACAAGAATTCAAGCAGTGTAACATACCTGGCGCAATTATTATGGTAATTTTCATGGTATTGGCCGTACTTGTAGGTGTTTCTTGGTTAAAGATTGACTTAATTGTGGCGATGTTTGCTGCAATCTTTGTTGCAATTGTAGTTCTTATGCTTCAGGGTGCAAAATGGGAATTATTTGAACAAGCATTTGAAGAAGCCGGAAGAATAGCCACTACTCCTACGATTATCTTATTAGTTGTTGGTTGTCTGATTGGTTCATGGATGGCCTGCGGCACAATTCCTTCAATCATATATTGGGGGTTACATATTATTAGTCCGCAATTTTTCTTAATGACGGCATTCTTAATGTGTGCGGTAGTTTCAACTATGATTGGAAGCTCTATTTCTACAGTAGCTACTATAGGTATTGCACTTGTAGCAATGGGAGATGTTATGGGAATAAGTGTTGCTATGACAGGCGGGGCTATTGTATCAGGTTCATATTTTGGAGACAAAATGAGCCCTATGTCTGATACAACCAATTTAGCACCAGCGGTTTCGGAAGCAAATATTTTTGATCATATCAAGAGTATGATGTACACTACTATTCCGGTAGCAGTAATATGTATAATTATTTTTACTGTTTTAGGATTTGGAAGTGGCAATGGAACATCAACTTCTGCAGAAATCGAAGAAATGTTAACTTTATTGGATAACAACTTTAATATTTCTGTTATTTGCATAATTCCACCAATTTTGTTATTAGTACTCAATTTCATGAAAATTCCTGCAGTTCTTGCTCTGCTCATTAATGTATTTGTAAGCACTATTATTGCTTGTCTGATTCAAGGAGAAACATTTATGAGCATGATGAGTGTATTATATGGCGGACTTTCAGTTGATTATGGTAATGCGGCTGTAAATAGATTACTTCAGAGAGGTGGCGTAAGCTATATGTTCTGGACTGTAATTGTAGGGATTCAGAGTGTTGCTTTTGGTGTAATTCTTGAAAAAGCAGGCGTATTTAAGGCATTTATTGAAAGAATTGCTTTTGCAATGAAGACAGAGGGAAGACTTCAGTGTACAACAATAATTAGCTGTATTATTGTTAATATTCTTACTGGTGAACAATATATGTCCATAGTACTGCCAGGAAAAATGTATGTAGAAGAATATAAGAAAAAAGATCTCCTGCCGCAAGTACTTTCAAGAGCGCTTGAAGGAGGCGGAACTGTTACAGCACCGCTCATTCCTTGGAACCAAGGCGGATTGAATTGTACACGTCTGATGGGAATTTCAACTTATCAGTATTTGCCGTTTGCTTTCTTATGTTGGTTACTCCCAATAACCGAAATTATTTGCGGTTTTACAGGAAAGTTTATGTGGCATACAGGAGAAATTAAATCACAGAAAACTTATTCTGAAAAATAGTTTTGCAAAATTTTATTAGTACATAATAATAACAATCAGTAGATAAACAAAGGGGCTGTTGCACAGCTAACAAATGTTAGATAAAAGTGAGCGGCCCCTTTATATAAAGGAATGGAGTTATGTATTCTGAATTTTTAGATCCCGCAAAAGAAGAAAGATTTACAACTTTTGTATGCATGATAGCAGGGGTTGCTTTAATTGTAAATATGCAGCATATATATAACTTTGCTATAAAAATGCCAAGTGGTATAGGTGAAATTATTATGGTTTTTTCTTATTGTATTTTTATACTCTTATGCTTACGAATATATTTAAGATGGGCATGCGGATATAAGTATAGTATATGTATGGAAAAGCATATAGAAGATTTGCCTGGAGATAAAGGAACTTTGGTTTTGGAAGCTGGGACGATAATAATAGAAAGAAGATTTGGGAAAAAGGGAACGTTATCTGATATAATTAGAGCAGAAGAAATACAAGAAATTGTTCAGATAAATGATAATCTTTTTAAAAAATTCAGGAGGGAAACGCCTTTAAAAAATAGAAAATTCTTGACCAATAGAGGGAAGGAAAGGGCGCATGCTCTGTTGTATGTGAGAGAAAACAAGAAACATTACGCAATTATTACTCCATCGCAGCAGTTTATCGATAAAATGCTAGAATTAAATATTTTGTACAAACAATAGGCGGCTTTATTTGACTTTTTTTCGCATATTATATATAATTTAAAAAAATAATGTGTGAGGTTCGCGATGGATAAAGTAGCAAAAGAAAATGAAAAAAGGAATGCAGAACAGATTGCTTACTGCCAGATAAAAGATGCAATAAGAAATAAACAAATTCTTCCGGGGAGAAAACTTGCAGAAGCAGCTTTGGGTGAAAAACTCGGAATGAGTAGAACTCCTGTTAGAGCGGCATTAAAACAACTTGAGTTTCAAGGCTATGTTAAGATTGTTCCGCATAAAGGAGCATTTGTTATCGAGCCCACTGTCAAAGAAATTGATAACACCTATGAAGTAAGGGTGGCCCTAGAACAGTTAGCGGTAGAGCTGCTTATTGACAAACTTACTGATAAAAAAATCAGCGAGTTAAAAAATTGCATCGCGACTGAGCAGGAAGCGTATGATAGCAAGAACTACGATGAATATGACAGAATTAATCGTGAATATCATCTCATGATTGCACAAATGAGTGAGAATGACGTGTTATATCAATATATTATGGATACACTAAATAAAGTGGATGGATATATTCTTTTGTATGATAGAAATGATCCGATGAATTCGCCGGCATCTTTCATAGATCATAGACGGCTTTTGGGATATATTTGTGCCAAAGACGTTGAGAGCGCACAAAAGTGTATTGCTGAACATATACATCATGCGAAGTCTAGACTAATTTTTGATGTAAATAACCACAGTCCTGTTAAGGATTATTTATCATACTAAGTATATTGTATAATAGTTGTGCCAAATATAATATCTGTTTTCTGTGACTTAATCATTTAATCGAAAGAGGATTAAAATAGGAGGAAGGATATGTATTTGGCAATTTTGTTTTTTGTGAGCTTAGTAGCATCTTCTGTTGGGGCTATTTGTGGTGCAGGTGGCGGAGTAATTATTAAACCTATATTAGATGCCATAGAACTTACAGATGTGAGCAGTGCTAGCTTTCTTTCTGCGTGTAACGTATTTGTTATGGCAAGTTATTCCGTTTTAAAAGAAATAAGAATGCCTGATAGAAAAATTGATATTGAGCATGTGACACCTTTAGCGCTAGGTGCTGCAGTAGGTGGGGTTACAGGAAAAGTCATCTTTGAGAGAATAAAGTTAAAATTACCGTTTTTAGATATGGTTGGAGCATACCAAGCTATTCTTTTAGGAACAATTGCCGTAGGAATCCTGGTATACACCATAAAAAAGAATGTTATACAGACAAAACAAATAAGCAGTAAAACGATATGTGCTTTATTTGGTCTTGCTTTGGGAACCATGTCTGGATTCCTTGGAATTGGTGGTGGACCTATAAATCTTGTTGTACTCATGTATTTTTTTTCTATGGATACTAAGACTGCTGCACAGAATTCATTATTTATTATTTTTATTTCTCAATTATTTAGTTTGGCGTATACTATTTGTTCCGGAAACATTCCAGAAGTTATGATGATAGATGTAATAGTTATGGTAATTGGTGGATATATTGGGGGTACTGTTGGAAGAAAAATTGGCTCAAAAATAGATAATAATATGTTAGAAAAACTTTTTATTATGTTATTGTGCACGATTGCTTTATTAAGCGTTTATAATTTTTTTAATCATATATGTTAAAATAATACAGTTAAAAGCTGAGTGCGGTTTTGCCTTAAATAATAAACGGACATGCTATGATGCCCGTTTATTATTTTACTCAAATCACTGATTAAAACTTATATATTCCGCCGGATCAACATACACTCCATCCTTAAGCATTTCCAGATGGAGATGGGCGGGTTCCAGGGATTCAAACAGTCCGCTGGTGCCCACACCGCCGATAATCTGTCCGGTCTCTACCACATCGCCTGTTTCTGCCATAGCGGCATCAGAAAGGTTGGAGTAAATGGTGACCATTCCGTTGTCATGAGTGATTTCCACAGAGTTGCCATAACGGTCATCTGAATAGACTGCAGTAACTGTGCCGGGTGCTGCAGCTACAACCTGAGTATCTTCCGGCGCTTCGATATCAATGCCGCAGTGAGTCATGTATTGGTCCAGCGTAACCGAGTAAATCAGATGGTGGATGGAGAACTCATTTGTAATATAAGCTTCATCAGAACGCACCGGATTGATAAATGAAGAGGATGGCAGGGCGTCGTCAACCTTATCCTTATCATCTGTGCTGCTGTCCACTACGGGAATCTGACCGGAAACTTCAGAGTTGCCGGCAGTTTTATGGTCTTCTGGCGCAGGAGCTTTTTCCGGAGAAGTATTTTCTTGTTCATTTACCGGCGTCTGGTCTGAAACAGTCACATCGCCGGAACTGTCATTGATCTTATCTATATTAGATTTAATTGTAAAAACCGAAGTCAGGGCTATAACACAGAAAGCCAGCATGAGAGCGACGGCAATCTTGTCTTTTTCTTTTTTTCTTTGTGCTTGTCGCATGTTTTTCACCTCCAATTATCAATATTGTTAGCAAAAAGAACAGATTTAATACTAAACACAGGCTTGTAATAATTGAATAAACATAGTAAAATTCTAGAAGAAACAATAAAAGATAAGGAGAATATCACATGTCAGAAATGTTTTTCGCTTCACAGCAGGGAAGAGTTATCCCTAAAGAAGATAAAATTTTCGGTATAAATAACAGAGCTAAGGCGATGATTGCCAGAGAAGGCAAGGACAAGGTTGTCAATGCAACTCTTGGCGCGCTTCTTGATGACAAGGGCGATTTAATCGTGCTTTCATCAGTAACAGATGTTTTCAGAAATCTGGAACCAAAGGAATTTGCTGAATATGCACCGATTGCGGGTATTCCTGCTTTCAGAGAAGCGGTTAAAGAAGACTGCTTCAGAAGCTACAAGCCTGAAGGTTTTGTTGAAGTCGTAGCTGCACCAGGCGGCACAGGTGCCATCAAGAATGTTGTGGCAAACTATGCGGACAGAGGCGAAAAGATCCTCTTTGCAGACTGGTTCTGGGCGCCATATAAGACTATTGCGGAAGAAATGGGCAAGGGCTTCGAAACTTTTGAATTCTTCAATGATGAAAGAAAGTTCAACGTGGCAAGCCTTGAAGAAAAAATCACCAAGCTCCTGGCAGTTCAGGACAAGCTGGTTGTAATCATCAACACTCCTGCCCACAACCCTACAGGTTACGCAGTAACAAGAGAAGACTGGGCCGGCATCAGGGAAGTTTTTGAGAGAGTTCCGAAGGATAAGAAGATTATTCTCCTCGTGGATACAGCATATATTGATTTCGCGGGTGACGAAGACGAATACAGATTCTACCTGCCAATCCTCGAACAGCTGCCGGAAAACGTACTTACACTGATCGCACACAGCCTTTCAAAAGCATACACACTTTATGGAATGCGCTGCGGTGCTACAGTATGTATTGCCAAGACTCAGGAAATCGCTGACGAATTCAGAAAAGTCTGCGAATTTTCCTCAAGAAGCACATGGTCCAACTGCAACCGCGCTCCTCAGGTTATCCTGTCCAAGATTTATGCGGACCCTGAACTTAAGGCTAAAGTATATGAAGAAAGAAAGCAGCACAGAGACATGCTCATTGCCAGAGCAAAGGCTTTCGAAGCTGCGGCTGCTGAATGCGGCCTTGTGACAGTTCCTTTTGACACAGGTTTCTTCGTATCCATTCCATGCACAAATGCTGACGAAGTATGCGGAAGACTTGAAGAAGAAGGAATCTTCCTCATTCCGCTTGCAAAGGGCATCAGAGTTTCCATCGCATCAGTGCCTGAAGATATCTGCAGAATGCTTCCTGCACGTATCAAGGCTGCAATGGATAAATAAGGATATTGACATTATTTTACAGCAATGATAGAATATAGTGGCAAAGGGATTTTGGAAAGGATTATTTATGCCTAAAAAAATCGACAGACCACAGGAATTTACTTTTTCTATTGTAAAACAGCTGGGACTAATCGGTACTACTTCAACGGGCTGGACCAAGGAGGTCAACCTGGTTGAGTGGAACGGCAACCCGGCCAAGCTGGATGTACGTGACTGGGATCCCAATCACGAGCACATGGGCAAGGGTATTACCCTTCACAAGCCTGAGACTCTGGCTTTGCTTGAGATTCTGCTGAGAAACTTCGGTAAGGATCTGGCAAAGGCCATGAGGGAGGCAGAGGCTGAAGTGACTGCTGCTGCAGAAGCTGCAGAAGCTGCGGAGGAACCTGTTATGGCTTCTGAAATCAATTCAGCACAGGAAAACCTTCCGCAGGAATCATTGCCAGCCTGTGATGAGGATGGTGTGTGCCAGGAAGAACCATGGTAATCACCCGGCGAAATAAGATGTAAAACGAAAACTGCCAGACCGGTAATGCCGGCCCGGCAGTTTTTTCTTTATGCGTGCTGCTGACGCTCGTCTCTGAACAGGAAGGTAATTCCGACAATTGAGGCGAGTCCTACCAGCGCATAAACGATTCTGGATATAATTACGAGGTTTGCACCGAAAATACTGGAAACCAGGTTGTAATTGAAAAATCCAACCAGACCCCAGTTGAGTCCGCCGATAATCATCAGAATGAGAATTAGCTTTTTCAAAGTAATCACTCCTTTCAAAATATATTTTGCCCGTAAATGTTTTTTTTATCAGGGAAATATGATACAATATTATTATCTATGATTAAGGGGGGGGATTTTTTATGAAAATACAGCTTAAATCAGACCTCAGAGGTGATTTTGAAGAAATGGTTGTCGAAAAGGGAACGACCATCGAATCAATATGCAAAAAATTAGAAGATAAACTGCCGTACAGAATTCTTGCGGCAAGAGTTAATAATAAAACCGAAGAACTTGGCCAGCAGCTGCACCGTGAATGTAAGGTGGAACTTCTGGATATGAGAACCCAGCAGGCCAATCTGATCTATCAGAACAGTCTGTGTCTCATTTATCTTAAAGCAATTGAGGATGTGCTGGGACACGTGGAAGTGGATATTGAAAATTCGCTGAACAAAGGTCTCTATACTGAAATAAAAGGTCCTCAGCCAGTTTCTGCAAAAGATATAAAAAATATTCAGAATCGTATGTGGGAACTGGTGGATGCAGATCTGCCGATTGTCAGGGAAACTCTTTCAAGAGAAGAGGCAATTGCCCAGTTTGAAAAAACGGGTTGCCCGGAAAAGATGGCACTGCTTTGTGCTGACCAGCGCAGAAAGAACTTCCCGTTCTATTCGCTTGACGGATACAAGGACTTTTTCTACGGCCTCATGGTGCCGTCAACAGGTTACATCAGACATTTTCAGCTTGTTAAATACAAAAGAGGCGTACTGCTCAGATTCCCTCATCCGTCCAATCCTGATGTGATTCCGGAATATGTGGATGAAAAGATGCTCTATAAGACTTTCGGCGAGCAGAGCCGCTGGGGCAAGCTCATGGGAATCAATTACGTTTCTGACCTTAACAAAAAGATTGAAGAGGGCGGGTTCAAGGAAATAGTCCAGCTTTCAGAGGCTCTTCACGAAAAGCGCATTGTGGAAATCGCAGACATGATTGTAAAGCAGAAAAAGCGTATTATTCTCATCGCAGGACCTTCTTCTTCCGGAAAGACTACTTTTGCCCAGAGACTGTGCATCCAGCTGAGGGTAAACGGACTGCAGCCCCTTTATATGGGTACCGACGATTATTTTGTGGAAAGAGAAGAGACACCTCTGGATGAGTATGGCGAAAAGGATTATGAAAATCTGGGAGCGGTTGATATTCATCTCTTCAACCAGAATATAAATGATCTGCTGGCTGGCAGGACTGTCGACATGCCAAGCTTCAACTTCCTTACAGGCAAAAAAGAATACGGCAGACGTATTACATCCATAAAGGGCAGTCAGCCTATCGTGATTGAAGGCATCCATGCCCTCAACGAAAAACTGACGGAAGAACTTCCGCAGGAGCAGAAGTTTAAAATATACATAAGCCCGCTGACTCAGCTCAATATCGACAGCCACAACAGAATCGTGACTACCGACCACAGAATGCTGAGAAGAATGGTGCGTGACTTTAAATACAGAGGCCACAGCGCACAGAACACCATCGCAAGCTGGCCTAAAGTAAGAGCCGGGGAAGATAAGAATATTTTCCCTTACAGCAACGAGGCAGATGTGCTGTTCAATTCAGTTCATCTCTATGAGCTTTGCGTGCTCAAAAAATACGCAGAACCTTTGCTTGAGGCGATTACGCCTGAAGAACCGGAATACAGTGACGCAGCGAGGATGCTGGATTTTCTCAGATTTTTCAGAACCGTTGAAGACGATTCAGCCATTGTGAACAATTCCATACTGAGAGAATTCATCGGCGGCAGCGTTTTTGTAGAATAGAAATCACAACTAATTAATAATGAGGAAACGTTATGGCAGAAATCACAGTTGTGGGCGGAATCAATATTGACATTGAAGGAAGCCCTTTTAAAAAACTGAAGTATCAGGATTCCAATCCAGGCAAAGTACATATGGCTTTCGGCGGGGTAGGCAGGAATATCACTGAGAATATTGCAAGGCTGGGCGGCAATGTTGCCATGCTTTCGGTCATCGGTGATGACCAGATGGGACTGGCGGCCAAAGCTGAACTTGAAAGCCTTGGTGTTGACACCTCCTGCATCCAGGTCCTTGAAGGCGAAAACACAGCAATGTATCTTTCTATTCTGGATGACAGAAAAGACATGGAGCTGGCTCTTTGCGACATGGACATCATTGAAGCAATCACGCCAGAAGTGCTGAAGTCACACGAAGAATTTCTCAGAAGTTCGAAGATGGTGGCACTGGACGGCAATCTGAGCGAACGCCTGATGGAGTTTACCACAGACATGCTGGCCGGAGTGCCTCTGTTCTATGACCCGGTGTCCGCTGCCAAAGCAGTGAAGGCAAAACGGTTTATAGGAAGATTTCACAGCGTCAAACCGAACATTATGGAGGCGGAAATACTGACAGGTATGACCATCAGTGATGAGGAAGACGTTCGTAAAGCGGGTCAGTGGTTTATTGACCAGGGGGTGAAGAGAGTTTTCATCACTCTTAATAAGGATGGTGTATATTACCGCGACGAAAATGGTGAGGGTTTCATACGCCCTGCGGAAGGACTTAAGGTAGTAAGCGCCACAGGGGCAGGAGACAGTTTTTCTGCCACAATAATGCTGGGTTTTGTTCAGGGCAGAACCGCAGAAGAAACAGCCAGAATGGGCATGGCCGCCTCATCCATTGCTATGGAGAGCGCCCGTGCAGTAAATAAAAATATGAACATGGAAGAATTATTAAGGAGGATTTAAAAAATGTACGAAAGATTTTTAGATATTAACCCGGAAGTTGCCAAGGCTTTAGATGAAGGTGTTGCTGTTGTAGCTCTTGAATCAACAATTATCTCCCACGGTATGCCTTATCCTAAGAACGTGGAAACTGCTCTCGAAGTTGAAGAAATCATCAGAAAGAACGGTGCAGTTCCTGCAACTATCGGTATCATCGGCGGCAGAATCAAAATCGGTCTCACAAAGGACGAAATCGAATATATGGCAACTGCAAAGGATGTTCTTAAAGTAAGCAGAAGAGACTTCCCTCTGGTAGTTTCCCAGAAGCTTGACGGTGCAACTACTGTTGCAGGTACAATGATTGCTGCCCACATGGCCGGCATCAAGGTATTCGTTACAGGCGATATCGGCGGCGTACACAGAGGCGCGGGCGAAAGCTTTGACATCTCTGCTGACCTTGAAGAACTGAAGATGACAGATGTGGCAGTAGTATGCGCAGGTGTAAAGTCAATCCTGGACATCGGCGGCACTCTTGAATATCTTGAAACATCCGGCGTTCCTGTAATCACAGTAGGCGCTGACCAGTTCCCTGCTTTCTACAGCAGAGAAAGCGGTTTCCCTGCAGAATGCAGAATGGACGACTTCGGCCAGATTGCTGACCTGATCAGAACAAAGGAAGAAATGGGCCTCCGCGGCGGCATTTTAATCGCATGCCCAATCCCTGCTGACCAGGAAATTCCTTTCGAAAAGATGGACGTTGTAATCCAGCAGGCTCTCAGGGAATGTGAGCAGCAGGGTATCACAGGCAAGAGAATCACTCCTTTCCTCCTCAGCAGAGTTAAGGACTTAACTGAAGGTTCCAGCCTGGAAGCTAATATCAAGCTTGTTTACAACAATGCTGATATCGGTTCCAGAATTGCAGTTGGAATCTAAAAACATACGCAGGGCCCGGCCCTGAAAAAACAACACGGAAAGAAAAAGAGGTAAAGGGTATGAAGAAAAGAAACAAAGTAGTATCCATAATAATCGCAGTGTGCCTTATTGTGACCATGGTGCCTTTTATGGCCTATGCCGGTGAAACTGTTCTGTCTGATGAAATCGTTGTCCTTTACAGCAGCGATATCAACGGCGGCGTGGCGGAAAACATCGGTGTGGCAGGGATGGCTGCCTATGCCAACGAAATGAAGGCTTCACACAAATATGTGGAAGTTGTGGATGCAGGAAATGCAGCGGGCGGCACTGTGCTTGCGTCAATTTCCAGGGGGGAATATGTTGTCGAAGCAATGAATGCAGCCGGATACACCATGGCGGTTCCTGGCTCAAAGGAATTTTCTTACGGTGTGAGCGCTCTTGCAAGCGATCTTAATACGGCGGCAGATTTTAACTATATTAGCTGTAACTTCGGAGTTGCGGGGACTGAAAGTCAGTTTTTCCGCCCATATATAGTCAAGACCTATGGTGATGTGAAGATTGCATATATCGGTATCAGTGATCCTGATATTATCAATCACTACCAGTCTGAGTTCGTCCTCAGCGACGGAACACCACTCTATACTTTTGCAGAAGGAAACAATGGTAAGGAACTTTATGCCCAGGTTCAGGCGGCAATTGACGCTGCAAAAAAAGAAGGCGCAGACTACATTATTGCAGTGGGCAATCTGAGAAACACAACAGACGGTTTCAGTGCCAAGAGCGTAATTCAGAATACCAGCGGCATCAATGCCTTTATCAACAGCAACTCAGGAAAGGCTTCAGGCGGCGAACAGGTCAGAGGTAAGGATGGCACAGTTGCCATGCTGACAAGTCCCGGCGCAGGAATAAATAACATCGGTATTCTTAAGATTGAAGCAGGTAAGAGTCTTACGACTCAGCTTCTGACTTCTTACAAACTGCGCGATGTGAAGACTGCAGATACTGTTGAAGACCTGACTGATGAATACAGCAGCGCACTCAAGGAAGTTTTTGCTACTGCAAGCAGCAAGCTTGAAGCAGCGAGCACCAGCGGGACCCGTACTATCGAAAGCGGAGAAACCAATTTCGGAGATCTGGCTGCCGATGCATACAGAGCTGTTACCGGTGCGGATGTAGCTCTGGTGGATGCAAGCGAAATAACTACCAACATTTCTGTGGGTGGAATCAGCTACAACGATGTTATCAGGGCAATTCCTGCCAATGACGGCATCAGTGTGGCGCAGATAAGCGGTTTTGACCTGATGGACGCTCTTGAAATGTCAGCAAGACTTTATCCTGCCAAGAACAAAAACTTTCTGCAGGTGTCCGGCATAACCTTTGATATTCAGGAAACCGTGCTGACTTCAGTTACAACTGACGGTCTGGGCAATTTTGTCAGCGTAAACGATGATTATAGAGTTACAAATGTAATGGTAGGCGGCAAGCCTCTGGATCTGATGGGAACATACACTGTAGCAGGAAGCAATTCACTTCTCAATGGTGAAACCGGCTATACCATGCTGACCAACGGTCCTCTTACCAAACTCAATGTTTCCACGGACAATCTGGCGCTTATCACATATATTTCTTATGATCTGAAGGGGTCTGTAGGTGGTGCTTACAGCAAGCCGCAGCTGAGAATCGACTCGATTAAGCTGGCCCGCCAGAGTGAAATCAATGCTCTGATTGAGGCTAAGGCAGAGGAAAAGGTAAAGGAATACAAGGAGGAACTGGAAGAACTGAAGAGGGAACTTGAAATCCAGGAAGAAGTGATCGCTCTCAAGACACTTGAGATTGATGCATCCTCCAAGTTCACCAAGACTTCCGGCAAGCGTAAAGTCAGGGTAACGTGGACTGTATCCCAGGAAATCGACGGAGTGAAGTACCAGATTTACAAGTCTTCCAAGAAGAGCAGCGGATACAAGAAGATGTTCACCACAAGCGGAAAATCATATACCAACACAGCTGGTCTGACCAAGGGCAATACTTACTATTATAAGGTACGTGCTTATAAGTATCTCAACGGTAAGTATTATTACTCTGACTGGTCCGATAAGACTTATAAGAAGATAACCAAATAATCGCAAAATATTTTTACAAAATTGTAAAGAAATTTTAATGTAAAATATTTTTTACAAAATACAATATTAAAACAATAGAGCACCGGGAGCTGAATCTGTTGCAAACAGAGGAGTGCAGCATTCCGGTGTTTTTTTGCATTTTTGGCACGATAATTGCGATATATAATATCAAAGTTCATAATAAAAATACTTTATAATTTAAATATTACAGGAGGTAACGGAAATGAAAGAATTAAAGAACGCATATGTGCTTGATGCTTGTATATGGCCTGAAAACGGCAGATTCACAGGAATGAGCCAGGACTACAAAGATTCCCTGCTTGATGCTTGTTTCCTTACATTGGATGGTGACAGCTTCAGAAGCGGTGTTGAATGTCTGGGCAATGTGTCACTGCTTTCTCAGGACCCTGCTGAAAAGTTCAGAATTGCACGTACATATGACGATCTGATGCAGAATAAAAAAGACGGTGTGAAGTCCATGATTTTATATTTCCAGGACCCTGCACCGCTTGAAAACAAGTCGAACCTTGCAAAGGCTTTCTACGAAATGGGCGTGAGAGTAATCCAGATGTCCTATAACAAAGGCGGATTTATCGGCGCAGGCTGCGTTGAAGGCGCAGGTTACGGACTCACTGACTTTGGTAAGAGACTGGTTAAGGAATTCAATGACATGGGTATGCTCATCGACCTTTCCCACTGCGGACCTAACGTAGTAAAGGATGCACTCATGCTTACAGAAAAACCTGTTACAATCGGTCATACATGCTGCAAGGCTCTCGCAGACAACCCAAGAAACAAGACTGATGAACAGATTAAGGCTCTGGCCGAAGTGGGCGGTGTTTTAGGTCTTACACCATGGGCGCCTATCTGCTGGAAACGTAAAGAAAACGTTCCGCCAACAATCGAAGATTATCTCGACCATGTTTGCCACGCAGTTGACCTGGTTGGTATCGACCATGTCGGTTTTGCCAGCGACAACAATCTGGACCACAATAAGGACCTGGCCGGCATCAGCTCACAGGGTTCACTGTATGACCTGGTAGTAGGCGGCTACAATAAGAATGTAAGTACAGACCCTAACGAAAGACACGCTATCGGATTCACAGGGGCTCTGGACGTACAGAATCTCGTTGATGCAATGAGAAAGAGGGGCTTTAACAATGAAGAAATCGAAAAGTTCCTCGGCGGTAACTTCCTGAGAGTATTCAGGGAAGTATGGAAATAGTTTATAATTAAATATGGAATTATAAAGGTCAAAAGTTTTTGAAAGGAGAAAATTCAATGGAAACTAAAGGTAAAATGACCAGCGGACGCGCCATGATAATTCTCGCGGCTTCCGCAGCATGCATCCTCCTCGGTGCATTAGTTATCAAGTCCCCTACAGTTGTAAACCTGATCGTTGCAGGTCTGGTTGCATCATTCCTGGCAATGCTCTGGGGAGTAAAATGGGACACTATTCAGGAAGATATTCTTGATTTCGCAAGAAGAATGTTCCCTGCAATCTTAATCCTTATCTTTGTAGGTATGTTAGTAGGTGCGTGGATTCAGGCAGGTACTGTTCCTATCATGATCTACTACGGACTTAAAATTTTAAGCCCTAAGTTATTCCTTGTAATCGCAGCAATTATCTGCTCACTCATGTCAGTTATGACAGGTACTTCCTGGGGTACTGTAGCTACAGTCGGTGTTGCACTTATGGGCGTTGCTCAGGGTCTTGGTGTTCCTGCTTCCTGGACAGCAGGTGCTGTACTTGTAGGTGCTCTTTTCGGTGACAAGATGTCCCCTATGTCCGATACAACTGTTCTTGCACCAGCTGTATCCGGTGTAGAAGTTGTAGACCACATCAAGTACATGCTCTGGACTACAGTTCCAAGCTACATTATCTCACTGGTAGTATTCCTCATTGTGGGACTTCGTTTCGGTGATGGTACTGTAGAAACAGAAGAATACAACTTGATCATCAGCACATTAGAAAGCTCATTCAACTTCAACCCAATCCTGCTCGTACCGCCAATCGTGGTATTAGTAATGATTTTCAAGAAGGTTCCTATCCTTCCTTCATTCGCAGTAGGTATTGCTCTGGGCGTTGTATTCGCAATGATTTTCCAGGGTTCATCCCTCTTAGACGTGCTCACAGCACTTAACAAAGGCTACACTCAGACAACTGATGTTGCTATCGTAGACTCCATGATCAAGAGAGGCGGTATCAGCAGCATGCTCAGCTCTGTTGCAATCGTAATCGCAGCAGCTACATTCGGTGCTCCTCTGAAGTCAGCAGGAGTTATCGACTTCGTAGTAGAAAAGATCGTAAAGGTTGCTACAAACCAGAGAAACGTACTTCTCTGCTCCTACGGCTTCCACATGCTTCTTATCCTCATCATCGGCGGATACTATACAACATTCTCCATCGCAGGTCCTGTACTTCAGCCTTTATATGACAAGTATGGCCTTGACAAAGCAAACCTTTCAAGATGTCTGGAAGACACAGGTACAACTTTCTCACCACTGGTACCTTGGTGCTCCAACGGTGTATACTTCACAACTACTCTTGGCGTTGCTTACTCCGCATATGCGTTCACAACTCCAATGTGCTACCTTTGCTTAGTATTTGCACTGATTTACATCATTACTGGTTTCAAGATCAAGCAGGCTCCTGTTAAGGAAGAAACTGCTGCATAGAACAGACTATTAACCCTTGAGCCTTTGCGATAATTTGCAAAGGCTCTCTTTTTGGGTTTTACAGGAAAGCCGTGTGTGGTATAATTTTTACAGAGGTGAAGCAATATGTTAAGCAGATATGTAGAACAGATTTTCAGTATTTACAATCATATAGACACAATGATTCTGACTGACGAAAAGGGCATAATCGAGTACTATATGACATGGCGGCCGGATGTTAATACCAACAAGCCGGAAAACGTTATGGGCAGGCATGTGCTGGAGGCGTGGGACACCCTCACAGAAGAAACCAGTACCATTATGCGCTGCCTGAAGACAGGAGAGCCTGTACGCAATGAGTATCAGGTCTTTCCTTATGAAGACATAACCATGCCAAGCGTCAATACTACTATGCCTATCATAGAGGACGGCAGAATGGTGGGCACTGCGACCATGATAAAATATCTGCAGGAACCTTTCGCCAGAAATGAAATCGTACTGGACCTTAAGGAAAAAGATGATTTCACGACCAGATATACCCTGGACGATATAAAGGGGTGTTCTGAAAGCATTGAATATCTGAAGGCGAAGATAAGAATGGTGGCCAACACTGATTCCTCGGTGCTTATTTACGGGGAAACCGGTGTGGGCAAGGAACTTGTGGCTCAGTCACTTCATGACCTGAGCTCACGCAGAAACAAGAGGTTCGTGTCCCAGAACTGTGCGGCCATTCCTGACAGCCTGCTGGAAAGCATTCTCTTCGGTACGGTGAAAGGGGCATATACCGGTGCTGAAAACAGACCGGGCCTTTTCGAGGTTGCCAAGGGAGGAACTCTGTTCCTGGATGAAATCAATTCCATGGATATCGGCGTTCAGGCCAAGATACTCAAGGCCATTGAAGATAAGGAAGTTACCCGTATCGGCGGTACTACGCCAATAAAGACGGACGTGCGTATTATTTCTGCAATAAACGAAAACCCTCTGGAGGCAATCAAGGCGAAGAAACTGCGCCGTGACCTTTTTTACAGACTGAGCGTGGTTGAAATCGACATAGAACCACTGCGCAAGCGCAGGGAAGATGTGGACTACCTGACCAAGTATTTTATAAATGAAAACAACACCCACATGAACAGGGCAATTCTGGGTGTTGATGAAGAGGTAAAGGCGCTATTTGATGAATATGAATGGCCGGGCAATGTACGTGAACTTAAAAATGTGCTGGAAGGGGCCTTTAATGTGGCCACATCCCGTACTATAAAGAAAGAATTTCTGCCCGGATATATGCTGGCCGGTACGAAAAGAGGACTTTCGGATATGGCGGGCAAGCGTGTAATACACTGGGATTACGAAAAAGACTTCAGTCTGGAAGACGAAATAAAGAATTATGAACGGAATCTGGTGGTTTCTGCGGTCGAAAATTCCCGAAATTTGTCGGAAGCTGCCAGAAGATTGGGCATTTCCAGACAGAATCTCAACTATAAACTGAAAAAACATGGATTGATGTCCGGAGAAAATCTGGAATAAGGCAATGTTAAGAAATGAAAGGGAAAGTTGAAAATGTAACGCTTTTTGTAATGCTCTGCGTGATATAATATTTAGCGGAAGGCTAATGAGAAAAGACGAGCTTGAGTTCTGAATTGAATGGTAGGGTGATTGAAATGAGACGTGTATCGAAAACTCTGATATTGTGCCTGATATTGGCAATCTGCCTTGGCGTCATATTCAATGAATATTTGCGGCTTTCACGCAATGTATCGATGGTGTTATGGCAGAATTATCTGTCTTTGTCGTCCTCAATGGAGCACTCGGTAAAGTTCGTGCTGCGGGATACCGAAAATGTTGAGAGCATGACAGATGCCGAATATGCAGATGCTATGCAGGATATATGTTGGTCAAACCTGTCGTATGTGTCAGATAATAATCATCTGGCGAGAAGAACTCTGCAATATAAGGGGCTGGAAATGAATGAATTTGAGTGGTTTCTACTGGAACTACCGTATGGCGAGGAGAAAGAAACACGTGCGGAATATGAAGTTTTGGTGGAAATCGCAGGCGTTTTGGCCCCGATACACGAGGGGCAGCTTACAGTCAATTATAATTTTGCAGCGGACCCATCAGACATAAAAGGTAAAGTTGCAGAAATCGAAAGAATATGCGGCGAATATTTAACCAGTATAGGTAAATAATCTTATGGAGAGCATGGAAAAAATGCTCTCCGATTTATTTTTTGTGAATTTCTAAAAAAAATTTATTTTTTTGTTGGCAATACATAATTTTTGCTGTTTTTTGTGCCCGAAGATGGGTACTAGACGCAGCGCTGAAAAAGAAACGCCAACATACGTGTATGGAGTTTGCGCCCGCAAACCATTGAAATTGCACATTTTGCCTTTGAAAAAATTTTAAAATTTCTCGAAAAAAATTTAAAAAAACACTTGCATTATTCTTCAACTTGGTATATACTAAAAAAGCTTGTGAAAGGCGAAGAAGCGGGAAGTTACCGTGCTAAAGGAGAATTTCCGTGGAGTATGTCCTCACCTGATGAGGGCGCAGGGATTCGCCTGTTCTTTTCTTGTGCGTAGCAAATAGGAAACGCACGGGAGCGTGTACGAAGCAAGCAATTCCACTGTACACGTTGAAATTTCAGGCATTTGAACCCCTTGTACAAGCATAGCGTAAACCGTACAAAAATTTTTTAGGAGGAAAAAATGAGCGAATTACAGAAAATCAGAATTAAGCTTAAAGCTTATGATCATGCGTTATTAGACCAGTCCGCTGCTAAGATCGTAGAAACTGCGAAAAAGACAGGCGCTGACGTTTCCGGTCCGATTCCGCTCCCAACAGAAAAAGAAGTCGTAACAATCTTAAGAGCAGTACACAAGTACAAAGACTCCAGAGAACAGTTCGAACAGAGAACTCACAAGAGATTAATCGACATCACAAACGCTACACTGAAGACAACTGATGCTTTAACAAAGCTCGACTTACCAGCAGGCGTTGACATCGAAATCAAGTTATAAGATTTCACAAACAAAAACAAGTAAGGGACACTCCCTTAGTAAGAACTCATGAGAGGCTGGAAAGCAAACCAGAGAGTTCCAATGTAAGATTATGGAGGAAAAATAATGAAGACAATCTTAGGAAAAAAGATGGGCATGACTCAGATCTTCGATGAAGCAGGAAACGTAATCCCTGTAACAGTTATCGAAGCAGGCCCAGAAGTTGTAACTCAGGTTAAGACAGTTGAAACAGATGGTTACAACGCAGTACAGGTTGGTTTCGAAGATCAGAAGCCACAGAGAGTAAACAAGCCTTTAACTGGACATTTCGCAAAGGCTGGCGTAGCTCCTAAAAAGTACTTAGCTGAATTCAGAACTGAAGAAGGCGAAGCTTACGAAGTAGGACAGGTTATCACAGTTGCTGATTTCGAAGTTGGCAGCAAGCTCGACGTTACTGGTACTTCCAAAGGTAAGGGTACTCAGGGTAACATCAAGAGACATCACCACAGAAGAGGACCTATGACTCACGGTTCCAAGCACAAGAGACTTCCTGGTGGTTTAGCAGCTGCTACTTACCCTTCAAGAGTATTCAAGGGTAACGAAGGTCCAGGTAGAACAGGTAGAGATACAGTTACTGTTCAGAACGTGGTTCTCGTAAAAGTTATTGAAGAAAGAAACCTTATGCTCGTTAAGGGCGCAGTTCCAGGAAACAAGGGTGGACTGGTTCGCGTTCAGTACGCAGTTAAGGGTAACAAATAAGACTGGTGAAAGGAGGAAGCACAAATGGCAAAAGTAACAATGCTTAACATGGCAGGAGCTGAAGCAGGAGTAATCGAATTAAACGATGCAATCTTCGCTATCACTCCAAACGAAAACGCTGTTCACGCAGTTGTAAAGAACTACTTAGCTAACCAGAGACAGGGTACTCAGTCTGCAAAGACAAGAGGCGAAGTCAGAGGGGGCGGTAGAAAGCCTTTCAGACAGAAGGGTACAGGTCGTCACAGACAGGGACATTCCACAGACCCATCACAGATCGGCGGCGGTATCGTATTCGCACCAAAGCCAAGAGATTACAGATATACATTACCTAAGAAGTTAAGAAGACTCGCTATGAAGTCTGCTTTATCCTCAAAGGTAGCAGAACAGGAAATCATCGTATTAGACGAATTAAAATTTGATGCACCAAAGACTAAGGAAATGATCAAGGTGCTTGAAAACGTTAAGGCTGGTAAGAAAGCATTAATCGTTATGGCTGAAAAGGACGAAAACGTAATCAAGTCCGCAGCTAACATCCCTGGAGTTAGAACAGCTCTTGTAGGAACAATGAATGTTTACGAAATCGTAAACCACACAAGCTTCATCGTAACAAAGGAAGCAGTACAGAAGATTGAGGAGGTGTACATCTAATGAAGACAGCATACGATATCATTTTAACTCCTGTTATTTCTGAACAGAGTATGGACGTTGCAGCAGAAAAGAAGTACACTTTCAAGGTTGCAACAGATGCTAACAAGACTCAGGTTAAATTAGCGATCGAAGAAATCTTCGGTGTTGAAGTAGCAAAAGTAAACATCATGAACTATGACGGTAAAGTAAAGAGAATGGGAAGATACGAAGGCAGAACTGCTGCTTACAAAAAGGCAATCGTTACTCTGACTGAAAAGAGTAAGGAAATCGAATTCTTCCAGGGATTATAATCTAGGAGGTAAGTAAACAATGGGAATTAGAAAATATAAACCAACTACTCCTGGTCTTAGAGGTATGACAGTTTCCACTTTCGAGGAAATCACAACAAGCACACCGGAAAAATCTCTTACTGTGACTCTCAAGAAGCACGCAGGAAGAAACAACAGAGGTAAGATCACTGTTAGACACCACGGTGGCGGCACAAGACCAAAATACAGAATCATCGACTTCAAGAGAAATAAAGACGGTATTCCAGCAGTTGTAAAGACTATCGAATACGATCCAAACAGAAGTGCTAACATCGCGCTGCTCGTTTACGCAGACGGTGAAAAGAGATACATTCTTGCTCCAAACAAACTCAAGATTGGTTACAAGATCGAATCTGGTCCAGATGCAGATATCATGGTTGGTAACGCACTTCCAATCGCTAACATTCCAGTTGGTACAATCATCCACAACGTGGAATTAAAGCCTGGTAAGGGCGGTCAGTTAGCAAGATCCGCTGGTAACGGCGCACAGCTCATGGCTAAGGAAGGAGATTACGCACAGGTAAGACTCCCATCCGGCGAAGTAAGAAAGGTTTCCATGAACTGCAGAGCTACAATCGGCGAAGTTGGTAACGGCGATCACGCAAACATCCAGATTGGTAAAGCTGGTAGAAAGAGACACATGGGCGTTAGACCTACAGTAAGAGGTTCCGTAATGAACCCTAACGATCACCCACACGGTGGTGGTGAAGGTAGAGCTCCTATCGGTCGTAAGAGTCCGGTTACTCCATGGGGTAAGCCTGCACTTGGTTACAAGACAAGAAAGAAGAACAAAGCTTCTAACCAGTATATCGTAAAGAGAAGAAATGAAAAATAATTAGGAAGGAGCAAATATAATGGGTAGATCACTTAAAAAGGGTCCTTTCGTAAACGCTAAGCTGCTCAAGGCTATCGAAGAAATGAACGCAGCTAACGATAAGAAAGTAATTAAAACATGGTCAAGACCATCCACTATATTCCCACAGATGGTGGGACACACTATCGCAGTGCACGACGGTAAGAAACATGTTCCTGTATATATCACAGAAGACATGGTAGGTCACAGACTTGGAGAATTCGCTCCAACAAGAAACTACAGAGGTCACGCTGCTGACAAATCATCAAAGGTTAAGAGATAAGAAAGGAGATAAGAAAAATGGAAGCAAAAGCTATTGCTAAATACGTGAAGATGTCTCCTATCAAGCTTCAGCCTGTTACAGACCTTGTAAGAGGTAAGGACTTAAACGAGGCATTGAACATTTTAAAGTTCACACCTGGTAAAGGTTCAGAAATCGTAGAAAAAGTTGTTAAGTCTGCTGCAGCAAACGCAGAAAACAATTTCGATATGAATCCAGACAATTTATACGTTGCAGAAATCTATGTAAATCAGGCTCCTACAATGAAGAGATGGAGAGCTGGTTCACAGGGTAGAGCATCAATCATCTTAAAGAGAGGCAGCCACGTTGGCGTTACTCTTAAAGAAAAGTAATAAGGAGGTTCATTAATGGGTCAGAAAGTTAGTCCACATGGTTTAAGAGTGGGCGTTATCAAAGACTGGGATTCCAAATGGTATGCAGATAAAAAGAACTTTGCAGATTACCTTGTTGAAGACAACCAGGTAAGAACATATGTAAAGAAGAAATTATATGTTGCTGGAGTTTCAAAGGTTCTTCTTGAAAGAACAGCAGAAAACAAATTAAGAGTTATCGTTCTTACAGCTAAGCCTGGTATGGTAATCGGAAGATCCGGAGACGGTATCGAAGTACTTAAGGCAGACCTTAAGAAGATGACAGGTAAAGAAGTAGAAATTTCCATCGAAGAAGTAAGAAGATCCGAAATGGACGCTCAGCTTACTGCTGAATCCGTAGCTCAGGCTCTTGAAAGACGTGTGTCCTTCAGAAGAGCAATGAAGCAGGCTATCGGCAGAACAATGAAGGCTGGTGCAAAGGGTATCAAGATCATGGTATCCGGTAGAGTTGGCGGCGCTGAAATCGCTAGAAGCGAATCCTACAGCGAAGGTAACGTTCCGCTTCATACTTTAAGAGCTGACATCGACTATGGTTTTGCAGAAGCTGATACTACTTACGGTAAGTTAGGTATCAAGGTATGGATTAACCACGGCGAAGTACTTGACAAGGGACTTCAGAGCGCTATCAGAGAAGAAAAGCGTGAAAAGAGAGAAAGAAGACCTAGAAAAGACGGCGAAAGAAGAGAAAGAAGAGCAGAAGGCAATAAGGGCGAAAGACGTGACAGACGTGACGCTAAGGCAGAAGCTCCAAAGGCAGCAAACCCAAGAGTAAGAAAGACTCCAAAGGTTGCACCACAGGTAGAAGAACAGGTTGAAGCAGTTGAAACTGCAGAAACTACAGAAGCATAGACATTTTGGAAAGGAGGAACTTAAGCCATGTTAATGCCAAAGCGCGTTAAACGCAGAAGAGTTCACAGAGGAAGAATGAAGGGCGTTGCTACTAAGGGTAATACAATTACTTACGGAACATACGGCCTTGTATCACAGGAATGTGGTTGGATCACCTCAAACCAGATCGAAGCAGCCAGAATTGCGATGACAAGATCTATCAAAAGAGGTGGTAAAGTATATATCAAGATTTTCCCACACAAGTCAGTAACTAAGAAACCTGCTGAAGTACGAATGGGTTCCGGTAAAGGTGCTCCTGAGTACTGGGTAGCAGTAGTTAAGCCAGGCAGAGTAATGTTCGAAATCGCAGGGGTTTCCGAAGAAAAAGCAAGAGAAGCTATGAGACTTGCTTCTCACAAGCTGCCTGTAAAGTGCAAGTTTGCCATCAAGGAAACTGCAGAAAAGGGTGGTGAAGCATAATGGAATTAAAGAAAATGAGAGAATTAACAGAAGTTGAATTAAAGGCTGAACTCGAAAAAATGAAAAAGGAATTATTCAACTTAAGATTCCAGCATGTGACAGGTCAGTTAGAAAACCCTGTTAAGATGAGAGAATTAAAGAAAGACATTGCAAGAGTTAAGACTATCATCAAGGAAAAAGAGCTTGCAAAGGTTCAGGCTTAATAGAAAGGAGGATGTAATATGACAGTTGAAAGAAACAGAAGAAAGACTAAGGTCGGCGTAGTAGTATCCGATAAGATGGATAAGACAGTAGTTGTAGCAATCGAAGACTTCGTAAGACATTCCCTTTATGGAAAAGCTGTAAAGAGAACTAAGAAGGTTAAGGCTCACGACGAAAACAACGAATGTCAGATTGGCGATAAAGTAAGAATTATGGAAACAAGACCATTATCCAAGGATAAGAGATGGAGACTTGTTAACATTATCGAAAAGGTTAAATAAAGGAGGCACCAGATCATGATTCAGACTGAAACTAGATTAAGAGTTGCCGACAACTCCGGAGCAAAGGAACTTCTCTGCATCCGTATTCTTGGCGGTACTTCCCGTCAGTATGCAAACATCGGAGACGTTATCGTTTGCGCAGTTAAGGAAGCAACACCAGGTGGCGTTGTTAAGAAGGGCGACGTAGTAAAAGCTGTTGTAGTTAGAACTAAGCATGGTGCAAGAAGAGCTGACGGCTCCTATGTAAAGTTTGACCAGAATGCAGCAGTTATCATTAAAGATAAAGAAGATAAGAACCCGGTTGGAACTCGTATTTTCGGACCGGTTGCAAGAGAGCTGAGAGACAAGGGCTTCATGAAGATCGTGTCCTTAGCACCGGAAGTATTATAGGAGGCAGTAACTGATGCGTATTAAGAAAAATGATACAGTGGTAGTAATCACTGGTAAAGATAAAGGTAAGCATGGTAAAGTCCTCAAAGCAATGCCTAAGGAAAACAAAGTAGTTGTTGAAGGCGTTAACGTTCAGACTAAGCATGCTAAGGCAACAAGAAATGCAGCTGCAGAAATCAAGCACATCGAAGGACCTATCGATGCGTCCAACGTAATGCTTTATGATGCAAAGGCTAAGGAAGTAATCAAGGTTGCTTACGAAGTAAGAAATGGTAAGAAAGTAAGAGTTTCCAAGAAGACTGGAAACGTAATCGACTAAGAAAGGAGGAGACGATTTTGACAGCAAGATTAAGAGAAACTTACAATAACGTAGTTTTCAATGCAATGAAAGAAAAATTCCAGTACAAGAACGTAATGGAAGTTCCAAAGCTCGTAAAGATCACTATCAATATGGGTCTTGGCGAAGCAAAAGATAACGCAAAGGTTATGGAATCCGCAGTTGAAGAAATGGCTTTAATCAGCGGCCAGAAGCCAGTAATCACTAAGGCTAAGAAGTCCATCGCTAACTTCAAAGTTAGACAGGGCATGCCAGTTGGTGCAAAGGTTACTTTAAGAGGAGACAATATGTATGAATTTGCTGATAAATTCTTCAATATCTCTCTTCCAAGAGTAAGAGACTTCAAGGGTGTTAGCAGAAACTCTTTTGACGGTAGAGGTAACTACTCTATGGGTATCAAAGAACAGTTAATCTTCCCTGAAATCAACTACGACAAGGTTGATACAATCAAAGGTATGAACATAGTATTTACAACAACGGCTAAAACAGACGAAGAAGCAGCAGCTCTTCTTGAAATGCTCGGTATGCCGTTTGAAAAGTAGGAGGGTATTATGGCGAAAACATCTCTTAAGGTTAAACAAGCTAGAAAACCTAAATTTTCAACTCGTGCATACACAAGATGCAGACTTTGCGGAAGACCACATTCCGTATTAAGAAAATACGGCATCTGCCGTATCTGTTTCAGAGAGCTTGCTTATAAAGGAGAAATCCCTGGCGTAAGAAAAGCAAGCTGGTAGTAAATATTATTGAAAGGAGAAACACTGTAATGACAATGACAGATCCTATAGCGGATATGCTAACAAGAATCAGAAATGCCAATACTGTAGGCCACGAAACTGTTGAAATTCCTGCATCCAAGATGAAAAAAGCAATTGCAGAAATTTTAAAAGAAGAAGGCTTCATTGCGGATTTCGATGTTATAGATGATGGAAAGCAGGGTATTATCAAGGTTACAATGAAATACGGTGCTAGAAAAGAAAAAGTAATCACTGGAATCAAGAAGATTTCAAAGCCAGGCCTTAAGGTTTATGCAAAGGCTAACGATGTACCAAAGGTACTCGGTGGTCTTGGTATCGCAATCATCTCCACTTCCCACGGAGTAGTAAGCGATAAGGAAGCAAGAAGACTCGGCGTTGGCGGCGAAGTTATCTGTTATGTATGGTAGTAGGAGGAACTAAATAATGTCTAGAATTGGTAGAAAACCTGTAGTTGTTCCTGCTGGCGTAGAAGTTACTGTAGATGCAAACAACGTAGTTACAGTAAAAGGTCCAAAGGGACAGTTATCAGAAGAAATTAGCAAATTAATCAAGGTTGAAGTTAAGGAAGGCGTAGTTGAAGTTACAAGATCTTGCGATGCAAGAGAAGACAGATCTCAGCACGGTCTTGCAAGAACTTTAATCAACAATATGATTATCGGCGTAACTCAGGGTTTTGAAAAGAAGCTTCAGCTCGTAGGCGTTGGTTACAAGGCTGAAAAGAAGGGCAACAAGCTCGTTATGAACCTTGGATACTCCCATCCTGTTGAAATGGAAGACCCAGAAGGAATCACAACTGAAGTTCCTTCCGCTACAGAAGTAGTAGTAAAGGGTGCGGACAAGGCAATCGTAGGCAACTACGCTGCAAACATCAGAGCTTGGAGAAAGCCTGAACCTTACAAGGGTAAAGGTATCAAGTATGTTGATGAAGTTATCCGCAGAAAAGAAGGTAAGACAGGTAAGTAAAGAAAGGAGTAATTTGAAATGGCAAAAGAAAGCAGAAATGATAAGCGTGTTAAAAGACATGCTAGAGTTAGAAAAAACCTTTTTGGAACTCCTGAAAGACCTAGACTCTGCGTTTACAGATCAAACAAGAACATTTCAGCTCAGGTTATCGACGATGTAAACGGAGTAACTTTAGTATCAGCTTCCTCACTTGATAAGGAACTGAAGGCTGAAATCGGTTATGGTGGAAACAAAGAAGCAGCTAAAAAGGTCGGCGAAGCAGTTGCTAAGAGAGCATTAGAAAAGGGTATCGAAGAAGTATGCTTCGACAGAGGCGGTTTCTTATACCACGGAAGAGTTGCAGAACTCGCTGATGGTGCTCGTGAAGCAGGATTAAAATTCTAACAGGAGGAAAAAAGGAATGCGTAATATCGTTGATGCATCCAAGCTTGACTTAAAGACCACAATCGTTAGCATCAGAAGAGTTGCTAAGACTGTAAAGGGCGGTAGAAACATGAGATTCAGCGTTACTGTAGTTTGTGGCGATGGCAACGGCTACGTAGGCGTTGGTCTTGGTAAGTCTCTGGAAATTCCTGAGGCTGTAAGAAAAGCTGAAGAAGATGCAAAGAAGAATTTAATATATGTTGAAACAGTTGGAACAACTGTACCTCACAAGAACTTAGGCGTATTCGGAGCAGGCAGAGTTTTAATCATGCCAGCTGCTCAGGGTACTGGTGTTATCGCAGGTTCATCCGTACGTACAGTACTTGAAGCTGCAGGTATCAAGGACGTAAGAGCTAAGTCCATCGGCTCCAGCAACACAGGTAACATGGCATATGCTACTTTAGAAGGTCTTAAGGGCATGATGACTGTAGAAAAGGTTGCTAAGCTGAGAGGCAAGACAAAAGAAGAAATCTTAGGATAGGAGGAAACGTAACATGGCAAAAATGGTTAAAATTACTTTAACAAAGTCAACAATCGGCGCTTCCCCTAAGCAGAGAGCAGTTGTAGAAGCGTTAGGCTTAAAGAAGATGCACAAGTCTGTAGAATTACAGGATACTCCAGCAACTCGCGGAGCTATCGCTAAAGTATCTCACCTTGTGACTGTAGAAGAACTGTAGGAGGTGCCCTAAAGATGAAATTACATGAATTAAGAGCGGCAGAAGGCGCTACTAGAGCACCTAAGAGAAAAGGCCGCGGTACTGGTTCCGGCAATGGTACTACTGCCGGCAGAGGTATGAATGGTCAGAACTCCAGATCCGGCGGCGGTGTTCGTCTCGGTTTCGAAGGTGGCCAGATGCCTTTATACAGAAGATTACCTAAGAGAGGTTTCAATAATAAGTGGGGTGTAACTTACGATGTTGTTAATGTTGACGAACTCAACAAGTTCGAAGCTGGCACAGTAGTTAACCAGGCTGTATTAGAAGAAGCTGGTATCGTTAAACAGGTAAGAGATGGCGTTAAGATTCTCGGTGAAGGAGAACTTAAAGTTGCTTTAACAGTTCAGGCTAACAAGTTCAGTAAGTCTGCTGTTGAAAAGATCGAAGCTGCTGGAGGAAAGGCAGAGGTGATCTAGTATGGGTATGTTAAAGACTGTAGCTCAGGCCTGGAAAGTTCCAGAAATCAGAAGCAAAATGATCTTTACACTCTTCATGCTGGTTATCTACAGAATCGGTTCCTGTATTCCGATTCCGAACATCAACAGAGCGGTTCTTGCAGAACTGTTCTCAGGCGAAGCTGGTCTGTTTGACCTCTTCGACCTGTTCTCTGGTGGATCATTTAGTAACTTCACAATTTTCGCATTGAGTATTACACCATACATCACTGCATCAATCATTATCCAGTTACTGTCCATGGCATTCCCTTACTTCGAAAGAATGGCAAGAGAAGGCGCGGAAGGCAGAAAGAAAATGGCTCAGTGGACACGTTACATGACAGTTGTACTCGCACTGATCCAGGCAATCGGTCTTACAGTAGGTCTTTTCAGACAGGCTGTAGTAGACAAGAGCTTCTTCTCCATCGTAGTAATGGTATTAGTATTAACTGCAGGTACTGCATTCTTAATGTGGTTAGGTGAACAGATCAACGACAGAGGTATCGGTAACGGTATTTCCCTTCTGATCTTCTCCGGTATCGTAGCAAGAATTCCAAGCGGTATCAGAAGCCTTGCAACAGCTGTTGAAGGTGGAGCACTTTCCATCATCACACTGATCATCTTCGTGATCGTTGCAGTAGCAGTTACAGCAGGAGTTATCGCTATCCAGGAAGGACAGAGAAGAATTCCTGTGCAGTATGCAAAGAGAGTTGTTGGTAGAAAAATGTACGGCGGTCAGTCCACTCATATCCCTATGAAGGTTAACCAGTCCGGCGTTATTCCTATCATCTTCGCAATGTCTCTTTTACAGTTCCCACTGACAATCACTTACTTCTTAAAGTCAAACTCCGGTTTCACTGAATTCGTAACTAAGTGGTTATCACCATCAGGCAACCCTGGTGTGTGGGTATACGGCGCATTAAACGTAGTATTAATCATATTCTTCACATATTTCTATACTCAGGTTTCCTTCAACCCAGCAGATGTTGCTGACAACATGAAGGCTAACGGCGGATTCATCCCTGGTATCAGACCTGGTAAGGCTACTGAAGAATATTTACAGAAAGTAATGTCAAGACTTACAATTGTAGGGGCTATCTTCCTTGCAATCATCGCAACAATGCCAACAGTTCTCAGCGTTCTGGCTCCATCCCTCAGCGGTATCCAGTTCGGTGGTACTTCCCTGCTCATCGCAGTCGGCGTTGCACTTGACACAGTAAGACAGCTGGAAAACCAGATGCTTATGAGAAACTATCAGGGATTCCTGAAGTAATAAGGAGGAAGTAGAAATGCTTAGAACTATTTTATTAGGACCTCCAGGAGCAGGTAAAGGTACTCAGGCAGTCAGAATCGTTGAAAAGTATGGCGTTCCACACATTTCAACAGGTGATATTTTCAGAGAAAACATTAAAAAAGGAACTGAACTCGGCAAGAAAGCTCAGGAATATATGAACAGAGGCGAACTGGTTCCAGACGATCTGGTAATCGAAATCGCAACTACAAGACTTCTTGAAGACGACTGCAAGAACGGATTCTTACTTGATGGATTCCCTAGAACAGTTTATCAGGCAGAAAAGCTTGATGAATTTTTAGCAGCACATGATTCCAAAATCGATAAGGTTCTGGACATCGCTGTAGAAAAGGAAGAATTAATCACAAGACTTACAGGCAGAAGAGTTTGCAAGGCATGCGGAGCTAGCTTCCATGTTGTGAACATTCCTCCTAAGAAAGAAGGCATCTGCGATACATGCGGAGCAGAACTGATTCAGAGAGCTGACGATAACATCGAAACAGTTTCCAACAGAATTGAAGTTTACGAAGCACAGACAATGCCTCTGATCGATTACTATGAAAAAGCAGGAAACATTGCGCATATTGACGGCAGCACAGGTCTTGACAATGTGTTCGCTGACATCGTAAAAGCTTTAGGTGAATAATAATGATCATCATCAAATCCAAACAGGAAATCGGCTTAATGCGCGAGGCCGGCAAAGTAACAGGCTACATTCTTAATGAATTAAAAAACATTATCAAGCCTGGAATTTCAACGATGGACATTGACCGTTTCGTTGAAAAAACCGTGAAGGAGCATGGAATGATTGCTTCTGAAAAAGGTTACTGCGGCTTCCCTGGAAGTGTATGCACTTCCATCAACGAAGAAGTAGTACACGGTATTCCAAGCAAGAAAAGAATTTTAAGGGAAGGCGACATCGTCAGCGTGGACCTTGTAGTTGAATACAAAGGTTACATGGCTGACGCGGCCAGAACTTATGCAGTAGGAAAAATCAGCGAAGAAGCGCAGCACCTGATTGACACCGCTGAAAAGGCTTTCTTTGACGGAATTGCTTTCGCCAAGGTTGGCTGCAGACTGTCTGACATTTCAAATGCCATTCAGCAGACGGTTGAAGGTGAGGGCTTCGGAGTAATCAGAGATTTTGTGGGACATGGAATCGGCAGTGAAATGCACGAAGATCCACAGATTCCTAACTACGGCAAACCGGGCAAAGGCCCAAGGCTTCAGGAAGGCATGACACTTGCCATCGAGCCTATGATTTGTCAGGGTTCCTACGAAGTAGATGTTTTGCTGGACGACTGGACAGCTGTTACAGTGGACGGTGGTCTTGCCGCACATTATGAAAATACTGTTGTTATAACTGATGGTGAGCCGGAATTGCTTACCTTGTAAAGATGAGAAGGAGATGTATTTATGGCGAAGAAAGACGTCATTGAAGCAATGGGAACTGTTGTTGATGCACAGCCAAACGCAATGTTTAAGGTTAAATTAGACAATGGTTTCGAGGTGCAGGCACACATTTCAGGTAAAATTAGAATGAATTATATCAGAATTCTCCCTGGAGACAAGGTAAAGGTTGAACTTTCACCTTATGACCTCACAAGAGGCAGAATTATCTGGAGAGACAAGTAGAAGTTTTTAATGGAGGAAAAG
>JAFSCP010000022.1 GCA_017436705.1 Bacillota bacterium
GATGGAGAAAGCGGTCAGCAGGCAGGAGCGCCAATCACAGTTATTTCAAGAGAAGATGGTTCCGGTACAAGAGGAGCTTTTACAGAGCTCATGGGTATCACTGTTGACGATGTTGACCACACAACTCAGATGGCTGAAATTTCACAGAGCACATCAGTAGTTATGGCAACTGTAGCAGGCAACAAGAATGCTATCGGCTACATTTCCCTGGGTTCTCTCAATGATACTGTAAAGGCAGTAAAGGTTGACGGCGCAGAGCCTTCAGTTGAAAATATCAAGGCCGGAAATTATGCAGTATCAAGACCATTCCTGGTTGTAACCAAGGGTCAGCTCAGCGAAACAGCAGAAGATTTTCTCAGATTTATCATGAGCGCTGATGGTCAGGCAATCGTTGCAGAAGACGGTTACATCACAGCAGATGATGGAGCAGCTGCATACGAAACCAAAACCGGTATCTCAGGCAGAATCGTTATCGCAGGTTCAACTTCTGTTGCACCGGTAATGCAGAAACTGGCAGATGCTTATAAGGCAATCTACACTGACGTAACAGTTGAAATCCAGCAGACCGGTTCCGGCGCAGGCATCACAAGCACTAAAGAAGGAGCATGTGATCTGGGTATGTCCTCAAGAGCACTTAAAGCTGAAGAAGAAGCAGAAGGAATTGAAGGAACTACCATCGCTTTAGACGGTATTGCAGTAATCGTAAACAATGAAAACTCTGCAGATGATCTGACATCTGAACAGATCAGACAGATTTTCACAGGTGAAGTAACTCAGTGGTAAATTCAGTGGTAAAAAAATATGGCAAGCAAATTATCTGAAAAAACAATGCAAATAATCTTCATGCTTTCCGCGACAGTATCCATATTGGCAGTAGTGCTGATATGCTGCTTCCTTTTCGACCAGGGCCTTCCGGCAATGGTCGAAATAGGCATTTCTGACTTTATTACAGGAACGCTCTGGAAACCACTTGAAGGTCATTTCGGTATTTTCCCTATGATCATAGGGAGCATATATGTTACAGCAGGTTCAATTATTTTCGGGGTACCGATAGGTCTTCTCTGTGCTGTATTTATGGCAAAGTTCTGCCCGCAGCGCCTTTACAGAGTAATGAAGCCGGCAATCGATCTGCTGGCAGGTATTCCTTCTATTGTATATGGTTTCTTCGCCCTTATGGTTATTGTTCCTGTAATGCAGGATCTGACAGGAACAAGCGGCAAAGGCATACTGACAGCGTCCATAATGCTGGGCATTATGATTCTGCCTACAATTATAAGTGTGTCCGAATCAGCCATCAGAGCCGTACCGGAAAGTTACTATGAAGGCTCTCTGGCTCTGGGTGCAACCCATGAACGAAGTGTTTTTGCGGCAACTCTTCCGGCCGCAAAGTCCGGTATTATGGCCGGTGTGATTCTGGGCGTGGGCAGAGCTATCGGCGAAACTATGGCAGTTTCAATGGTTGCAGGAAACCAGGCTGTAATACCTCAGTCAATCACTTCCGGAGTGAGAACTATGACCGCCAATATTATCCTTGAAATGGGCTACGCAGGGGAAGGCCTGCACAGAGGTGCCCTTATTGCAACGGCGGTAGTACTCTTTGTGTTTATCCTCATTATAAATATATCTTTTTCTCTTCTTAAAAGGAGGGGTGAATAAATGGACTATTTAAAGAAACATCCACTGTCATTCTTTCTCCGCCTTGCAGTCTGGGCCAGTGCTTTACTGACGGCAGGTGTTGTAATTTTCCTGATAGGATATATCCTGGTTCAGGGCGTGCCTAACCTGACTCTTCCCGGACTTTTTGCCTGGGAGTTTACTGCAGAGAACCAGTCCATGATGCCGGCAATTATCAATACCGTCATTATGACTGTGCTTACACTGCTTCTGGCAGTGCCCGTGGGCGTGTTTGCGGCCATTTACCTGGTTGAATATTCAAAAAAAGGAAACAGACTTGTAAAGCTTATCCGAGTTACTGCGGAAACTCTTTCAGGGATTCCTTCTATCGTATATGGACTGTTTGGATACATCGTGTTCGTAATAACACTGGGCTGGAGCTATACCCTCCTTTCGGGGATAATTACCCTGGCGATTATGATTCTGCCGCTTATTATCAGAACTACTGAGGAAGCTCTCATAGCAGTGCCGGACTCCTTCAGAGAGGGCAGTTTCGGTCTGGGCGCAGGCAAACTGAGAACAGTTTTCAGAATTGTGCTGCCGTCAGCAGTTCCGGGGGTTCTGTCGGGAATTATCCTGGCAATCGGCAGAATTGTAGGAGAATCTGCAGCTCTGATTTTTACGGCGGGAACCAATCCTGCAATACCGGGCAGCCTTTTTTCATCGGCAAGCACTCTGTCGGTGCATCTTTACACCTTGCTCACTGAAGGACTTTATACCCGGCAGGCATACGCAACAGCAGTTGTGCTGCTGGTAATGGTAATTTTTATAAATGCTCTTTCAGGCATGCTGGCAAAAAAATTATGGAGATAAAGAAATGGACAAAATAACAATCAACAATATGAATCTGTTTTATGGTGATTTTCAGGCACTTAAAAATATAAATCTTACAATTCCCGAAAAAGAAATCACGGCATTTATCGGACCTTCAGGCTGCGGCAAATCCACATTGCTCAAATCGCTCAACCGCATGAACGACCTGGTGGAGGGCTGCAGAATTACAGGTGATATCAGGCTTGATGGTCAGGATATTTACGGAAGCATGGACGTGAATCTGCTCCGCAAAAAAGTGGGCATGGTTTTCCAGAAGCCAAATCCTTTCCCTATGAGCATTTATGATAATATTGCCTACGGGCCGCGTACCCACGGCATCCGCAGCAAGGTTGCCCTTGATGAAATCGTTGAGAATTCCCTCAAAGGCGCAGCTATCTGGGATGAAGTGAAGGACAGACTGAAGACAAGTGCTCTGGGGCTTTCCGGTGGTCAGCAGCAGAGACTGTGCATTGCAAGAGCTCTGGCAGTGGAACCTGAAGTTCTTCTCATGGACGAACCGACATCGGCTCTGGACCCTATTTCAACTTCCAGAATCGAAGACCTTGCAGTTGAACTCAAAAACAAGTATACTATAGTCATGGTAACTCATAACATGCAGCAGGCCACCAGAATTTCTGACAAAACTGCTTTCTTCCTTCTCGGAGAAGTCGTTGAGTACGATGACACTGAAAAACTGTTCTCAATGCCGCGCGATAAACGGACAGAGGACTACATCACAGGAAGATTCGGTTAGGAGGAAATAAAAATGGTAAGAAACAGATTTGATCAGCAGCTGGAGAATCTTAACAATGAGCTGGTGACTATGGGGGCTTTGTGCGAAGATGCCATTACATCTGCAATCAGGGCTCTCTTTGAAAAAAATATGGAGATGGCCGCAAAAGCCAAGGAAACTGAACGCCAGATTGACCAGATGGAAAAGGACATAGAGTCCATGTGCATGAGGCTTCTTCTGCAGCAGCATCCTGTGGCAAGGGACCTGAGAGTAATTTCGTCAGCCCTTAAAATGATTTCCGATATGGAAAGAATAGGCGACCAGGCGGCTGATATTGCAGAGATTTCAAAGTACCTTATGGAAACTGAAATCCCGGATGCCATCCATCTCAGAAGGATGAGCGATTATGCTGCCGGAATGGTTACAAGAAGCATCAACTCCTTCGTTAATCAGGATCTGGATATGGCAAGACAGGTTATTCTTGATGATGATGAGGTGGACAGCGATTTTGAACTGATCCGGGAAAGCCTTATTCAGGCTGTCAGAGAAAGAACCGTTGACGGAGAGTTTCTGCTGGATGTGCTTATGATTGCCAAGTACATTGAAAGAGTGGGCGACCATGCCACAAATCTTGCAGAGTGGGTGGTTTACAGCATCACAGGTGCTCACCCCGAAGAAACCAATTAATCAATGGGAGAAATAATATGATTTATCTGCTGGAAGATGATACTAATATAAGAAGTTTTGTAATTTACGCCCTCAGAAGTTCAGGTTTTGAAGCTGAGGGTTTTGAGCTGCCAAGCCAGTTCTGGGCTGCCATGAAGAAACAGAAACCTTCACTGGCTGTTCTTGATATAATGCTTCCTGAGGAAGACGGACTGAGCGTACTGCGCAAACTGAGAGACAGCAGTGAGACACGTAACATGCCTGTAATCATGCTCACAGCAAAGAGTACAGAATATGATAAGGTTATGGGCCTTGATGCAGGGGCAGACGACTATATGACCAAGCCTTTCGGCGCGATGGAGCTTGTGGCCCGTGTCAAAGCGCTTCTCAGAAGGGCAGAACCTGTTAAAGACGGCAAGGAATACAGAGTGGGCAGCCTGCTGGTAAATCCGGACAAACATATAGTCAGAGCAGAGGATTCAGACGTGATTCTCACACTGAAGGAGTTCCAGCTGCTTTGTTATCTGGTAAAAAACCAGGGCAATGTAATGACCCGTGACCAGATTCTTCAGGAAATCTGGGGATACGAGTTTGATGGTGAAAACCGAACTGTGGATGTACATATCAGAACACTCCGTTCCAAGCTGGGTGCAGCAGGCGATCTGATTGAGACTGTCCGCGGCATAGGTTACCGTATCGGAGGAAAATAAATGACGAAAAAAATACTTACCGGTGTAATTACCGTATCAATGATTATCATGCTGGTCTGCGTAGGACTGGTCATGGGAATCATGTACGATTACATGGGCGAAAAAATAGACGAACAACTGAAAAATGAAGCGATAATAATTGAAGAAGGCTGGAACATGGGCGGTCAGGCGTATCTTGCGGATCTTGCGGCCCGTGCAGATATGGGGTCCAGAGTAACTCTGATTTCGGCCACCGGCCAGGTGCTCTTTGACAGTATGGCAGACTCGTCCAGCATGGAAAATCATACTGAAAGAGAAGAAGTGCAGGAGGCGCTTACTGAAGGAGAAGGTTTTGCAATAAGAACTTCATTCACCCTCCAGCAGGATACCAGATACTATGCCCGCAGAGCAGAAGACGGCAGTATAATCAGAACTTCCGTAAATCATTATTCACAGCTTGCCCTGCTCCTTGATACCCTGGGCATGGTAATTATTACAGTAGTTGTTCTTATCATAATAAGCGTGATAATTTCATACCGCGTGGCCAAGGCCATAATCAAACCGATTAACGATATCGACCTTGACAATCCGGACATAAGTGAAAACTACGAAGAACTGGGCCCTCTTCTGCACAGAATACACCATCAGAATGTGCGCATAAAGAAACAGATGGAAAAACTGCGCAAAAACCGTGAAGAGTTCAGCATCATCACAGAGAATATGAGTGAAGGCCTGCTCATTATCGACAAGGACATGGAAGTGCTTACTCATAACAAGAGTGCTCTGGAAATGCTGGGCGGTCACGATGAAGACAGTTTCGACGGGTCTGTGCTTAAACTGAACAGAAGTGAGCCTTTCAGGACTGCCGTGTCAGAAGCTCTGGCCGGAAGAAACGCACAGGTTATGCTGGAAGTCGGGGAATCTGTATATGAAATCATATCCAATCCGGTGACCGAAAAAGGCAGTGTTTCCGGCGCTGTTCTCATAATCCTCGATATAACCAAAAAAGCCGAAGGTGAGCGTCTGCGCAGGGAATTCACTTCTAACGTGTCCCACGAACTTAAAACTCCGCTGACTTCAATATACGGCGTGTCCGACATGATTGCCAGCGGCATGGTGAAGGCTGAAGATGTTCAGGGCTTTGCCCGGACAATCAAGGAAGAATCTTCACGTCTTATCAGCCTTATCAACGATATCATCAACCTTTCCCAGCTGGATGAAAACACAGTTCCGCAGGAAATGACAAAAATCGACGTGAGCGAAGTGGCAGAAACCGTCGTAGAAAGACTTTCCGGCAAGGCGGCAGAAAGCAATGTGACCATCAATTTCAGGGGCGAGCCTTCAGAAATTACAGCCGTGGAATATATTCTTGACGAAATCGTATATAATATTGTAGAAAACGCAGTCAAATACAACAAGCCGGGCGGCAGCGTGGATGTGTCCGTGCAGAACATCGGCGAAAGCTGCATTTTCACCGTAAAAGATACAGGTATAGGCATTCCGGCAGGTGCACGGGAAAGAGTATTCGAGCGCTTTTACCGCGTGGACAAAAGCCACTCTAAAAAAATCGGCGGCACAGGCCTGGGCCTTTCAATCGTAAAACATGCGGTGGCATATCTTGGCGGCAGCATCGAGCTTGAAAGCGAAGAAGGCAAGGGCACAACCGTTATAGTAATTTTTTCTAAATAATTTTTAAATATTGTGTTTGAGAGCCCATGATATGGGTATATATAAAACATAAGAATGATAACAAAAATCATTATTAAAAAAAGGACTATGAATTAAAAAAACGGAGGAAAAGATTATGAAGTATTATGTATGTGAACACTGTGGAAATATCGTTGAAGCTGTAAAGGAAAGCGGAGTACCTATCGTGTGCTGCGGTCAGAAGATGACTGAACTTATCCCTGGCACTACAGATGCCGCTGTTGAAAAGCACGTACCTGCAGTAGAAGTAGAAGGAAACGTAGTAAAGGTTAAAGTCGGCGAAGTTGAACACCCAATGGTACCAGAACACTTCATCGGCTGGATCGCAATCAAGACTACCAAGGGCGAACAGAAGAAATTCCTGCAGGCAGGCGAAAAGCCAGAAGCAGTTTTCGTACTTGCAGAGGGAGAAGAACTCATCGAAACTTACGAATACTGCAACCTTCACGGACTGTGGAAGAAATAATAACAGCAATCTAAGAATCAGACAAAATCATATAAATGCCTTAAAAAAGGACCTGCCAGCCGGCAGGTCCTTAAGTTGTTTTTGGTATTAATTTCAGTATTAACTAGCGTCCGCGTCTTCCTGCACCGCCGCCACGGCTCATACCGCCGCCTCCGCGTCCTATGCCGCCACCGAAGCTGCTTGGTCTTGATGCCGGACGGGAAACCGGTCTTGAAGCGGGTCTTGAAACCGGTCTTACAGAAGGCCTTGAAACAGGTCCTCCGAAACCACCACCCAGACTGCCTGGACGAGTCGGTCTTGTATGGTGGGCCGGTCTGTGATGCGGAGTTGGTATGTAGATTCTGCGGGCCGGTCTTGTGCTTATTATAACCGGTCTTGGCTGAACATACGGGTCATAAGTTGCCCGTCTGCGTCTGCTGCTTTTAATGCTGCCTACGATGACGCAGACAATTGTTATAATGATTATAACCACAATTGCGAAAACCACAAAGGCGATAATCCAGTCCATGGTTGTCAGCTCTTCTTCATAGTAATAATCATCACCATAGTAATAATCATCACCGGAAACTCCGGAACCAGTCACTCCGTAAATTTCGTAAAGCTCGTCGCACAGAATGTCAAAAGTTACCTGAACTCCTGTGTCGTAATCGCCTGCTGCAAAGTAGTCCTCCAGATTATACCAGAGGATTTCATCGATTGTGCCGGCTGTCAGCTTGTTTTCAAGGCCTTTGCCGGTCATGCACCAGTAGTTTTCTTCGCCGATGGTCAGCAGCAGGAGCACGCCGTTGTTGGAAGTGCTGCCAATCTGCCAGTCATTGAAGAGCTTGTAACAGTAGTCCTCGATGTTCATACCGTCCAGAAAATCCACCGTCACAATCACAATCTGGGCACCGTCGCAGTTTGCTTCTATCTCGCCGTTTTTAGACACGATATATTCTTCTGTGTCAGCATCAATAACATCTGCATAGTCAGCGACATAATAAGAATCGGAAACTTCAGGTATTGCTGCCAGTGCAGGTACTGCTGAGGCCAGTATGAGCATTACGGCCAGCAGCAATGGAGTAAAAATGTTTCTGCGTTTCATTTCTCAAATCCCCCCTTGTCTAGTAGACCACAACTGCTTCTTTCACAGGCATAACTGCAGCGATGAGGCTGGCAGGAAAACCTTCAAGGGCGTCCATATACTTTTCAGCATACTGATTGTACGGGTCGTGACTGATTGTGTCGCCTCTTGAATTGAAGTCTGCATAAAGGCTCTGTCTGTACTTTTCGTCCTGTTCAGAAAGAGCGACATGTTCCATCTCGTTGTAGAGGAAAGTCATTGCTGTATCTACATTTTTGTTGGCAGCGACCGCGTCTGCAATGTCACCTTTGCCGCCGAGAGCGTTTTCCAGGGCGGCCACATCGGACCGGAGCCATTGAATTGCTTCCTTGTAGGTATCGTTTGCTTTGTCCTCATATTTGCGGGCGATGGTAATCATGTTGGTTGCTGCGCTGACTCTTTCAGTCATATCGTTGGCAACGCCGATGCCGTCACGGTCAACGCCCAGGAAGAAAACGTCCTCCACGTCGCCGTAAAGGCTGCCCAGCCCTTTCATGCCGCCGATGAAAAGTCCGCCAGCGATGAGCACCACCATAAGGATGATGCATATCAGTTTATTTTCTAAAATTTTCATAGGCTTTGCCTCGTGTTAGTTTCTTACTTCCAGTAATTTGTTCTTCATTTCCTGTTCCATCTTGTGAAGTTCTGCTTCAGCAGCTTTGCGCTTTTCACGTCCTTCTGTCTGAATGTGGAGAACTTCGTCGATGGTGTCAATGAGTTTCTGGTTGGTTTCCTGAAGAGTTTCAAGGTCAATGATACCTCTTTCGGATTCTCTGGCAACGCTGATAGTAGTCTGCTTGAGTGCTTCTGCGTTTTCTCTCAGCAGTTCGTTGGTTGTCTGGGAAACTGCTCTCTGAGCGTCAACTGCAGCTTCGCTGTTTGCAAGACCCAGTGCGAGAACCATCTGGCTCTTCCAGAGAGGAATTGTGTTGATGAGAGTAGTCTGGATTTTTTCGATCATCAGAGTGTCGTTGTTCTGCACAAGGCGGATCTGTGGTGCCATCTGCAGTGAAACTGTTCTTGTAAGATCCAGGTCATAAAGTTTCTTTTCGAAACGGTTGAGCATCTGCGCATAGTCATTTGCAAGCTGCGCATCTTCTGCAGCACCGCTGGCTTCTGCCTTTGCCTGAAGCTCAGGAAGAGTAACTTCGTAAGCTTCTTTTAACTTTTTCTTACCGGCAACGATGTACATGGAAAGCTGCTTGAAGTTTGCCGCGTTTGCCTTGAAAAGTTCATCGAGGACTGCGATGTCTCTTGTGAGTGTAACCTGGTGGCCTTCCAGAACTTCCACAACTTTTTCAACGTTGGCTTCAGCCTTGTCATATTTTGTTTTCAGCTGAGTGAGCGGGTCTGCAACTTTCTTGAAGAGGCCGAGGAAACCTTTCTTTTCTTCCAGAGCGCTGAAACCTTTAAGTTCTCCTACCAGGTCAACTAGGCTGTCGCCAACCTTGCCAAGGTCCTTGGTTCTTACGCTTTCGAGAGCTGTGTCAGAAAAATCTGCCATCTTCTGCTGAGCATCCGCGCCGTACTGGAGAATATGGTTTGTGTTGGTCAGGTCAATTTTGCTGATAAATTCATCCACAACCTTCTGTTCTTCAGGAGTGAGTTCGATTCTGTCTTCGATAGGGATTTCCTTTACAGGAGCAGGAGCTTCTTCAACAGGGGCAGGCGCTTCGGCAACAGCAGTATCGCCGATTGTAAGAGTAGGAACTTCTAATTTTAATTCGTCAACTTTAATCTGATCAGTCATTTTTTTATCCTCCATTATATTTTATTCAATCGCGCTGAAATCCATCCTGGGTTCAGCAGATTCCATGTTAAGCAGATTTTCGAGAACCGCGATGTCTGCGGAAACTTCCATCGCTTCGTCGGTGAAAAGGTCATCCAGCAGTTTTTTCAGAGCGACATCCGCTCCTGCCAGACCTTCTTCGATTTTGGCCATGGATGTGGTGATGTTGGTACCGCCGGCAGACTGCTTCTGCATGAGAATGTATTTGTCCACCAGTTCAGCCAGCATGCCTACATAGTGGTTCGCCAGTTTGCGGGCCTTGTTTCTGTCCTTAGGGTCGGCTTCCACTTCGTCAGCAATTATTTCAAGAGTAGCGGCGACAGAAGTGATATGAGCGCGGACCTGAGCACTTGCAACTTCAGGAACCTTGGCCAGAAGTGCATCTCTGCCATCGTCCAGCTTCTTTGCCAGTTCCTCTGCACGGACTTTGACTGCCGGCGGAGGCGGAAGCAGAGCCAGCTGCTTGTTTCTCTTGGCGATCAGCCCTGCGCAGACTGCTGCAGCGATGACGGAAATCACAATCACCATGGAAAGCTTGTAAACCGGCAGAATCATGGCCAGAATGAACCAGATGCCGCCTGCTGCCAGGAAGGGAACCCCGGCCGGAAGTACTTTTACTTCCTTTTTATTTATATTATTTTCTTGGGTTGACATTGTTTGCCCTCCTTCCAGTTGTTATTTAATATTTTACTGTAAAAAAGGGGTGATTGCAATGAAAATAGGTGCAAAACAGGCTATTTTCTCATGTATTATTTGACTTCAAAGCATCCGTTACTTCTGCAATATTTTCTTCTGTGGCTTCGATTAATGAATAATTTTTGTCGAAAATCTCGTGTCTGAATGTGTTTTTATTTGGTTTAGTCATCAGGATATATGATTTTCCGGTTTCCAGTTCCCCGGCATAGTAAAGACGCGGAGCAATGTAATCTGCGCTGCCGGCAAAAACTTCTTCGGTAGTAATCCGGTAGGACGAGATATACAATTTATCCATTTTATCAGGCAAAAGTTTTTCCTCTACGGTAATCAGGGCTACTTCTTCTGCTTCCTTTGCAGCATCGCCTGCACAACTGTTTTCAGATACAAAAAGCTTGTTGAATTCAGCTATTTCGCGCTCTTCGCGTGTAGCGGATGCTTTTTCAATCATATCCGGAATATCGGATCTTTTTAATGTATACCACTTATGATAGCCATATTGATACACCCGCTTGTTCGCCGGAAACACAATGTGATTGCTTGTACTCTTGTATATATCGTAGCCAGTCCCCAGATCACCGTCGTTGCACAGAAACAGAAAATATTTCTTTCCGGGCTTGTATTTGTCATAATCTCCATCGCAGACATGAATGCTTGTTTCACTCAGCTTACCGAAGTATTCTTTTTTTACTTTGAATTCGTAGACTGCGGCGCCGCCCCAGCTGCCGACATCAATCAGCTTTGCCTTTACAATATGTTCGGCATGGTCGAAAATATAATATTCGCTGTTCATATAATCAGGCACATAGCTTGTGTATGAACTGGCTCTATATTTTGTGGACGGAGCGGCAGTTTCACCACATCCCGAGGTGAATACAGAAATAACAGATATAATAACGAGAATTAAAATGTATTTTTTCATGCTGCACCTCCCGATATAAAACTCTATCTATAGTTGCTTGTATTATATCATGATACTGGAAACAAGTCATTACTTATTGACATAAACATATGCAAATGGTAAACTAAATTTACCAAAGGGCGGAAAGGGGGAAAGATTATGAAAAAGAAAAGAAGAACATTTTATATCTGATGTTGGTTGTGCTGGTCGCGCTTCTTGGCGTGTCATGCAGTGATGCTCATGCAGAGGATGATTGGGTTACCGGAATGGAAGAAGGTATTTGCAATGGTGCAGAAAATCTTACATGGGGAATGACTTATGACGAAATATCTGCACTGGAAGGTGCTGTTTCTTTGGCGAAGGCAGACTTGTGAGTATGATATACATACTTGAAGGGGATGAAACATACAGAGACTATAAGCGTATCCGCGAAAAATTCATTGCATCTTACGGGGAAGCCTATGCGTCGGTAACTGTAGAAGAAGTTGAAGAGAGTGGAACAAGCTGGCCGAAAGAATTGTGGATGCAAGGAGTACCCACATCAGGCGGTGAAAACGCCTGTGTTTATCTTGAATCAAAGTTCAAGAAAGGCTGGACAGTGATAAGCTTGATAAATAGTCCGAATAAATAATATATTAAATGATGGCTTACATTTGCAGGTCGTTTTTTTGTGCGGTGAGTTGATGTTTTCAGAATTGAGCGTTGGTTTTCTGTGGGAAAACCAAAGGGGCGTTTGAGAAAACAGCAGGGATTTGCTTGGGCGAATTGTGTCGGAGGAAAGCAGATTTTGTCGGAATGTGGAATGTGATTTTGCTTTTCGGACAGGGAAGTAACGGAAAAAATGATTTTTCGTGCAAAAAATGCAGGAAATTTTCCACAGAAGTCAAAATGTTTTCTCGCAGAAAACCAGAACCGGGTTTTGGAAAACCATCCTGACAATCAATAAAGCAACCAGCCAAATACAGCAAAAAAACTTTATTTTTGCCAAAATATAGTTGACATCGGCTAACCAAAGTGGTAATATAATTCAGGAGTTAGCGATGACTAACCAACATTTATGGGAGGAAGATATGAATTTAGCATCAGCAGTTGAAGGACAGGAATATATTATCAAAGATATCGTGACAGACGATGAAGAGCTGAATGCTTTTCTGTTTTCTCTGGGTTGTTACAGCGGAGAACCTATCACAGTGGTTCAGAAGCTGAAGAGAAGCTGCGTAGTTTCGATCAAGGATGGAAGATACAACATCGACAATGAGCTTGCAGCGGCGATTTTAATTTAGACTTATCAGTGGCGGCATGCCCGCCATATATTTTTATCAGGCAGTTAGTAATTGCTAACTGCTTTAAACAAACCCGATGGTTAGCCACGACTAACCGCAACCTTAAACAGTTTAAAACAGAACTTAAATATACCCATTTTATTAAAAGGAGGATCTCACATGAGAATTGCTTTAACCGGTAACCCTAACAGCGGCAAGACAACAATGTACAATGCCCTGACAGGAAGAAATGAAAAAGTAGGTAACTGGGCCGGCGTTACTGTAGACAAGAAGGAAAGCTTTATCAAGAAGGCTTACTACGACGGGGCGGAAGAACTGATTGCAGTTGACCTTCCGGGTGCTTACTCCATGTCACCTTTCACATCAGAAGAAAGCATCACAAGCAGCTACGTTAAGAACGAAAACCCTGATGTAATCATCAATATCGTTGACGCTACCAACCTGAGCAGAAGCTTATTCTTCACAACTCAGCTCATGGAACTTGGCATTCCTGTAGTTGTAGCACTCAACAAGAGCGACATCAATGAAAAAAAGGAAACTAAGATTGACACGGCAGCCCTTGCGCAGAAACTGGGATGTGCCGTTGTTGAAACAGTTTCCATCGATGCAAAGGGCCTTAAAGACGTTGTGACAGCAGCAGTTTCATCAGCGGGCAAGGGTCAGCAGGCACCATATCAGCAGGGCCTCGTGGATCTTTCCGACAAGGCGGCAGTTGAAGCCGCAGACAGAAAGCGTTTCGCCTTCGTAAACAGCGTGGTTTCCGCAGTTGAAACACGTAAGGTCCTCACAAAAAACAGAAACTATCAGGATACAATCGATGGTTTCCTGACCAACAGATTCTTTGGTCTGGCGACTTTTGCGGTGGTAATGTTCCTGGTATTCGATATTTCCCAGTCCACACTTGGACCTTTCCTGGCAGACTGGCTTGTAGGCTGGATTGAAACATTCCAGGAATGGGTTGCAGGCATGGTGGAAGGCGCGTCTCCGTTCATGCAGGCACTTCTCGTTGACGGCATCATCGGAGGTGTAGGTGCTGTAGTCGGCTTCCTTCCGTTGGTAATGGTAATGTACTTCCTGATTGCTCTCCTTGAAGACTGCGGTTACATGGCAAGAGCAACTGTGGTTCTTGATCCTATCTTCAAGAGAGTAGGCCTTTCCGGAAAGTCTGTAATTCCAATGGTTGTGGGTACAGGCTGCGCAATCCCCGGCATCATGGCCTGCCGTACTATCAGAAATGAAAGAGAAAGAAGAGCAACTGCAATGCTCACACCTTTCATGCCATGCGGCGCTAAGCTTCCTGTAATCGCGCTTTTCGCAGGCGCATTCTTCAGCGATGCTTCCTGGGTTGGAACTCTCATGTACTTCGTGGGAATTGTGCTCATTCTTCTGGGCGCTTTACTGGTAAACAAGCTGACAGGACATAAATACAGAAAGTCTTTCTTTATCATCGAACTTCCTGAATACAAGATTCCAAGCCTGAAGAAAGCATTCCTTTCCATGTGCTCACGTGGTAAGGCTTACATCATCAAAGCCGGTACAATCATCCTGGTATGCAACGCTGTAGTACAGATTATGCAGACATTCAGCTGGAACCTGCAGCCGGTGGCAGAAGGTATGGAACACACTTCAATCCTTGCTTCCATCGCATCACCTTTTGCTGTTCTGCTCATTCCTCTGGGCTTCGGCGTGTGGCAGATGGCAGCGGCAGCAATCACAGGCTTCATTGCAAAGGAAAACGTTGTCGGTACACTGGCAGTAGTTTACGGCCTGACCAACTTCATCGACACAGAAGAACTTGCACTCATGGGCGGCGCAAATGAAGTTGCAGCAGCATTCGGACTGACTTCCGCTGCAGCACTTGCATGTCTCATGTTCAACCTTTACACCCCACCTTGCTTCGCAGCAATCGGTGCTATGAACTCCGAAATGCAGGACAGAAAGTGGCTCTTCGGCGGCATCGCGCTTCAGCTGGGCACAGGCTATACAGTAGCATTCCTGGTATACCAGATCGGTACACTGATTACAACAGGTGCTCTGGGAACAGGTTTCCTCGGCGGACTCATTGCAGTTTGCGCAATGGCAGGGGTTGTGGTATACTTAATTAAAAGAGAAGAAAAAAGATTTGCGGCTGAATATGAACTGAAACAGGACATGAAAAAGGTCGCATAGCAGAAATAAAGAAAGGGGGCAGAGATATGACAATAACAGATATTGTAATCGGACTTGTGGTGCTGGCAGCCGTGGGGGCGGCAATCTGCTACATCGTCCGCGAAAAGAAAAAAGGTGTGATGTGCATCGGCTGCCCTGAAGGCGGCACATGCGCCCGCAAAGGCAAGGGTGGCTGCGGATGCTCCATACCTGAAGATTTTAAGATCGAAAAATAATAAGCCATTAAAAAATCCCGGTCTGCCATGGGGCAAGCCGGGATTTTTGTTGTCTTATGCGATGTGGATTTCACCTTCAGCCAGAATCACTGCATCACCGCCGACTTTGATTTTTTCGTCTTTGATGTTTGAAAGAATCTGGGATGGACGCTGCATTTTTTCGCCTTGGATGAACTTGCAGTCGTCGCCGTCTTTGACGAAACCGTTGAGGTAGCCGTAGTAAGTCAGAGCGCCGTTGGAAGTTCCTGTTGCAGCTTCTTCGTCGATATCGTAGAGCGGTGCAAAGTTTCTTACGTGGCATGTTGCGTCGTCGCCGTCAAGAGTGAAAGCGTGAACACCTACAACTTCGTATCTCTTGGAAAGGTCTGAAAGTGCAGGGAAGTTCGGTGCGATTGCTTCCAGGTCTGCAAGGCTTACAACAGGCATCATGATGTCAGGAAGACCTGTGGAAATCATCTGAGGGTTCATTTCAAGGCCGCGTGCTTTCTGGTCTGCATAGTCAAGACCCATGATAGTATAGAGCTCTTCGAGAGCCTGGTCGTTTACGATGGAACCGATTCTTACAGGCTTGGCCATGTCCATGAGGACGAAACCGTTGTTTACCACGATTTCCAGGTCGCCGGAAAGAGTGTGGTTGATGTATGTAGCATTGTCTTCAATGATTCCTGCGTAAAGGAGAGCCTTGAAGGAAGCGATTGTAGCGTGTCCGCAAAGGTCTACTTCTGCAGCAGGTGTGAAGTATCTGATATTGAATTCGCCGTTTTCAAGTTTTTTGATAAAAGCAGTTTCTGAATAACGGAGCTCAGCAGCTGTCTTTACCATGAGTTCGTCAGAAGGGAAGTCTGCTCCTTCCGGCAGAATTACTACTCCGGCAGGATTGCCGCCGAATTTTTCCTGAGTGAAAGCGTCAACTATGTAGAATTTCATATGATTTACCTCCGAACTGAATTTGTAGCTTAATTGTAACCCATAAAGGTTGAAATTACCAGTAGGAATTGGTAAAATCTATAGCAAAGGAGCGTGAAAAAATATGAAAGAATTAAAACTTGCCCTTCTGGGCTTCGGAAATGCAGGACGTGCCTTCGGGAAACTGCTCCTGGAAAAACATGATGAAATTAAAACAAAATACGATACAGATGTGAAAGTGGTTGCGATTGCAACAGGCTCCAGAGGTAATCTGGTATGTAATGAAGGAATCGATGTGGCGGCAGCAATTGCCGATATCGAAAAGGACGGTAAGTTCGCGCCGGAAAGAGGACTGAGCTCACTTACCACCATGGAAATCGTGGAAACTGTTGACTATGATGTGATGGCGGAAATGACGCCCCTTAACATCTTCACCGGCCAGCCAGCCACCGACCATATAAAGGGCGCTTTTGCCCGCAAAAAACACGCAATCACTGCAAACAAAGGACCGATTGCGTGGCATTTCCGCCGCCTTGCTGACATGGCCAAGGAAGCCGGAGTATGCTTTTTCTACGAAACAACTGTGATGGACGGTACGCCTGTGTTCAATCTGGTTGAGCACACTCTTAAGTTTGCCAGGGTTACTGAAGTGTCAGGCATCTTAAACAGCACCACCAACTTTATCCTGGAAGAGATGGAAAAGGGCTGCGACTATGATGACATCATGGAAAGAGGCCGCGCCCTCGGATTCGTGGAAGCGGACCCTGCCATGGACATTGAAGGATATGACGCTGCTGCCAAGATTACAGCGCTTCTCAATGTACTCATGGATGCGGGAATTACTCCTGACATGGTTGAGCGCAAGGGGATTGAGGATATAACTTACGAAGATATTGAAAATGCCAGAGCCCAGGGCAAAATCATCAAGCTTGTGTGCAAGGGTACGCGGGACGCCGACGGAAATGTTCATGCCAGTGTTCAGCCAACACTTGTGGACCGCACAGACCTGCTGGCAACTGTAAACAGCACTACTTCCATCGTGTCCATTACTACCGACCTGATGAAAAAAATCACAGTGGTTGAGCACGACCCTGAGATTGAACAGACTGCTTACGGGGTTTTCGGTGATTTGATCAGAGTGCTCGACAAGCTGGCGTAATCTGTGATATAATATTCCGGTTAAAGTGATTGAAAGCAGGAAAGGAGACTGTCCATGAAAGTTTTTGACATAGCGCCTGTAAAATTTATTGAAGGAAAAATGCTGATTCTTGACCAGACTAAGCTGCCTGGCGAAGAAGTATACATAGAAGCAATTAATAAGGAAGATGTGTGGGATGCGATTTACCACCTTAAGGTGCGTGGTGCTCCAGCCATCGGTGTTGCAGCCGGTTACGGACTGTATATTTCCGTCCGTGATTATCAGGCTGAAACTGCAGATGAATTTGCGGCATACGTAAAGGAAACTGCAGACTATCTTAACACCTCAAGGCCTACTGCCGTGAACCTTTCATGGGCGCTGAAGCGCATGGTTAAGGTTATGGAAGAGTACCTTGCGGGCTGTGCAGATGCTCTTGAAATGGGAGAGGCTCTTCCTGAAGAACGCAAGATTCACTGGGTCAAGGAAGTTCTCCGAATGGAAGCTGAAAAAATTCATAAAGAGGATGAAGAAGCATGCTTTGCAATGGGTGAATACGGCCTTTCTCTTCTGAAGCCCGGCATGGGAATACTGACCCACTGCAACGCAGGAACTATCGCCACTGCCAAGTACGGTACCTGCCTGGCTCCGATTCATCTGGGACAGCAGAGGGGCTATGATTTCAAGGTCTTTGCTGATGAGACACGTCCGCTGCTTCAGGGCGCGAGACTGACTGCCTGGGAACTGAACAAGAACGGCGTTGATGTCACACTTATCTGCGACAATATGGCCTCCATCGTTATGAAAAAGGGCCTCATTGATGCAGTGGTTGTGGGCTGTGACCGCATGGCTGCCAACGGCGACGGTGCCAACAAGATAGGGACTTCCGGCGTGGCAATCCTGGCTAAGGAATACGGAATTCCTTTCTACATGTATGTGCCGACTTCCACCATCGACCTGGATACTCCGACAGGTGCAGAAATCGAAATCGAGCAGCGCAAGGGCGAGGAAATCTACAAGATGTGGTACGAAAAGCCTATGGCACCGGAAGGTATCAAGACTTTCAACCCGGCATTTGATGTGACTGACAATAAATATATTACGGCGGTTATTACCGAAAAGGGTATCGTGTATCCGCCATACGACGTTAATTTAAGGAAGATAAAAGAAAATGAATAATTCTGGTGAAAAAACAAATTTTATAGCGAAGCACGCTAAGATTGCAGTTATCATCGCTGTAATCTGCGGCGCATGCTCAGGCTCTCTCAGCGCTATGACAGCCATTCCTGCAATCGGAATCGGCTTCTGGAGACTTACAATCGTGCTGCCGTTTTTCCTGATTCCGGCGCTGACCAGCAGTGAAAAAAGAGCGCAGCTCAAAGCGGTAAGCAAGAGCGACTGGATCTGGTGCTGCATTTCAGGCCTGTTCCTCTTCGGACATTATTTCAGCTGGTTCAATGCTGTTAAGATGACCAACGTAGCAAGTGCGGCGGTACTGGCGTCTTTCCACCCTATTGTGGTACTGCTGGTGACAGTGTTTATCATGAAGAAAAAAGTAGGCTGGAAGTCTGTTGCGGCCATCTTTGTGGCACTCTGCGGCGGTGCGGTGGTTATGGGTTTCGATATGGCGGCTCTTACAAGCGGTCAGATGACCGGCAACATTCTGGGACTTTTTGCGGGTATCTTCATGGGTCTTTACTTCGCAGTGGGCGGACATGTGCGTAAGCGCGTGGATGGAAGCATTTACGTGCTGCTGGTATTCGCGGCGTGCTGGGTGTGCTTTGCGGTAGCATCCGCAGGTACAGGTACTGCCCTTCTTGGATATACTTTTACGGATTATCTGTATGTGGCAATTATGGCCATCGTTTGCCAGATGGGTGCTCACGCTGTGTTCAATATGTGCATCGGCCATGTGAATCCGCTCTACGTTTCCACATGGGAAACTGCTGACCCTGTTTTCTGCATCCTTATCGCTGTGGTAACTCTGGGTCAGATTCCGAAGGGCTACGAAATAATCGGCTGCATCGTGGTTGTGGCAGCGCTGCTCTTCTACAATTACCAGGAAAGCAAGGAAAGTTAGAGAAAAAATATGAGCTATAAAGTAAAACTGAAAGCATTTGAGGGACCTTTTGACCTGCTGGTTTACCTGATTGAAAACGCTGAAATGAGCATCTACGATATCCAGATCAGCGAAATCACCAACCAGTACCTCTCTTACATAAGGGAGATGGAGGAAAAGGACGTTACCGTGGCCACCGAGTTCATGGTGCTGGCGGCAACCCTCATAGAGATAAAATCAAAGATGATTCTTCCGCGTACCAATGAGACCGGGGATTCCCTCGTTGAAGAGGACCCAAGAACCATGCTGGTGGAAAGAATTCTGGAATACAAACGCTTCAAAAAAGCAGCGGACATTCTGCAGGCACAGGAAGAACGCGGCCTGAGGATTTTCGAAAAACCTCAGGAGGATATTTCCCAGTACCTTGAAAATCCTGACGAGTACCTCAGTCTGGACCTGAAGCAGTTCGCCGGCGCCTTCAACCTTTTTATCCAGAAGAAGCAAAAAGTTGAAGCAGTGCGCAAGCACTACACCAGAATCGAGAGAGAGCGGGCCACCATGGAGGGCCGCATTAAGATGATTCTGGGCGCCGTGCGCAGCAAGCTGGGGCAGATTTTCAGCTTTAAGGACCTGGTTCCTAACAAGAAGGACCGCTATGATGTGGTGGTAACTTTCATGTCTCTTCTTGAGATGGCCAAGGAAAGGGTTATTAAGGTTGACCAGAAGGCTCTTTATGCAGATATAGAAGTGTCTGCCGGTGAAAGGGTCAATGAGGATACGGTTCTGGACAAGTATCAGGGCCAGGAAGTACAGGAGGCATAGTGTAAATGAACAGCAAAAAAACTATTAAGTCAGCTTTTGAGTCCATGATGTTCACATGGGGTGAACCGCTGGACGTGAAGATGGCCGCAGATGTTTTTAATATATCAAAGCAGGATGCTTATGATTATTTCAAAGAACTCCAGTCGGAGTACGAGCAGGAAGGCCGCGGCATCGTTATCCGCGAAGTCAACGGAGCTTTCCAGTTCGTGACAAAGGAAGAAAACGCAGACTACATCGAGCGTCTCTGCACCCCTGTCAAGGCGAAGAGACTGTCCCAGTCAGCACTTGAAGTTCTGGCAATCGTGGCATACAAACAGCCCGTGACCAAGGGTGAAATCGAAGCAATCCGCGGAATCAAGTGTGACCGCGTTATGGAAGGCCTTATGGCAAAGAATCTGGTAGAGGCAGTGGGCCGCTCCGAAGCAATCGGCAGACCGATTCTCTACGGAACTACCGATACTTTCCTTAAGAACTTCGGGTTCACTTCCATCAAGGACCTGCCTGAAATCGACGATATCGAAAGCGCAATCAATGTGGATGTGGACGCTGAAGAGGAAAAAGACCCTGTGGCAGAAGGCCAGATGACGATTGAATTTTAAAAACTTATTCATAAATGCTCCCAACAGTAAGTAAAATGCTGGTGGGAGTATTTTTTATGAAGAAAATTATTATTGTATTATGCGCTTTGGCGGGATTCTGGGGCGGGCTGGCAGATTTTATGAGCCCGTCTGTAAACGCTGATGAAGAGATGCTGGTGCCGCCTCGTCAGAGTGTGTCGGTTTCTGTGAGCGTGCCGGCGGTTTCAGCATCTGGAGCGGTTCTGATGGATGGAGAAACCGGTGAGATACTGTTTGAGAAGAATGCTGACAAAAAACTTTATCCGGCAAGCACCACCAAGATTATGACGGCCCTTGTGGCTTTGGAAAAGCTGGATGAACTGGGGCTGGATATGAACAGCGAGCTCATCGTTCACAACGAAGCGCAGGGCGTGGAAGGTTCGTCTATGTACCTGAAAGCAGGTGAACGGATTACCATCGAGGAGCTTCTGTACGGACTGATGCTCCAGTCGGGAAATGACAGTGCGGTGGCAATTGCATCTTGCATAGGCGGTGGGAGCGTGTCAAATTTTGTCGATATGATGAATGCGCGGGCGGCGGAGCTTGGGTGCAGCAGCAGCCATTTCGCTAATCCTCACGGGCTCTTTGAAGAGGAACATTATGTGACGGCAAGGGATATGGCGGTCATAGGGGCTGCGGCCATGAAGCGTGATGATTTCAGGCAGATTGTCGGGGCTGAGGCCTGGGAAGGCGGCTCGTCGGGAAGAAGATTTGTCAACAAAAATAAAACCATAACCCAGTACGAAGGGGCGACAGGGGTGAAAATCGGCTTTACAAAGAAGTCTGGCAGGACGCTGGTGGCATCTGCCAAGCGGGGTGATAAGGAGCTTATTGCGGTGGTTCTCAATGACGGGAACTGGTTCAATGATGCCTATGCTTTGCTGGATTACGGTTTTGAAATTTCAGTGGAGGTGGAAAGCGCAGATGGAGTATAAGTGTGTGGACGCGGGAAGCAGACGCTGCCCCTGCGTACTGATGGAGGCAGGACAGTGCTATATGTGTACCATGAGCCGGACCGGTAAGTGCGGCTGCGGGGCAGAGTGGGAAGGCGCGTGCCCATATACGGAGTATGTTTTCAATGGGCCTAAAACAGATGGCCTGCTGAAACCTTTCGGGGCACGTGTATCGGAATTTGTCTGCTATTCAGATCAGCTGAAAGTGGTGCGGCTGGCGGTTCCGGCCGGTTTTGCCCAGCGGTGCAGAGTACCGGGAAGTTATGTCCTGGTGGAAAGTCTAGGCTGTAAAGTTCCTCTTTCTGTGCTGCGGTCGTGGGTGCGGCCTGGTGTTGACGAGGGCGGCTTTGTGGAGTTTGCGGTGCAGCCGGCAGGGCCGAAGACCATTGATATATTGAGGACTGATGCGGAAGAGTGGCTGGTTTCCGGGCCTTTTGAGGCGGGCCTTTGCGGGGCGGGCAGGCTGCGGCCTGAAGAACCTTTGCTGGTTGTCGCCAAGGGTACGGCCATAGCGCCATACATAAATATTGCGGACAGGGTAAAGGCAAGGCTGCTGGTGGATGGCGACAAGCTGAATGAGGATTTTCTGCGGGATTATACCGGGGAATATGAGCCGGTGAATCTGAGCGGCGAGATGGAACGTGTGGCGACGGCAACCGACAATTTCCGGCAAATCATGTTTCTTGCTTCTCCATACTATACTGAAAAGATTTTGGAGATGCGCCCGGACCGAAAAGATGATATAATAACTGCAAACCACGCTAACATCTGCTGCGGCGTGGGAATATGCGGCGCCTGTTCGTACACCGATAAGGACGGGGTGACGGTGCGCCGGTGTAAATGCGAGGTATAATTGTGGATAAAAACATTCTGAGAGATACGACAGAACTGGCAAAAATGTTCTGTGAGAAATATATAGATGGCGATTCTGCAGCTGTGGATGCCACCTGCGGAAACGGTCATGATACTTTATGGCTGGCGGAGCGCTGCAGAAAGGTTTATGCTTTCGACATCCAGAAGGCGGCCACTGTGACCACTGAGGCGCTGCTGGCGGAGCACGGCATAGAGAACGTATCGGTTATCTGTGATTCGCATGAGGTAATGTCGAAATATGTCGAAGAACCTGTGAACCTGATTATGTACAATCTGGGATATCTGCCGGGTGGCGATAAGTCGGTGGCAACGGCAAGTGATTCCACGCTGAAGGCGCTGGAATCATCCCTTGAGCTTCTGGCTGTAAACGGGCTTATATGTGTGATTATGTACTGGGGCCACCCTCAGGGGGCTGCGGAGCGCCGGGCTGTACTTGACTGGGCAGCGGGCCTGGATAAAGGAAAGTATCACTGTGTGCACACGGACATGATCAATCAGCCTAAATGTCCGCCGGAAATTCTGCTGGTAACAAAGAAAAAATAATTTTGTGAAAGGAAGCACCTCACGCGGCATATAATGCACGGGGAGGTGCTTTTTTATGGGTAGAATTGTAATAGCGGGAGGCGGATGGGCAGGCTGCGCAGCTGCAATCCGTGCAAAAAAACTTGATCATGATGTGACACTGATTGAAAAAACTGACCTGCTGCTGGGGCTGGGCAATGTGGGCGGCATTATGAGAAATAACGGCAGATTTACAGCCGCTGAAGAAAATATCGCCATGGGTGCAGGCGAGCTTTTTGAGATAACTGACCGGCTGAGTACCCACCGGAATGTGGACTTCCCGGGACACAGTCACGCCAGCTTCTATAACGTGCAGCGGGTTGAACCGGAAGTGCGCCGGTTGCTTGCAGGGCTCGGTGTGAAAATCAGGTTTATGTGCCGCGCCGTGGACGTGGTTCTGGGAGGCGCGGCGGCAGAGCCGGGCTGCCGGAGGCTCAGTGCTCTCAGGGTGATTACATATGATGGTCATGGAGGGTATACGGAAGAAATTATTGAGGGGGATGCTTTTGTTGAAACGACAGGCTCCACGGGGCCTATGGGAAATTGTATGAAGTACGGTAATGGCTGCTCCATGTGTGTGCTCAGGTGTCCTGCTTTCGGACCCAGGGTGAGTCTGAGCGAAAAGGCGGGTAATCCTGATCTGTGCGGGCAGCGCCCGGACGGCCGTCCGGGCGCGTTCAGCGGTTCCTGCAAGCTGGAAAAGGAAACGCTGAGCGCGCAGCTGCGAAACCGCCTTGAGCGTGACGGTTTCGCAGTTCTGCCGCTGCCCGCACATCTTGTAAATCACGGCAAGCTTTCGCAGAAAGTATGCCAGCAGTATGCGCTGCCGGAATTTGCAGAAAACATTATTCTTATTGACACCGGCCATGCCAAGCTGATGACGTCATACTTCAATCTTGAGCAGTTGCGGACCATTGAAGGTCTTGAAAACGCCCGCTTTGCAGATCCTTATGCGGGCGGCAAAGGCAACTCGGTGCGCTACATGTCGGTAGGCGAACGCGACCAGTATATGCGCGCTGCAGGTATAGAAAACCTGTTTCTGGGAGGCGAAAAATCGGGCTTTTTCGTAGGCCACACCGAAGCAATAACCACCGGCTCGCTGGCCGGCTATAACGCCGCAAGGATGGCATCGGGCAAGGAACTGTTAACGTTACCAGAGACACTTGTGTGCGGAGATCTGCTTCATTATTCTGACATGAGGCGCATGGAGCCGGATGGCCTTTCTGTCAGATTCACTTTTGCAGGCGGTGAATACTTTGAACGCATGAAGAAACTGGGCCTGTACACAACTGAAAAAGAAGAAATCCGTCGTCGCGTAGAAGCAGCGGGGTGTCTGGACGTATATAATGTGTAATGGTGCCGCGACCTTGGCAAACACCACCCGCGGGCCAGTTTTTCACGCATAGAGTGGTGTTTTGCCGCGCCTGAGGCACCCGGAACCTTGGCAAACACCACCCGCGGGCCAGCTTTTCACGCATAGAGTGGTGTTTTGCCTCACCTGAGGCACCCGGAACCTCGGCAAACACCACCTGCAGGCCAGATTTTCTCACATAGAGTGGTGTTTCGCCTTGTCTGAGGCGCACGGAACCTTGGCAAACACCACCCGCAGGCCAGATTTTCTTGCATAGAGTGGTGTTTTGCCTCACCTGAGGTACCCGGGACCTTGGCAAACACCACCCACAGGCCAGATTTTCTCACACAGAGTGGTGTTTTGCCTTGCCACATCGGCCGCCTTTGTGATATACTATCTGCGCACGATTTTGCAAACTAAGATGAAAGAGAGAATTTCACATGAGAATAAATAAATATATCGCACAGGCAGGCATTGCAAGCCGCCGCAAGGCTGATGAACTCATCGCCAACGGCAATGTAAAAATCAACGGCGCTGTTATGAAGGAACCTGGTTACGATGTTCAGGACGGCGACAAGGTGGAAGTGAACGGCAAACTTCTTTCCGGCCTTAAAAAGATGGAGTATGTACTCATCAACAAGCCTCTCGGCATGGTGACAACTGTGGATGACGACAAGGACAGACTGACCGTAATGGAATGTGTCAAGGATATCGATGCCAGACTTTTCCCTGTGGGCAGACTGGACTACAACACAAGCGGCGCCCTCATTATGACCAATGACGGTGACCTGGCGTACCGCATCACCCATCCTAAACACGAAGTTTACAAGACTTACAGAGCCCGCGTGGCAGGAGTCCTTTCCAACGAAAAAGTTGCTAAACTCCGTAAGGGTGTGGATATCGGAGGTTTTGTTACTTCCAGAGCCAAGGTCAATGTTATCAAAGGCAATGCCCATTCAACAATCGTTGAGATTTCAATCCATGAAGGTAAGAACCGTCAGGTGCGTAAGATGTTTGCTGCTGTAGGCAACCCTGTACAGGAACTGGAACGTATCGCCATCGGCGAAATCCGCCTGGGCCATCTGAAAGAAGGTCACTACCGCAAGCTTACCCGCGAAGAAGTAGAATATTTAAGAAACTGTTAATTTAAAATAATACGAAAAAAGAGCCTGCAAATTAATGCCGGCTCTTTTTTCATAAAAGATGTATTAGTAATTATCGTGTTTGCGAACACTAACGCGGTCGGTTTCTAGCCACTCGGCCTTACGGCCTTGCGGGAAACCTTCGCGAATGAAATACATCGGCTCTGTCTTCGCCTTGCGGCTTGCCAATCGCCGTGTTATTTCACTATTTTCTCTTGCATTCCTTTGGAGTTACGCAAGTACCAGTTGCTCTTGCAACTACGATTGGTTCTTCTAAGAAGTCTGCAGCGGAAGCAGATACGTCAGGTCTTGTAGCGATAACCTTTCTTGCTTCGAAGCTCATCTTTCTGGAAGTGTTGCCGATCTTTGTGATTTCACCGTATGCTTCGATGTAGTCACCAGCATATGTAGGAGCTAAGAATTCTACGTTGTCGTATGCGCAGAAAAGACCTTCGTCTCCGTCGCACTTGATTAATAATTCTGTAGCAACGTCACCAAATAAGTGAACCATGTGTGCGCCGTCTACGAGGTTTCCGCCGTAGTGAGCATCCTTAGCTGACATTCTTACTCTGATTAATGAAGTGATTTTTTCTTCCATTTTTTTTATCTCCTTTTCGATATCGATTAGTTAAAAATTTTAACTATGTAATTACCCAAATATATATTGCAAAATGCGTGCCAATAGTTTATTATTGAAAATAAGGCAAAAACGAACCGTTTTGTGTTCACTGCAGAAAGGAGCGAACCGCTTATGTCAATAAACTATGGCCTGAAACGCGTGCTGGAACCTAAGTATGTTCTTCCTACTTCAGCCTGGAAACTGGATAACAGCCGCAATATATACCCGGACGAGCTCAGGGTCTCTATTAAAAGAATACACCTTGAAGGCACAAGCTTCAAGCAGATTTTTACGGAAGTTAACAATAATGAAGAAAAAATCAAGCAGGCAATCATAGATATCGTCATCAGACGAGGCAAACTTCACAATCCTGTAACTGATACAGGCGGTCTGGTTTATGGTGAGGTTGAGGCTATCGGTGAAGAGTACGAAAATACCCATGGATTCAAAGTGGGTGACAGAGTTATCTGCAATGCTTCTCTGGCATCGGTGCCCATGCACATTGAAAATATCACATCAATTGACTATGTGTTCAATCAGATTGAGGTAGAAGGGTATGCCATTGTGCACAGTCAGATTCCGATGGTAAAGGTAAGAGAGGGTCTGCCGGTGAACCTTTTGCTGTTCGTTTTGGATTCATCTGGTACTCTGTACAGTCTCAGCCGTCTTGCAACTGGTCAGAGAAAGGTTCTTATCGTTGGAAACAACATGCTTACCAACCTTCTTTTTGGTTATGTTGTAAAACGCAGTCTGGGCGAAAACTGCGAAATAACATGTCTGCTGGATAAAAAAACAGGTATACAGGTAACAGGCGGCGGTATTGACCGGCTGATTTCCATGGTTTTTTCGGAAATGCACTATCTGGACATTCTGAAACCTATGGAATGTATCGACAAGATGAATGCCGAGTCACTTTTTGACCTTTCGGTAAACTGTGCTGAAATTCCAGGTGCTGAAACTATCAACGTTCTTGCGGCCAAGCCGGGCGGAACAGTGCTTTTTGCAAATCTGATAAACAACATGAACATCGCCCTTTATATCACTGAGTCCATCTCTAAAAACCTCCACGTGCACGGTGCGGAAGGATTTATTGAAGGGTATGATGAGTATGACATAGAAATAGTTGAGGAAATCGCTGAATACTTCGAAAATGCAAGTATTGCAAGGGTTGCGAGAAGGGAACCTGATGAGAACAATATCAACCCGTACAGCCGTTCCCTTATGGAAAAAACTCTGGCAGAAGATTTTGTTTTCAACAGCAAGGCTATGCGCCACGTCCTCGATGAAATCCTGCGCGTTTCCAAGTATGACTGTAACGTCATAATCTTCGGGGATACCGGTGTAGGTAAGGAAAAAGTGGCTAACCTGATTCAGAAAAACAGCGACCGCAAGATGCAGCCTTTTGTAAAAATCAACTGCGGTGCAATCTCTCCGAACCTGATAGAATCTGAATTCTTCGGATACGAAAAAGGTGCCTTCACGGGAGCCAATTCCACAGGCAAAAAAGGCTACTTTGAGCTTGCCAACAACGGCGTAATGTTCCTGGACGAAATCGGGGAACTGCCGCTGGAAATGCAGGCCAAGCTGCTCCGTGTAATCCAGGATGGTGAATTTTACAGGGTTGGCGGCACTGCTCCGGTGAAGACCAATGTAAGAATTCTTTCGGCCACAAACCGGGACCTTGAAACCTTCGTGGAAGAAGGTAAATTCAGACGTGACCTCTATTACCGTCTCAACGTTGTTCCTATCAGAATTCCGCGCCTCAGCGACAGACGTGAGGATATTCCTGCGCTGGCGGGTCATTTCCTCAATAAATACGGTGAAAAGTTCGGTGTTCACAGGACTATAAATGACAGTGCTATGGACTATCTGAAGCAGCTGCCTTGGCCCGGCAACATCAGAGAACTGGAAAACTCGGTTCAGCGTCTTATAATATCTTCCAAAGGTGAAGATATCACCCTTATGGATGTAATGAGAGAGACTCACGGGGATATTTTCGGTGCGGGGTCTGTGACTGTGGTTAATGATGATTCTGCCGAATATGGCGGACAGGAACTTGATCTGCAGGCTGCTGTTGATGATTATGAAAAAGGTCTTATCAAATATGCGTGCGAAAAGTACGGTTCAACACGAAAAGCGGCCAAAGCCATTGGAATCAGCCAGACACAGCTGGTGCGCAAAAAGAAAAAATACGACTTATAAAGACATAATACAATGGCGAACCGATTTAGGTTCGCCATTTTTTTAGTGCGAAACAAAAACGGTTCGGTCAGGAGGGCCGTGTCTGTAAATCAATGGAAAAGCTGTAAAAATACTTTGTTGAAAACCGCAAAAAACAGGTTTTTGATGATTTTCGACAAAAAAACGGACCTTGGCACAGATTTTGCTATATATTAATTTGATAAAAAGTTATTACTATAATTTTATTTTTACCATATTTACTAAAAGGAGAAAAACAACAATGGAATTCAAAAAAGGTGACATTTACGGAACACACAGAGTTATCGAACCAAAGGGTGTACTTCCACAGCCAGCTGACGTTATCGACAACACAATGGAAATCTACGATAACGAAGTTTTAATCGATGTACATACACTTAATATTGACTCTGCTTCCTTCACAGAAATCGAAAAGAGAGCAGGCGGCGATGTAGAAGAAATCAAGAAGATTATCATGAACATCGTTGAAACTACTGGTAAGCACAAGAACCCATGGACTGGTTCCGGCGGTATGCTCATCGGTAAGGTAGCAGCTATCGGTCCTAACTTCCAGGGCGACCTCAGAGTAGGCGAC
>JAFSCP010000023.1 GCA_017436705.1 Bacillota bacterium
GATATAACACCAATCAGTTTAGGTAGTGGTATATTATCACATCTATACGGTTGTGTCCCATATTCTGAGACACCTCTGCCATCACATCACGCTCATACCCTCGGACAACCTCGTTGTTGTATCGACTGATAGCCTTTTCAAGAGCCTGTTCATTGATAAACTTGCTTTTATAGCCATCGTAGTAATCATGCCCATCTTCGTGTGCCTGCTTCAAATCAGCATATAGAGCCTGTGCATACTCGCGTCGTGCATAATGTGGGTTGGCGTTGCTGTCAACGGCTCGGAACATTGGAACAGTAACTCCTTGCTCCGCAATCTTCTGATTGACAAGCTCGGTTATCCTTGGTCGCTCCAGTTCCAGTACAACGCAGTTTCTACCTCTACCGCCTTTCTCTATGACTTGAAACCCAACAACTTGACCACTTGCGTTTCGTACCGCCTGTTCGGGGGTAATGGTGGCAATGGACTGTCTGCGTATGCCTGTTGCCCTTACAAACTCAATCTGCTCTCGGTTTCGCTTGGCTTCTGAGGTGTCATATAGTGCCGTACCTCGGTTGTTAGTGATGTGTGAGTGCTTTCTATCTTGGAAGCCGAAGTCTGTCGGCGTATACCTGGTGTCAAGCAATTTGTTGATTGCTGACAGGTCTCTGCTGTGGGTGTAGGCAGACAAGGCCGAGCGACTGAGCATATAGTCCTCTATATGCTGCCGTTCTATCTCAGCCATTGTCCTAACCCCTTGCCCTTTGAGGAAGTCAGCAAAGCTGTTTGCTATACTTCGGTATGTATCGGCGGTGCGGATGGAATGAATCCCCTCTGCTCGGTTCGGATTGGTCTTATCATCCTTAATTTTCTTCTCTCCAATACGAAGCAAGTCATCAATACGGCGGTTCAGTTCAATCTTTATGTTCTTACTCTTGCGACCCATTCTCACACCCCCTATGTTAAGTCTAAAACCACTTTTTCGCCTTTGGCTGGGAAAAGGGCATAACCCATAACTGATACAAAATGCTCTCGGAATATGTGAAGAAGCGGCGGCTTCGCCGTTTCTTCACATAGTACCTACTAAATTATAGCGATTGGCTCAATGTCCCAATCGCTGTCATACTCTCCTTTCTTTTGACTAAGTTTTTCCTGTTAATATATGATACAGAAATCCGATGTTGAATATAACTCTATACCTCGCAACGCTATTTAGTTTTCAAGGAACAAGCCAGCTGACACACAGATTATGCGATATTATCCGTTAAAAATCAAGACTTTCAGCTAATACTATTCCTATCAATAGGAGCGGTTATATTGACTTTTGAGAATATTTAATATATAATTATTATTGTTAGGAGGATTTTGCCATGAACGAATTGTTTCAAGTTGATATAGAAAACCTTAATCTCATCCAGTTAGCACGCTGGATAAAGCAATGTCGCACAGCTATTCAGCCGAGCGACAGACCAATTTATACCGAATATCCCTACCGCTACCAAGAAGCCGTTGCTGAGTTCTGTAATGAGTATATAGAGTTCTTCAATGCTAATAAGGGGATATTAACAAGCACGCAGTTTGATAGAGCACTCAAACTGTCCGTGTTGAAGTCTCCTCGATATGTGGCTATTACCAGCGATGGGGTAGAAATCGACATCACGGCTGATGTTGAACAATTACAGTTGGAGAACACAACCAGCCACTTTATATCCAAGAGTATTAACAGAGAAGCCGAACGGGTCAAATCGTATAGTAAAGATGTTAAACGCCTTACGGACGGAAAGCGTGAAGCATTACACGCCATCATTACCACTCTATCTGTTAATACTATTACATATAAGGTGAATATCCTCGAAAAAGCCGAACAGATAGACAAGATGGATATGAAAAGGGTGCTTCAAGAAATCAGAAGAGGAAAATGGCAGACCATCGAACGCAAACTGAAACCAACCGAGAGTATGACGGTATCTGACTATCTGATTGCTAACATTCGAGAGAACCATATAAATAAAAATGTCTTCTATTCCTTTTCCAAGAATAAGGAAGAAGACAAGCGTCGTGTGTATGGGAAGCAGTTTTTATGTAATGCGGGATTCTACATTGGGCTGAACGCCGAGGAGATGGAAGCTGTACTCAGAAACGAAGGATATACTATTCAATGCTCCAACCGTCCCGATGACCGTATCTTGTTTGACTGCTTCTATTATTCATTCAGCAGAAACTACGCCAGCGCACTCTTGAAGAAAGACGGCTATGACGGTCTCGAAATCGGCAAGTGATAGCCGAAGCTCCTGTATTGTTTTATATCGTTTGATACTGCTTCATGGAAAGTTGCACCAAATTAGCACCAAATCATTTTTCAGAGCATAAAGAAAACCCCGAAACTGTAGTAGTTTCGGGGTTTTTTGAGCGATAGTAATGTTCTCTGATTATCTCTTGGAGAACTGGCTTGCTCTTCTTGCCTTCTTGAGACCGTATTTCTTTCTTTCCTTCATTCTGGAGTCTCTTGTTAAGAAACCAGCAGCCTTTAAAGGAGCTCTGAAAGCTTCTCTGTCAGCTACGCAGAGTGCTCTGGAGATACCGTGTCTTAAAGCACCTGCCTGACCTGTGAAACCACCACCAGTTACAGTAGCGATAACGTCGAACTTGCCTTCACAACCAGCAACTTCGAAAGGTCTCTTTACTTCTCTCTTAACGATTTCCATACCGAAGTATTCTTCTAAATCTTTCTTGTTAACAGTGATCTTTCCAGTTCCAGGGATTAATCTAACTCTAGCAACTGAACTTTTTCTTCTACCTGTTCCTTGATACTGCATCTTTGCCATTGTCTATTCCTCCCTTTCCTTAGATTTCCCATGTTTCAGGCTTCTGAGCTGCATGTGGATGCTGTGCTCCAGCGTAAACATGTAACTTCTTGAACATCTGTCTGCCAAGCTTACCATCTGGAAGCATGCCCTTTACTGCATGTCTGATGATTTCGTCTGGCTTCTTAGCCTGAAGTTTTTCGAAAGTGATTTCTCTTAAGCCACCTGGATAGCCAGTGTGTCTCTTGTAAATCTTTTCTTTTCTCTTCTTGCCTGTTACTTCAACCTTTTCTGCGTTGATAACGATTACGTAGTCACCACAGTCAACGTGAGGAGTGTAAATAGGCTTCTTCTTACCACGAAGGATAGAAGCAACTTCTGATGCAAGTCTACCTAAAGTCTTGCCTTCTGCATCAACAACGTACCACTTACGTTCAACTTCTGCAGGTTTTGCGATAAATGAATTCATTATTCTTTTTTCCTTTCTACCTACTGGGTTCTGTCTTCAGAACTGATTCGGCCTTGTCTACTGGGATTTCGCTGCTTGCGGACAGCCAAATCTGTTTCGATATACTAAAACTTTTTAGTTCCGGGTCCCGGACGGATTCCCATCCTGCGCCCGCTGCACACAAACGTGCGATGATATTATATCGCTGAATCGTTGAAATTGCAAGCACTTTTTTGCCGCAAAACCACATTTTTCCGAAAAAAATTTAAAAGCCAGTTATCCGTCGCAGCCGCCCCCTTGTAACTCTTCTTTTTTAGTGGTAAAATTACTGCATAGATTTCTTATGGAATCAAATCGTATTTATGGGGTGAAAAAATGACACTTAATTTTAAAGAATCCATGTTTGCTCTCGCGGGAATTACAGCAATTATGCTCCTCGGTCTCTTTGTCGTAGGTGCACCTACTGCTATTATCTTCGTCGGAGAGCTTATTTTTGTAACAATTATCGCTTTACTGAAAAAACACCCGTACAAGAAGCTGCAGCAGGTTATGATTGCCGGTGTTTCAGAAGTTCTCACACCAATTCTGACACTCCTTCTCATCGGCGCTCTGGTTACAAGCTGGATTATGGGCGGCACAATGCCTACACTTATCCACTTCGGCCTTAAAATTATCGACGCCAAGGCTTTCCTGCTCATCGCTTTCCTTATGTGCTCCCTTACTTCTATGATTGTAGGCACATCCTGGGGTACAATTTCAACACTCGGTATCGCTTTCCTGGGTATTTCCAATGCCCTCGGCATTGAACTCGTACATACTGCGGCGGCCCTTGCTGCAGGAGCAATTTTCGGTGACAAGCTTTCACCTCTTTCCAGTTCCGTCGCTCTTGCTTCCGAACTTTCAGGTGCGGCTCACATTGACTGTATCAAGGCAAACGCCAAAACCACAGTAATCGGATTCCTGGTTTCAATACCTCTTTACTGGTATATCGGCACTACATATGACGTGTCAGGCGAAGGAGCTTTCGAGCAGTCCCAGGCTCTGCTTACAGCTATTGAAAGCGAATTTGCTCTGGGCATTATCCCTATTCTGCCTCCGATTATTGTTTTCGCACTTATTATATTAAAAGTTCCCAACATCCCTACTTTTGCAGTAGGCATCGTCCTGGGAGTTCTCGAATCAGTTTTCCTCCAGGGATATACAATGAACGAAGTCTGCACTGCAATGTTCAGCGGCTTCAGGATGGACGAAAATCCTGTAATCGGCGATGTTCTCAACTACTCCGGTATGAATGGCATGACAAGCATTATGATTCTCATCATCTTCGCCTCTGCTTTCGGCGGCGTGGTAAAAGTTCTCGGTATAATCGATGCTCTGCTTAACAAAATTTTCTCTGAATCAAGTTCCAAGGGCAAAGTTACTTTTGCAGGCGCTGTTATCCACACAGTATGTTTCCTCATCACAGGCGCATATTATGCTGTAAACTCCATCCTGGCACCTCCTCTCAACGAAGCTTACGACAAGCATGATCTTCCGAGAGCTCATGTGGGCAGCCTGCTCTTAAACGGTGGTACAGGTATTTCTCCTATCATCCCATGGAGCGGCACCGGCATCTTCATGTCAGGCGTGTTCGGACTCACATCTGTATGGTACTGTGTTTACGCACCTGTTCTCTGGCTTCCTCTGATTCTGGAACCGGTTGCAACAGTTATGAAAAGAAAATAGATTTTAAAACAAATCAGATATAAACGAAAAGAGCACCTGAAGCCTTCATGGCATCAGGTGCTCTCATTTTTTATTAACACACGAGAGAGTTTGTAAACTTATTTTTTTTTGCGCAGCAACACGCTGCCTGCAATAAATGCCATGAGCCCCAGACCGGTACCGCAAATTACAGCAGAACCGCTTATTCCTCCGGTGTATAACGCCACAAAGGCTGGAATCAGCAAAATTGATAAAATTGAATTACTCATGCTTTACCTCCTAGCCGAAACAGTGAATCAACACCAGATTACAGAACCCCAGAACAGTTGCCCCAATAATAATAGGCACCAGAGTCTTTTTGTATATAAGCGATTCCTGGCCTACAACCTGTGCTGCAGTTGCTCCCAGTGCCACAGTTGTCGGTCCTATGCCTCCGCCGATGGAAGCTCCTATGGACTGGACTGCACACATCATAGCTGTACTTACGCCAAGAGCCGCTGCTGCTGTTTCCTGCAGATTACCAAAAAGTACATTGGAGTTTGTATTACTGCCTGTAACAAAGGCCCCCAGAAGGCCGATGTACGGAGCCACAAACGGATACATTTCCTTAGTTGCACTGACAAGGAATGCCGCAAGATTGTCAATCATTCCGCTGTCCATCATAATCTGCGCCATCACAAGCAGGAACACCAGGGTAATTGTAGTGGCAGTACACTTCTTTACAGTTGCATCCACAATATTTTTCAGTATTTCTTTATTAAGAACTTTCTTTTTCCAGTACAGGATTCCGCTGAGCAAAGATGCCATCATTATGATGCAGAAAGGATATTTCAGTACATTGAAAGATGTGTATCCTTCTTCTGGCTCAATAACAACACCTGTCATGCTTGTATAACCAGGGAAATCCAGTTCAATTTTAAGCTGCGGACTGATAATAAAGAATCCGACAGACAGACATATAATCAGAATATAAGGAAGCACTGCCTCAAGCAGGTTGATTTCGCTTTTATAAAATGGTTTTCTTTCTTTGCCGCGATTCTGGAGATTGTACACTATCAGCAGTGCAAACATACCAACCAATCCGGAAATCAGTCCCATTACAGAAGTCATGTCCAGAGCAGCCAGAAGCAACAGAGTTGCTCCCATAACCGCAGAAAGTATAAGTATATATGGCAGCCCTTTTATCAGGCCTTTTTTTCCGTCATAAATCGCACATACTGTCAATCCTGTTACCACCATTGCAACAGTTCCGAAGATGGCCATATAAAAAACTATTTCATGAAGCTCTGCCTCCGTAACCATATCTATGGCGGAAATAGATGACCCCATGGAACCGAAGCTTATGGACCAGGAATGTCCCACAAGTACGGCTGCTGCAGAAGCAACAGGATCAAAGCCCATGCCGATCAGAATCGGAGTTGCCACAATTACCGGAACACCAAATCCCGCAATTCCCTGCAGGAAAGACGCAAAGATCCAGCTCAGCAGTATAAATTGCAGAAAACGGTCTTCAACTATGACCGATATATTACTGTTAATAACCTGGAGTGCTCCTACCTCTTTTACGAGATTATAAAGGAACATAGCCCCCCAGATAATAAATATAACAAACATGGCCAGGCCGAATCCCTTTGCCATACTTATTGATAAACCAACCACACCTGGTTTAAAAGTGAATATACACACTGTAACCGCAGTAATCAGCGCAACAGCGCCCGCCTTCCCTGCGGGCATCTTAAGCAGGAGCAAACAAAGCAGTAAAGCCAGAATAGGCAAAAAGGATAGTATCGTCATCATTCTGTTCGTTCTCCTTTCACAAAAGAAACAGCCAACAAGCATGTCTCGTCAGCTGCTTCTTTATCTTGTTTTATGGAATATTAACCTATGCTTCCATAATGTTTTTTACAACCTTACCGTTTCTGATGATAACTTTTACGTTCTTCGCTTCGGAAAGGATTGTAATATCATTAAGAGGGTTATTGTCAATAACGATTAAGTCGGCCATCATGCCTTCCTTAACCAGACCAATCTTGTTGTCTCTGCCCAGAGCCTGCGCAGATACATAAGTGAGTGCGTCGAAAATCTTCTTTACAGGAACACCTGAGTCGAGAAGATTCAGAATTTCAAGGCCGTTTTCACCATGTTTGAGAGCATTAATAGAGTCAGTACCATAACAAAGCTTAACATTAGCTTTGAGCGCTGATTTCAGTGCGCTTTCATGGATATCTACGAGAAGTCCTGCCTTGTATGCTTCTTCAGGGTCATTACTTTCGAGGCAAGCATGGATAACTCTCATTGTTGGTGTGAGGAACTGACCATTTGCAGCCATTTTTTCGCAAAGTTCATCAGTAAGTCCGCATCCATGTTCAATTGTATCAATACCTGCTTCTACGCATCTTCTTGAAGATTCTGCACAATGTGAGTGAGCGGCAGTCTTTCTCTTGAGGTCGTGCGCTTCTTTTACCATTGCGCTCAGTTCTTCTACTGTGTAGTTTGTCCAGTCAGGTTCATCACCGCTGGAACCCATTCCACCGGAAGCCATAATCTTGATAAAATCAGCACCATGTCTGATTTTTTCTCTTACGCCTTCAACACAGCCCCAAGGGCCATCAAAGCATCTGTCGCCATAACCAAACTCAGGCAGTCTTCTGAGATTTCTGTTGAAAGAAAGGTCACCGTGGCCTGCTGTCATAGTAATGAAGCCAGCACATGCCACAATGTTAGGACCAACAACAAGTTCCTTGTTGATTGCCTCTCTTACAGCGACATCCTCGGGCATGTAATAAGTTACATGCCCGCAGTTTCTGATTGTCGTAAATCCTGCCATCAGGGTTTTCTGCGCATTGCTGAGAAAATGCATAGCTTTTAAAGGAGGAGGAGTGTTTGCTCTCCACAGAGCCCCTGACATTCTTGATTTATTTATACCGGTTTCAGCGTTTAAGTGAGTATGCATGTCGATGAGTCCCGGCATGAGCCATTTGCCGCTCAGGTCAAGAACTTCATCAGCTTCCGGAGTTATGGCGGATTCTCCGAAAATTTCTTTAATCACACCATCTTCGATGAAGATGTTCTGATTTTCAATACCGCCATTTAATGAGTCGATAATATTTACATTTTTAATAAGTAATCTGCTCATCTCAATCTCCTTTTCCCCTGCTTATGCTGCTGCGTTTTTCTTCATGGATGCTCTGTCCAGAATGATTGCTACCACACCAATACCTAAACCAATTGCGGATGCAATATAGTTAGGATATACGAGGGTAATACCAGCCACAGCACATAAAATACGTGATACGATATTAAGTTTCTGTTTTCTGTAACCTTCAATTGCATAGTCGAGGAACATTACACCAACAATTGCTGTTGCCATGTCGATGAGAATGTTAAGCAGTTCACCCTGTGCTACCAGAGTAGGATTCATTACAAAGAAGTAAGGAACCAGGAATCCCGGCAATGCCAGTCTGAAGGCTGCGATACCTGTCTTCATAGGGTTTGAACCTGCGATACCTGCTGCTGCGAATGCTGCGAGGGATACCGGAGGAGTCAGAGTACCGATGATAGCGAAGTGGAATACGAATAAGTGTGCTGCAATTGGGTTCGCGCCCATGTCGATAAGAGCAGGAGCACATAATACAGCAAGTAATGTATATGTAGCAGGAGTTACTAAGCCTGTACCAAGGAGTAATGCTGCAAGCTGAGTAAGAATCAGACCTACTAATAAGTTTCCGCCTGAGAATTCAGTAATGATGGAACCAACTTTCTGGCCAAGACCAGTCATGCTGAGTGTTGCTACAATAACACCGGCAGATGCGCAGGCAGTGGATACAGAAAGCATAGACTTAAGAGCAGTTCTGCAGGTTGTTCTGAGAACAGGGATAGTAAGTCTTGTATCTTTTCTGAAGTTTGTTACTACCAGAAGTGCAATTGTAGCGTAAATTGCAGAAAGCAGTGCAGAGAACTGGTTTGCCATCAGTGCTACCAGAAGTACGATAGGAATAATAAGGAAAACAGCTTCCTTGAAGGATTTGCCCTTTGCAGGGAGATATTCCTTTTCGATACCCTTGAGACCTTCTTTAAGTGATCTTACATGTACTGAGTTGAATAAGCTTACATAGTACAGAATTGCAGGGATGATTGCTGCCATGGAAATTGTCCAGTAACTCATATCCAGGAATTCTGCAATAAGGAAAGCTGTCGCACCAAGTACTGGTGGAGTGATGGAACCGCCGGCAGATGCTACTGCTTCTACGGAACCAGCGTATGTAGGCTTGAAGCCCATCATCTTCATAAGAGGAATAGTCAGTGAACCTGTTGCTGTTACGTTTGCAACTGTGGAACCTGAAACTGTACCCATCATAGCGGAGGAAATAACCGCTACCTTTGCAGGGCCGCCGGAGTAGCTGCCTGCGATGGAGAATGCAAGACGCATGAAATATTTCAGAGCGCCTGTGCACTGAAGAAGTGCGGAGAATACCATGAAAGCTGCGATTTCTACCGCTGCAGTACCAAGAGTGGAACTGAAGAGACCTTCTGTACCTACGCAGATCATATTGATAATTCTTGTAAATGAGTAACCTTTATGCGCGATTACATCAGGCATCATATTGCCGTATAAGCAGTAAAGAATTGCACCTAATGCGATGATGCACATTGGCAGGCCGATAGATCTTCTTGTGGATTCAAGCACGGAAACTACCAGAATTACCAGCATTACAAGGTCTAAAGTGCTGAGCTGATAGCTGTAAAAATCAACCCAGTGTGCGAGTGCATAAAGGGAGCTGGCTACGCCCAGAACTGTAACTGCAATATTAAATATAAGTTCGATTTTGCTGCCTTCCTTAAAAATCTTGGAAGGGTAAACAAGAGGTGCCGCAAACAGAATAATTACCATATGAGAAATTCTGTGTGTAAGCACTGATGGCATACCAAATATGCCGATGTATAAAGTATAGATTACAAAACCCACACTGACGATTGTAAATAGAATGTCTGTTAATTTAAAATTAACACCTCTGAGCTTAACATCGCTTACTTCTCCAAGAGAACCATCGTTAAGCTTGTCCAGAATAAGCTGATTTTTATCAACAACTTCCTGCTCTTCAGCAATGTTGACATTTTCGTTAACTGCCATGTTTACACTCCTTTCCTTTCAATTAGTGCGCTGCCCGGATTCACAAGCAGCGCACCATTTGAAAACTATTTAACTATTCGCCTTCAAAGGCTCATTAAGCATTTAACCGTTTTCAGAAACAGAACGTATTATGCAATACCCTGTTCCTTGAAGTACTTCATAGCACCTGGGTGAACATCACATGGCATACCGTCTAAAGCATCTTCCAGAGTGATTACGTTGAATTCAGCCTTTACAGCATAGATTTCTTCTAAGTTTTCGAATACATACTTAGTCATGTTGTAAACTGTTTCTTCGTCGATATCCTTATCGATGATTACAACGTGCTTCATAGCAACTGTTGGATATTCAGCAGCATCCATAACCATAGCTGGCATATCTTCCTGAGTCATTGGCTTGATGATGAATTCTGGATATGCTTCTAAGCACTTATCGATAGCTTCCTGTTCCATTGGAACGAATCTTGTTTCTCTGGAGTTAGTCATATCAAGGATACCAGCTACCTTTGGAGCACCTGTACCGATGTAACCGTCGATGTGACCGTCCTTCATCTGGGACATAGCGTCGGACATACCTAAGTATTCGATATCAACCTTTGCAGGGTCTACGCCGTTCATTGGGAAGAAGATGTTTTCTGCAAGGTAAGCGTCGTTGGAGCCTACAGTACCGATAGCGATTTTCTTTCCTTCCATATCTTTCCAAGTCTTGATTCCGGAGTCTTCAAGAACGATGGAGTAAGTGATTCCGTAGTGAGCACAGAACCAGCCGTTAACTTCTGTAACAGGTTCAGTAAAGTCAGGAGTTCTTACTTCGATACCATCAAGTACTACGTTGGAGGATGCAATACCTAATTCTCTTTCGCCGGACTGGATAGCCTGTACGTTTTCTACAGAGCCCTTAGGGGACTGTACTGGAGTAAGGTTGATGTAATCGATGTTGTCGTTTACGATCTTAGCGATACCTGTACCAAGCATCATGTAACCGCCAGTAGCACCCATTGTACCCATTGTGTACTGTCTTAATTCTTCTCCCTGTTCTTCACCAGGATCTTCGTTGTTGCCGCAACCTACGAATAAAGTTGCCATTAAGCAAAGAACTAACATAATAGCTAAAGATTTCTTAAACTTCATTTTCTTCATCCTTTCTTTATCTCACGTTTACAAAACATGAGGCTTAATAAAAATATTCCTATAAAACTTTTCCCGATGCCAGGCCCTCCTCTTCCCTGCATCAGTGTTTCGTCATAATCCTCAGGCAAGCATTCTTCCCGCATGTGCCATCCGGATTGTGTAAATTGATTATAACATTTGATGCCATATCATAGAAATATCTTTTAGGTATAAACCCATATATTTTAGATATTGATTTTGCGTCCAAAAATGGTAAAATATACTGTATAAACACAGAAAACAGAAAGGTTTTACACATGGATATAAAAGCATTAAGAAACTTTATTAAAATAGCAGAGGCAGGGTCAATTTCCAAGGCAGCCAAAGAGCTGCACCTTTCGCAGCCACCGCTGACCAAGCAGATGCAGAGTCTTGAAACAGACCTTGGTGTTCAGTTATTTGAGCGTTCGGCAAAGGGAATCGATCTGACAGAAGAAGGCAAGCTGCTTTACTCCCACGCTACATACATTATTTCCTACAGCGATATGGTTACAAGAGAGCTCAGCAACATTAACGGAATTATCCGGTGCGGAACTACCACCTCTTCGGTAGAATACAGCCTTTCCATGATAAAGCAGTTCAACCCATACAGCCTTTATCAGTTTGAAATCACAGAAGCCAATACCTATCAGCTGCTGGAAATGCTGGAAAACAATCTGATTGATGCTGCTTTCGTACGCTCACCTTTCAAATTTGACCGCAAGTTCAATTATGTAAAGCTGACACGTGACTCCGTTGTTGTCGCCGGTTCGCCTGTTTTCCTTGAAGAATACGGCAGCAGCATTTCTATAAAAGAACTTACTGAATTGCCTATCATTGTAATCCGCCGCTGGAAAGAGTACATAGACAATGCGGCCAATACCATGAATATTCCTCTGCAGTACCAGTACATCTGTGACGACAACCGTACAGCACTCTCTATGGCATATAACAACATGGGTGTGGCAATTCTTCCTTCTTCCACCATCGACCGCCGCCAGTCACGGCAATACATTATGGAGAAACAAATAAGTGACGGCGCATTTGACACCAGCGTTTTTATCGTTTACAAAGCCGACCGTAAATTCAACAAACAAACCACAGGTTTTATCAATTTCATGGTTTCCAAGGCCCTGAAAGAATAATTTCTAAAAAAGAAACGCGCAGTGAGTATAAACTCATGCGCGTTTTTTCAGTTCTTATATGTCATATTTTTTCAGTATGACGTTATATGTTTTAGTTTTTAGCCCAGTTCAACCATGTGGAACTTCTTCTTGCCCTTCTGGATGAGGAGCTTGCCGTCTTCGAACATGTCAGCTGTAATCATCAGCTTCTTGTCTTCGACTTTCTTGCCGCCTACGGAAAGACCGCCCTGTTCGATGGTTCTGAAACCTTCACCGTTGGATGGTACCAGGCCCAGAGTTCTGATCAGGTTTACAACGCCCATGCCTTCGCCTTCAAAGTCAGCCTTTGGCATTACAGTTGTAGGGATGTTTTCCATGGAGCCGCCGCCTGCGAATGCTGCGCGTGCGCCGTCGAGAGCTTTCTGAGCTTCTTCTTCGCCGTGTACAAGCTTGGTTACTTCGTAAGCGAGGATTTCCTTGGCCTTGTTGATTTCTGCACCTTCAAGAGCAGAAAGTCTGTTTACTTCTTCCATAGGAAGGAATGTAAGCATTCTCAGGCACTTGTTGACGTCAGCATCGCCAACGTTTCTCCAGTACTGGAAGAATTCGTATGGGCTTGTCTTTTCTGCATTGAGCCAGAGTGCGCCCTTGGCAGTCTTACCCATCTTCTTGCCTTCGGAGTTGGTTAAGAGGGAGAAAGTCATGCCGTAAACTTCCTTGCCGGTCTTCTTACGTGTAAGGTCTACGCCGCCGATGATGTTGGACCACTGGTCGTTGCCGCCGAACTGAATCTTAACGTCAAAGTCTCTGGCCATTACCATGAAGTCGTAGGACTGAAGGAGCATGTAGCCAAGTTCAAGAATTGTAAGGCCGCCTTCTCTTTCCATTCTCTGCTTGAAACATTCTGCTCTGAGCATTGTGTTTACGTTGAAGCAGGAGCCGATTTCTCTCATGAAGTCGATGTAGCTGAGAGGTCTGATCCATCTTGCGTTGTTTACGGAAACTGCCTTGCCAGGAAGAGGTTCTCTGTTCTGGTGACCAGGTTCGTAAACGCCATTGTTTCCTTCGTATTTCCATTCATCGTCAAAGTCAAGGAACTTGTCGAAAAGCTTCTTGAACTCTGCACAGTTGTGTTCGATAGTGTCGATTGTCATCATCTGACGCATGTCGGATCTTCCGGATGGGTCGCCTACCATGCCAGTACCGCCGCCGATGAGAACTACAGGAGTATGTCCGTATTTCTGCATGTACATCATGATGATAACCTGCATGAAGTGTCCTACGTGAAGACAGTCAGCAGTAGGGTCAAAACCGATGTAGAATTTAACCTTTTCATTCTTGAGCAGGTCTCTTACTTTTTCTTCGTCAGTTGACTGTTCGATAAATCCTCTTTCCTTTAAAACATCGTAAACGTTGTCAAACTGGCTTACGCTGTCAGGAATAAAATTAAAATCCATTGTTAGTGTCCTCCGTGTATATTAAGTGTGTATTTACTACTTGGTGCCGTAAAGTCTGTCGCCTGCATCGCCAAGGCCTGGCAGGATGTAAGCGTTTTCGTTTAATCTTTCGTCCAGTGACGCGATGTAGATATCGATATCAGGATGTGCTTCTTCAAGAACCTTCAGTCCTTCAGGTGCTGCGATGAGGCACATGAAAACGATGTCCTTGCCGCCGCGCTGCTTGATAAAGTCGATGGCAGCCACTGCGCTTCCGCCTGTTGCAAGCATAGGATCAACTACGAAAATCTTTCTCTTTTCGATGTCCACAGGAAGCTTGCAGTAATATTCCACAGGTTCGTGAGTTTCAGGGTCTCTGTAAAGGCCTACGTGACCAACCTTTGCATTCGGAACCAGTGCCAGCATTCCGTCAACAAAGCCCAGGCCTGCTCTCAGAATAGGACCGATTGCGATGTCTTCACCTTCAAGCATGTGTACCTTAGCCTTGCACATAGGTGTTTCGATTTCTACTTCTTTAAGAGGCAGGTCGCGTGTCGCTTCAAAGCCCATAAGAGTAGCAACTTCCTTGGCAAGTTCCCTGAATTCCTTTACGTTTGTATCTGTCTTTCTCATAAGAGAAACTTTGTGCTGAATCAGCGGATGATCGAATACATATACTTTTCCCATTGTCTTGTCTCCTTCCCGCCGGATTACATGTTATCCAGCATGTCAACTCTTCTCTGGTGTCTGCCGCCTTCGAACTCTGTGTCCAGCCATTCGTCAACGATGGCCATTGCAAGTTCAGGAGCAGTAGTTCTGCCGCCCAGAGCAAGAACGTTTGCGTTGTTATGCTGTTTGGTAAGATGGGCCATTTCCACTGAAGTGCAGAGTCCGCATCTTACGCCCTTTACTTTATTACATGCGATGCTGATGCCGATGCCTGTGCCGCATACTACGATGCCCAGGTCTGCTTCGCCACTTACCACAGCTTCGCCGCATGCCTTGCCATAAGCAGGATAATCAACAGATTCTTCGGAGTGAGTTCCGAGGTCGAGTACTTCTAAGTTTCTTTCAGTTAAGTGGGCTTTTACCTGTTCCTTCAGGGCAAAACCGCCGTGGTCGCTTGCAATTGCAATTTTCATGTTGATATCCTCCTGTTTAAACATTAATTATATTATATCCTGCGGATTTGAACATCCTGTTCATTACCGCAAAGCCTATGCCGTCTTCCTTCAGTGCTGCCGCCAGAATCACATCAACGCATGATTTGTCGCAGGCCCTCAGCTTGGCAAAGAATTCTCTTGCAGCTTCTTCCGGATGATCGTCATCGTAAATAATTACTTCTACTTTCTGGCCCCATTCGGCACGCTTCATTTTTTCTTCGGCCATGGCCAGAGTCACAGCCTCCCGGCTGCCCTGGTATATTATCATCTCCGCTTTAGGAGCGTAGTGTTTATACTTCATGCCTGGTGACTTTGGCTTAAAATCGCTGCCTGTTTCCAGCAGACCGCCGTTATTAAAAGTATCCGGCTTCTGCAGCAGTGCCGGGTCAAAGGTCACTTCTCTGCCCAGTGCTTCACTGAGCTGGGCTGCAGTTATAATTCCAGGTCTGAGAATCATGGGCTGGCCGGTAGTCATGTCGATTACTGTCGATTCAATTCCTACCTGACAGTCGCTGCCGATTACAATGGCATCGATTCTTCCATCCAGGTCATCCACCACATGTCTTCCGGTTGTCGGACTCGGCCGTCCGGAAAGATTGGCACTCGGTGCCGCAATTGGCACGCCCGCTGCGCTGATGATTGCTGCAGCAACAGGGTCGCTTGGCATTCTCACCGCCACAGTATCAAGGCCGCCTGTTGTAACCCTTGGAACTACCGGCTTGGCAGGTACTACCATGGTCAGCGGACCCGGCTAGAAAACTTCCATAAGCCTTTCCACATCCGGCGTTATGCCTTCTGTCAGAGATGCCAGATCGTCTTTTGACGATATGTGGGCAATCATCGGGTTGTCAGAAGGTCTGCCCTTGGCTGCGTAGACTTTGCCCACCGCTTCCGGGTCAAGGGCATTGGCCCCCAGGCCATAAACGGTTTCAGTAGGAAAGGCTACAAGGCCGCCGTTTTTCAGAATCTCAGCCGCCTGCTGTATATCCTGTTCAGTTGTGCCAAAAATTCTAGTATCCAAGTGAGCCTCCATAATTTGTCCGCTCGAGGCGAACGGTGGTTTAGATTCGCGTAGCGAATCGCTGGGTTCGCTACCTTACAGCAACGCTGTAAGCATAATCGAGGCGAACCCTACATGTTCTTCATCTTTTCAGCCTGGTCGCTGGTGATTAATCCGTCAATAATTTCGTCGATATCGCCATCCAGGAAGTTGTCCAGTTTGTAGATTGTCATACCGATTCTGTGGTCAGTGATTCTTCCCTGAGGGAAGTTGTAAGTTCTGATTCTTTCAGAACGGTCGCCGGAACCAACCTGGCTCTTTCTTTCTGCAGAAATTTCTGCGTTCTGTTCCTGCATCTTCATATCATAAAGTCTGGAACGGAGAACCTTGAAAGCCTTATCCTTGTTCTTGAGCTGGGACTTTTCGTCCTGACATGTTACAACAAGGCCTGTTGGGATGTGTGTAAGACGTACAGCGGAGTCGGTAGTATTTACGCACTGACCGCCGTTACCGGATGAACGGTAAACGTCAACACGTACATCGTTAGGGTTGATTTCTACTTCTACGTCGTCAACTTCAGGAAGCACTGCGATAGTAGCTGCGGAAGTGTGAATTCTTCCGGAGCTTTCTGTTGCAGGTACACGCTGAACTCTGTGAGTACCGCTTTCGTACTTCAGTCTGGAGTATGCGCCCTTACCCTTGATAAGCACGCTGGCTTCCTTGATACCGCCGATACCTGTATCGTTGATATCCATGATTTCAGCCTTCCAGCCGCGGCGTTCAGTATATCTGAGGTACATTCTGAGAAGGTCCTGACCGAATAAAGCAGCTTCATCGCCGCCTGTGCCGGCTCTTACTTCCAGAATTACGTTCTTTTCATCGTTAGGGTCCTTAGGAAGGAGAAGAATCTTGAGCTCGTCTTCCATTACAGGAATCTGGTCTTCAAGGTCGGAAAGCTCCATCTTAGCCAGTTCTCTCAGTTCTTCATCGCCCATTTCAAGCATTTCCTTGGCTTCAGCAATGCCTTCCTTGGCTTTTTTGTATTCAGTGTATTTTTTTACGATTGGCTCCATTTCGCCCATCTCCTTGATGTGCTTCTGCCAGAGAGTCTGGTTGGCAATGACATCAGGGTCAGAAACCTTCATGGAAAGTTCTTCGTATTTTTCGACTATGAAGTCCAGTTTGTCAAACATGTTAATCTCCTTAAAATCTTTAAATTTGAATATATAAACCTATTTTTTGTCATTCTTATCTAACATATTATTTTAACACAACAAATGCAATAAATAAAGCCGGAATTTTGAATTCCGGCTTTCTTTTTTTAAGATTATAAGTTGTTCAGATTCGCGTAGCGAATCGCAAGCATCGTTTCCTTGCGACAACGTCGCAAACACGATCGAAACGATGGTTAGATGTTGTACTTGTTCTTGAACTTTTCAACACGGCCGCCTCTGTTGATGAACTTCTGCTGGCCAGTGAAGAATGGATGACACTGTGAACAAACGTCAAGTCTCATTTCTTCCTTTGTTGATTTAGTAATGAAAGTGTTACCACATGCGCAAGTTACTTTACATTCCTTATAATCAGGATGGATTCCTTCTCTCATGTTCGTCTCCTTTTCTTGCCCCTAGGGCATATTAAAAATCTAGATTTTCGCCGGAGCGCTGCTCAAGCCCTTATACTATATCACAGGGCATTGTAAAAAGCAAGAGGTTTTTTGCGTAAAATCCAGGAATTTCAACGGTTTTTCAACATTTTTACTTTCCGTTATGGCAAGTGTGGCAGGGTACTACATTTGCAAATGGCTGGACGGAAAAGACAAAGACAACTAGCCTGCTATGTTTACATAGCGAGACCCCCACAGCAGCCACTGTGGGGGTCTTAATTTACGCTTTGAACCGCTTCATCATTTCGGTAATATTATTATATATCTGTATAGCCGGAAAGTCAACATCAGATTACAGTTTCTGTAATTATTTCAGCCACCCTGGCCAGCAGCTCATCCATGGAATGAGCGCGGCTCCGCGCGCACGCCTTGGCGTCGCGCGGGCAGATGAGGCATCTGCGGGGCGGAGCCCCGAGAGCCGCGCGGCTGATGCCGCCTTCTGCTGTAAGCACGTCTATGTCAAAAAGTCTGCCCAGGGGGCTTGCTTCTTCCACTTCTACTGCTGCTTTTTTAAGTTCCATCGGACTGAGAGATTCTTTGCTGATGCAGAGATAACCCTCAGGGCCTGTTATAAGATCGCGGATTTCTTCGTGAAGAAATCCTTCCGGTTCTGTAACTGATGCAATCTTTTCTTTAAGTTCTTCCATACCCCGGCGGAGTGCCTTGCGGTATTCCGGTCTGTCTTTCACAGGTCCGGGAATGTTCAGTGTCATCGATACCAGGCTGCCGCCGTATTCTGCCAGCAATTCCTGCTGATGACGGACGCGGTTTTCCCGGGAGTCAAGCAGGTCCTTCAGTGTCAGTACGTCAGTATTCTTCAGGTCTGTTGTCATACTTGGGCACCTCCTCAATCAGGTAATCCAGAGTAGTCTCAGGCACCAGCTTTGCCAGCTCAGCAATCAGCTCCGGTGTCGGATTCTTCAGAGGCTCACGGCTTTCCCCTAGCAACGCACGTACACGGGAAGCGCTGACCACCTGTCCGTCCAGTTCAAGACGAGGCAGCTCCACCACTTCAACGCCCATCCTTGGCAGTCTTTCTTTCAGTGTTTCATTATACACTGCAGTAACTGCCGAAATCGGCTCAGTACCGATATATCTGCGCTTTATTTCCATAGCCGGCGCAATATGTCTTCCGAAGATTTCAGCATCTATGGCTGTGTGAGCTTTGGCCAGATTTTCTTCCTTGGTAAAATAGCTCGGGAAAGTCAGGGAGGAAATCACATAGATGCCTCCTTTCATTACCGTAACATTTTTCAGGTCGGCTACACCATTCTTAACCATGACATAACGTTCTGCCGAGTCGAACAGAGATGCATCCTCGTCCACCACGAAAACATAAACCAGGTCGCTTTCTGCTGCAGCCTGCTCAATGAGCCAGCGGTGGCCAAGGGTAAAGGGATTGCAGTTCATAACCAGCGCGGAAACTTTTTCCGGATAAGGAACCTTGGTAAGTAACCGGGCAATCTTTGGTTTGTCTGCATCAGGGTCGAATTCGGGGCCATATGACTTGCCGCCTGTCATTCTGTGATAATAATCAGAGCGGGCACGCTTTGCTATGGAGCGTCGGCGGTCAAGGTACCAGTCAATACCCAGTTTTCCGCCTCCCCATTCCATCAGGGCCGCATAAGGCCGGGCGGAAGCCACCAGATTGAAACCGATGTTCTGGAACTGAACCACCTTTTCCGGCTTGGTAAATAGGAAAAGTTCCAAATAGTACTTTTCTGATGCAATCTCAACCAGATGAGTCATCAGCTTGCCTAGCAAGTCTTCACCCTGGCGGTCCGGATCCACGGCAATTCCCTGAATCATGACTGAGTGGCGGAATTCCAGATATTTCAGACTTCCGCAGGCAATCAGCAGGCCGTTATCGTCGAAAAGACCGGCTGTGTAATTGACCCCGTCAGGTACGGAAAGGCCGCATTTCTGAAGCAGGGGCTGTGCCTTCATAATATCTATCTGTTCTAAATACATAATCTCCCCCTGTTATCATGTGCTTTGCTATTTCACGGCACGGATCTGATCCAGCAGGCTGCCGTCACGGTAAAGTACGTTGGCAACAACTTTGTCACCTAACTGCGGCTTGTGAGGAACTCCGTTGAGTTTTTCGGCCATTTCCTTGAGCTCGTGGATGTCGTAAACAGGAAGTCCTGCATCCTTGAAACGATCCTTAAGGTCGTTTCTGAGCGGATTTACTGCCAGACCGCGCTGAGTAACCAGCACGTCAACTGTATTGCCAGGTGTGGACTTGCAGAGAACCTTGTCCACTACAATCGGAAGTCTTGCTCTTGAAAGCGGCGCAACGATCATGGACATCTTGGCACCTGCTGCAGTGTCGCTGTGACCGCCGCTGCCGCCCATGATATAGCCGTTGGAATCTGTGTGAACGTTTACGTTGAAGTCGGTGTCGATTTCTGTAGCGCCCAGAATTACAACGTCAAGGCTGTCAACTGCGCTGCTCTTTGCTGTAGGGCTTGCGTAGTGTGCTGCTGTAACTTCCATGTGATAAGGGTTTGTACGGATTGATTCAACTGCGCCCAGGTCGAAGCACTGAACGTCATAAAGCGCCTTGAAGCATCCGCACTGGAGCATATCTACCATGTAGGAAGTGATGCCGCCCAGGCCGTAGCTGCCCTTGACATTTTTCTTAAGCATGATGTCCTTGAGGTACTTTGCTGCTGCAAGGGATGCACCGCCTGCACCTGTCTGGAAAGAGAAACCGTCCACAAGGAGGCCGGAAGCGTCGATTGCTCTTGCTGCATAGTCAGCGATTACAAGGCCCACAGGGTCCTTGGTAATCTTTGTTGTGCCGGAAACGATACCGGATGGTTCACCGATTTTTTCTACGGCAACTACGTAGTCAACGTAGTTTTCTGCGATGGAGTAGTCCACCAGCGGATATTCAACTAAATTGTCAGTGATTACAACTGTCTTGGAAGCGTACATTGCGTCAGCAAAAGCATAACCTAAGGAGCCGCATGCGGATTTGCCTGTCTTGCCGGTGCAGTTACCCATGCAGTCGGAAGTAGGTGCTGCGATGAAAGCCACGTCGATAGGAGATGCGCCGCGGATAATGTCGCTCGGACGGCCGCCGTGAGTACGGAAAGTTACCGGCTTGTTCATGATGCCTTCACTTACAGCACGGCCAACAACGCCGCCCATATAGTCAGTTTCGATACCTGTCACCACGCCGTCACGGATGTACTCGATAAAAGGTGCGTGAGTGTCGAATACTGAACTGATATTTACATTTAAATCTTTGATTCCCAGCTCGCAGATGGCGTCCAGAACCATTACCGCTACCATGTCACCATTTCTCAGGTGGTGGTGGAAAGAGATGGTCATGCCGTCTTTAAGTCCGGTCAGTTTTATTGCTTCTTTGATATTTGATACGAGCTTGCTCATCTTATCTTCCTCCCTTGATTGCTTCGGCAGCTTCAAGCACCTGGCGGGCACGTGCCACGATAGGTGCGTCAATCATCTTGCCGCGAAGAGAAACAACGCCTTTGCCCTCTGCCTTGGCCTTTTCGATGCACTCGAAAACGTCCTTTGCATACTGGATTTCTTCTTCAGTAGGGCTGAAAACTTCGTTGATGAAAGGAATGTGGCGCGGAGAAATTGAGGACTTGCCGGTGAAGCCCAGGCTCTTTGCGAACTTTGCGTCTTCAACAAGGCCTTCGTAGTCTTCCACGTCAGTCCATGGAGTATCGTAAACGTCCACGCCTGCAGCTCTTGCAGCCACAACCATGCGGGAACGTGCGTAGAAAATTTCGTTGCCGCCCTTGGTACGCTTGCAGCGCAGGTCAGCAGTAAAGTCTTCGCCGCCCAGGAAAATTGCAGTCACTCTTGGGTCTGCAGAAGCGATTTCATAGGCATTTTCAACGCCCAGTGCAGTTTCGATGAGCGGAATCATCTTTACAGTTCCTGCAGGGATTCCGTATTCTTCTTCCATCTGGCCGATATAGTCAGAAACAATTTTTACGTCCTGTGCGCAGCTTACCTTGGTAGGCATAATCATGTCAGGCTTAACCTTGATGATCTGCTGCAGGTCTTTCTGCCAGTAAGGGCTTTCAACAGGGTTGATACGTACAATCACTTCGCGGGTGTAGCCCAGGGATGTGATGGCATTTCTTACGAGGATTCTTGCAGAGTCCTTTTCAGTAGGTGCAACTGCGTCTTCCAGGTCCAGGATGATGGCGTCGGAGCCTAAAAAGTCTGCGTTGAGCAGGATGTTAGGGCTGTTGCCCGGTAAAAAAAGCATACTTCTTCTCATGGCTATTCCTCTCCCTTTCCGCGGCATACTGCAGTTTCGATGCGGGCTCTGATTGTGCAGTCCACAGCACCTCTGTCCTTTACTGTGAGCGCAGCATCAGCAACGCCCAGTTCTTTGAGTGTATCATAAATAACCGCTTCAATTTCAGGGCCGAACTGCTGGTACACTACGGATGTAAGGTCCAGACTGATTCCGGCTCCGGCCTCTGCCGGTGCGATTTCTACGAAAATATCGCTGGATTCAAGGGTTCCAGCTGTAGCTTTTTGCTTAATCATAATGATTGCCTTTCTTTATTCTGTAAAGCATAACCGAGAAAGCCAGCAGATCCGCCGAACCTCCCGGGCTTAAATTTCTTCGGATGAATTCTTCATCAAGTATGCGGACAGCGTCCATGTCCATTGATGCAGGGCCGTCTTTTGTCAGCCGGCGCGCCTCTGCACGTGCATATTCTGCGCCGCTTATGCCGCCCCGGTGCACCAGGTTGCTGTCCTCAGTGGTTTCCATAATGCGCATAAGAGCATATACGCAGGCCTTTTTTTCGCCGCAGCCCGATTCCAGAGCCTCTTCAATAGCAGGAAGACCGGTACAGAACGCCGTCTCAAAGCCGCTGAGTGCTTCCTTACGGATACCGCCGGTACCGCAGGCCTCACGGGCTTTAAGGCCGTGGGTTTCAGATGCCTTATCCTCTTCAAGGAGTGCTGCTGCAATTTCACGGCAATTTTGCTGCAGGCAGGTCATAGATACTTCCTTCTGCGGCATCATTGCCGCTGCTGCACAAAGGATGCCCATGCTGAAAATTGCGCCTTTATGTGTGTTTACGCCACCGGTGACTTCGTACATCCTTTTCTCAGCTTCCAGGCCGGTTTTACGTAGCTCAGCTGCCAGAGCTGCATTATCATGCACAAGTTCTGCGCCTGCCTGGGCACACCGTATGAAGCTTTTTTCCAGCGCAGCCGCGCTTGCTTCAAACATTGCCAGGTTCATGTCAGTATGGGCGCCGTTGTTATTCCGGTCCACAAGACCTGGTTTGGGAGTGGCCCAGACCTCTCCGAGCAGAGATGCTGACGCCTGCTCTCCGATGGCCGCGCAAATCACACCTGGCTGAGAATAAGCGAAAGACGCGGGAGAGAAATTCTCTCCCCGCGTCATTGTTTTTTCCTTTTTTTCAGACTTATGCATTCTTAGCCTGCATGCATGCAAGGATTCTCTGCATTTCGTTATATACGATCATGTAGCCTTCGTCTACGCCCATACCAGGCTTAGCGAGGATCTGGTCTGGCTGAGTTGCCATAGCTACGTTTACGCAAACCTGTGCAGAACGGTCAGTTTCGTTGCATGTACCGCCCTGATAAGCGCCGATACCTTTCTGCTTGCAGTATACAACTGCTTCTGCAGTGTTGTTTACGCCGCCAAGGTCAGGAGTCTTGATCTGAACCATGTGGCCAGCCTTGTTGTCTGCGAAGTACTTGATATCTTCAAGAGTGTTGCACCATTCGTCAGCAACCAGTTCAACGTCTATTCCTCTTTCGTCAACCAGCTTTGTGAGTGCTGCGAGAGCCTGCATCTGAGCTTCTCTTTCTTCAGCGTCCATAGGACCTTCGATTCTCAGCTTGAAAGGCTTAGCAGCTTCTACCATTCTTTCAAGAGCGTCTGCCATTGCTTCATAGTTGTTTACGCCGTATGCCATACCCATTGTGCCGTATACGTCGATGTGAAGAATTGGAGCGTAGTCTTCTGAAGGTCTCAGCTTCTGGATTCTTTCGCTGAGCCACTTGATGTAGTCCACGAGGATTTCGCAGTCTCTGCCAAGCTTGGTGTCAACGTTGTTGATGAGAGCGTGAGGAAGTACGTCTGCTGCCTTTACGATCATCTTGTCAGCGTTGTCATAACGGCTGTCGCCGGACTGAGTGAAGATAGGAATTTCCTTATATTCAGGAGTAAGGCCGTATTCTTCAGCGATTACTTCGCACATCATCTTCTTGCCTGCCTTAGCTACTGCGTCCAGGATTGCCTGGGAAACGCCGTAACGGATTGCAGTGTGAAGTCTCTTGCCTTCAACTTCGATTGCTTCCATTTCAGCACACATTTCTCTGAAGGAAGTGATTTCCTTGCCAACGAGAGTAGGAGCTACATGCTGTTCAATTACAGGGATGAAATCCTTTGCGAGGAAAAGCGGGTCACGTCCGCCTGCTCCGGAGTACTGTACTGCTGCACAGTCACCGTAAGCAACCTGTCCGTCTTCAAGAACGAGCATTACGGAGATTGCTTCGCCTGCCTGACGAACTGCGCTGAAACCAGCAGTTACAGGTTCGCCGATGTATACGGAACCGTCTGCCTTTGCGCCGCCTTTGATTGCTCTCTGGTCATCAAAGAAGAAACCAGTTCTGCCTTTTGAACATACTACTTTAGTAATTTTCATTTTTTATTACCTCCAAAGTCTATTTCCATGGGCGACCTACAAGTCTGCCCTTGCTGATTGCATATACGTCATCAATTACCATCTGGAAAGATGCTTCTCTCTTTTCTGCCTTTGCTCTTTCTTCGATCTTAGCACGGTTGAAGTCCTTGAGTGCCTTAGTAAGTGGAAGGCCTGCAGGGTTGAGGATTCTGATAGCACCGTTGTTGTCTCTTGCAGGGAGCATCTTTCCTGCGTTGAACTTGGATGGTGCGAAAGGAATATCGATTACGCCTGCCTGGAATGCTCTTACAACACCTACTGCCAGGTCGCCGTTGCCCAGTTCGAAGCACTTGTCAACGATACATCTTGTTTCAGCAGAGATAATCATCATTTCTTCCAGAACTTCGGAACCGTTGGAAAGTTCCTGGTCACCCAGCATGTTGATGATCTGCTTTGTACATCTGAGACCTTCTGCGTTTGCTTCCTTAGTTGGAACGCCCATTGCTTCGTGAGGAGTCTTTACGATAACCTTTGTTGCCTTGGAAAGTGCAGCGATTGTGGAACCCCAGGAAATTACGGAGAATGCCTTTGCTTCGTCCTGTGGGAAACCGCCCATCCACTGGTGGAGAACTGTAGTAACTTCCACGTCAGTGTAGCCGTATTTGTAGAGATATTCTTCTGTCAGGGATGCCAGAGAACGGATAGCTGCTACGTCCTGGATCAGGTTACCGCACTGGCCGTAACCTACTGTGATGTTCTTTACGCCCTGTTCTGCTGCAAGTAAGGATTCGATGATTGCAACGGAGTGGGAAACGCAAGGTGGAACCAGAGTACCAGTCAGAGGACCGTATGGTTCACGGTTGATGCTTACGCCGGCTTCTTCGTAGATGCCTGTAAGTCTGTCGCAGTACTGCCAGTCGCGGATAGTCTTTTCAAGCTGAACATTCTTTGCGTATGGAATGTTGTAGGAGATACCGCCGCCTTCGTAGGAAGTGAAGCCGCCTGCGTAGGAGATTTCTGTAAGAAGTCTTGCGTCTGGTGTGCCGTGTCTGATCTGAACAGGAGTGTTCAGGCTTGTGATGATGTCGCGGCAGGCGTCAACGCCGTGGTTTACTACAGGAAGACCATTGAGCATGGACTTGCATTCACGTACGGATTCCTGGATACCAACTTCTGCTTCTTTATATCTGTTCTGTCTTGTGTAGCTGTCGATTGTTGTTGGAAGAAGGTCTGCTTCGCCCTGGTCCTGAAGATATGTAAGCAGGTCGATGTGGTCCTTTACAAGTGCAACGCCGGCACGAGGCTGTACTAAAGTCTTGCCTTCTGCCTTTGCCTTGAGCAGCTTCTTACCAAAGTTCTTGTGTTCAGGTAATTCCTGGTGGAATTTGATTGCTTCTTCAAAGTTTACTGCAGCGCCTGTAGGCCACTGGTTCAGAATTTCTTTCTGTTCCGCGAAGAAGACGTCGTTTGAAAGTTTTTTATTTTGCAGTTCCATAGGATACTAACTCCTTTTTCATAATCTTTAATGCTGTTTCGGGATGGTACTGACTCAGCAGTCCCATTGCTGATAAAATGTATTCTTTGTCAACCAGCACCTGCGCGTTCTGAGGTTTCAGGGAGCTTGGCTGGTTTATGTCGTATAAAGCGTGAGCAGCGATTGCTCTCACAGCTTCCGGTGTGTTGTGAATCAGGGAACCACCGGTGATGATAATCTTGTCCACACGGGAAAGGTCTTTGCCCACCTGGGCGTATGCTTCACCCATAGGTGTATATACCTTTTCAAAAGTTCCTGCGTGGCGGCTCATGCCCACTTTGATTGCCATTGATGCCAGCGCCTTGTCGAAAGCTTCAAGTTCAGGTGTGTCCGGCATACGGCTTGTATCATTTGTGATTTCATCAAGAAGCTCCAGCGTTCTGTCTTCGTCAAGACCTGCAAGGCTGCTTACTGCTCCAAGTCCGGCCGCTTCCACAATGCCCGCAGCACTGTAGCGCATGCCGATGTCACCTTCAACAGTTCTCTTGGCGTAAGGTTCAGGAAGACCCTTGATGATGGTATTTGGTCTTTCAGGCGCTCCGTCAGTCATGGAGTAGATGTCGGTGGTCGCACCGCCAACGTCAACGGCTGCCAGTTCTCCCAGGCCCTTGCCTTCGCCGAAATCTTCAGTGCCTCTTGAAAGAAGCTCCATTGCTGCCAGAACCGCTGCCGGTGTAGGCATCATGATTCCGGAAATCAGCTGGCTGGCCTGTGAAAGACCTTTGGCCTTGATGATTCTGTCCAGGAAAATCTCACGGATTTTGTCCTGTGCAGGCTGGATGTTAAGTTCATTGAACTTAGGCATTACGTTTTCGCAGACGATTACCTGCTTGCCCGCTTCTGTGAGTATCTTTTCGCAGGTACGTGCTGCTGCGCGGTTTCCCGCAATGAGTACCGGGAAAGTGCCTTCAATGCCTGCCAGCACCTTTGCATTCTGCAGGATGTTGTCCTTGTTGCCTCCGTCGGTTCCTCCTGTGAGCAGGAAAATATCCGGTGCAAGTCTTTGGATTTCTTCGGCATCATCTTCTGTCAGCTCGTAAGCATAGGTTTTCAGAACCTTCGCTCCTGCTCCGAGAGCAGCCTGCCGTGCGGCTTCTGCTGTAAGCTCAGGTACCAGTCCGCTGGCAATCATTCTCAGACCGCCCGCTGCACTGGAACAAGCGTATCTTGCAGTGTAGTCCAGCTTGCCGGTCTTGGCTTCCAGCTTTTTCAGTGCATTTTCAAGTCCGTCATTGATGTCAGTCTGTACGGTGGTGTAGCTGGCCGCAGTGCCAAGGAGCTTTTCCCCATCCAGGTCAACGGCTGTTACCTTGGTGTTGGTGCTTCCGAAATCTATCATCAGAATCGGATTCATATCTTCACCAGCCTTATTATAAACCGAAGTCTTCCTTCAGTGCTTTGATTGTGTCCTGAGGGTCTGTGCCAGGGCCGAATACTCTGTCAAAGCCCATCTTCTTGAATCTTGCTTCAACTTCGTCGAATGGCTGCTTACCAACTACGATGTTGCCGCCTACGTAAAGCAGAATGTCCTTGAGACCTGCTTCCTGGCATTTTTCACGGAGTCCGCGGCAGTCAAGTTCGCCGTGTCCGTAAAGGGAAGAAACCATGATAGCATCGGCAGCAGTTTCAACAGCTGCAGCGATGTATTCTTCCTGGGAAACCATTACCCCCAGGTTGGTTACTTCAAAGCCTGCATCTTCAAATGCATGGTTGAGAATCTGAATTCCAACCGCGTGTACATCGGCGCCGATTACGCCGATAACTAATTTTTTCTTGTTTTCCATTAGTAACCTCTCGTAAGTCTTATTATAAAAGTTTTAACTAAAAGCGTTTTAAAACATCGATTGTTCTATATCTATTATACTATATTGTTATAGCTCAATCGTCAACGATATAATTGTTTTAAAAAAGTTTTTACACACAAAAAAGCGTGCTGCCGCAAGGCTTACACGCTTCTTTTCTGGTTCATGACACGTTTAATCAGGCTTTCAACATACATGAAAGACCCTCTGTCGATTGTATAGTTGTAGGAGATGATTCTTCCGCCGGCTTCTTCGTAGTCGTGAAGAACTCTGCGTTCTTCGGCAGATGCAAAAACTTCGAATTTTTCAGGGAGGATTGCAGCGTTTTTGTCCGCAAGGAAGCTGCGGAGAGTTTCTGCGCCGCTTCCAAAGAGATGAGAAGGCATGCGCCCGCTCCACTGACCGATGCCGCTGCAGTTCTTGCGCACCAGGCCTGCAAAAATATCGCTGGCGCATACGATTCCCACATTGCAGTCCTCGTCCAGCTTGGCAAGTTCGATGACTGTGGCAGTTGCAGGTCTCATGGCCATCATGCCCAGCTTATCACGGCTCTTGAGGGCGCTTTCCACCTCGCCGAAGTGAGAGGAAGTTGTGAGCACTATGTCGTAGTCACTTCTCAGCTTGTCTGCGATTTCGTAGAGCTGGCTCAGGGAGAAAAGCGCTATCTGGGCATAGCCGATTTCCGAAAGCTGGTTTTCCAGAAGCTGGAGCGTTTCAGGGTTGCAGTCAACCACTGCAACCTTGACTACATCGTACTTTTCTTCCAGACCGTGAAGCTTCAGGCTGATGTAGATTTCCATCTCACGCGGAGTGAAGCCCAGATCTGCAAGCTGCTCAAAGAGCCCGTCGATGGCCGCCATGGCGCGGTCCTTGCGGCTGCCCGCAGGTTCGCCTTCTTCGCCAAGGACGAAAGTTCCCTTGCCCTGGGTCATTTCCACCACGCCCAGATCTCGCAGGTGCTCATAGCAGCGTTTGACTGTTCCCTGGGAAAGGTCCATATTGTCCGCAAGTTCACGCACTGTAGGCAGTTTGGTACCCACAGGGAGCTGACCGGTGCGGATGTCTTTTAAGATGGCATCTGCCACCTGTTTGTAAATCGGGATGTCCCGGGAAGAATCAATGCTGTACTTCATAAAATCTCCTGATCGTTACTGTTTTTTATTTTTCAGCCGCCAGTGCAAGGTACTCGCTGCGGCCCTGTTCATAAAGGTTGTTTCCTTCGCTGTCGATGATTACTGTGGCAGGAAGATCTTCAACCTCAAGTCTTCTGATTGCTTCTGCGCCAAGGTCTTCATAGGCAACAACCTCTGCTTTTTTGATGCACTTTGCAAGGAGTGCACCGCAGCCGCCGATGGCGCCGAAGTAAACGCCGCCGTTTTTCTTCATTGACTCAACTACTTCAGGGGAACGCTTGCCCTTGCCGATCATGCCCTTGAGGCCGATGTCAAGAAGTGCAGGCGCGTAAGCGTCCATACGGTAGCTTGTTGTAGGGCCGGCAGAGCCGATAACCTGGCCTGGCTGTGCAGGTGCAGGACCTACATAATAGATGATAGCATCCTTTAAATCCACAGGCAGCTCCTTGCCTGCTTCCAGCAGTTCGCAAAGTCTCTTGTGAGCCGCGTCTCTTCCTGTATAAATCACGCCGCTGATGAGCACATTGTCACCGCAGCGGAGAGCTCTTGACTGTTCCTCTGTAAGAGGCGCTGTGATTTTCTTTTCCATTATATATACCTCCTTACAGTACCACGGTTTTGTGACGTGTTACGTGACAGTTGATGTTTACGGCGCAAGGAAGCCCTGCAATGTGAGTAGGCAGAGTTTCAATGTTTACTGCAAGGGCAGTGGTTCTGCCGCCGAAGCCCTGAGGTCCGATGCCAAGAGCATTGACCTTTTCCAGCATTTCCTCTTCAAGCTGCGCGTAGAAAGGATTGGTATTTCTTTCGTCCACGGAACGCATGAGAGCTTTTTTTGCAAGGTATGCAGCCTTGTCAAAAGTTCCGCCAAGACCTACGCCCACAACAATCGGAGGGCAAGGGTTAGGACCTGCTTCTTCAACAACCTTGAGGATGAAATCCTTTACACCCTGAAGACCGTCGGAAGGCTTGAGCATCTTGATCTGGCTCATGTTTTCGCTGCCGAAGCCCTTAGGAGCCACAGTGATTGTAATCTGGTCGCCCGGAACGATGTCGGTATAAAGCACTGCAGGAGTATTGTCCCCTGTGTTCACCCTGTCGATTGGGTCCTTTACGCAGGATTTGCGGAGATAACCTTCCACATATCCGCGGCGCACGCCTTCGTTTACAGCGTCCTTCAGGTTGCCTGTGATGTGAACATCCTGACCGATTTCCAGGAAAACACACGCAAGGCCTGTGTCCTGACAGATAGGCACGTTGTCAGCATCTGCGATGTTGAAATTTTCTTCGATTTTGTCCAGAATAGTCTGGGCAATAGGGAACGGTTCGCAGCTGCGGCAGGTTGTGATTGCTTCCTTTACATCAGAAGGAAGGTGACAGTTGGCCTCAATGCAGAGGTCGCGTACAATTTCGGTAATTTGTGTTGCATTGATTTCTCTCATTGGAATAATCCCTCCGTGTCTTTTTTAAATATCAATACGGTTGAGGTCGGCGGTCTGCTTGTCCCAGCGTTCTCCCACCAGACCGATAATAATATACTTTTCTTTGATCGAATCGTAGAAAATTTCCTTGAGAAGACGGAAATTTTCAATTTCGCCTGTAGAGCGCACGTGAATTCTCGGACCTGTACAAGGGTGCTTGATTGTTCCGATGTTGATATGGTCCTCATCGTGATATGAAATAGGAATGTCCTGGGCAATAAGTTCCCTTACTGCAGTCTGCAGTTCTTTAATATTGATGTCCGGAACCTCGTCAAATTCCAGCTGGAAACCACGCTTTACATCCCCGTGGGAGCACTTCTCAAAGAGTTCGTTAGGCATGCAGAACTCAACCAGGTCTTCAGCGGTATGGGCCATCTTTCTGTAAGTGATGGACTTATGCACGTTTGCGGCAATATCCTCAGGCAGAGGGCCGAACATGTTAGGACGTGTAACGATGATTTCCTCGCCTACGCCTATGAGCAGCTGAGCGTTCATCTGGAGCACCGGATAAAGCATCTCGAAATGTTCCACGATAACGCGGCGGCCTTTTTTAATGGCAGTTCTTACAGCATCTGCAATCACGTGAATCTGGGTGAAAGCAGTCTCAAAACGCATGTCCACATGGTATGTATGTGGTGCATAGAAACCTTCGTCCTCATCCACGCTGAGCAGCGGAAGGGGACGTACATTCACGCCTTCATCGTCGTTGCTCAGTTCCAGTCCGGGGAACATGCCCTTTACCACCATGCTCTTGCCGGAGCCGGCTTCACCGATAATACCTATGAGCAGGTCGAAAGGACTCAGATACTGCTGCGCGATTTCTCTGCCCAGTTTGAGCATACGGGCATTGCCGCGGGGTGCGAAGAAAACGCTGTACAGATGGTTTGGATTAGTTATGTGTTCGTAATACTTTTGTGCCATGGTCATCCTCCCTTTCGGCTACTTAGTCTTGGGCGCAAGCTGCGCAACGATTATGCGGTCTCTGCCCGCCAGGTCAGTAAGACCGATGATACGGTCGAAGCGGCCGGTGCCGCGGAGCAGTTCTTTGACCGCGGCGCGCTGATCATGTCCGATTTCCAGCATCAGCACGGCGCCCTTCTTCATGTGGTCGGGCGCCCCGGCCGCGATTACTCTGTAAAAGTCCAGTCCGTCTTCGCCGCCGTCCAGTGCCATCATCGGCTCGTGGTCGCGCACTTCAGGTTCCAGCCCCTCGATTACCGCAGGCGGTATGTACGGAGGGTTGGAGATAATAAGGTCAAATTTTTTATTTACAAGTTTGCCTTTAAAAGCAGCAAACATATCGCTTTCTGTGAATTTCACGCCTTTGCAGCCGTTAAGCGCGGCGTTTCTCCTGGCAACTTCCAGAGCTTCTCTGCTCAGGTCGGAGCAGGTCACATGGAGCTTGCTGCTCAGCTTGGCCAGGGAAATTCCTATGGCACCGCTGCCACAGCACAGGTCCAGCACATCCCCGCCCTTCCGCAGGCTGCCGGAATACTCCTGCCCTCTCAGCGTGCCTTTTTCAGCCAGCTCCAGGGCGTCTTCCACCATGGTCTCAGTGTCCTGACGGGGGATGAGAACCTTGTCGTTTACATCAAAAGGCAGCCCCATGAATTCCTGGCGGCCCGTAATGTGCTGCAGCGGAATTCTCGCTGCACGGCGTGCAATCAGGTCGAAATACGCTTCGCACTGATTGTCCTGCATCACGTCCTGCCAGTGGAGCATCAGGCCAACACGGTCCAGCCCCTGCATGTAGCAGAGCAGTTCTTTTGCGTCAATATCTGCATCGGCAACCCCCGCATCACGAAGCTGCTGGGCACCGATATTTATAAGTTCTTTAAGCGGTAGGCTCATAATATTCTACTTCTCCTTCAACAGGTCTTCCTTCCAGGTCCGCGATGCCTTCGAAGTAAGGCACTTCTTCTCCGTCATTGAGCACAGCCTTTACTGTAGCAATTGCGATTTCCAGCTGGCTGAAGTCAGGTTCGTTGGTTGTCAGCTTCTGCAGGTAAAGTCCAGGCAGGCTGAGAATCTTTACTATAATATTGTCGCTTCTTCCCGCCCACTTGAGCAGTTCATAGGAAAGTCCTGCAATCAGAGGCAGCACCAGAAGTCTGCTGGCAACTCTCAGCCACAGGCTTGGCCAGCCCATAAAAGCATGTACCAGCACCGCAATTACCATTACGAAAACCATGAAGCTGGTTCCGCAGCGAGGGTGGAGAGTGTAGAAACTCTGAGCGTTTTCAGGTGTCAGTTCCAGTCCGTTTTCAAAGCAGTGAATAGTCTTGTGCTCTGCCCCGTGATACTGGAAAACCCTTGCAATATCAGGCATCTTGGCAATCGCCCAGATGTAAATTATGAAAATCAGAATACGCGCCACACCTTCTGCCAGGTTGAGCAGGAGAATGTTTTCGGTAAGCTTGGTGAGGATTCCTGTCACCATGGTCGGCAGCATCATAAAGATGCCCACGCTCATTACCAGAGCCAGAACCACTGAAAGAACCATGAGGATCTTCCACGCTTTTTCCTTACCAACTTTTTCTTCTACCCAGATGTCGAATTTATCCTTTTCGTACTGTTCAGGATAATGTTCTTCCAGAATGTCAGCAGAATACATAAGCACGCTCGTACCCTGCACCAGTGACGCCACGAAGTTTACAACGCCGCGGACAAGGGGCATCTTAGCCCACTTGCTTGCCTTAGGTGTAGGCTGAGTCTTCATGTGGATCCTGCCGTCCGGCAGTCTGATTGCGATGGCCGTTCTCTTCGGTCCGCGCATCATAATCCCTTCCATAATTGCCTGGCCGCCGATAGAAGTCGGGCAGGCATCCTTTAAAAATATTTTTTTCAAATCCATTAATTTTGTCCTCTGTTTTCTTTAAAATTAGTATTCAATCAGCACTTTTTTGATTACCTGAATAAAGTCTTTGTTGCTCCTTGTGTGAGCCAGATTTTCAACGATTTCCTCGGTTACATCAGCCGCCGGTCTGTTTGCCATGGCACGGCGCATTGCCCATACAGCTTCCATTTCGTCCTGGTCCATGAGCAGGTCTTCACGGCGTGTGCCGGACTTGTTCAGGCTCATTGCAGGGAAAATTCTCTTTTCGGAAAGCTTCCGGTCAAGGTGCAGCTCCATGTTGCCGGTGCCCTTGAACTCTTCGTAAATAACATCGTCCATCTTGCTGCCTGTTTCCACAAGAGCAGTGGCCAGAATGGTGATTGAACCGCCTTCTTCCATCTTGCGCGCCGCCCCGAAAAACTTCTTCGGTCTGTGGAGCGCACCGGGATCCAGGCCGCCGGAAAGCGTTCTTCCCGAGTTAGGTACCACCATGTTATAGGCTCTGGCAAGCCTTGTTATGCTGTCTAATAATATTACCACATCTTTGCCGTGTTCAACCAGGCGCTGTGCTCTGGCGAGAACCATTTCGGCCACCTGCACGTGATGTTCAGGCAGTTCATCGAATGTGGAGTAAATAACTTCGCCGCCCACCAGCGAACGCTTCATGTCGGTTACTTCTTCAGGTCTTTCATCCACCAGAAGAACGATAAGTTCCACGTCAGGATAATTGCGCTCGATAGCGTTGGCTACTTTTTTAAGAAGGACTGTCTTGCCGGCCTTGGGCGGAGCCACTATCAGGCCTCGCTGGCCTTTGCCGATAGGCGCCACGATGTCGATAAGGCGCATGGAAAGGTCTCTGCTGCCGTCTTCCAGTCTCAGTCTTTCGTAAGGAAATACCGGTGTCAGGTCATCAAAATCAGGTCGTCTGATTGCCTTGCCCGGTTCGTCGCCGTTTACCGTCAGCACATAAAGCAGCGCACCGAAACGCTCGCCCTCCTTAGGCAGACGGGTAATGCAGCGGATTTTGTCTCCTGTTTTTAAATTAAATCTTCTTATCTGAACTGGTGAAACGTAAATGTCTTTTTCGCTGGTCAGGAAATTGGAAAATCTCAGGAATCCGAAATTGTTTTCGTCCTGGATTTCCAGAATGCCCTCAACTTCCGGACGTTCCTGCGAAGGTCCCTGCTGGCTCTGCTGCGCCTGAGGGCTTTCCTGAACTGTCTCAGAATCTAAAATTTTTTCTTCCATATAATAATACCTCAATACCTCTGTCCACGGCCTGACTGCGGGGCCGCACCTTTCATAGAAAATTCAGAACTGTAAATACTGCGTGAACGTGTACGTATAGAATGTTACATATATTTATAATATACTCTTATGCCGCAAATTGCAAGGAATAAACAATAAAAGAACCCCGCCGCAAATAAAAGGCAGGGCACACGGCAGGGTTCTTCCAGATGAATATGTGATTTTACTTATTTAGTATAGTCGTAGAAACCTACGCCAGTCTTACGGCCGAGCTTACCAGCTCTTACCATCTTTCTGAGGAGAGTGTGAGCTCTGTACTTAGGATCGCCGTATTCAGTGTAAAGTACGTCCATGATTGCAAGGCAAACGTCAAGACCGATTAAGTCACCTAATTCTAAAGGTCCCATTGGGTGGTTAGCGCCGAGCTTCATAGCAGTGTCGATACCCTTTGCATCAGCAACGCCGTCAGCAAGGATGCCAACGCCTTCGTTGATCATTGGAATAAGGATTCTGTTTACAACGAAACCAGGAGCTTCAGCAACTTCTACAGGAGTCTTGCCAAGTGCTGCAGTGAGTTCAAGGATTGTGTTCTTAGTTTCTTCGGAAGTAGCTAAGCCCTTGATGATTTCTACTAATTTCATAGCAGGAACAGGGTTGAAGAAGTGCATACCGATAATCTTGTCAGGTCTGCCTGTTGCTGCTGCGATTTCAGTGATTGATAATGAGGATGTATTTGTTGCGATGATAGTTTCTGGCTTGCAAAGCTTATCTAATTCAGCGAATAAAGCCTTCTTAGCTTCCATATCTTCTGTAGCAGCTTCGATTACCAGGTCAGCATCAGCGATGATGTTGATGTCAGTTGAACCCTGAATTCTGCCAAAAACAGCTTCTGCTTCTTCAGCAGTCATCTTTTCTTTTGCAACCATCTTGTCCAGGTTCTTCTTAACTGTAGCAAGACCCTTTTCAACTGAGGATTCTCTTCTTGCTCTCATTACTACTTCGTAACCGTTCTGAGCTAAAACCTGAATAATGCCAGCACCCATTGTGCCTGTTCCTAATACACCAATTTTTTTCATTTTAGAAATTGCCTCCTTATGTAATGTAAATTTCAATTCCATTTCGCGCGATCCGTCCGCTGCACCGTCTGGTCTTCCGGACCGGGGCTAATTCTTGTTAAAAAATTAACTTTTCCGCTGATTATATTATACCATAATAAAAAATAAATGGAAGAGCAAAATTCAAACTTTTTTGTTTTTTTATCCGTACTTGCCGGCATTTCCCGGCCTGCATTCCTGCCAGTCTGCTGAAAACCCTCGGACTTTGTCAGAATTTTGGGTACGAAACCTACTTGTCCAAATCCCCCTTAAGCATTAAAATCAAACCAACCTACATATTACGCGTAAATAGGTTAGAAATTTTAATTTACTTAAGGAGGATTTTATTATGAAAAAGAAAATTAGTGTGTTATTGATGGTTCTCGTAATGGTACTCTCTGCAACCGTTACATCATATGCCGCTGTCGGGGATGAGGTGATGCCGAGAGACACCAGTAGTGTAGATTATATAATTGACCGAACTAGTGGGACATCTGCTGATGCTGAAGTGTGGGTTACATTTTCAAGTGAAGCAGACGAATATAGCATCGTTGTATACCTCCAAAAACAAGTAAATGGCGTCTGGACAAATGATACAACAAACAGCGATTATGTTTGCTACAAAAATGGCATAAATAGCAGAACTGTTGTTTTTACAAATACATACGACTCACTCACATATGGCACCACTTATCGTCTTATGGTTGTAAGCAGAGATATTAAAGGCTCTAGCGAAACAAGAACTACTACATATTCTTCTCCGTTTTAGATATGAGGGCATCTAATATGTCCTCGATTTTTATGTTTTGTGTTTTGCTTTGAATAAAAATCGTATACTGAGACACCCCGAGTTCTAGCATATATGAGACTGTGAAAAAAAGTCTGTAAATATCTAAAAGAACTAAGCCTTCTATGGTAAAATCAAATTATCATAGGAGGCTTTTCATATGGCTAAGAAAAAAGATGTTCACAAGGTTGGACCACTGAATGAAAACAAGAAGAATATCATCTCTGCTCTGATTCAAGAGTACGACATTGAAACTGCAGATGATATTCAGGCTGCTCTCCGGGATCTTCTCGGAGGCACTATCAAATCAATGATGGAAGCGGAAATGGATGAACATCTCGGTTACGGTAATTATGAACGCAGTGACAGCGATAATTACCGCAATGGAACAAAATCCAAGACTGTACGCAGTAATTATGGTGAATTCGAAATTGATGTGCCTCAGGACCGTAAGAGCACATTCGAACCGCAGGTTGTAAAAAAACGTCAGAAGGATATCTCCGACATCGACCAGAAGATTATCAGTATGTATGCCAGAGGGCTTACCACAAGACAGATTTCAGATCAAATTGAAGAAATCTATGGATTCGAATGCAGTGAAGGCTTTATCTCTGATGTAACAGATAAGATTCTCCAGGACATTGACGATTGGCAAAAGCGCCCACTGGATGAGATTTATCCTATCGTTTTCATAGATGCGGTACACTTTTCTGTGAGAGAAGATAATCGTATTCGTAAGCTGGCAGCATATGTTATTCTTGGTTATACCTTAGATGGAATGAAAGATGTTATCAGCCTTGAAATTGGAGAAAATGAAAGCAGTAAATACTGGCTCGGCGTTCTAAATAGTCTTAAAAATCGTGGAGTAAAGGATATCATGGTTATCTGTGCAGACGGCCTGTCAGGCATCAAAGAGGCGATTTACGCAGCTTATCCGGATACAGAATATCAGCGGTGTATTGTGCATCAAATCCGCAACACGCTGAAATATGTGTCCTACAAGGACATGAAAGCATTTGCTACGGATTTAAAGTCCATCTATCTGGCTCCTGATGAAAAGCAGGGTTATGAAGCACTACAGGTTGTTGCAGACAAATGGGATGGTAAATATCCAAACGCCATGAAGAGCTGGGAACAGAACTGGGATGTATTAACACCAATCTTCAAGTTCTCCACTGAAGTACGTAAGGTTATCTACACTACCAACGCAATTGAAAGCCTGAATAGTACATACAAGAAATTGAACCGCCAGCGTACAGTATTTCCAAATGATAAAGCACTCTTGAAATCCCTGTATCTTGCAACCCTCCAGGCTACGAAAAAATGGACCCAGCCGCTGAGAAACTGGGGCAAGGTATATGGTGAATTTTCCATCATGTATGAAGGTCGATTCCCTGCATAATATGCTCCGAAAGCAGCCAAGGACACCTTCCTGACGAAGGTGTCCTTGACATGACTTAAGACCTGTATTATATTATCCTTAGCTAAGAACCTTGGAATTTCAAGGTTTACGTTATACCTAAATTACCATGGAAGGTAATTTACAGACTTTTTTTCACAGTCTCGCATATATAGCTGTCCATCATTACAAGCATCTTGGCATATAATTATTCCTTCGTAGATGATTTCTTTACTACCTTCTAAATTAATTTCTTTAATCTCTGTTTTCTCAGAATATCTTCTCTCAAGACGGAATTTGTCAAGGGGTTTCTCTGCAAAATAATACGAGTTCATAATATTTTTACTTTTCACAAAAAGTTTCCACGCTATTTTTGTCTGATGGATTGAAAAAATCGAGCTTTTGTGCTATACTATAATGTAGTAA
>JAFSCP010000024.1 GCA_017436705.1 Bacillota bacterium
ACCAACCTTAAGGTTCTGCCTCTGCCGCTTACAGGTTCAGGCGGAAAAGAATACATGCCTCAGACTGGCGTGGGCCTTGCGGCATACAAGACAAATGAGCAGAAAGCTGAAGCTGCATCTGTTTTCTTCCGCTGGTTTACTGAAGGTCAGCGCAACCTGGATTTCGTAGCTGAAACCGGCTATATGCCTGTAAACAACCAGGCCTTCGAAGCAATCGGCACCTACCAGTTTGCTGATGAAGGATATGCAAGCCTTTACAATGCAATCAGTACAATGCGCCAGACCTGCACTGCTGTAGTGCGCCCTGACTTCGAAGGATATTACGACAAAGTTGACGCCCTTTATAATGCTCTCCGTCAGTGTCAGACTGAACTGAAACAGCGCTGCGACAATGGAGAAGATCCTGCAGCAGTGGCTGAAGAAACATGGAGTATCCTTTGCTCCGTCAGATAGTGCGGAGGTGATTTTATGGACAAAATCTCTGTCTCACGCCATCCTGCGCGTACTTTACGAAGCAAGCTGTTCTGCTACATGTTCATACTGGCAGCCCTGCTGATTCTTGCCCTGCTTATGGGGCTGGTCCTCTTCGGCCAATACGAATCCACAGCAAAAAAGACCTTCAGTACGCTGGATGTCCAGATGGAGGTCTTCGAAAAAGATATACATTCCCACTTTGACAGTCTGGCTGCGGCAGGCATACAGTTGTCAGAGGAAACAAGTTATATTATTGATGAATACCTGTCACGCTCAGGCAGTAAATTCAGTAATCTGGAAGATAATCAGACTGCAATTGTTTCTGTCCAGGAAGCGCTTATTGAGCCTTTAAGGCATACGATGTTCCTTGAAGACTGTTCGGGAGTTTTCATGCTGCTGGATACTACAATCAACAGTTCCCTTGAAAACTCTGAAAAATCCAGGGCCGGTATCTGGCTTCAGGAAAACGGTTACGAACAGGACTATCAGGATGTGCTCATGTACCGCGGACTGAGTAATATTGCCCGTTCCCATGGCATCATGCCCCACAGGAAATGGCACATGGAATTCCGGACAGATATTTTCCCTGATTACGAAAAAATCAAGTCCCTCGCCGGACGTAATCTTGTTGACGCTTACTGTTTTACAGAAGTTGTTCTGCTTCCCGGAACGTCGGAAAAGGTAATGCTTCTCGCGCTGCCGGTTACAGGATCTGACGGTACTTTTTATGGAATCTGCGGCTTTGAAATCAGTGCAAGTTACTTTCAGAGTTTTCATGCCCAGCCTGCCAAAACTGAACGCCTGACATACATTTTTGCTCCTGGTACAGAGAAAGATATATATGTGCCAAAGGGTCTCAGCTGCGGTACGACCAGCGGCTACCATCAGCCGCCGTCATCTGCTTTGGAAATCAGTGGTGACGATAACGGACTCGTATCGATTCATGGCGAAAATGATATGTATGTAGGTATAGTGAACACTATCAGTATTTCACCGAACAATGATGATTACATTCTTTCGGTTATGATTGAAAATTCCGACTACAGGAATGCTGCCGGAAAGAACACTGTCCACAATGTAATTCTTGCTGCCTTGCTTATTTTCTTCGCAGTGACATGCTGCTTACTTTTCAGCAAGCGGTTTCTGGTTCCTGTGCTCAGAGAACTTGACAGCCTCAGGAATCAATATGAGTCAGCCCGGACAGAAATCTCAAGGCTGGCATACTCCAGAAAGAAGGAAATCGACCCGGACAACTACCAGCAGTTCCTCGCCGGCATTCCTTCTCTTACACCTACTGAGCGGAGAATTTTCGGTTATTATCTCGACGGAAAAACTGTCAAAGAGGTCATCGATATCGCCTCCATCAAGGAAAGTACTCTCAGGTATCACAACCAGAATATCTACAGCAAATTAGGAGTAAATTCCCTGAAACAGCTGGTTCTGTACGGAACTGTAATGCGCCAGCAGGAAGAAAGCAACAAAAATAATCAATAAATCAACAGACGAAAAAAGCACTGTTCCCTCACAGGTCAGTGCTTTTGCTTATATTACTGTATTAAATTTCAACCTCAACTTCCATCTCTTCTGAAAGTTCCACAGGTCCTTCGATATATATTTCTTCGATTTTTTTGCGGTTTATTACGACTTCCGCGTCTATTGTCCCAGCAGGCTGCGGGAAGCTGAACTTATGCTCACCGTCGCCCAGCACTGCTCCGAAGGCAGCAGCACATGCAGTAGTTCCGGAACCGCAGGAGCCTTCGAAATATGTTGTATCCACGTCGCGGACATATACCACCGGAGTCATTTTATTCTCAGATGAATCGCAGAACATTACGCCCATTGCAGGCGGATTAAATACTTCAATGATGCGGTCTTTTATCAGTTCAAAAGTCTCTTTCTTCGGTTCAATATCGCTGAGCACCACATGAACAATTCCCCCGAAATTCACACAGGTTGCCCTGCGCAGAAGCATCTCAGCCATTGGATTTACTTTTAAATCGTCTATCGGCAATTTACTCAGGTCAAATTCCGACATGCTCACAGGAAGCGGCATTTTAATCTTTGTGAAGCCGGTTTCAGTATTCACACCTACAGTCAGAATTTCACTGCAGCCGCTGGCATCCACGAAAACCTTTCCTTCTCCTTCGATGCCCATTTCCTTTGCACGGATGAGACCGTAAGATCTGGACGCATTGCCGCAGAACTCAAGCCCGCACATTTCCATTTTGCCCTCTGCCCTGCCGCATTCCGGCGCGTCGTGCATAAATGCCACCTGTTCACCCTTCAGTTCTTCCATATCAAGGAGCTGACTGGCCACCTTCTGGTACACATCCCTGCCCATTCTGTCCTTAACAAAAATTGTAATATTCCCTGCCGGATTGGCAACAATAATTCTGATTTTTCTTTTCATAGAGGCACCTCTCTACCCTGGTAATTTATACATAAAATATAACACAAAACTTGAATATCTGTAAAGGTTATGGTATATTATTGTGGTACAAAAAATGGAGATGTACTCAAGTGGTTCAAGAGACCGCACTCGAAATGCGACAGGCCGGGTAACCGGTGCGAGGGTTCGAATCCCTCCATCTCCGCCATAGTAAAAAAGAGTGGATTTTTTCCACTCTTTTTTGCTATCTTGAATATGACTGGGATGAGAACCCGTGAGGGCGCGAGCGTCCGTCCGGAAGTCCGGTGAACTTCCGGGCAGCGAGCGGTCCGAAGCAGGCCAAACAGGCCTGCGAGGACGCAGCCTGCGAGCGAAGCGAAGCAGGCGGTCGAATCCCTCCATCTCCAGATGAGGGTCGAATTCCTCCATCTCCATCCTTTTGTTTTCTATGAAAGTACTTTCGTTTTCCCACAGAAAACATTCCAAATGTTTCGGAAAACGAGCATGTCGAAATATGTAAAATAGCGTGAATCATTCTTATTTATCGACAAATTTCGCCGCCATCCGACATTTTCCGCAGTCCGCGGTCCACCATCAAACCCACTTTTCAGCGGATATTTTCCAAAAAAGCAAAAATGTTTTCCCACAGAAAACATTCCGCATCTTCAGGAAAACATTTCTCCTTTATCTAATTTTACTCTTTAGTTCTTGTCCGCACCGGCCTTGCCGAAATACATCAGTTCCCACACTGCAGATGGTTCTGTCACAGTTTCCACAACTTCGCCGCCTTCAAGCTTTTCAATAGTTGCTGTGCCTTCGAATCTCAGGTATGAGCCCTCGAAACCGATAAGTTTAGCGCCCAGGCGTACCACTCCCGGAAGCAGGTCGATGAAATTCTGCTTGGCGATGTCGCCTTTGCGGTCATAGATTATACGGTAATTTTCGCCCGCTTCAGTGGTGTACTCGTAAACCACTTTGCCATAAACCGGTTTGCCGGTATGCTGGTCGGTATACTCTTCACAAGGAAGGAACTTCAGGGTGTGGTTGCTGTTATCACCCAGAATTCTGTCACCCTTTGCCAGCATGAATACGTCAAATTCCTTGTAACCGTACTTCTTTTCGCCGGTTATCCAGGAGGAAATCACTTTGTAATCGCCGATTTTCGCACGGCCCCAGTACCAGTGGTGCATCAGTTTCAGCATGGAAATATTGCCCCAGTTGTGGTCATGGTAACCGCTGCCTTCAAGGTGGACTTCCTTTCCGTCATATTTTACGTCAGCCACAGCCTTTCCTTCAGGAATTGCAGGCAGCCACGCAAAATAGTATTCCTCATTGTCTCCGAAGAAAATACTTCCCGTCTGGGAGCGCCATGCCGGAATTGTGCCATCCAGAGTCACTGTTGCTTCCATGGTCTTTCCCTTAAAGGTAATGTCGTAATGCTTAAGGTCGCCGCTGATGCTGCTTTCACCAATCCGTACATCGCAGCGTTCTCTGGCATAATAACTGTCTGCAATTGTTGCATGGACTTCCTCCGAGTACTTGGTTCCGTCTGCCAATGTCAGTTCCATGGTGGTCATCGGCTTTACCGGACCGTCAACTGCAATAGGTGATTTGGAAAAGAAGAAAATCACCAGCTTGGTTCCGTCAGGATAGTGGGAATCAAAATACCACCACTCGTATGTACCCTTGCTGCCATCGGTACGCATACCGTCTTCCCATATTTCAACCTGGCCTTTTTTAAGACCCATTTTTTCGTAATGTAAATCATCATCAGGATGTACTGATGCCTGAATTCTGCTCATAATTCACCTCCGCATACATTGTATGGTTTCTGCATAAGATTTTATCCCTCCCGCAGAAAAATGTCAACTGACTGCTATTCCACCGGCTCTTCACACAATCTTTACAATTACAAAACCAAACCATTATTGAAAGTTCCTTCCAAAAATGTTACACTATAATAAAGCGGTAAAGCACAGAACTCAGACATTATATCACCCCCGCCCAAATAAATTTGAGAGAGGATGAGAATCATGAAAAAGAAAATTATCGGCGCTTCCATAGGCAACTGCGTCCATGTGGCAGGAGCTGTTCATTTTCTGGCATTGGCAGAGGATGCCGGATATGAAAGCATTTTTATGGGACCTGCAGTGCCTGTAGCTCAGATTGCAGAGAAAGTCCGGGAAGAAAAGCCGGACATGGTGGCCCTCGGCTACCGGCTTACACCAGCAAACGTTATTCCTCTTGTGGAGGAACTTAAAGAACTAAGTAAAGATCTCCCTCACCAGCCGGTGTGGATTTTCGGCGGCACTTCCCCTGTTGCCAGAGAAGTTGAGAAACTGAATTTTTTCGATGTTGTATATGACAGCACCGAGGATATCGATGACTGCATTGCCCTGCTCCGCGGAGAGCTGTCCGGCAATGCTGAAGTAAAACACGCAGATACACTGGTTGAACGGATTCACCAGAAATACCCTTATCCTCTGCTGCGCCACCATTTCGGCCTGCCTGATTATGAGCAGACTCTTGAGGGCGTGCGCACAATCGCTGAATCAAGGGTGCTGGATGTAATATCCCTGGGACCTGACCAGAACACCCAGCAGTTTTTCTTCCGTCCGGAAGAACGTAATCCTGAAATGGACGGCGCAGGCGGTGTTTCAATAAAATCCGCTGAAGAATTCCGCAAACTCAGAGAAGCTGCAGACTGCGGCAACTTCCCGCTGATGAGAAGTTACAGCGGTACTGCTGACGTAATACAGATGGCAGAAGTCCTTGCTGAAAACATCAGTAATGCATGGTGCGCAGTGCCCCTCTGCTGGTATAACGAACTGGACGGCCGCGGCACACGCCCTGTAGAACAGTCAATGAAAGAAGCCCAGGAACTGATGCGCTGGCACGCAGAGCGAGGCATTCCTGTGGAAATGAACGAACCTCACCACTGGGGTCTGCGCGATGCCCATGACACTATTTCAGTCGTTATGGCCTATATCGCTGCCCTTAATGCTAAAAAATGCGGAGTGCGGGACTATGTATCACAATACATGTTCAATATTCCAAACTCCCTGAGTTTTTCCATGGACCTGGGCAAAGTCCTTGCACAGATTCACATGGTAGAGTCTCTTCACGATGAAAGCTTCACTTCCTACCGCGAAGTCCGCTGCGGGCTGCCTTTCCTCAGCGGTGACAAAGATATTGCAAAGGGTCAGCTGGCTGCAAGCACCATGCTGCAGATGGCTGTCAGACCTCATATTATCCACGTTGTCGGCTACAGCGAGGCAGAATTCGCGGCCACTCCTGAAGTGGTCATTGAAAGCTGCCGCATTGCAAGAGGCGTTATCCGTTCAGTCCTTCAGGGCGGTGCGGACATGACCTGCGACCCGGCTGTGCAGGCGCGCAAAGATGAACTTATCGGCGAAGCAAAATACCTCATCGACTTTATCTGCTCCTATTACAGTCATAAGTCAGATGACCCGCTGACAGACCCTGAAGTTCTCAGCGACTGTATCCGCCGCGGCATAATAGATGCCCCGCATATCGTAAAAAACGACAAATTCCGCGGACTTCTCCAGACCCGCGTCATAGACGGAAAATGTCTTGCCTGGAATCCTCAGACTTCATCAGTCATGGATGAACATGCGCGCCTCGAACTTCTCAGGAAGGAGGGCCGCATATAATGAACAATCAGAGAAAAATAGCCGTAATCAGCACAGGTAACGGCGGTCAGGCCATGGCTGCGTATTTTGCCAACATGGGTTTTCATGTGAGCCTCTATGCCCGTGAGCAGGAACGTGTTGATATGTTCGAAAACAATATTTTCACTCTGGATGGTGTCGTGCAGTGTCAGGTAAAAATTGACCTTATCAGCTGCAATATGCAGGAAGTTGTCGAAGGTGCATATCTCATCATGGTAACAACACCTTCCCAGTACCACACAGTAGTTGCAAAGGAAATGGCGCCTTTCCTTACTGACGGTCAGACCATCGTCCTCAATCCAGGCAGGACTTTCGGCTCCTACCAGTTCCAGAGCGCCCTCACAAAAAACGGCTGTGCAGCAGATGTTACCGTTGCAGAAGCCGATACACTTGCCTTTACTTGCCGCTGCGTGAAACCAGGGCATCCTGTGATTTTTTCAATCAAAAATGACCTTAATGTAGCTGCAATTGACCAGTCCAGAACTGATGCTGTAGTAGGAATACTGCGGGAGCTCTTTCCGGTGGTCAACCCTTCGTACAGTATACTTCACACAGGTCTGAGCAATATCGGCATGATTTTTCATCCGCTGCCGATTCTGATGAATATCACCAGAGTGGAAGCAAAGGAAGATTTTCTTTACTACAAAGAAGGAATTTCGCCGCTGGTTGCCAATGTACTCGAGCGCATGGATATAGAACGAATGGCTGTAGCAGATGCTCTTGACATAAAGATTCTCAGCGCATCTGACTGGCTTACAGACAAGTACGGTTCCACCGGCAGCAGCCTGTATGAGCGCCTGCAGAGTACTGACGCATACAGCACGGTAACTGCTCCTACAGACATTGACACCCGCTATATATTTGAAGATGTGCGTACCGGCTGCGTGCCGCTCAGCTGTCTTGCCAAGCACATCGGTGTGCCTACGCCTATCATCGACAGCGTAATCAGCTGGGCATCCACAGTCTACAATTATGATTTTATGGCCAACGGCCGCAATGACGATGTCCTGGACTTCAGAGCACTGGTCCACGACGCACATATAAACAGGGAAATCGATTAGCTTACAAACGAAAAGAGCATCATGCAAGCGTATTCAGCTTGTTTGATGCTCTGTTTTTATGCAGACATATTAAACAATAAGTTCAGTCAGGTATACTGCCACGCAGGATGCTGTGGCAACCTTGAACAGGTTTCCGTCCACCCAGGCAACAACCACTGCCACCACAAAGGCCACAATCCCTGAAACCAGTGAGCTGGTTGCAGTCACAATGGCCGGAAAAGCCATTACAGCCAGTGTAACATACGGCACATAGTACAGAAAAGATTTTATAAAAGTATTTGTAATTTCCTTCTGAATCAGTGTCAGCGGAAGTGCACGGATTGCGTATATGGTCAGTGCAGCCACGATCAGGTAAATATACGTATTATGTTCCAGATTCATTACTGCACCTCCTCATCAGCAACCGGTCTGATAACAGCCGCAATTGCTGCAATTCCAACCGTCAGGATAATAATCTTTGTGCCGCCTGAAATTCCTGCAAGAATCGGAACCAGACTGAAAATCAGACTGGCCGCCATAGAAACTGCTACTACCGCCGCAACGGTCCTGCTTTCTCTTGATGCCGGAATCACTACTGCCAGGAACATGCCGTAAAGGGCCACGGAAAGGGCCGTTGTAAGGTCTGGCGGCAGAATATTTCCTACCAGTACGCCCAGCACTGTGCCCAGAAGCCAGGCCGGAGAACCGATACTGATTGCACCGAAATTATAGAACGGATTGAGTTCACCTTTTACAGATGCCGAAACACCGAAGATTTCATCAGTTACAAAGTACGACAGCAACATCCGCTTACCCAGAGAAGTATCCGGACTGATTTTCTGTGAAAGCGCTGCTGACATAAGCAGGTAACGTATGTTTATTACCAGCTGGGTCAGAAACATAGCAAAATACCCTGACTGTCCTGCAATTACAGTAATTGCAGCGAACTGACCCGCCGAAGCATGAAGCATGAAGGACATAAGCCCCATCTGGAAAGCGGTGATTCCTGCATTTTTTGCCGCAATGCCAAGGGTAAAGCCTACTGCAAAATATCCGAGGCCGATGGGAACACCTTCTCTGAGACCCATCAGATACCATTTTTTATTTTCAGAATTCATTTGATATAACGTCCGATCTGTTTCGTCAAGTTTATTTTCCCTGTTTTTCAGGAACCAGCAGTCTGAATGCATTCTGTACGCACTCGAACTCTACTCTGCCGGCATCCACGATTTCTCCATCCACGCAAAGGCGCATGCTGCCCTGCCTTGGCTCAACCGCTGCCCTGCGGCACTGCTTTGCGCAAAGAATCCGCTCGATTCCAGAAATCTCCATATGGGTTCCCTTGGCATATTTAGGGAAAAGATTCAGGAACTCCATGCGGGTAATATCTTTAATAATATTGATGTCCATAAGACCATCCTGCACCACGGCGCAAGGATTGCTCTTAACCCCGCCTCCGCAGAAGCAGCCGTTGGCAATGGAAGTCAGAAGCAGCGGCCCGTCATTGAGCACTTCCCCGTCGATTTCAACTTTCAGATCCGCACCTTTTTTCTTGATAAAGGTAGCTCCCACACCAAGCAGATAGGCCATGGAACCTGCAATCAGCGGATAGGTTTTGAGGGTGCCTGTCAGGTCGGCCACATTGCAGTCAAAGCCGATATTAAACATATTGGCGCAGTATCTAGTCTGCGCTTTGCCTGCAAACAAACCACTGTACCTGATAGCGTCACACCACGCGATGCTGCCACGCAGAACTGCCTCAATATCACTGAAGCTGCCCGCTTCCGGGAAATTACGTACAAAATCATTGCCTGTACCGATCGGTACAACTCCGACTACAATATTATTATATTTTATTGCTCCGTTGAGCACCTCGTTTACAGTGCCATCACCGCCGCAGGCTATAATGCGGATTTCTTCATCGGTGCCTTCTGATAGTCTGCCGATACTGTCTGTAAATTCTTCTGCGTCGCCCACTGCCTTGGTTGTGTAAATTTCAACCTCAGTGCAGGTGTTTTCGCCAGCCTTTCTGACTTTTTCCATGAACTTGTCAAGACCTTTTCCCTGACCGGCTGCCGGGTTTATAACAAAAATCGTTCTCATATAACTCTCCGTTTTCTGCCTTTTTCTTACTGTGATATTTTAATTTTATTGCTTTTTGCAGCACAAATCAATTAAGACAGTTTTACTCTGGGTTTTTCTTAGCAATTCTTTAACACCAACACTTTTATTTTACCAGAAATTAGGGTATAATAGAAAAATCACATATCGGAGGTATAAATAATGGATCCAAGAGTTAAAGAACTTTCAGGACTGCTCACAGGTTATTCCTGCAGTCTTAAGGAAGGCGAAAAAGTGCTTATTGACTATGAAGGCGAATGCTGCAAACCACTGGTAAGACAGCTGATCAAAGATGCTTACAAGCTGGGTGCAAAGCCTTATGTAAATCATAGAGACGGTGCAGTTCTCAGAGAAATTCTGTTGGGTGCTGACCAGGAACAGATTGAATTTTTAAACGATTATCAGCTTTATCAGATGAAGGGCATGGATGCTTACATTGCAGTCCGCGCCGGCGAAAACGTTTCCGAGCTCAGCGACGTTCCTTCAGAAAAGCTGAACATGTACTACAAACTCACAAGACCGACACTGGACTACCGTGTTAACAAGACCAAGTGGGTTGTCCTCAGATATCCTAACCCTTCCATGGCACAGCTTGCAGGCAAGTCACAGGAAGCATTTGAGGACTTTTATTTCAACGTATGCACTCTGGACTACCAGAAAATGTCCAAGGCTATGGACCCGCTGGTTGACCTGATGAACCGTACTGACAAAGTACGCCTGGTTGGTCCGGGCACTGACCTGACTTTCTCCATCAAAGGTATTCCTGCTATCAAATGTGATGGCAAGATGAACATTCCTGACGGCGAAGTCTACACAGCACCTGTGCGCGAATCCATGAACGGTACAATCAGCTACAACACTGTCAGCGAAGAGCAGGGTTTCACATACGAAAACATTAAGTTTGAAATTAAAAATGGTAAAATTGTAAAGGCAACTGCCAACGACACCAAGCGTATCAACGAGCTTCTCGATACTGACGAAGGCGCGCGTTACTTCGGCGAATTTGCCATCGGTGTAAACCCTTACGTTCTTCACCCTATGAAGGACACTCTTTTTGATGAAAAAATCTGCGGCAGCTTCCACCTGACACCAGGTATGGCTTACGAAGATGCTTTCAACGGCAACAAATCCGCTGTTCACTGGGACCTTGTCATGATTCAGCGTCCTGAATACGGCGGCGGCGAAATCTGGTTCGACGATGTACTCATCAGAAAAGATGGTCTCTTCGTAATTCCTGAACTTGAAGGTCTCAACCCGGAAAATCTCAAATAAACACTCATAAAACACCAAAGGCTCCGGATTTCAGTCCGAAGCCTTTTTTATATGGTTTATTTACCCTATAATCAATGGTACCAGTACAGGTACTGCAATGTTCATGCAGACCCCTATCACAAATGAGTATATTACCGTTTCTTCATTGCACGCCTTTTTTACAATGGGCAGGCATACATCCATGGACGCAACTCCTGTGATACTGGTAGCCTCTATGAAGCCGAAAATTTTTGCAGCCAGAGGTATGGAAATTATGCCCAGGGTTTCTCTCAGAATATTATGTACGAAAGATACTGCTCCGGCCACTGCATGACCTGCATCAGAGATGACACTTGGCGCGAAAGTATACCAGCCGAAACCGGCGCTGACCGCCATAGCCTCCCTTACTGTAAGCGGTGATATAATGCTGTACAGAGCACCGGCAAGAATACTTCCCGAAATAGCAAACAGCGGAAAGAGAAAAATCTTGAATCCTGCCGCCTTCAGGCTCTGTATTATCTCGCCGCTGAGCCCCATATTGAATCCGATGATTCCGAGAATGATACAAAGTCCCACTACAATCATGTCGCCTGACACCGACTGGAATTTTACCAGGTCGTTTACCAGCTGCGGCACAAGAAAATATCCGAGAATCATGCCCAGAACCACGAAAAACAGTATTCCCAGTGTCATTTTAACACCGGAATCACCTCCTGCAGTTCCGTCATCATCAATATCCCCCGTATCCTTTGAAATTTCAATATCTGTACAATCGTCACCCATGCGTTCTTTTTTAGGATGACTATATTTATCAAGGCCTATAATACGCCTTAAAATGCTGACTGCAGCAATACTGCCGCCTACGGTGAAAACAGTAATGCCCACAGCCTCAAAACCTATAGTTCCAAGCTGGGAAGTAACCTCCTCATTGGCACCCATTCTCAGTCCCATGATGAACACCAGAGCAAAAACCACAGCATTAAGCACCGGATCCAGAAAAGCAAACTTTGCTGCCCGGTTTCTCTGTCTGCTGGCCACCCAGTAACAGGCTACCATTATTCCTCCGTAAAGAAGCAGTAAATCCATAATCTTTCTCCTAACCGATAATCAGCGGAACCATCACAGGTACCAGAGCACTGAGAATGACCCCTGATACGAATGAGTACACCGCAATATCACTTCTTGTGGATTTTTCAACAATAGGCAGGCACACGTCCATGGCCGCAGCCCCCGGCATGCCTGTAGTTTCAATGTACCCCACCTTTGATGCTACAAACGGTATAAACAGAATTGCAAAGAGTTCCCTCATTACATTATGCAGGAAAGAAACTGCACTTGCAGTCATATATCCTGCATCCATGATAATTCCAGGTGCCAGTGAATACCAGCCGTAGCCTGCCCCGATGGCAAGAGACTCTTTAAGGCTGAAGCCCATAAGCATACCGCTTATTCCTGCACCAAGCAGCGTAGCCACAGCAACCACTGCCGGGAAAGCAAAAATTCTCAGACCCACTTTTCTGAAATTGTCAATTACTGTACCATCAAGTCCCAGATCAAGTCCTACGAAAACCAGCAGGATACAAAGACCTATTTTAATTCCCCAGCCTGCCAGGTTGTTGAATGTATCCATGTTGCCGGCAAAAATATTCCTTATTACAAAGTAACCGATAAGCATGCCTGCAATAACAGCACCGATGATTACAAGTGTCATGGTGTTCACTCCGGACTTTCCGTCAGTTTCCTGCGCATCCGTCTGTGCGCTGCTGCCGGCAGCCTTTTCCTCTTCAGTGCGGAAGCGGCCGTATTTATCGATGCCCATAATCTTTCTTGTGATAAAGATTCCGGCAATGGAAAATACCATTACCACTACTGTAATTACTACCGCACTGACACCGATGGTACTCAGGTTGGAAATAATCTCCTCGTTGGAGCCCATACGCATGCCCATACAGATTATCAGGCATGTAAGCGCCACTGTCTGCACCTTGCCTGTCCATCCAAGGCTGTCTTTACGGTCACGGATTTTGCTTCCGATTATATATCCCACTGCTGTAACTGCTAAGTACAAAATTAAATCTGCCATAACTCTCTCCTGCTTCCGTGTCATATACACAATTATTCAATATAATTCTACCATCTGCCTTGACAAAAGTCTACACATCATTTATATTTCATTTATATCCAAAGGAGGGTATCAGAATGATTTTAAAAGCTGAAATTATGTCTGCGGACGATATGCGCCGCGCTCTGAAACGTATTTCACACCAGATTCTCGAACATAACCAGGGCGCAGAAAATATTGTACTTCTGGGCATCAAACGTCGCGGGGTTCCCCTTGCCCGCACTCTGGCAGCAAACATCCTCGCCATCGAAGGTGTGGAAGTGCCCGTTGGCGAACTTGATATCACTCTGCACAGGGATGACCTGGACCAGACTTCCATGGAGACTCCTGCACAGAGCAGCAGCCTGGTTCCGTGTGACATCACCGGCAAAACTGTCATTCTGGTAGACGACGTAATGTACACCGGCAGAACTGTCCGCGCAGCTCTCGATGCTACCTCCAGATTCGGAAGAGCAGCATGCATACAGCTGGCAGTCCTTGTGGACCGCGGCCACAGAGAGCTTCCTATCCGCGCTGATTATGTGGGAAAAAACGTACCTACATCCAGAACGGAACATATCGCAGTCCAGGTAGAAGAAATGGACGGCACACAGTGCGTTAAACTTTACGGCGAAAACTGAAAATAACACTGAAAAAGGACGGCAGAAGGGGCGGCTCAATAAAACAGTATAATAATGTTTTCGGGGAGGCGGCATGATTTAGGTCATGCCGCCTTTCCGTTTATAATGTCATAGAGTAAATTGGCGGGGAGTATGCCGATATAGTTGTAGCTGATGTCTACATCCTGTATCCTTTGTCCGCTGGAAGTATCAGGTGCATGGACATATACGGCTTGCACCATATCATTCAGCACATCGGGAGTCAACTTTTCCAGATACAGATGCTTCTTTGCCACTCGGATAAACCGATCAACATTCTCCGCTTGATCTTCTTGATTCTGTATTTCATTTTCAAGCATTTCAATCTTGGCTCTCAGTTCTTCCTGCTCCTGCTCGTAATCACCAGACAACATCTGAAAACGAGCCTCAGACAGTTTTCCGTTGACCATATCCTCATAAATACGCTTGAACAACTTGTCCAGTTCAGCCAGACGGTTTTCAGACTTTTGCAGCGTTCTTTTCTTAGCTGCAAGGTCTTTCTTAACCTCTGCACTTCTTTTTGCTCCCAACGCCTTACGGAACGCATCCTCATAGTCTGCGATGCAGAGCTGTACCAAACGCAGATGCTGTAAGGTTCCTTCCTCCAACATAACCGCACGAATGAAATGCGTTTCGCATACATCTTTGCCACGTTTGCGGGAAGTGGAGCAGATGAAGTGATCCTGTCGGGTTTCAAAGCTCTTGCTGGTACAGTAGTACAATTTCTCACCACAATCAGCACAGCGGACGATACCGGAGAACATATTGGTTTTACCTGTTCTGGCGGGTCTGCGTTTGTTCTTGCGAAGCTCCTGCACACGGGCAAAGGTTTCTTCGTCAATAATGGCTTCATGGGTGTTCTCGAAAATCTTCCATTCTTCACGGGGATTTTCGAGCTTCTTTTTTGTCTTGTACGACTGTCTGCGCGTCTTGAAGTTGACCGTGTGACCAAGGTATTCCATCTTCTCCAGTATGCCAGAGACTGTGTCCGGCACCCATCCATAAGGGTCATCGGGTGTTTTAGCAGGAGCGTTGCGTCCCATCTTCATCCAATGAACCGTAGGACAATCCACCTTTGCTTCCTTCAGCTTGTGGGCAATCTGCGAAGGACCATAGCCCTCCATGCACCATGCGAAGATCTGACGGACAACGGCTGCGGCTTCATCGTCCACAATCCAATGCTTTTTGGGATTGTCGGGGTCTTTCATATAGCCGTAGGGCGGGTTGGTGGTCAGATACTCACCGGATTCGCCTTTTTGCTTCATGACTGCACGGACTTTCTTGCTGCTGTCCTTGACATAGAACTCGTTAATGATGTTCAGGAACGGCGTGAAATCATTGTCCTGCTGATTAGCGCTGTCCACACCGCTGTTCACGGCAATGAAGCGGACATCGTGCTCGGGGAAAAGCATCTCCGTGTAGAAGCCGACTTCCAGATAGTTTCTACCGATACGACTCATATCTTTGGCAATGAGAACGCCGATCTGGTCATTCTCTACCAGTTCGATCATGCGCTTCCAATCAGGCCTGTTAAAGTTAGCACCGGAGTAGCCATCGTCCACAAAAAACTGGATGTTTCGGAAACCTTGTTCTTTTGCGTATTTTTTGAGAATCGCCTTTTGATTGACAATGCTGTTGCTATCGCCCGTGAGTTCGTCGTCACGACTTAATCTACAGTAGATAGCAGTTATTTTGTCAGACTGCCTATTCATATCTTGTTCCTCCTTAATCGGCGGGCAGTCTGCCAATACAGGATTGCTTGCGTTCATTATATCATACATCTGTTAATTTGTCTCCTTTGTCGTTAGTCTCTGTTTGCATCCTTTGCCATGTGTTCAAAAACCTTGGCAGGCAGGCTGCGAGTTCCGTCGTAGCTTCCGTTGAAGCGGTAGATGGTTCGCCCGGAGCGAAGTGTAACGGTAATTTGGGGAAGCGCCATGGCACAGTAGTTACGAACGGTCAAATGCCCGTCCTCGTTAAACGAGCAGCTTTGAACCTGCTCACGGGGCGTATGCTCCATTTTGAAATAAGGGTCGGGATCGGAGAAGTGCGGATAAAGAAAATCATCCTTTGGTGCAGGTAGGGATTCAAGCCACTTGTCCAGTTCCTCCGGTGTCATGTTGATTGCTTTCTTTTGTTCACTCATATAAAAATTGTCCTTTCTTTTTTTGATGGCGGTAAAGTGCCAGGTTGGCACTTTACCGGATGGGAATGGAAACGAAGCGAAGGGAATGATTAACGTTCCTGTTTGTGTTCGATTTTTCTGCCAAGGGTCTGTTCGAGATTGTGGCGAATGGTATCAAGCCGCTGTGCTTCGTCTTTGGCGGTTTGGTACTCATTGTAAAGAGCATTTTTCTCCTTGATGAGCTGTTCCACTTCCGTCTGCAATGCCTTGTGGCTCGGCAGCTTCTTGAGTCCCTTGGAATCAAAATAGCGTTTGGCGGCGTTCAGAATAATGAAGTCGCTGTCATGCTCGTCACGATATTTCTGACGGGCTTTTTCATTCTTGCAGGCTTTCAAACCTTCGACAACCTGCTTGGTTTTGTAGTAGCCGGTCAGATGGTTGCGGAACTCTTTCTTCTCTTTAATATCTGCCTCCACCGTCTTC
>JAFSCP010000025.1 GCA_017436705.1 Bacillota bacterium
AACAGGAAAAACAGGAAAAAATAGAACAGATGCAGAACCTTATCGTTCTGCTCAATCAGGCAGCCCGCGCTTACTATCAGGAAAGCCGGGAAATCATGCCAAATATTGAATATGACAGACTTTATGACATGCTGGAAGAGCTGGAAAAGGAAACAGGGGTAACTCTGTCCGGAAGTCCGACCATGAGAGTAGGATATGAAGTTCTGTCCGACCTGCCGAAAGAAGCACATCCGCAGAAAATGCTCTCCCTGGACAAGACCAAGGACGTGGACCAGCTGCGTACATGGCTTGGCGACCAGGAGGGGGTTATTTCCTGGAAGCTGGATGGCCTGACCATCGTTCTTACCTATGAAGATGGCAGACTGGTCAAGGCAGTTACCCGCGGCAACGGAGAAATCGGCGAAGTTATCACAAACAATGCCCGCGTGTTTACCAACCTGCCGGTTTCAATAGACTTCAAAGGCAGACTGGTGCTGCGTGGTGAAGCGGTTATCAGTTACCCGGATTTCGAGAAAATCAACGAAAGCATCACTGATGAAAGTGCCAAGTACAAGAACCCGCGCAATCTCTGCTCCGGGTCAGTGCGCCAGCTTAACAACGAAATCACTGCCAGAAGACACGTGCGATTCTATGCCTTCTCGCTGGTATCGGCAGAAGGGCTGGACTTTGAAACAAGAACACAGCAGTTTGACTGGATGGCAGAACGTGGTTTCAAGGTGGTAGAGCATAAAGTTGTGGATGGGTCAAACCTTGACGAAACCATTCAGTGGTTCGCGGGACGCATAGAAGATAATATCAACCCGTCCGACGGACTGGTTGTAAGTTTCAATGACATTGAGTATGGACGCGCTCTTGGCCAGACGGCCAAGTTCCCGCGGGATTCCATCGCTTTCAAGTGGCGCGATGAAATCCGCGAAACCACACTCGATGAAATCGAGTGGAGCGCGTCCAGAACAGGGCTTATCAATCCTGTAGCGATTTTTAAGCCTGTGGAACTGGAAGGCACTACTGTGAGCCGCGCCTCTGTGCATAACATCAGCGTTATGCGGGAGCTGAAGCTGGGTATCGGCGACACAATCACAGTTTACAAGGCCAACATGATTATTCCGCAGATCGCAGAAAATCTGACCGGAAGCAATAATATTGTGATTCCGGAAGTCTGCCCTGTATGCGGCAGCAGCACTGTAATCCACGACGAAACAGGGGTGCAGACTTTGTTCTGCCCGAACCCGAAGTGCCTTGCCAAGCAGATAAAGAGTTTTACTCATTTTGTTTCCAGAGACGCCATGAATATGGAAGGTCTGTCTGAAATGACCCTTGAGAAGCTCATCGCACGCGGCATGATCAAGGAGCTTGCGGACCTTTTCCACATCGAAAAGTTCAGAGATGAAATCGTAGAAATGGAAGGCTTCGGTGTCAAGTCCTTTGAAAACCTGCTGGCTGCTGTCGAAAAAGCTCGAAATGTGTCAGTTCAAAGGTTCCTCTACAGCCTTGGAATTCCTAACATCGGGACTGCCAATGCGCGCTTAATTGCTCAGCACTGCCAGAACCAGTGGTCAAAGGTGCAGAACCTTACAAGAGAAGAACTGACAACCATCGACGGTATCGGTGAAGTGATGGCGGAAGCTTTTACTGCTTTCTTCGCTGATGAAGAGAAAGCGAAAATTGTCGAAGACCTTCTGAAAGAAGTAAAGCTTGACCAGTCATTCGAGGCATCAGGTACTGCTTTCAGCGGTCTGACCTTCGTAATCACCGGATCACTGAACCATTACGAAAACCGTGACGCCCTCAAGGCTGAAATCGAAAAGGCCGGCGGTAAGGTGGCGGGCTCAGTCAGTGCCAAGACAAGTTACCTCATAAACAACGATGTGACCTCAACTTCCGGCAAGAACAAGAAGGCTAAGGAACTGGGCATCGAGATCATAGACGAAGAAACCGTGAAAGGCTGGCTGGAAAGCGGCGTAGTCGGTTAGTCTGATATCAGGAGGGGAATATGGCACTTATAACATGTCCTGAATGTGGAAAAGAGATAAGCGACAAGGCGAAATGCTGCATCCATTGCGGTTATCCTCTTGAAGAGGAAGCGCAGAAGCAGCCAGAACTGCCGGAAGAAGACCGTTACTGGGAAGTCCCTTTTTCTGAAAAAGATTGTCTGAAGGATGAGAACGGAATTGCAGGACCTGAACCAAACGAACTTTCCGGTATAAGGGAGATCACCTGTCCTTCCTGTGGCAGGCCAATCAGTGCTAAGGCAACGGTTTGCCCTGAATGCGGATATCAGGTAAACAGGAAAGCAGAAGGTATAAACTGGCGAGATGTTGTAAGTATCATCATTGCGGCAATGTTCCTGCTGCCTATACTTATGACTTTTCTTCAGAACCGCTAGCTGTTGCATGATTTATGTAATAATGATATAATGAAAAAAAGTTGTATTTGCAGCAGTGAAAGGGGTAATGATCATGGCACTTATAACATGTCCTGAATGTGGAAAAGAAATAAGCGATAAGGCGAAATGCTGCATCCATTGCGGTTATCCTCTTGAAGAGGAAGCGCAGAAGCAACCAGAACCGCCGGAAGAAGACCGTTACTGGGAAGTTGAACCGGACGGATTCGGCTCAGAAAAAGACGCAGACGGAGTTGCCGGACCTGAACCTGAAGAAATGTCAGGGGCAATTTTTATAAACTGTCCTGTCTGCGGCAAGCAGGTAAGTTCAAAGACTTACGATTGTCCTAACTGCGGCCATCCGATAAATGAAAAAGAAGGGATTTCCTTCGGAATGGTGCTGCTGGCAGTTATTGCGGGAATTCTCATCCTGTCAATTTTCTAAGATGATAAAGAAGAACATGGCCATCATTGCAGTGGTGGCCGGTCTGTATATGCTCAATGAATCAGCAAAAGGTTATGTGGACATGCCCTGGCTTGCCGGATTTCTGAGCGGATATTTCAACGATATAATCTGCGGGGCCGGTTTTATGGCTTACTGCAATATCTTTATAGAACTCTGGAAACGCCCTTTGAAAAACCTGCCAGGCATTGAGGCGGTTTTGCTGTGTGCAGGACTTTTCTGGGAAGTCGGTGCGCCCCTGGTGGTACCGGGCAGCGTGGGAGATTTCTGGGACATAATTGCTTACATGGCGGGCGGATTAATATACTGGTGTATAATCACAATTCAAAGACCTGAAAAGGAGAACCAATGTTAAAAGTAGGAAAACTCGACAGCGATTTATTAAAAGCTTCAGTAATCGACAAAATTAAATTCAGGAGACCCGAGGTGCTGGTCCGTGCCGGAGTAGGGGAGGACTGCGCCGTAATAGACTTTGGTGAGTACGAGTGCGTAATGTCAACAGATCCGATTACTGCCTCTGTTGCAGATATCGGAAGACTGGCAATACACATTTCCTGCAACGACATTGCCTCCAACGGAATCCAGCCGGTGGGCATCATGCTTGCAGTAATGCTGCCAATCGGCACCACTAAAAAAGATGTTGAAAACATCATGGCACAGGCTGCGGAAGCGGCAGAAGCCTGCGGTGTTGAAATCATCGGCGGACATACAGAAGTTACGCCAGCTGTAAACAAGCCTGTAATCGTGTCAACAGCCATCGGCCGCGGCAAGAAGTGGCAGTCTGCATCAGCTGAGGACATTCAGGTAGGCGACTACATTATCATGACCAAGAGCGCAGGGCTTGAAGGGACAGGCATTATCGCCAGTGACTACGAAGAAGAACTTCTCAAAGTCCTGACCCGCGAAGAAATTGAAACTGCCAAACAGTTATTGGACGATGTGAGCGTTGTCAAGGAAGGAACTGTTGCCGGAGAAATCGGAACCAACGGTATGCACGATGTTACCGAAGGCGGAATCCTGGGTGCAATCTGGGAAATGTGCCAGATTGCCGGTGTAGGTGCACAGGTATGGGGTGACGAGGTTCTGGTAGCCGACGTTACCAAAAAAATCTGCAAATACTACGGAATCCAGTACATGCGTCTGATTTCCAGCGGCTCAATGATTATCATGGCCAAGCCTGAAAAGAAGGACGAAATTCTTAAGAAACTGGCTGTTGCAGGCGTTGCAGCCCGCGTAATCGGCAGAATTGTGCCTGCTGAAGAGGGTCTTACAATCACCGAAAACGGTGTGACAGAACCGATTGACCCGCCAAGAGCGGACGAACTTTATAAAGTGGTTAAGTAAAATATGACAGGGCGGACAATTTGGGAAGAACTTTTCCCTTTTGTCCGCTTTATTTTTTTGATGCGGACAGAAATGGATACGGGATATTAATTTGTCCGCATATTTTGTAGAAAAGCGGACAAACAGAGGATGCATTGAATTGATTTGTCCGCAAGTATCGGAAAAATACCTGCAGAACAACGAAAAACCTTTGTAAATCACGAAAAAAGCGGACAAATCGTGACTGAAAATTTACGATTGTCCGCTAATGGTTTTTTGCTTCCTGGATACTTCCAAGTGAAAATAAAAGCTATACCAACAGCGCTATTGCTGCCAGCACCAGCATGTGTGCAGGATAGAAAGCGTAGAACCCGTACTGGAGAGCTTTGCTGCTGCGGCCTTTCTTGCCGTTGTAAAGCCAGATGAGGAGCAGTGAGAACACGGCAAAACCCTGAGTAGGGAACATGAACTCTGTACCGCCGATGATAATCGGTATACTGAGTCCTTTCATGGCGAAGATGTTAATATAAATCATGCCTGCAAGCTGGAAAATCCAGCCGAATTTAATGTGTTGGCAGAGATAAAACAGTATAATTGTCAGCACACCGTAACCGCCGTAATCGGTGAAGCCGACGATTGACAGAAGCAGCAGGCCAAGAAGTTTAAGGATTCCGAAAATAAGCGCCTTTATTATTGCGGATTTTGGCACTTCGCCTGCTTTCGGGAATGTGCGCAGCTTTTCCAGTTCGTTGATGCACAGAAGGCCGATAAGCAGGGTAAACATGACGTTCTGGTGGAAAGGATATATAGGCGATATGGAGAACATCAGGTTAAAAGGAATCTCCGAAATCAGGCCGAATATGAGCAGGCGCTTGGCGTATCTGCGGACATCAGATGTATGGAAGAACCCTTCCACAATCTGAAAGGCGAATATAGGAAAAGCCAGACGGCCCAGATATGTCATCCAGTTGTTGCCGGGAACCACAGTTGCCCACATGTGGTCAAGCAGCATGAGTACGCAGGCGATGAACCTGAGTGTGTTGGCATTGATACCGCCGAAAGGTTTTCTGATGTTAAGTGTTGTATTTTTTTCCATAATAATCCCCCTGGTGCTTGATAGTATGATTTTACCATAAAAGTGTGTATAAGGCAACTTTCAGGTCAATCCAACTAACGGTTTGTTGCCTGAAAAGCTGCAAAATGATATAATTGCGCCTAGAAGGGAAAGAATCGGAGGATGAGATGGATTACAATAAGACAGCTGAGCTTATACAAAATGCCCGGAAGGAAAAGGGCCTTACGCAACGTGAACTTGCAGATATTCTGGGTATTACTGACCGTGCAGTTTCCAAGTGGGAGAGAGCAAAGAGCTTTCCCGATGTTTCCATGCTTCAGCCGCTGGCAGAGGCTCTGGATATATCGGTAACAGAGATTCTGGACGGCGAACGGCGCAGCAATGATGTGGCAGTGACAGCAGGTGAAGCAGAGCAGGCGGCGATCAGGGGGATTGACGGATATGTCCGCGATACAAAGAAAAAGAGCAAACCTCTCTGGGCTGCGCTGACAGTGGTGCTGTTGATTCTCGGGGCAGTGGCCTTTTATGAATATGATGAATACCGCCACAGACCACTCAATTTTCAGGAAGATGAGCTGGAATTCGGGGATGTGGTTTATTATGAAGGAAATAACAAGGTGCACAGATTTGAACTGGAAGGACCTTTCGGTGAAGAAACCCGACAACAAATTGTTTTATATTTAAAACGGATGCCACGCTGTGAGGAAGTAACCAGAAATGAACAGGTAAGAAGTAAGATGGCAAGAATCGACTTTGAGGGATTGGTTATATTTTACTTCGATTGCTACTACGATTACAAGAGTGAGAAATATTATTCATACAATGGGATAGACAGGTTTTACAGAAATCTAAAGGCTATTTGCGAGGACTTACTGTTAGATGATGAATACATTTATGAAGGCCCGCTGCATTTTGAAATCGATGGTGCAACGCTGGACATTAATTGTCCTTTGGTGGAAAAACCAATGGAATGTATTGTGGGAGTATATAGAGGGTATCTGGGAGGACGCTATAATGATTTTCCTGATGCTTATTCCAGTTATTCAATCGAAAAAATTACGAGGCTTACGTCGGAAGAATATGAGGAAATACCTGAATTTTCACTTTTTGAAAAAGAAATTGCCTATCGGGATATATATGCATATCGGATATATATTGCAGAAATCAGATACATATATACAGACGCACTGAAAGCATTAGGGCCTCAGCAACCGGAAGGAATCCACAGAATTCTTTATATGACAGCAAAAAGAAATCATAGCGATAAGTACGAAATAATCCCTCAATACATTAGCCTATTGACCATTATATAAAACTATGATATAATACCATGGCAAACAAAAATTGTCCTTAGAGAGCTTCGCCTGGCATGGTTTGGGTCCTGCGCAATGGGATGCCGTGAACCTTGTCAGGTCCGGAAGGAAGCAGCAATAAGCGGAAGTTCTTATGTGCCGCAGATTAGCCTTCTCCAACGTCATGCGTGGCTCTTTAAGGGCAATTTTTTACACTGCGTTAAAATGTGAAAAAATGTGGAGGAAACATGTATACCGCATTGTACAGAGCCCAGAGACCTGAAGTTTTCAGCGAAATTCTGGGACAGGAACACATCGTAAAAATACTTAAGCACCAGATTGCAACTGACAGTGTGAACCACGCTTATCTTTTCTGCGGAACACGTGGAACCGGTAAGACAACCACTGCCAGAATCCTTGCCAAGGCTGTAAATTGTCTGGATGGCGGCGACCGTCCTTGCGGCAGATGCGCAAACTGCATGGCAATCAAAGAAGGCTCCTTCATGGACGTAATGGAAATCGACGCGGCTTCCAACAACGGTGTCGAAAACATCCGTGAACTGAGAGAAAGTGTCAAGTACCCGCCTGCAGTGGGCCGTAAAAAAGTATATATCATCGACGAAGTGCACATGCTTTCCACAGGAGCATTCAATGCGCTTTTAAAGACTCTGGAGGAGCCGCCTGAAAACGTAATTTTCATCCTGGCCACCACAGAGCCGCAGAAACTGCCTGCAACAATCCTTTCCAGATGTATGAGACTGGACTTCAAGAGAGTTCCTCAGAACATCCTTGTTGAAGGTATGGGCAGAATCTGCAGGGACAAGGGTGTGGACATAACTGACGGCGCCCTTAAGCTCCTTGCCAATGCAGCTGATGGTTCAGTACGCGACGGACTGAGCATTCTGGACCAGGTTCTTGCCTCCGGAGAGAAGAACGTGGACAGGGAAAACGTGCTGGAGTACATCGGTGCGGCAGGAGAAGATTTTTATATCGATCTTACTGAACTGGTATCGCTTAAAAAAGTTGCGGAAGCGCTGGTTCTGCTGGACGGTGCCCTTGCTGACGGCAAGGACGTAAAGCAGATGATGAAGGACTGGACGTCACATTACCGCAATCTGCTGATTACCAAGTTCATTAAAAATCCTGAGGACATTCTCAACATGTCCGCAGAGAACATACAGCGCATCCAGGACCAGAGTCATCACATTTCCCTTGAGGAAATCAATGATGCGATCATCAGGCTTTCCAAGACAATCAACGATGCCAGATGGTCCACCCAGCCGAGAATACTCCTGGAACTGGCCATAGTTGCAATTGCAACTGACCTGGTTGAAGAGGGCACTGCGCCTCGCAGAGAAAGACCAAGAACTCAGGCGGCGCCTGTTCAGCATACAGCTCCGCAGGTTCAGCAGACTTACGTTCAGCCACAGCAGCCAGCAGCAGAGGTACAGCCTGTGCAGCAGGAACAGAAGGGCACAGCTGCTGTAATGGAGTCCAGCGCTGACAACGACAGCCTCTGGCACGAAGTTTTCGAAGAGGGCGAAGACGGAGCGGGCAGTTTCAACCTTATCAGAAACGGTACTGTTCTGGCCCGCGTGGACGAAAACAATTTTACAGTAATCGCTAAAACCGCTTTTGCGAAGAAATTTACTGAGCAGAAGCGTGAAGATATTGAAAAAATCATGGCCCGTAAACTGGGCAGACCTGTGCGCATGCTTTGCTACGCCGAAGGAGAAAACATCCCCGGCCAGCCGGCAGTGAAGAAACAGGAAGAAGACCTGGATGCACTGGCTAAACAGGCCAGCGACATTCTGGGTATAGACATCGAATTTGAATAATTATAATAAAATGGAGGAATTGAAATGGGCAAAGGTATGAGAGCCGGCAAGAAGCCATCAACAGGTATGGGTGGCGGCAGCATGCAGAAACAGATGCAGCAGATGCAGGCAATGCAGAGAAAGATGGAAGCTATCCAGGCAGAAGTTGAGCAGAAGGAAATCGAAACTACTGCAGGCGGCGGTGCTGTAACAGCAGTTATCAACGGCAAGAAGGAAATCGTAAAGCTTGAAATCAAGCCTGAAGTTTGTGACCCTGATGATGTTGAAATGCTTCAGGATTTAATCATCGTAGCAGTCAACGAAGGTCTCAGACAGATTGACGAAATTTCCAATGCTGAAATGAGCAAGTTAACAGGCGGTCTTGGAATTCCAGGACTTGGATTCTAAAAAATATGTGAAAAAGCTCCGGAGAATGTAACTTTTTAGGTCTTTCGCCGGAGTTTATATTGTAGGTAAAACATGAGACAATATCCGAAACCATTAGCAAAGTTAATAAACGAGCTTTCCAAGCTTCCGGGCATCGGCAGCAAGTCTGCACAGCGCCTTGCTTTCCACATTCTGTCCCTTGAGGACAGAGAGGCTGAGCAGCTGGCAGAGGCGATTCTTTCTGCAAAGAGAGAAATGAAGTACTGCTCTGTATGCGGGAATCTGACTGATGAAGACCCTTGCGCAATCTGCAGCGATCCTTCAAGAAGAGAAGATGTAATCTGCGTTGTGGAAAGTCCGAGGGATGTGATGGCCATGGAACGAATCAAGGAGTTCAACGGCCTTTATCATGTGCTTCATGGTGTGATTTCACCGATGGAAGGCATCGGCCCTGAGGATATCAACCTCAAGGCACTTATTCAGCGTCTGCAGGCAAACGATGTGAAGGAACTTATTATCGCAACAAACCCTAACATTGAAGGTGAGGCTACGGCAATGTATATTGCAAGGCTTATCAAGCCGGCAGGAATCAAGGTAACCAGAATTGCTCACGGCATCCCGGTGGGCGGCGACCTTGAGTATGCTGATGAAGTTACTTTGCTGAAATCTCTGGAAGGAAGAAGAGAACTGTAGCCTATACAGAAAGCTTTTTTTCTTTGGCCAGTTTGAGAAGGTAAGAGTATTTTGCTCTGGCTGCCAGCAGGTTGTAGGAGGCATAATCCACTCCTGTATCATCGGTAAGTTCATTGAAAAGTACTGTTGCCCTGTCAAGTTCGCTGCGTGCGGACCTGATGGAGTCAAAAAGCATGTCATCCTGAGAATAACTGGTTTGTTTGAATTTCATATGTTACCACGCCTTTCTGGGTTATTTAATTCTATTTTATTCCAACCGGACATATTTTATACAAAGCAAGGAGGGAAAAAATATGGGCGTGCAGATGGGAGTTTTTCTTACATATGCGGGTATGATAATTCTGATATTTCTCATTGGCAAAATTTTTCTGTGGCCGCTGAAGCTGATGCTGAAGCTGGCTGCAAACAGCCTTATAGGCGGGCTGGCAATATTGGTTATAAATGCAATAGGAACAGGATTTGGGATTTTTATTCCTCTCAACATGGTCAGCGCACTGGTTGTGGGGGTGCTGGGAATACCGGGCGCAGTCCTTTTGCTGATAATTTAAAAACAAAAGAGAACTTAGGAGAGAGACAAATGAAGAAATTTTTAGTATTACTTTTAGCACTTATGATGGTGCTTACATCTTTCACTGCATGCGGAAACAGTGATGATGCAGAAGTTGGCGGAGACGACGTTCAGCAGGAACAGGAACAGCAGCCTGTTGACGGCGAAAACGAAGGCGAAGCTGAAGGTGAAGGCGAAGCTGAACAGCAGCCAGCTGACGAAGAAGAAAACAAAGAAGAAGACAAGACTGAAGAACCTGCTGATAAGGAAGAAGAAAAGAAGCCTGAATCAGACAAGAAGGAAGAAAATAAAAAAGAAGAAGATAAGAAGCCTGCTGACAAGAAGGAAGACGATAAGAAAGAAGAGTCCAAGCCTGCTGCAAACTACGGCAACGCTGTTGAACTTCTCACAAACGTATGGGCAACTTACGGCGAAGCAGAACTTTTCCCTGCAGGCTACATCGATGAAGCTGGCAACATGGTAGACGGTCCTGCAAAGATCGGTACAGCTGACGGCGAAACTTTAGACGCACTTCTCGGCGTACCTGCTGACAAGGCTGGTTCCATCGACAACGCTTCCATCATGATGCACATGATGAACGCAAATACTTTCACAGGCGGCGCTTACAAGACTTCTGACGCTAAGGGCCTCAGCGACAGCATTCAGGCAAACCTTGCAAACCGTCAGTGGATGTGCGGCTTCCCTGATATCCTTGTGACTATCCAGGTTGAAGACTACCTCATTTCCGCATTCGGTAATGCAGAACTCATCGAAACATTCAAGAACAAAGTTACTGCAACTTACGGAAACGCAAAGGTACTCTGCGAAGAACCGCTTGCATTCTAATATAATATAAGGAAGTAATTATGATATTCTCGAGTATACCATTTTTATACTACTTTCTACCGATAGTAGTGATGCTATACTTTGTCGTACCAAGAAACATGGCCAATAGCGTACTGCTGCTGGCCAGTTTGTTTTTCTACGGTTACGGCGAGCCGAAAATGCTGTTGGTAATGGTAGCGACAATTATATTTTCCTGGGCTCTGGGACTGAAAATTCCGGAGAAAAAGTGGCTCACAACGGTTTCTGTTGTGGTCAGCCTGGGCGTACTTGTGTGGTTCAAGTACATGGGATTTTTCGTGGAAAGCTTCAGCGATGCTTTCGGGGTGGAAGTTGGATTTATGAACATTGCTCTTCCTGCCGGCATCAGCTTCTATACTTTCCAGACACTCAGTTACACAATTGATCTGGGCCGCGGCAGAATTCATCCGCAGAAGAGTCTTCTGGACTTTGCAATGTATGTTGCACTGTTCCCGCAGCTCATCGCAGGTCCGATTGTAGTTTATTCAGATGTTGAAAACCAGCTTGATGCAAGACTCCGTAAGACCACATGGGACGGTGCTTACGAAGGTATTCACAGATTCTGCATCGGTCTGGGCAAGAAGGTAATCCTTGCAAACAATCTGGCGCTGTTCGTACAGGACTTCCAGGCACTTGCGGAAGACCAGCGCTCCGTGGCAATGTACTGGGCATATGCAGTGGCATTTTCAATGCAGATTTACTTCGACTTCAGCGGTTACTCCGACATGGCTATCGGACTGGGTAAGATTTTCGGATTTACTTTCCCTGAAAACTTCAACTACCCGTTCATCTCAAAGAATATTTCAGAGTTCTGGCGCAGATGGCACATGACTCTGGGCGGCTGGTTCAGAGAGTATGTTTACATTCCTCTGGGAGGCAACAGAGTAAGCAAAGGACACTGGGTTTTCAATATTTTTATGGTATGGGGCCTTACAGGTTTCTGGCACGGTGCAAACTGGACTTTCCTGGCGTGGGGGCTGTACTTCGGTATTTTCCTGCTTCTTGAAAAGTTCTTTATCAATAAAGTGCTGGACAAGCTGCCGGGTGCTTTTGGCCACGTGTATACCGTACTGGCCGTAATTTTTAGTATGGTGCTCTTCAATGCAGACACAATAGGTGATGCTTTCACCTACATCGGTGCAATGCTGGGAGCAGGAGGAAGTCTGCCGTTTATCAACGAAATCGGCAAGTATTATCTGGGAAGCTACGGTATCCTTTTAGCAGCAAGTATCATCGGCTGCACACCTGTTCTTAAAAAGTTCAGGTGGGCGCATAAGATTGAACCTCTGATTTCAGTGCTGCTGCTTTTAATCGCTACTGCTTATCTTGTGGACGGATCATACAATCCGTTCCTCTATTTCAGATTCTAGGAGGTGGGCAGCATGATGAAAAAGATACAGGTAATAATTTTTGCAGTGGTTTTCTTCGGAATTTCTGTGCTTACATGGGTGACTCCTGACAAGGAATACTCAGAAAGTGAAAGAAGGCTTCTTGCCAAGCTTCCGGGAATCTCCATGGAAACCATTATTGACGGAACTTTCCAGGACGGCGCTGAAAAGTATGTGACAGACCAGTTCCCTTTCAGGGACAGGCTGCGCAGCGCCAAGGCGCTTTTCGAATACAAGGTTTTCGGCAAGAAAGACAACAACGATTTATATGAAATTGACGGTCATGTGTCAAAGATTCTTTGGCCGTACAATGCTGGTTCAGTGACCAGTGCCACAGACAAGTTCGGCAAAATATACGAAAGCCTCATTGCGGGCACAGAATCTGAAGGTAAAGTTTACGTTTCAGTAATTCCGGACAAGGGATATTACATGGCAGAAGCCGGCGGTTATCCTGCCATCGATTACGATGTGATGTTTGATCAGGTTGCAAGTGAAATGCCTTATGCCACATTTATCGACATTGCTGACACGCTGACCATTGACGATTACTATAAGACAGACCTTCACTGGAGACAGGAAAAGCTGGTTCCTACAGCACAGGCTATCGGTGAAGCCATGGGTCTGAAACTTGACGGCATCGGCAGTCTGAAACCGGTAACTGCAGGTGATTTCAGAGGCGTATATTACGGCCAGTCCGCACTTCCTCTTCCTGAGGAGGAAATGGTTTACCTGACCAGCGATATTATCGACGGTGCAGTAAGCTACAATTTTGAAACAAGCAAAGAAGCACCTGTCTACAATCTGGAGGGCTTTGAGGGAAGAGACCCTTATGACCTGTTCCTTTCAGGGGCAACGCCGCTGATGACAGTGACCAATCCTGAAGCTGATACAGACCGGGAACTTGTAATCTTCCGTGATTCCTTCGGAAGCAGCCTTGCGCCTCTTCTGCTGGAAGATTACGCGAAGATTACTCTGGTGGACATCCGTTATATCCAGTCCGCATTCCTGGGTCAGTTCATTGAATTTGACGGTCAGGATGTACTGTTTATCTACGGGACTACAATTTTAAATGACAGTTTCACACTGAAATAATTATGGGCCTGCCCGGTGGGGCGGGCTCTTTTATTGTGTTTTTGTTAAGAATGTGCTAAGATATGTACAGGCCTGAAAATTCAGGCAATAATAATTATAAGAAGGTCTGAAAATGAAAAAAAGAAGAATATTTGAGATAATACAGGTTGGCAATCTGTCCGACATACCAAGCAGGGCGTATGATATATTTCTGATACTGGCAGTACTGGTAAATATCTTTATAGCGCTGTTTGATACTTTCCCGCAGTCAGAGCCTTATCAGGGACTGATCTGGGGTGTGGAACTGTTTACGGTGATGTTTTTTACCCTGGACTACGGTCTGCGTATATGGACGGCGGATTTTCTTTATCCGGGCATGAAAGAAGGCAAGGCGCGGCTGAAATTTATTTTTTCATGGGCAGGGCTTATTGACTTCCTTTCATGTGTCCCATTCCTTGTTTCGGCAGGCGGCGGAGTGCTGAGAATGTTCAGAATCATCCGAATCCTCAGGGTGTTCAGAATTCACCATTATGCTGATCCGCTCAGAGTAATCGGCGATGTACTGAAAAAGAAGCGTGGACAGCTGCTTTCCTCGATTTTTATTGTATTTATACTGATGATTGCATCGTCGCTTCTCATGTATCATCTGGAACATGAAGCGCAGCCGGAAGCTTTCGCCAATGCGTTTTCCGGTTTCTGGTGGGCAGCTAATACCCTGCTGACTGTAGGCTACGGAGATATAATTCCTATGACTCTGGCCGGCAAAATCTGCGGAACATTGCTGACTTTCCTGGGCGTGGGAATGGTGGCTATTCCTACAGGTATTCTTTCTGCAGGATTTATGGAGCAGGTTTCCATCGTACGTGAAAGAGCTGTTGTGGAAGGTTTCATTGAAGATGTGCGGCATGTGCAGGAAGCTCAGGCAGGTACAGTGCAGCACAGCTATAATTACTGCCCGCATTGCGGCAAAGAACTTCCGAAATAAGAAAAAAGCGTATCCCCTGACCGGAGATACGCTTTCTTTATTTATGAACTTTGTAAATATTTCTGAATTAAATTCCCAGATAGGAAAGTGCCAGGGAAATGAGTACGAATGTCATCATAGCAGGAGTGATGTACTTGATGGAAACTCTGAAGAAGGACTTGCCGATAATCTTGTTTCCGCACTTTTCCATTTCTTCTTCGTACCAGGAATGACCTTTCTTCCAGCCAACGATGAGACACATAAGGATTGCAGCCAGAGGCATCATGATACCTTCTGTGAAGAAGTCGTAAGTATCTACCAGGCAGCCGATCTTGCTTACAAGCGGAATCTGAGTAGTGATTGCGCTTCCGCCGAGCATGTCGAGACATACAGGGATGGAAAGTACAAAGATGATTACTGTCATAACCAGTACTGCATTCTTTCTGGAAACTGGCTTACCCTTAGCTTCGTTGCTGTCGATGAAGTGTGCAGAAGCTACTTCCATCAGGGAAATCAGGGAAGATACGCCAGCGAAGATTACAAGTACGTAGAACAGGAAGCCGATAACATTACCGATGTTACCCATAGAAGTGAATGTGTCGTGCATTGTGATGAATAAGAGACCAACACCGCCGTTAGGAGTTCCGCCCTGTGCGAATACAGCAGGGAAAATTGCCAGACCGGCCATGATTGCTGCTAAAGTATCTGCAGCAGGAATAATCCATGCGTTTCTTGAAATGCTTTCTTCAGGCTTCATGTAGGAACCGTAGGTAATCATGATACCCATACCAAGTGAGCAGGAGAAGAGCATCTGGCCTGCAGCAACACGGCATGCGTTGAAGAAGTCGAATTCAGTTCCTGCCATTTCCATACCCTTGGATGTGAACATGTAAGTCAGACCCTGGGATGCGCCAGGAAGTGTGAAGTTGTAAACGATGATTACGATTAACAGTACGAAGAGACCAGGAATGCCGACTTTGTTGAATTTTTCAATACCGCCTGCAATACCGCCTGCAACGATGAGTCCGCATGCTGCGAGTGTAATGATTGTGAAAAGCATTACCTGCATAGGTTCTGCAGTATAAGCTCCGAAGAAATCGCCGCCGGACATGCCGCCGAAACTATCTGAACCGAAGATTTCCATCAGGAAGCCCCATGCGTATCTTACGGAGTAACCGATAAGTACGGAATAGAAACCACTGATGATGATAGGGCAGAGTACGCTGAGCCAGCCGACAAACTTGTACTGCTTTCCAAGTTCACCCATAGCCAAAACAGGGCTCTTGCCTGTCTTACGGCCGATGGCCATTTCAAGACCCATAACTACTACACCGCAGAAAATTACGAATACTAAATAGATAATAAGGAATGGGAAGCCGCCATTAGCGCCCATTTTATAAGGGAAACCCCATAAGTTACCAAGACCTACAGCAGAGCCTACAGCGGTTAAAATGAAACCAAGACTGCCGCTGAATGAGCCACGATTTTTGTTTTCCAATTTAATTTCCTCCTAAACATAATAATGTACGTAAATAATAACATCTTGTATTGTATAGTAAAAGCGTTTTGTTGTCAAGACATAAATAAAAAAATAAAAAATTGTTTTTGAAAACAAAAATGCAGCGAGATTTAACGATTCTCATGCCTGAATTTGACGAAGCCCACAAATAATAGTATAATAAAATGTCACGTTGAAAATAAAGGAAAAAGAGGTGCATATAAATGGCCATAGAAAAGGTAAGAGAATACTTCAGACAGTTCGGATTAGAAGAGAAAATCATGGAATTCGACGTTTCCAGCGCTACAGTTGAACTGGCAGCTCAGGCTGTAGGAGTTGAAGGAGCACGTATCTGCAAGACACTTTCATTCAAAGACAGCGAGGGCGGCTGCATTTTAATACAGACTGCAGGCGATACTAAAATAGACAACCGTAAGTTCAAGGATACTTTCGGGCTGAAGGCAAAAATGCTCACGGCAGAAGAAGTGGTGGAATTTACCGGTCATGCCATCGGAGGTGTGTGCGCTTTTGCGATAAATAACCCGGATGTTAAAGTTTACTGTGATGATTCCATGAAACGTTTCGGGACTGTTTTTCCGGCGTGCGGAAGTTCCAACAGCGCAATCGAGTTCACCTGCGATGAACTGTTCAGGTATTCCAATGCTCTGGCATGGATTGATGTGTGCAAAATCCCTGAACCGCAGGCGGAGTAGCTGGCTGCATCAACAGGGGTAAGAGACAAAGGGGGATGAAATGATGACAACAGAAATAAAAAGAAGTATAAAGCATGATCTGAAAGTTATTTTTTTTCTTACGCTGGCATCTGCGATAATTGCTTTTAACCTGAAAAGCTTCATTCGTACAGGAGGGCTGTTTCCGGGAGGATTCAGCGGCCTTACGGTGCTTATTCAGCAGATTTCCAGCCGTTTTTTTGATTTTGAGATTCCGTACTCGGTGCTGTATCTGCCAATGAATCTGATTCCGGCAGTTATCGGCTTCAGGTTCATCGGTAAAAGGTTTACCATCTTCTCGTTTTATGTGGTGTTCCTTTCCAGTATTCTGACTGACATATTTCCGGAAGTTACAATTACTTATGATACGCTTCTCATCAGTATTTTTGGTGGAATTATCAGCGGAGCGGCAGGCAGTCTCTGTCTGATGAACGGTGCCAGCGGAGGTGGTACGGACTTTATATCCATATATTTTTCTGAGAAAAAAGGCATAGACACCTGGAACTATATTTTCGCGGCGAACGTGGTGATTCTGGTAACTGCCGGACTTCTTTTCGGTTTTGACAAGGCTCTGTACTCAATAATATATCAGTTCGCAGCCACTCAGGTGCTCCAGACCATGTTCAAACGCTACCAGAAAGATACACTGCTGATTATCACCGACCAGCCAATGGCAGTTTACGGCAAAATCCGTGAGCTGACCAACCACGATGCGACTCTTCTCAAAGGCATGGGATGCTATGAACATAAGGAAAAAGACATCCTTTATTCCGTTGTAGGAAGAGAAGAAGTTGATAAAGTTATTGCAGCGATTCAGGCAATTGACGAGCATGCATTTATTAATGTAATAAATACAGAACAGATCAACGGCCGGTTCTATAAGCCGCCGACAAGGTAATGATTCTGCATACCAAAAGGTATGCAGTTTTTTTGTGCTTGAAAAACAAGTTGCTTGGGTGTATAATATTAAGACGTTGTTTTTATTTTATATTTATAAGGAGATTTATCATGGACAAGAAGAAAAAGAAATTTGGTATTCCGCATACCTATGTTCTTATTCTCTGCGTAATCATCGTAGTAGCGGTTATGACTTACATCGTTCCTGCCGGTGCTTATGACAGAGTAACAGATCCTAACACAGGAAAAAGCGTTCCTGATGTTAACTCATTCCATTTCGTAGAAAACACACCTGTTAACCCTTGGGAAATGGTTCAGGCTATTCCAAAGGGTATGACTCAGGCAGCAAGTATTTCATACTTCATCTTTGTTATCGGTGGTGCTTTCGCAATGATCAAGGCTACAGGTGCCATTGACGGCGGTGTTGTAAGATTCATCGACAAGATGAAAAAGAGAGAAAATCTTGTTATCCCTGCTGTTATGTTCTTATTCTCTATTTTAGGTTTCTCCATCGGTGCGGCTGAAGAAGTTATCGTATTCATTCCTATTGCCTGCATGATTGCAAGAGGTTTCGGCTGGGACGATATCGTAGGTGTAGCAATGGTATCCACTGGTGCATGTATCGGCTTCGCCGGCGGTATGCTCAACCCATTCACAACTGGTATCGGTCAGGGTATTGCTGAACTTCCGCTTTACTCCGGAGCTGGTCTCAGAACAGTAGGCTACGTATTCTTCTACATCATTGCAGTTGCATGGGTTATGAGATATGCTAAAAAGGTTAAAAATGATCCTGCAAAGAGCTTACTTTACGGAACAGAAAGACCTGCTCTTGACGTTAAGTCAGTAGAAGAAACACCATTCACAGGAAGACACAAACTTGTACTGGTTGCTTTCGTTATCGGACTCTGCATCATGGTATGGGGCGTAATGACTTATGGCTGGTACACTACTGAACTCGGTGCTCTCTTCCTCATTATCGGTATCGTATGCGCTTTAATCGGCGGACTCACTTCAAAGGAAGCTGCAAACGCATTCGTTGCAGGTGCTAAGGATATCGTATTCGGTGCTATGGTAATCGGTCTTGCAAGAGCAATTCTGGTAATCTTAACAGAAGGACAGATCTTAGACTCCGTTGTATACTATGCAGCTGGCGCACTGGAAGTTCTTCCAAAGGCAGTTACATCCGTAGGCGTATTCTGGGTAAATGCTGTAATCAACTTCTTCATTCCATCCGGATCCGGTCAGATTTCTACTATGGTTCCTATCATGGCTCCTTTAGCAGATATCTTAGGTATTACAAGACAGACTGCAGTACTTGCTGTTACATATGGTGATGCTTTCACAAACCAGATCGTACCTACATCCGGCGCACTCCTTGGTGCTCTTGGTATCGTAAACGTACCTTATGAAAAGTGGCTCAAGTACAACTGGAAGATGGTTGCACTCTGGATTTTAATGGGTTCAATCATGCTCATCGTTGCTACAGCTATCAACTGGGGACCATTCTAAAAAAGGGAGGCCGGAGGATTTATGAGTAATTTGAAAGAGCTCGCTCTGAGCAGAAATGACGAAATCCTCGAAGTATATAACGGACTTCATGCAATTCCTGAGCTTTCTACACAGGAATATAAAACATCTGCTTTTATCAGAGAATATCTGGAAAAGTACGGTTTCCAAGTTACTTCCGGAATTGCCAATACAGGGCTGGTGACCTACATTCACAGTGGTGTACCCGGACCGGTTCTTGGTGTAAGAGTAGATATTGATGCTGTAGAACATTTTATAGATGGCCAGGTTCAGATGGTTCACTCATGTGGCCATGATGCACATACCACTATGGGACTTTTTGCGGGCATTCTGGCAAAGGAAGCAGGCCTTGTTAAAAAGGGTTCTCTGAAGCTTATTTTCCAGCCTTCCGAAGAACATGAAGAAACAAGTGGTGCAAGAGAAATGGTCGAAGCCGGCGTTATTGACGATGTGGATATGCTCATCGGTATTCACCTGAGACCTCAGAGTGAAATCCGTCTGGGACAGGCAATCGCTGGTATGAGACACAGTGCATTGAATACAATTCTGGCAGACATCAAAGGTAAAGGTACCCATGGGGGACGTCCTCACCAGGGCAAAAACCCTATTGATGCCATTGCTGCAGTAATCAACGCTGTCAATGCAATCTGGGTTGACCCGTCAATTCCTTGGTCTATCAAATTCACATCCGTACACGCAGACGGACTGAATAATTCATCCGTACCTGCCGACGGAAAGGTGGGGATGGACCTGAGAGCCAATACCAATGAGGTAATGGATGAACTTATTGAAAAAGCAAAGGCTGCAATAACTGCCGGTGCTGCAACCATTGGCTGCGAAGCTGAGATTGAAGTTATACCGGGACTTCCTGCAGGTATCATTGATGATTCCATGGCAAAGATTGCGGCTGAAGCAATTACAGAAGTCCTTGGCCCTGAAGGAACATTGGGCGTTGTAAACACCCCTGGCGGTGATGATTTTACCATTTATCCATATTCAAAGAGAGAACTGAAGACCACATTCCTGGGATTAGGCTGCGATTTAACACCAGGACTTCATGACTCAACTATGAATTTCGATAAGCGCGCGCTGGCCAATGGCATAAGCGTTATTGCTACTATGATTCAGAAAATACTAGGTTAATAAACAAAGCACTTCAGGCAGCCGCAAAGTTGCTTGAAGTGCTATTTTTTATCAGACAGGAGAATTGTAAGCGTGAATATTAACAGAGAAGAATTTTTAAAAGATGTAGAAAAACTTGTAAATGTAGACAGCGGCAGTTTTGATATGGACGGACTGAAAGAGGTCGCTGCTGTTATTACTGACATGTATAAAGAAGCAGGATTATACGCATCCTGCGAACTCAGAGGAGACGGTAAGCGTCCGTTCATTACAGCGACAACTAAGGACCCTGCAACTTTTGAGGGAAAAGAAAAACCGGTAGACATTATGTTTTTCGGACATTTTGATACTGTTTTCCCAAAAGGTACAGTGGCTGAGAGACCTTTTTCCACTGATGGTGAAAAGGCATACGGCCCAGGTGCTGCTGACATGAAGGCAGGCATCGTGATGGGTCTTTACCTGACAAAAGCACTGAGAGAGAAATATCCTGATATCAGCATCGCCCTTGTTAACAACGGTGATGAAGAAATCAGCTCTATAGATTCCGTGGATTCCCTTGTGGAATTTTCAAAGAAGGCAAGATATGCTTTTGATATGGAACCTGGCCGTATCAGCGGCAATTTCGTAAAATGCAGAAAAGGCGGCGGTGAGTATTTTGTAAAGTGTTACGGTAAAGCTTCCCACGCAGGCAATGCACCACAGAAAGGCGCCAGTGCAATTCGTGAAGCAGGACGCTGCATTACAGAAATGATGGCCCTGAATGATTACGAAGCAGGTATTACTGTAAATGTAGGACTTATCAAAGGCGGTACTGCCAGCAACACTATCGCAGATTACTGCGAAATGATTCTCGATGTGCGCTTCTGGACAGACGAGCAGCGTCAGCAGGTGGAAAGAGATCTTCAGGCAATAGCTGACTCCCCTGTTACAGAAGGCGTAAAAGTAGAATTCACCTTCATTTCAGGGGTGCCTCCTATGCTGGAAATTCCTGAAACAGAAAAGATGGTAAAAATCATGGAAGAAGAAGCTGCCAAGCTTGATCTCCACTTCGGTTTCGAAAAATCCGGCGGCATGTCCGACGCAAGCTTCGTATCAAAGGCAGGAGTACCTGTTATAGACGCCTGCGGTCCATGCGGCGATTTCCTTCACAGCGAAAAGGAATATTTCGTCCTTGATACCATTGAAGAAAGATTTGCACTGCTGTTTAATACAGCAGAACGCCTGCTTGAAGAAAACAAGTAATAATATGACCGAAAGAGAGGAGACTTTAAATGTACGATTTATTTCTTGTTAATGGTTTATGCCCGGACTTCAGCGATAATCAGATGAAAAAGCTGAATGTAGGTATTAAAGACGGAAAAATAGTATATATCGGAACTGAAATGATGGAGGCTGAAACAGTGATTGACTGTGAAGGCAAAGTTGTTTCTCCTGGTTTCGTGGACTTCCACATGCACGAAGAAATTCTCAAGGTTGAGAACTATAAATATGTTATTTCCAGAATGATGCTTGAACAGGGCGTTACTACAGCAGTTGGCGGAAACTGCGGAAATCTCAGACAGCCAGTGGCAGAATTCAGAAAGTTTATTGAATCAGAAGGCGGAAGCCCTGTAAACTACATTTTAATGGCCGGTTACAATACGTGCCGTGAAGCGCTGGGCATCGGACGATATGAAGCTGCAACCAGGGAGCAGCAGACAGTAATGCAGGAAATGCTGAAAAAGGAGCTGGCAGACGGTGCATGGGGTATTTCCTTCGGTCTGGAATATCACCCGGGTATTACTTATGAAGAAATGCTTTCAGCAGCAGAAGCTTCTGACGATCCGAACCACATTCTTTCTGCACATTACAGAGATGAATGCAGACCGGACAATGGTACTGGTGCTGTTGAAGAGATGATTCAGTTTGCAGCTGATATCAAGCAGAAATTCCAGATTTCACACCTGAGCAGCTGCGCCGCATTAGGTATCATGGACAAAACACTTGATATGATAAATAAGGCCATGGATGAAAATCCGAAATTAGGGTATGATACATATCCGTACAATGCATTCTCCACACGTATAGGTACTGCTGTATTTGATGAAGGCTGCTTCGAAGCCTGGGGCAAGACTTACAGCGATGTTATGCTGGCAGGTGAACCATATATCGGTGTGTACTGCACAGAGGAAATCTTTGAAGATGCAAGAAAGAATTATCCTGATACACTGGCAGTGGCTTTCGTAATGAATGAAGATGAAATCAGGGATGCCATCGTAAATGAAAAGGGAATTGTTGCCAGCGATGGTCTGATCACTCTCGGCAAGGGACATCCAAGAGCAGCGGGAACTTTCCCTCGTGTTTTAGGAAAATATGTGCGTGAAGAAAAGGCTCTGCCTATGATCGAAGCTCTCCGCAAGATTACCCTGGCTCCGGCAGACCGTCTCGGCCTGAAGACAAAAGGAAGACTTGAAGAAGGCTGTGATGCGGACATCACAATCTTTGACCCTGAAACAATCATAGACAAGGCTGATTTCACTCATATCGAACGCCCTGAAGGAATCGAATATGTAATCATCGGCGGTCAGATTGCTGTTAAGCAGGGAGAAAACATAAACGAAAGACTGGGAAGATTTATCCCTTACAATAAACAATAATATATGCTGATTACAAAAAGTTGGATTTCGTATCCAACTTTTTTGAATACAGACAAGCAAAAAAATTAAATAGGATTTAACACCTTGTACTTGCGACGCAATTGTCGTATCTTTCCTGTGAAATTTCTTCAGTATTATTGATAATTTAAGAATGTCGTGGTATACTACACAATGAAGTAGCGACGCAAACGTCGTAAGTACGAGGTGAGTGTAATGATTAAACGAGATTCATATTTGAACCATATGGTCCATCATATGTGGAACGGCGAGGTCAAAGTAATCACGGGTATACGCCGCTGCGGAAAGTCGGTATTGCTGTTTGACCTGTTCTATGAATACCTTCTCTCGCAGGGAGTTCAGGAAGACCACATCATAAAAATTGAATTGGACCAGAGGCGGTACTATAAGTTCAGAAACCCAATTATGCTCTGTGAATATGTAGAGGCCCTTGTTGCAGAGAGGAAAGATGAAAAGTTTTATCTTTTCATTGATGAGGTTCAGCTTACAACAAAAGTGATTGATAAAGAAAATGACGGCATTGAGGTTTCCATCTATGATATGCTTAATGAACTCAAGGCATACAAGAATCTGGATGTATACGTTACCGGCAGCAATTCAAAAGGACTTTCAAAAGACATTGCTACAGAGTTCCGTGGTCGTGCTACTCAAATCCATGTATTCCCTCTGTCCTTTGAGGAGTTCTACTCCCATGTAGGCGGTGATGAACGAAAGGCTCTGGACGCCTATATGATTTATGGTGGTATGCCGCGCCTTCTGGCATTACCAGATGAAAAGGACAAAAAGGATTACCTGTCATCTCTGTACAGTGAGATGTATATCAAAGATATTGTAGAACGTAATGGTATCGAACGTGAGGATATTCTTAATGATATTCTGGACTTCCTCGCTTCACAAATCAGTTCTCTGACCAACCCGACGAATATTGCCAATGCGCTGACAAGCATTAAGAATGAAAAGGTTAATTCTACTCTGGTTTCCAACTATGTGCAGCACATCATTGATTCGTTCCTCATTTCAATGGCAAAGCGTTATGATGTTAAAGGAAAGACCTATTTCAAGTATCCGAACAAATACTACTATACAGATATTGGCCTTCGTAATGCTCGGTTGAATTATCGCCAATATGATCCGGGACACATTATGGAGAATATTATCTACAACGAACTTCTGCGCAGGGGATATTCTGTTGATGTTGGCGTGGTAACTGACCGTACCAGAGGAGCAAATGTGCAAAAAGAAATTGATTTTGTTGTAAACGATGCAGATAAAAAAATCTATATTCAGTCAGCTTTCCAGATGGATACGGACAAAAAAGAATCCTCCGAGCTTGCATCGTTGATACTTACAAAGGATTTTTTCAAAAAAATTATTGTTCGTATGGATATTCCTCATAACTTCTATGATGATAACGGAATCTTCCATTGTAATCTTATAGACCTGCTGCTTGGTCGTGTGGAATTATTTTAACCAATGAGTCACTAAAGATAATGCAAATATTAGCTTGTACAACCCTGAAAATCGACTTTTTCGGGGTTATTTTTTTTTCATTTGGAGGAAACCTGCTTAATACTTTCAGTAAAACGGTGTTTTGGAACGACAGCAACATGCTTGAAAGAAAATATAAAATGGGGTATAATATATTGTTAAAGTTCTAGAATAGAATGCAGTGAAAGGAGAGCCATCGGTGGACCAGTTCAAACTAATATCAGACTATAAAATGATGGGTGACCAGCCTGAGGCGGTAGAGCGCCTGGCTGAAGGCATTGCTGACGGCCTGAAATATCAGACCCTCATGGGTGTTACCGGTTCCGGCAAGACCTTTACCATGGCCAACCTTATCCAGAAGGTGAACAAGCCAACGTTGGTAATTTCACATAACAAGACACTGGCGGCTCAGCTTCACGGGGAGTTCAAGGAGTTCTTCCCTGAGAACGCGGTGGAGTACTTTGTGTCCTACTACGATTACTACCAGCCGGAAGCTTACGTACCGTCAACTGACACATATATTGAAAAAGACTCAGATATCAACGCTGAAATTGAGAAACTGCGTCACTCAGCCACTGCTGCTCTGGCAGAGCGCAGGGACGTTATTATCGTGGCATCGGTTTCCTGCATATATGGTCTGGGTAGTCCATTTGACTACGAGAACCAGATGCTTTCTCTGCGGCCAGGCATGGAAAAGCCCCGCAAGGATATTCTCCGCAAACTGGTGGACATTCAGTACACAAGAAACGATATGGCCTTCGAAAGAGGGACTTTCCGGGTGCGCGGGGACATTATCGACATTTACCCTGCGGGCAACGACTCTGCTGTGCGTGTGGAACTTTTCGGTGACGAAATCGAGAGCATCAAGGAAATGAATCCGGTAACCGGAGAAATTCTGGGAATCCGTAATCATATATCAGTTTATCCGGCGTCACATTACGTGACATCACCGGAAAGTATGGAGCGCGCAATCCGCACAATCGATGAGGAACTGGTGGAAAGAGTCCAGTGGTTCAAAGACCGCGGCAAGCTGCTGGAGGCCCAGAGAATTGAGCAGCGAACCCGCTACGATCTGGAAATGCTCCGTGAAATCGGCAGCTGCAAGGGCATCGAAAACTACTCCCGCCACCTGGTGGGCAACGCGCCGGGCCAGCGTCCGTATACTCTTATTGACTATTTTCCTGAAGATTTTCTCATAATAATTGATGAGTCCCATGCCATGCTGCCTCAGCTGAGAGCAATGTACAACGGGGACCGGTCACGTAAATCCTCACTGGTTGATTACGGTTTCAGACTGCCGTCGGCTCTGGACAACAGACCGCTTAAGTTTGAGGAATTCGACGATATGATCAATCAGGTGGTCTTTGTCAGTGCAACGCCTGCGGCCTACGAAAAGGAAGTGTCGGATGGTGTTAATGCTGAACAGATCATCAGACCTACGGGCCTTCTCGATCCGCCTATTGAAATCGTGCCGACAGAAGGCCAGATTGACCACCTCATCGGCCAGATAAAAGAAGTAACAGCCCGGGGCGACAGAGTCCTGGTGACAACCCTGACAAAAAAGATGGCAGAAAGTTTAACTGACTACCTTAAAGGGGTAAATATAAAGGTAAGATACCTGCACTCAGAAGTTGACACACTGGACCGTATGGAAATCATCCGCGACCTGCGTCTTGGGGTTTTCGATGTATTGGTAGGCATCAACCTGCTGAGAGAAGGTCTGGACATTCCGGAAGTTTCTCTGGTAGCAATTCTCGATGCCGACAAGGAGGGTTTCCTCAGAACTGAAACTTCCCTGATTCAGACCATCGGCCGTGCAGCACGAAATGTGGATGGCAGGGTTATCATGTATGCCGATAAAATCAGCAAGGCAATGGACGTGGCAATCAAAGAAACCGACCGCCGCCGTGCAATTCAGGATGCTTACAACAAAGCAAACGGCATCACCCCGGAATCAGTCCGCAAATCAGTCCGTGCAGTCATCGAAGCAACCAAGGTTGCCGAAGAAACCTCAGAATATGTGGGCAAGAGCCCTGCTGAGCTGACCCGCAAGGAGCTGCAGGAACTTGTGAAGAAGCTGGAAAAGGAAATGAAACAGGCTGCGGCAGATCTTCAGTTCGAAAGAGCCGCCCAGCTGCGTGACCAGCTCTTTGAGTACAGGGTGAGATTATAGCGAGTCATAAATTGGGACAGAGTTTATGGCGAAAAGGAGAATAAAATATGTCAAAAGACATCGTAATAAAAGGGGCCAACGAGAATAATCTCAAGAGCCTCGATGTGACAATTCCAAGGGACAAGATGGTGGTGCTCACCGGCCTTTCCGGGTCCGGCAAGTCATCCTTGGCCTTCGATACAATTTATGCTGAAGGTCAGCGACGGTATATGGAGAGCCTTTCTTCCTATGCCCGCCAGTTCCTGGGTCAGATGGAAAAGCCTGATGTGGAATACATCGAAGGGCTCAGCCCGGCCATTTCCATCGACCAGAAAACCACCAACCGCAACCCACGTTCCACAGTGGGTACGGTTACTGAAATCCACGACTACCTGAGACTGCTTTATGCCCGCATCGGCAAGCCTCATTGTCCGGTCTGCGGAAAGCCTATCACAAGCCAGTCAGTGGACCAGATGGTGGATACTATCATGGGTTTTGAAGAGGGAACCAAGCTGATGATTATGGCACCGGTGGTGCGTCAGCGTAAGGGAACTCACGAAAAAATCATCGAAAGAATCAAAAAAGAAGGCTTTACCAGGGTCAGAGTTGACGGTGAAATCAAGCTTATCGACGAAGACGAAATCAAGATGGAAAAGTCTTTCAAACATACAATCGAAATCGTTGTAGACAGAATTGTTGTGAAGCCGGGCCAGGAAGGCAGAATTTCTGAAGCCTGCGAACTGGCCATCCAGGAAGGCGAAGGTCTGGTGGTAGTGGAAGGTGACTTCTACGACTGGCACTATGAAAAGACTTTCAGCACCAAGCTGGCTTGTCCGGACCACGGCATCAGCATCGAAGAACTTGAGCCGAGAATGTTTTCTTTCAACGCGCCTTTCGGTGCATGTCCGACCTGTAACGGGCTTGGATTCACACAGAAGCTGGATCCGAAGAAGCTTATCGACGAAAATCTGAGCATTGACGAAGGAGCTCTTCAGCCCATTTTCGGTACTATGGAGTTCAGTGGCTTCTACCGCCAGATGGTGGGTGCTCTCATGGAGGACCATGGAATTGATGCCAGCCTGCCTCTTAAAGATCAGCCTGAAAAATTCCGCCAGGAGCTTTATTACGGCACCGGAGACAGGCATCTGAAATACTACTATGTGAGCAGAAACACAGGCACCAAATCACTTCAGGACAGACCTTTTGAGGGTGCGCTGAACAATATCGAACGTCGCTACCGGGAAACTACTTCCGATTATTTCAAGGAACGCATGGAGCAATATATGGTAATCAGGGAATGTCCTGATTGTCATGGCCAGAGACTGAAACCGGAAGTGCTGGCAGTAACCGTGGGGGATAAGAACATTGCAGAATTTTCTGAAATGTCCATCAAGGAAGCTCTGGACTTCGTGGAAAATCTGGAGCTTTCCGAAACTGACCAGAAGATTGCGTACCAGATTCTCAAGGAGATCAAAGCAAGACTTAACTTCCTGGTGGATGTGGGTCTTGACTACCTGACTCTCAGCAGAAGCGCAGGAACTCTTTCCGGCGGCGAATCACAACGTATCAGACTGGCTACACAGATTGGTTCCAGCCTGGTGGGCGTGCTGTATATTCTGGACGAGCCGAGCATCGGTCTTCACCAGAAAGATAATGAAAAACTGCTGCAGACTCTCAGACATCTGACCGACATCGGCAACACACTGATTGTTGTTGAACACGACGAAGATACTATGTATGCAGCTGATCATATTGTGGACATCGGACCGGGAGCCGGCATTTACGGCGGTGAGCTGGTGGCACAGGGCAGCGTGGAAGAAATCATGGCCTGCGAGGAATCTCTTACAGGGCAGTACCTTTCCGGCAAGAAAAAGATTACAGTTCCTGCAGAACGCAGACCTGGTAACGGAAAGACCATCACCATTAAAGGTGCACGCCAGAACAATCTTAAAAACATTGATGTGGAGTTCCCTCTGGGTAAGTTCATCTGCGTGACAGGTGTTTCCGGCTCCGGCAAGAGCAGTCTCATCAATGAAATACTTTACAAAGGAACTGCCAGTGTGACTAACCGCCTTCAGGAAGAGCCGGGAGAACATGATGCAATCCTGGGGCTTGAACATATTGACAAGGTCATCGACATAGACCAGTCGCCGATTGGCAGAACGCCCCGTTCCAACCCTGCAACATATACAAACATGTTCAACCCTATACGTGACCTTTTTGCCAGCCTGCCGGAGGCTAAGATCAGGGGCTTCGAAAAGGGCCGCTTCAGTTTCAATGTAAAGGGCGGACGCTGTGAAGCGTGCAGCGGTGACGGCATAATCAAAATTGAAATGCACTTCCTGCCTGATGTTTACGTTCCGTGTGAAGTCTGCAAGGGCAAAAGATACAACCGTGAAACTCTGGAAGTAAAATATAAAGGAAAAAGTATCTTTGATGTACTTGACATGAGTGTCAGTGAAGGAGTAGAATTTTTTAAGAATGTGCCTAATATCGTAAGATACCTGCAGACATTGGAAGAAGTGGGCCTTGGCTATATCAAGCTGGGTCAGCCCTCCACGCAGCTTTCAGGCGGTGAGGCTCAGCGTGTCAAACTTGCTACAGAGCTGACCAAGAGAAGCACGGGCAAAACTTTATATATCCTGGATGAACCGACTACAGGACTGCACTTTGCCGATGTGGACAAACTGCTGACAGTTCTGGACAAACTGGTTGATGCAGGAAATACAGTTGTAGTAATAGAACATAATCTGGATGTGATTAAACGTGCTGACCATATTATTGATCTGGGTCCTGACGGAGGAAACAGAGGCGGCACAATTGTAACGACAGGAACACCGGAAGAAGTGGCTGCATGCCCGGACTCCTACACCGGACAGTTCCTTAAAAAGCTTTTATAGCGCGAAGGAGATCAAGAAATGGACAAAAAATTGAACCTGACCATGCTCACCGACTTTTATGAACTGACCATGGCAAACGGATACTTTGAAGCAGGAATGACAGATGACATCGCTTACTTCGACATGTTCTACAGAAGAGTTCCTGATGGCGGCGGCTATGCAATCATGGCCGGTCTGGAACAGCTCATCGACTATCTCAAGAATCTGAAGTTTACAGATGAAGATATTGAGTACCTGAGAAGCAAAGAGTTTTTCTGCGAAGAATTCCTTGAGTATCTGAGAAACTTCGAATTCAAGTGTGATGTATGGGCAGTGCCTGAAGGTACACCTGTGTTCCCTCATGAGCCACTCATCGTTGTAAGAGGTCCTGTGATGCAGGCTCAGTTCATTGAAACGATGATTCTGCTGACAATCAACCATCAGAGCCTTATTGCGACCAAGGCCAACAGAATCGTGAGAGCGGCCAAAGGCAGAGCAGTAATGGAATTCGGTACAAGAAGAGCTCACGGTGCAGACGCTGCAATTTATGGTGCGCGTGCTGCATATATCGGCGGCTGTGCAGGGACTGCATGTGCCATCGCTGACAGAGACCAGGGGATTAAAGCCCTCGGTACTATGGCTCACAGCTGGGTTCAGATGTTTCCGGACGAATATACTGCGTTCAAGAAATACGCAGAGATTTATCCTACCAACTGCACGCTTCTGGTAGATACGTACAACGTGCTTAAGTCCGGGGTTCCTGCGGCAATCAAAGTTTTCCAGGAAGTAAAGCCGGAAAACATGGGTATCAGAATCGACTCCGGTGACGTTACATACCTGACTAAAAAAGCGCGTAAGATGCTGGACGAAGCAGGCCTGCAGGATTGCAAGATTGTTGTTTCCAACTCGCTTGACGAATATATTATCAGAGATGTTATTCTTGAAGGTGCATGCATCGATTCCTTCGGCGTTGGCGAAAGACTGATAACAGCCAAGTCCGAACCTGTTTTCGGCGGTGTTTACAAGCTGGCTGCTCTGGAAACAAACGGGGAACTGATTCCTAAAATCAAGATTTCAGAAAACGTTGAAAAGATTACAAATCCTGGTTTCAAGGAACTTTACAGACTTTATGACAAGGATACCGGCAAGGCTCTGGGCGATGTGCTCTGCATTGCAGGAGAAAAGATTGACGAAAACGAACCGTACGAAATTTTTGACCCTAATGCGGTGTGGAAACGTACGACTCTTACCAACTTTGAAGTAAGAGACCTTCATGTTCCGATTTTCCGTGAAGGAAAGTGCGTATACGAAAGTCCGTCCATCGAAGAAATCAAGGAATACTGCAAGCAGCAGGTGGAAACACTCTGGGATGAAACACTCCGTCTGGAAAATCCACAGACATACTATGTGGACCTTTCTGAAAATCTCTGGGATATGAAACATGCCCTCCTGAAAGGTCGTCCGTGGAAATAGGGTACTTTATGAAAGAAATTTATATTTTACTTACCAACAGCACGACGTTAATATCAAAAGCAATCTCTTTATGTACCAAGGCGGAGTATACACATGTCGCTCTTGCTATGGACAAAGACCTGACTATGCTCTATAGTTTCGGTCGTAAGTTCAAGTGGAGCATGGTTCCGTCCGGTTTCGTGAGAGAAGGCGTTAACCATGGTGTTATGGGCGACAGCGAGAATATGAAGTGCGCTTTGTATACAATTCAGATCAGCGATAACGCTTATCAGCGCCTTGCCAACAGGCTCAGACATATGGAGTCAAAGAAAAACTGTTACAGGTTCAATTATCTTGGCCTTCCTATGTGTGGTTTCGGCTGGAAAAGTGGTGGCAAGAATGTTTTTTTCTGCTCCCAGTTTGTCTGCCATGTGTTGCAGAAGTCGGGCGCTATTGAAGAACACAAGCATCCTTCGCTGACACACCCTGTTGACTTTCAGAAACTGCAGGTTGCAAATAAGATTTTTGAAGGGAAAATCAGCGAACTGAGAAAATTTGCGTTTTAGATAAGCTTCTGTAAAATTGGAATTTGCAGAAAAGGTCCGAAATAATACAGTTTTCGACCGAAATAGTGCAATAATCATACAACCATATTGACAAAGGACCTCCTGACATGGATAATTCTTTCACTGAATTACTTTGACAGGAGGTTTTATTATTATGAGCGACAATGTGAACCGCGGATATAAGGACAGCGTTTTCTGCCTGCTCTTTAATGACAAAGCCCGTCTCATTGAACTTTACAATGCATTATTCGACACAACATACGACATGGAAACGCCTTTGAATATCGATACAATTGAGGACGTGTTTTTTGTCAACATGAAAAATGATATTGCTTTTACAATCGATAACAAATTCATAGTGCTGACCGAGCATCAGTCTACGGTCAATCCGAACATGCCTCTGAGGTATTTAGTGTATCTTTCTTCTATCCTGCAGAAAAAGACTGACACAAAGAAGCTTTATGGACGACAGACAGTAATGATCCCACGCCCTGAGTTTGTGGTGTTCTATAATGGCCCGGAAGACATGCCGTGCTACTGGGAGTTGCGGCTGGAGGATGCCTTCCTTGGCAAACTGCAGCCAGGAGAAAAAAGTGCTTTAAATCTCAACGTAAAGGTGTATAATATAAACAAAGAGAAGAACAGTGCGATTCTGAAAAAATCACGCAACATGGAAGGCTACAGCGAGTTGATAGACCGTATAAAGAGGTGTGCATCGGATGGTGAAGTGACCCGGGAGGCAATCGTCAGAGCTGTTGCGAGTTGCATAGAAGATGGAATTCTGCCGGACTTCCTTGAAAAGTATGCACCGGAGGTGGTTGGTATGCTGTACAAGCGGTTTACTGAAGAAGAAATTAAAGAACTGTATATGGAAGATGGGTTTAATATCGGACTTGAACGTGGTATGAAGCAAGGGATTGAGCAAGGGATTGAGCAAGGCAGACGCAGTGAGAAAATCAGTATGGCGGCTGCATTGAAAGCAGATGGAGTAGATGTTTCATTAATTAAAAAATATACAGGTCTGTCACCGGAAGAAATTGAAGAACTGTAAGAGGAAGAGGGAAGTTTTCCCTCTTTTTTATTAAATAATTATTGACCTTAAACCTTGTTTATACTTTAAAATCTGAGCTACACAAGGGTAAAGGAGGTAAAATATGAAAATTAACGAGGTAGAAAAAATTCTGGGCGTGCCGAAGGCAACTATCCGTTTTTATGAAAAAGAGGGCCTTTTAATGCCTCTGAGAAATGAAAAAGCATACAGGGAGTATTCAGAAGAAGATGTTGAACTGATTAAGAAAATTATTGTTTTTCGTAAAATTGGTATACCTGTTGAAGATATAAGAGAGATTCTTAATGATAAAATAACTTTGCAGGAGGCGCTCTCAAAAAATATTTTTTCTTTGTATGAAAAGATGAGGGAACTGGAAGGTGCGCTTAAACTATGTATGATACTTCAGGAAAAGGATGCTGAAAATGATTCCTTTGACACTGGATATTACTGGGAGATGATACATAATGAAGAGACCGCAGGTAAAAAGTTCTTTGCAGTAATAAATGATGTAATAAGCTTTGAAAAGCAGGTAATAGGTGACCGGTTTGATTTGCTTGATGAGAACGGTAAAATGAAATATTCTGTTCTGGATTCAATAATGATTGCAGGTATTACATGTGTGATATGTGGGTTACTGTGGTCGTTTATGAATGGAATGAGCGGGGAAACTTTTCTTCAGGGCATGATGTATCCTTTTGCGCTTATAATAATTTATTCGGCAATTGGATTACCTTTGTTTTTTATCAAAGGTAAGGACAAGCGGACGGCAAGAACAATCCGGATAATATGCAGAAATATCTTTATAGTGGTATGTATTGCAATAGTTGTTGTAACAGTTATAAATTACTTTGCATGATAAAAATCCTCCCGCCTGTGCAGGAGGATTTTTTCGGGTTGGGCTGTTCTATATTAACGATAAAACAGTGTCGTTTGTTGGGCGTGCTGCGCTTACAGAGTATTGGAAGCGTTGAGCACGTTTTTGATCTTGTGCTGAACCATAGCCTGGATAGCATCTCTGCCTGGGCCCAGGAACTTACGAGGGTCGAATTCAGCAGGATTTTCTGCGATGAATTTGCGGACTTCGGCAGTGAGAGCAAGTCTCAGGTCTGTGTCGATATTTACCTTGCAGATGCCGTACTTGCAGGCTTCGCGGATCATTTCTTCAGGAACGCCCTGAGCGCCCGGAATGTTGCCGCCGTACTGGTTGCACTTGTCAACGAATTCTCTGAGAACTGTGGATGCACCGTGGAGAACCAGAGGTGTATCTGGAATCAGTTTATGTATTTTCTGGAGTCTTTCGTAGTCAAGGTATGGTTCACCTTTGAACTTGTATGCGCCGTGGCTTGTGCCGATGGCGATTGCAAGGGAGTCTACCCCTGTTCTTTCTACGAATTCTGCTGCTTCGTCAGGGTCTGTGAAAGTAGCAGAACGTGCGTCAACTTTAACGTCGTCTTCAACCCCTGCCAGCTTGCCCAGTTCAGCTTCTACAACTGCGCCGTGAGCATGGGCATATTCTACAACTTCCTTAGTGATTCTGATGTTTTCTTCGAATGGGTGCTTGGAACCGTCAATCATAACAGATGTGAAACCGTCGTCCACGCACTTCTTGCAGATTTCAAAATCTTCGCCGTGGTCAAGGTGAAGAGCGATATCAAGACCAGTGTCGATGATTGCAGCTTCAACCAGTTTGGTCAGGTATGCAGGCTTTGCATATTTACGTGCGCCTGCGGAAACCTGAAGAATCAGCGGTGACTGTTCAATTTTTGCTGCTTCAACGATGCCCTGGATGATTTCCATATTATTTACATTGAATGCGCCGATGGCGTAGTCGGATTTGAGTGCCTTGGCGAACATTTCTTTGGTGGTTACTAATGCCATGTCTTACCTCCTGGAATTTGAGTATGAAAAACTATAAATAGTATACATCAAAAGTCTCAGGAAAGAAAGATGGGAATTATTATTTTTCGGTTTTAAAATTGCTGAGGAGAGGTCCGGCCAGATCCATGAGGGCACTCATGTCCGGCAAAGCACTGGTGTTGATGAGCTGGGAAGGTTCCGGCAGCCGTGGCGGGTTCACCGCCATCTGGCCCAGAGAGTCCACCTTTTCCATGACGCCTACCATGCGGTGGAACTCCCGGGCCAGGCTGCCCAGGTCAGGCCTGCCGATGGGCAGCCGGCTGCCGGCCCTTCCCGGGGAACCTGACAGCGTCCTTCCTGCGGAACTTCCGGAATCATTTTTATTGAGTACTAAAAGGAGCAGAAGCAGCGCTCCTGCGGTTTCCTGTTTTATTGCCATGGGCAGCCTCCGATTATCTTTTCTGCCATAATATGAAACTTCCGGGCGCAATGTGCATAAATTGTAACATTGAGACAATAATGCAAGGAGGTCAGACCAATGGATATGAATGAAAAGATGGCGGCAGAGATTGCAGCCCAGCTGGGACTTGGCGGAAACAGGGGCAGCATACCGGTAAATCAGGCGACTCTGAAAAAACTGGAGAATAAGTCGGATACAGAGCTGGCTGTGGAAATACTTAAACTGAAGGAACAGCTCAAAGCAAACAATATCAGCGTGGAACAACAGAAAATGCTCCTTTCGCGCCTTATGCCCATGATGGATGCCAATCAAAAAGCCCGGTTACAGAAAGTAATCGAGCTTCTTAAGTAGTCGTATTTTGTCAGATATGTCGACTGGGGGATTTTAACCCCAGTTGATTTTCTTTGCAATCTGAACTTTAGTAGTGCCTTTTTTGAAAGTAAATGTTCCCGCAGAAACTTTTTCGTGGTTCATGCCTTCTTCTTCGCAGATAGCCTGATATTCAGCATAATTTTCAAAAAGACCTGCATCGATGAGGCATTTTACCGCAGCAGAAGCACTTGCGCCTTCAACTTCAACCTGGACTTCTTCAGTAAGAGTGCCGCCGTCCCAGAGAGGAATATCAGCTGGTTCATCTGTACCTGTCTGACTGCCTTCGCCTTCGCCGCTGCCGGACTGGTCATCATTGCCTGTCTGACCATCTTCGTCATCTCCGGACTGGTCGGTTTCGTCGCCGGAAGGATTTTCATCTCCGTCTACAGGTGTCTGGATGGAAGGGTCGTCGCTGCCAAGGAGCTGCTTAGGGTATTCCAGGATGATATCAAGCCGCCATGAAATTATTAAAGCTGCAACTGCCAGAATGAGAACTGCAATAACTATATCGTTTTTATCGTAAATAAAATCTTTAAGTTTCTTCATGTAAAATATCCCCCGAATTTGTAATATAATCATCTCTATTTTAGCAGATTTATACTTTTTTCACAAGGCATTTTGGTGTATAATATTTTGGTAAGTTTCGTTAACAGAAAATAATCAAAGAAAAGGACTGAAATGATTAAAATCACAATCACAGAAAATCAGGGCAACCAGAGGCTGGACCGTTTTCTTAAAAAATATTTTGATAACGCTCCCCTCAGCCATATATATAAAATGATCCGCAAGGACATCAAGGTCAACGGCAAACGTCTCACCAACGAATCAATGATTCAGGCCGGTGACGAAATGACCATCTACATCAGCGAAGAAGATGCGAAAAAACTGCAGAAACCTGTGAAACAGGTGCGTGCCAAGAAGCAGTTTTCCATTGCATACGAAGACGAAAACATTCTTGTGGCAGAAAAGCCTTTCGGCCTGCTGACTCATGGCGACCACACCGAAAAGAAAAATCACCTGGCAAACCAGGTCATCGATTACCTGATTGAACAGGGCAGCTACAGCCCGCGTGTGGACAGGACTTTTTCGCCGGCACCGGCAAACCGTCTTGACCGCAACACAACCGGTCTTGTGGTTTTCGGCAAAAATGCCCGTGCCCTTCAGGAACTGAACCACATGATACGGGAAAAGAATTTTGTGAACAAATACTATATGACTGTTGCCTGCGGAAAAATACCGGGCCCTCTGGAACTGAAGGACAAGATGACCAAGGACGGCAGCCGCAATATAGTCAGCGTTATTGATGCAGACAGTGAAGAAGGCAAGATGATGGAAACCATCGCGCGCCCGCTGGCATACGGACAGGCCGGCGGCAGATGGTACACTCTTACAGAAGTAAAAATCATCACCGGAAGAACACACCAGATCAGAGCTCACCTTGCCAAAGCAGGTTTCCCTGTGCTGGGGGACGCCAAGTACGGCAGTGACAGCGCCAACCGCTGGGCATCTGAAAAACTGGGACTCAACACCCAGCTGCTCCACGCATACAAGCTGGAATTTGAGAAGTGCGAAGAGGAAGGAACTCTGGCATACCTGCAGGGCAGAACTATCGAAGCTCAGCTGCCGGAAAACTTCAGACGCATAAAAGAGAAAATTTTTGGAAATAATTAAGAGGAGAAATTACAACATGAAAGAACTTTTAGGTTGGATCAGAGATATACTCATTGCTGTTGCCATTGCAGCGGTAATACTGGCTTTCTTCAAGCCGATAATCATTCAGCAGCAGTCTATGGAGCCGAACTTTTATTCTGGTGACTATGTAATAACAAGCCGCCAGGCATACAATATTTTCGGCGATCCTCAGCGCGGGGATATTATCGTTTTCAAGTCAGACCTTTATACTGACGAAGGCGAAGCGAAGAATCTTATAAAGAGAATTATCGGTCTTCCGGGAGACACAGTGGAAATCATTGAAGGTGAAGTTTACCTCAATGGTGAAGTGCTAAATGAAGAATACATCAAGGAACCGGGTCTTTCCGGTGAGATGGAAGCGGTTACAGTACCTGAAGGCGAGCTGTTTGTCATGGGTGATAACCGCAGAGTGAGCCAGGACAGCCGTTCCGGAGCTGTCGGTACCATCAGCCAGAATACAATTGTAGGAAAAGTTGTGGTAAGAGTATATCCTTTCAGCCAGTTTAAAGTATTTTAAAGGAGTTAAATGAGGGGATTGAAGGCAGCATGGAGATTATTGAGCCGGCTTTTGTCAGCGGCAGCAGGAATTGCGGCAGCGGTATGGCTGTTTACTTCCTTCATGGTTGTGGAGGCTGGCGGCAGTGCTGTGATGCCGGAAATCATGCCCGGTCAGAAAGTCCTTGTGGCCCTTTATGACAGAGACAACGCAGCGGGCAGAGACAGCCTGGCAACCGGCGACATAATCGTATATGAAGCACCTTTTTACGACATTGACGGCGAAGGCAGGTACCTGATACGCCGCGTCACAGGGGTAAGAGATAAATGGATAGAGGTGGACAGGGAAAATGCTCCGGCTGATCCGGCGTCCATCATTGGTAAAGAACAAGTTCTGGGAAAGGTTATAAAGATATGGGAAAGAAGGAACGCAAGTTAGTTGCAAACAATAAAAAAGCCTACCACGATTTTTTCATCGAGGAGACTTATGAGGCGGGTATAGTTCTCACAGGCACCGAAATCAAATCAGTGCGTCAGGGCAAGGTGAGCATCAAGGAAAGCTACGCCAAGATCCACAACGGTGAAATGATGCTTTACGGCATGAATATCAGCCCTTACGAGCAGGGGAACCGTTATAATGTGGATCCGCTCCGCGAAAGGAAGCTTTTGTTACATAAGCAGGAAATCCGCAAGCTCATAGGTTACACCACAATGAAGGGACTGACCATAGTTCCCCTGAAGATGTACATCAATGAAGAGGGACGTGCCAAGGTTGAAATCGGCGTAGCACGAGGCAAGAAAAATTATGACAAGCGCGAGGACATTGCGAAACGCGATGCACAGCGTGACATGGACAGAAAGATGAAGGAGAGGTACTAGGCCTCTCCTTTTTGTGTGCAATGCAGTTTTCGGGCAGCTGCAGCCGGTGCCACGGAATATTTTTTACGGTTGCTGTAAATGTGTTCTGCAAGAATACCTTCTTTTGTAAGTTTAAGAACAAAGGTGCGGATGGTAGCATAGGCGCATCGGCCAAAATCCTTTTCCAGCTGTTTCGTCGAAAATTCACCTTCGCCATAGAAGGAAAGTACGAAATGGAACAGCTGCTTTTCTTTTTCTGTGATTTTGCCATCTGCAAGAAGAATACTGAAGTCCTCCACAGCACTGTTTACAAGCGTGTTTTCGCCTATTTTCTGATAAACGCAGTTATTGAAGTATGCGAGGAATGGGGAAACATCGGTTGTGCCGCTGATTTTATAATTACCTTCAACCAGTTCATATGCTTTGGAATACTTGCTGTGGGATTTTTCGATAAGCGCAGAAAAAGGCATAAAAAGTGCTGCTGTATAGCCTTTCTGTATCAAAAACCAAAGATGCAGAAGTCTTGCCATACGTCCGTTGCCGTCGAAGTAAGGGTGAACATACCCCATGTAAAAATGAATGACGGAAGCTTTGTCAAGATCGGACATTCCGGAGCTTTCATCTGAGATGAATGTAAACATACTATCCATATTTCTTTTTATATACCTTGAGTCAAGGCCATGATGAAGTTTTTTCTCCTGCAGGGTATTGAGAACCACAACCTCGGAATCTCTGTATAACTGATTATCCCTGAGCATGTTTCCCTTGTCTGAGAGGTATGGGTTTATAGCAATGCCATAAAGCTTCCGGAGATTGGACTCTGTAATATTGTTTTTTAGGTCAGCAATAAACTCAAATCCCCGCTTTAAGCCAGTTATACGCTCCTGTTCGTCATTTCTGGCGGCTTTGCCGGCAAGTATTTCACGGACGCTTTCCCTTGATGTGTTGATGTTTTCAATCTGTAAAGTTGAAATTATTTCGTCTTCCAGTGTCCTGATGCTGTAGGATTCCTGTCCTTTATATGAAAGAAGAGCTTTTGCGGGACGGTTGTCGGGCACTGAAGGAACAGCAGTGTTTATTACCAGTGGCTTTCCTGAAAAATCAAGAAGAGGAAGTTCCTGATAACCCATTATTTTAAGAAGACAGAGCATTTCCTCAACATCGGCAGGGTTATACTTATATGTCATTTTTTTTAAATCGTGAAAAGCACTGTCGTGAAGCATTTCCACATATTTTTTTGCTTCCATCGGCGCCTCCTTTTGATTGATACTAATTGATACTGATTTATATCAATTATATTATATCGGAAAATAAAAAGCAAGATAAAACTGGCACGCAATTTGCTTTATATTAAATCGGAGGTGTCTAAAATGAAACTGGAAAACAAAGTGGCAATCGTAACCGGCGGTGCATCAGGCATCGGCAAGGCAATAGCAAAAAAATATATTGAAGAAGGTGCAGCGGCAGTTGTAATCTGTGACGTAAACGAGGAAAAACTTCAGCAGACTGCAGCGGAACTAAATGTGTATGCAAGTGAAGCAGGCCTTCCCGGCAAGGCTCAGGCGTATATCGTCCATATCGGAAATAAGGAAGAAACTGAAGCAATGGTTCAGGCGGCGGCAGCTGAATACGGCCGCATTGACATTCTGGTAAACAATGCAGGTATCACCAGGGACGCCCAGTTCTACAAGATGACTGACGATCAGTTTGATGCTGTAATAGATGTGAATCTCCGCGGAAATTACTACATTACCAAGGCTGTGCTCCCACACATGATGGAAAAAAACTATGGCAAAATCGTTCATCTTGCCTCTGTTTCAGCATACAATGGAAACTTCGGACAGAGCAACTATGCGGCTTCCAAAGCTGCTCTTATGGGCATGGCCCGCGTTCAGTCCAGAGAACTTGGTAAGTACAATATCAACGTCAACTGTATTGCTCCGGGAACTATTTTTACAGAGATGTATGCTGCAGTTCCGGAAGAAGTGCGTGAAAAGAAAAAAGCGACTATTCCGCTGAAACGTTATGGAACACCGGAAGATGTTGCAAATCTGGCGACCTTTCTTGCCAGCGAGGACTCATCATATATTACTGGTCAGACGATTACCATAGACGGTGGCAGAAACTAAAATGAAACACTAGAGATGTTGCCAGATGAAACGATTGAAACAATAAAAATGTTTCAAAATGCAACTATAACGGCGGGTGTTACACAACCCGCTGTTTTATATTGGAAAAATATACTCGTTTGATGAATAAAAACGTTGAAAATGCTTATTTTTTGTCGTGTGTTAAAAAAATATTAAAAAACGGAAAATCGGCAAAAAGTGGCACAAGTCTTGCATTTTGTTAATTCTGCAATTATATTTTGTGCATTTTGTGAAAAATGTCGGAATTTATCACTCGGAAAGGAGATAAAAATGTTTTTAAAAGAAAGTAAAGCGTGGATTGTTGCTGGCCTTTTCTTCTTTGTACTCGGCATAGCCATGGTATTTGTTATCATTCCTTGGCAGATTGCTGAAGTTAAGGATGTTCTGGTTACTGCAAGATTCTTCCCTAGAATTATCTGTGCTATCATGGCAATTCTTGGTGCAGACCTTGCATACCTGGGATACCGTAAAGGCCAGAAAGCTGCTGCAGCTGGAATTGAAGAAAGAAAACTCGGTGTTTCAATGACAGGTGCAAAGTACATCGCAGTAACATTCGGTGTATTAGCTCTTTATGTTATTTCATTCAGTTTCTGCCCATTTATCATTTCAACACCAATTCTGATGTTTGTTCTGATGTTATTCTACGGACAGAGAAGTAAGGTTAAGTTAATCGGGGTAAGCGTTCTGCTTCCGGTAATTACTTATCTTGCATTCACTTATTTATTACAGTTACGTTTACCTTAAAATAAAATCGGAGGATATAAAAAATGTTAGAAATGTTATTAGCCGGTTTTATGGACGTATTACAACCGGAAAACTTAATTTTCATCTTCGGTGGTGTTGCAGTAGGTACTATTCTGGGTGCAATCCCTGGTCTGACAGCTACAATGGCTATCTGTCTTATCATCCCTATTACATACACATTAACACCAACTCAGTCCTTAATCATGCTGCTGTCTGCATACAACGCAGGTACATTCGGCGGTTCCCTGTCAGCTATCCTGATCGGTACTCCTGGTACTCCTGCTGCAGCTGCTACAGTAAGGGACGGTTATCAGCTTGCTCAGCAGGGTAAAGGCGGTAAGGCAATCAAAGTTGCTCTTTACGCATCCTGCTTCGGCTGTTTATTCTCATCAGTTATCCTTATTCTCATCGCTGAACCTATCGCTGCATACGCATTAAAGTTCGGCCCTGCAGAATATGCGGTACTTATGATTTTCGCACTTACACTCATCGCTTCCGCTGCCGGCAAGTCCATGATCAAAGGTCTCCTCGGCGGTACATTCGGTCTGATTGTTGGCTGCGTGGGCATGGACTCCATGTACACAATCCCAAGATTAGCATTCGGAAGCCTGAAGTTATCATCTGGTATCGACTTAGTAGTAATGCTCATCGGTATGCTTGCTCTTTCCGAAATCTTAAAGGGCGTAGAATCCGTTGCAGCTGGTCACACAGCAGCACACTTACCTCCTGAAAAGGAAAAGAACGATTCCAGAGTTACTAAGGAAGACCTTAAGATTATGGTTCCTCACATGTTCAGATCCGCTCCTCTGGGCTGCGCTATCGGTGCACTCCCAGGTCTCGGACCTGCACTTGCCTGCTTCCTCGGTTATGATATCGGTAATAAGTTCGCAAAGAAACCTGAATTATACGGAAAAGGCTCCATCGAAGGTGTTACATGTGCTGAAACTGCAAACAACGCAGTATGCGGTGCAAACATGGTACCTCTTCTCGCATTAGGTGTTCCTGGAGATACAGGTGCTGCTGTACTTATCGGTGCTTTCATCGTACAGGGTCTTACTCCTGGTCCGCTGGTATTCAAGGAATCTCCTGAAACAGTATACAACGTATACGCTGGTCTGATTGTATGTAACCTTGCACTGGCAGTATTCGTACTCCTTACATGGAGAATGTTCAAGAAGATCTGTTCCGTTGAAACAACAATCATCTACCCAGCAGTATTAATGTTCTGCGTAGTTGGTGTATATGCCCTTAACAGATCCGTAACTGACGTTTGGGTAATGCTCATCTTCGGTGTTGTAGGTTACTTATTATCCAAGTTCGAGTTCCCTATGGCAACTGTACTGATTGGTTTCATCCTTTCACCAATCTTCGAAAAGAACTTCAGACGTGCTCTTACATTAACTGATATGGACTTCACTTGCTTCTTCAGCTCCCCACTCTGCTGGGTATTCTGGGCAGCAACTGCAATTTCCTTATTCGTAATTGTACGTGGTAAGATCAAATCTTCCAGAGGTCAGCGCAGCAGAATCACTGAAGCGTCTGAAATGGAAGGCTAAAAAACTGATAGTCTCGCTAAAAGCGACTATATAAATACTATACTCTTAAGTACTTAAGGAGGAGAAAAATGAAAAAGTTATTAAGCGTATTATTAATTGTTGTTATGGTATTCGCTATGACAGCATGCGGCAACTCTGGAGATGATGCTGAAACTTATCCAAACGGCACAATCACTTCCATCGTTAACTTCGGTGCAGGCGGCGGTTCCGACTTAGCTGCAAGAGCACTTTGTGACAAGGCTGCAGAAATTCTTGGCTGTGCAATCACAACTACTAACGTTACTGGTGGTTCCGGTACTGTAGGTGTTGCAGAACTCGCTAAGCAGGAAGCTGACGGTTACACAATCGGTTTCGCTCCAACTGCATCCATGGCATTAACTCCATTATTCGTAGAAGGTGCTGATTACACAGTAGATGATTTCGACTACATCTGCGGTTTCGGTCAGTACGGCTACGGTATCGTAGTAAACAATGACTGCGAATACAAGACTATGGACGATGTTATCGCTGCTATCAAGGCTGGCGGCCTCAAGTTCGGTATGACTGGTTACCCACAGCCATTCGCAATGTACGAATTAGCTAACCAGGTTGGCGGTTCTGTAGAAGCTATCTCCTACCCATCCACAACTGACATGATCACTGACGTTATGGGTGGATTCCTTGATATCGCTGTTGCTGACGAAGCTTCCTTCGCTGCATACGTAAGATCCGGAGATATCACTTTATTAGCAGGCTGCTGCGACCAGAGATGGATCTCTGCTCCAGACGTTCCTACACTCCTTGAAATGGGTTATGATGTACAGCTCGAAGCTTACCTTGCAATGGTAGCTCCTAAGGGCTTAACAGAAGATCAGCTTGCAACTTTAAGAGCTGCATTCGAAGAAGCTGCTCAGGACGAAAAGTTCATCGAAATCATGAACAATGCTAACCAGCACGTATCCTTCATGCCAGGTGCTGAATACGACACATTCATGCACGAAAAGGCTGTAGAATTCAAGGATTTATACGCTAAGTACGGCAACAACTAATCTTTAAGACAAAAAAGACAGTATTAGTAAACATTATCGTGAATTCCCTCCGGTTCCAAGAGAGCCGGAGGGAAAATAAAGTAAGAAAAAAATAAAAATAATAAAGGGAGATTTGCTTTGAAATCTAAAGTAGTAACAATTGAAACCGCTCTGGAACAGATCAAAGACGGTATGACTATCATGCTTCCTGGCTTCCAGGATGTCGGCGGACCTGCGAAATTCGAAATGGAAATGCTCGAAAAGGGTGTTAAAGACCTTACTTTGATTTCCTGCGATGCAGGGACTCCAAGCAGACCTGCCGGTGTTGCAAAGCTTATTATTAACAACAGAGTTAAAAAATTAATCACAGCTCACATCGGATTAAACCCTGTTGCCGGTGAACTTATGAATGCCGGTGAATTGGAAGTGGAACTGGTTCCTATGGGAACCTTTGCAGAAAGAATCAGATGCGGCGGCGCAGGCCTCGGTGGATTCCTGACACCAACAGGTGTTGGTACCGTAGTTGCAGAAGGCAAGCAGACCATTGAACTCAATGGCAGAGAATACCTTCTTGAAGAACCTCTTCATGCCGACGTGGCAATTTTAAAAGCGTGGAAAGCAGACAAGGCCGGAAACCTTGTTTACAATAGATGTGCCAGAAACTACAACCCTGCAATGGCAATGGCGGCAGACCTTGTCATCGTTCAGGCAGAAAACATTGTTGAAGTCGGTGAACTCGATCCCGATGCAATCATGACTCCTGGAGTTCTGGTAGATATGATCGTTCATATGGAGGAATAGGCTGTGGATAACAAAGAAAAAATTGCAAGAAGAGCGGCCAGATTCTTAAAAGATGGCGAGCTCGTAAACTTAGGAATCGGTATTCCTACACTGGTAGGAAACTTTGTTGACGAAAACACTGAAGTATTATTACAGTCCGAAAACGGATTTATCGGTCTCGGACCTGCTCCGGAACCAGGCAAGGAAGAAAAGGACGTTGTAAACGCGGGCGGTCACCCTGTAACAATGGTAACAGGCGGAAGCTGTTTCGACAGCAACATGTCCTTTGCACTTATCAGAGGCGGACATGTAAGCACAACCATGCTCGGTGCTTTCGAAGTAGACCAGGAAGGCAGCATTGCCAACTGGATGATTCCGGGCAAAAAAGTACCAGGAATGGGCGGTGCAATGGACCTTTTAGTAGGTGCAAAGACCGTAATCATCACAATGGAACATACAACTAAAAACGGTGAACCAAGAATTCTTAAAAAATGTACTCTTCCGCTCACTGCTAAAAATGTTGTAGACTATGTAGTAACAGAACTCTGCGTAATTCACTTCACCGACGAAGGTCTGGTGCTTGAAGAAGTAGCAGAAGGCGTAACAGTTGAAGAAGTAATAGCTAAAACTGAAGCCGAATTAATCATTCCGGAAGAAGTCAAGGTGATGATGTAAATGGAAATGAACTTATACCAAAGCATAGGCTTTGTAATAACACTGATAGTCCTTGTGGGACTCAGTGTTTACTCAGGTAAAAAAGCCAAGGGCAAATCATTCTCCGGCGGCAGAAACAGCAGCACCACAATCGTTGCAGGAACAATTATCGGAACGCTGGTAGGCGGTTCTTCCACAATAGGAACAGCGCAGCTGGCGTATAACTATGGTTTTTCTGCATGGTGGTTCACACTGGGTGCAGGCCTGGGATGTCTGATTATGGCCATCTGGTTTGTAAAACCCTTCAGAGCGCAGAACAAGCTGACAATAACAGGGATGGTAAACGATGTGTATGGTCCTAAAGTAGGACTTACAGCAACACTTCTTTCCTCTCTTGGTATTTTCGTAAATATCATTGCTCAGCTTATCGCAGCGACTACCATTATCGCAATCTTTGTACCGGATGCGTCAATCCTTGTGATGGCACTGATTGCAGCAGCCCTGATGGTTACTTCAGTAATCTTCGGCGGCGTAACAAGCGCGGGTATGGTAGGCATCCTCAAAACTGCTCTGCTGTACGTAGCTTGTATAGGAGGCGGTCTGGTGGCACTTTCACTTTTCGGCGGTGTTGACCAGATTGTAAATAATCCGGTTCTTGACCACGACACATATTTCAATATCTTTGCAAGAGGCGTGGGCAAAGACCTGGGTGCAGGACTCTCACTGCTGGTGGGCGTGCTTTCCACTCAGACTTATGTGCAGGCAATCCTTGCAGGAAAAAGCGACAAGGTTGGTGTAAAGGGTGCGCTTATAAGTGCAGCACTGATTCCGCCAATAGGTATCGGAGGAATATTGATCGGTCTGTATATGCGTGTGCATTATCCGGACCTTGCGAATGCTAAATTTGCATTCCCTACATTTATTTTAGACAATATGCCGCCGCTCCTCGGCGGAGTAATTATAGCGACACTCCTGATTGCAGTAGTAGGAACAGGTTCCGGTCTGGCACTTGGTATCAGTACAATCATCAATCAGGATATCGTACAGAGAATGACAAAGAAGTTTGCATCCCCTGAAAAGAGCATGCTTGTTACAAGAATATGCATCGTTGCAATTCTTTTCACAGCATCCTTCTTTACAACCGGGGCACTCGGAGATATCATCCTGGACTTCAGCTTCATGTCCATGGGTCTCAGGGGTGCGGTACTCTTCGTTCCGCTGCTTTGCCTGTTATTCTTCAAACGCAGAGTAAAGAGTATCTACGCTCTTGCTTCTGTAATAGCAGGACCTGTGGCAGTGTTCGTCGGCAACTTCTTTATCAAAGGATTCGACCCGCTGTTCATCGGAATTGCAATCAATATGATCATTATGGGCATCGGCCTTCTTAATGCCGAAAAGCCAGAAGCATAAAACGTAATTAGTAATTATTAAAAGGAGAAATCGAAATGAACAAGAAAATTGTTATCACTGCATGCCTCTGCGGCGCAGGTACTACTAAAGCTCAGACACCTTACGTTCCAATCACACCAGACGAAATCGCTGCTGACTCCGTAGCATGCGTTAAAGCAGGTGCTTCCGTAATTCATATTCACGTAAGAGACGACGAAGGCAAGAACACAATGGATACTGACCGTTGGGTTGAAGTTGTTACAAAGGTAAGAGAAGCTCTCGCAGCTGAAGGCCTTGACGCTGTATTAAACCTCACTTCCTCCGGGTCCAAGTTCTCCGAAGAACTCAGAATGGCTCACCTTCCGGTATTAAAGCCAGAAATGTGTTCCTATGACCCTGGTACAATGAACTGGGCTAACTCCTATGTATTCCTGAACACTCCTCAGTTCCTTGAAAAGTTAGGTACTCTTACTCAGGAACTTGAAATCAAGCCAGAACTTGAAATCTTCGACGGCGGTATGATCGGCAACGTAGAATACTACCTTAAGAAGGGTTTCTTAAAAGAACCTCTTCACTATCAGTTAGTTCTTAACGTAGCTGGTGGTATGGCTGGTACACTTGAAAATATCCACTACATCACTTCCAAGTTAAGACCTGGTTCAACATGGTCCATCTCCGGTATCGGTTCTGCACACATGCCTTGTATGCTTGCTGGTCTTGCTGCTGGATGTACTGGTCTCAGAGTTGGTCTTGAAGACAACATCTACATGGAAAAGGGTGTTCTTGCAACTAACCCTCAGTTAGTAGAAAGAGCTTGCGCACTTGCTAAGATGGCTGGCAGAGAAATCGCTACAGCTGCAGAAGCAAGAGAAATCTTAGGACTTAAGAAACACGTTTAATCCGGAGGAAAATAAAAAATGAGATTTGAAGATGTAAAAACTATAGCTGTCCTTGGCTCCGGCACAATGGGACACGGTATTGCTCAGAGATATGCAATGGGTGGATATCAGGTTAAAGTATATGACGTTATGGAAGCTGCACTTCAGAACGCTGAAAAGCTTATCCGCCAGAATCTGGAAGTATTCGTGGAAGAAGGCTGGTTTGAAGCAGCTGAAATCGAACCGACAATGGCAAGAATCAGCTATACAACTGACCTTGCAGAAGCAGTTAAGGGTGCTCAGTATGTACAGGAAACAGTTCCTGAAAGACCTGAAATCAAGAAGTCCGTTTACGAACAGCTTGATGCTGTTCTTCCTGAAGATACTATCATCGTATCCAACGCTTCCGCACTTAACCCATTCGAATTAGTACCTGAAAGAAGACTTCCTAACTTCAGCACTGCTCACTGGTATGCACCTCCTCACATCGTTCCGTTAGTAGAAGTTGCAAAGGGTGAACAGACCAAGGATGAAGTTGTTGAAACTGTAATGGCAGTTCTCAAGAAGTGCGGCAAGGCTCCTGTACGTATGGAAAAGTACGTTAAGGGCTACATCATCAACAGATTACAGATTCTTTTAAATACAGAAGTTTATTACCTGCTTGAAAACGGCATCTGCACACCAGAAATGCTCGACATGGCGGTTAAGGCTTCCTTCATGCCAAGAGGCTGCGTTCTTGGTCTTGTACAGAGAATGGACTTCACAGGTCTTGATATCACCTGCAACAACCTGATCAACAAGAGCTACGAAATCCCTGAAGTTCCTGAAAGACCTTCCGTAATCTTTGATCTCTTTGAAAAGGGAGACCTGGGTGTTAAGACCGGTAAGGGCTTCTTCGACTACACTGGAAGAGATAAGGCTGAAGTTCTCAAGCTCAGAGACCAGAGACTCATCCAGGTATTCAAGGCAACTGAACACCTCATCGACCAGCAGGTATAATTTAAACAGAATAAGAGGAAAAACAGACAATGAAAAATGCATATATCGTAGAAGCATGTCGTACAGCTGTTGGTAAGCACGGCGGTACATTAAAGGACATGCAGCCTGAAGTTTTAGGTACTTTTGCAGTAAAAGCAGCTATCGAACGTTCAGGCATCAACCCTGCAGACCTTGACGAAGTAATCTTCGGTCACTGCAGACAGAGCTCACACAACCCTAACATCGCAAGAGTAATGTCTCTCATGGCAGGAATTCCTGAAGAAGTTCCTTCCTACACAGTAATGAGACAGTGTGCTTCCGGTATGACTGCCATCGCAGACGCTGCAATGGGTATCATGTCCGAACAGTATGACCTGGTAATGGCAGGCGGCGTAGAAAGCATGAGTACAGCTCCTTTCTACATCATGGGTGCAAGATACGGACTCGGCACAGGTAACGCTCAGATCTTTGACTCCCTGACAGAAGTTCAGAAGAGAGCGCAGCCTATGGACAAATACGGCGAGTTCAACATGGGTATGACAGCAGAAAACATTGCTGAAAAATACGGAATCACAAGAGAAGAACAGGAAAGATTCGCACTTCAGTCTCAGGAAAGAGCTGCGGCTGCAATTGCAAGCGGCAGATTTGACGATGAAATCATTCCTGTATTAGTTCCACAGAGAAAGGCAGATCCAATCGAATTCAAGGTTGACGAATTCCCTAAAGCAACTTCACTGGAAAAACTTGCGAAGTTAAAGCCAGCATTCAGATTCGACGGTAATGGTACAGTTACAGCAGGTACTTCCTCCGGCAGAAATGACGGTGCATCCGCTCTTATCCTTGCAAGTGAAGAAGCTGTAGAAAAGCACGGTCTCAAGCCAATGGCAAGAATCGTTGCAATGGCATCTGCAGGTGTTGACCCTAGATACATGGGTCTTGGCCCTATTCCGGCAACAAGAAAGGCGCTTGAAAAAGCCGGCCTTACTCTTGACGATATCGGACTTATCGAATTAAACGAAGCATTCGCTGCACAGTCAATTGCGTGCATCAAAGAATTAGGACTCAATGAAGAAATCGTTAACGTTAACGGCGGTGCTATTGCTCTCGGACATCCTGTAGGAAGCTCCGGTGCAAGAATCGTTGTAACTCTTGTACACGAAATGAAGAAGAGAGGCGTTAAATACGGTCTTGCGACACTTTGTATCGCAGGCGGTTTAGGTCAGGCAATCATCGTAGAAGCATTATAATGACTTAATGGGTTTTGATTAGTCCCTCCTATAATATGGTACTGAGGAAAAGTGCATACTGAAAAAGTGTGTACTTTTTCTTTATACAGGAAGCCATAATATGATATAATTACAAAAACAGTTACTGACAGATAAAAGGAGCAGACTTATGGCTAAAGTCGGTGTAATAACTAAATATCCTCTTTTTGCAACATTTTTTGATGAAATGGAAAAATTCTTTCCGGAAGATGAAGTCAAGGTGTATCTGGGAAGTGCAGATGATAATGTGGAAGAACTTCTGGATGCCGCAGAGCGTGACGGCTGTGAGGCACTGGTAACAGGTGCCTTTACCTACGAAGATCTGGTCGACAGAACATATCTGCCGATTGTGGATGTGGAGGCTGATTTCCAGGACATTATCAATGCATGGACCAAGGTAAAGCAGCGCGGTGACAAACCGGATAAAGTGGCGGTAGTTCTTGTCAGCTCAAACCCTGTATTGAAATATGCAGCGCTTGAAGAAGAACTTTCTGTGATTTTTGATGCAGAAGTTCGGATTGTGCAGTATTCCGGAAGAAGTGAATATGAAGGACTGATTGTCGGACTTAAAAATCAGGTAGACCTTGTAATTGCAGGAGAAAAATCCATAGAAGTCTGTCGTGAACACGATATAACACATGAGTTCATGGAACTTGGACTTAACAACAAGATGTCCGGAGTAGAACAGGCGCTTTCAATTGCTCATGCTGAACATGAAGCCCGTGCAAGAAACAAACGACTGCAGGAAATCATCAACTTCTCCGACGAAGGCATTGCCCTTACAGACAGAGACGGAAAAATCATTGAACTCAACCGGACGGCGTCACGTTTTCTCAATATGAAGAATTCTGCACTGGTGAATAAGCAGACAGTATGGGACATGCTTCCTGCAATTGGTGTTGAAAGCAACGACAGGCAGCTTCAGAATTTCGAAAATGAAATTGTAAAATTCGGCGACGGAAGAACTTTCGTAGTAAGCTGCAAGCTTCTGGAAGTAGGAAAATCAGTTGAAGGCGCAATTCTGACCATACGTGAAACTGGTGAAATCGAAGAAATTGAAAAAAAGATCCGTAAAAAGGCCAATGCCAAGGGCAATGTGGCCAGATACAATCTTGACAGTATAATAGGTACCAGCTCTGCCATAAGAGACTGCCGCAACCTGCTTCAGCGTTTCGGCAGATTTGACGGAAATGTAATGATTACCGGGGAGACAGGAACCGGTAAAGAACTCTTTGCCCAGTCGATTCATAATGAAAGTGCCCGTAAGAACGAGCCTTTCTTCGCAATCAACTGTGCAGCCCTGCCGGCATCTATTCTGGAAAGTGAACTTTTCGGATATTCGGAAGGCAGTTTCACCGGCGCTTCAAAAGGAGGCAAACCGGGGATTTTTGAACTGGCCCACGGGGGTACGCTGTATCTGGACGAAGTTACCGAAATGGACCCTGCGTGTCAGAGTAAGCTTCTGAGAGTAATCCAGGAGAGAGAAGTAAGACGTGTGGGGGACTCCAAGATTATTCCTGTTGATGTGCGTATTATCGCTGCATCCAACAGAGACATCTGGCAGGAGGTTGTGGAAAACCGGTTCAGAGAGGACCTTTACTACAGACTTAATATTATGACCATCAAGGCGCCGCCTCTCCGCGAAAGAAAAGAAGACATCATGCTTCTTATCGACCATTTCAGGGAGTATTACGGGGAAAAATACGGAGCAGGGTTTGATATACGGTTTACAAAACGTGCAGAAGATTACCTGATAAACTATCCTTGGCACGGCAATGTCCGTGAACTGCAGAATTTCGTTGAAAGACTGTATGTGTACGGATATAACGGTGTTGATATTGATGTTTCAGCTATCAGCGGTCTTATCCATGAATTTAAAAAAGGAGACTACAGGGTGAATACCATGGCTGAAAGCAGCCCGGCTGCAGCTGAATATACAGGCATTTCTGAAAACAGAGCCGAAAATCAGAAAAAATATGAATCAATGAAAGAAATTGAAATGCAGGCAATTCTGGATGCCCTTGAAGAAACAGATGGAAACAAAACCAAGGCTGCAGAAATGCTGGGAATGAGCCGGACTACACTCTGGCGGAGACTTGCAGAAAAATAAGATTAAGAGGTAAAAATGTTATCCAATTTTTTGTTGTCATTTGAGGCAGTCTGCCCTATGTTCCTTATCATAGCAGCAGGGTATGCAGCAAAAAAACTGGGCATGATCGATGATCGTGCCCTCAGACAGGTTAATAAAGTTTTATTTAATATCGCTTTCCCGTGTACCTGCTTCAAGAGTCTGTACGGCGCAGAATTTGACCTTTCATCCGATGCCGGATTTATTATTTACTGCTGGGTTGTTGCTCTGGTGTGCTGGATTCTTGCCTGTCCGCTGGTGATGAAAATCGAAAAGTGCAACAAGCGCAGAGGTGCCATGGTCCAGGCCATGAACAGAACCAACTATCTGGTAATAGGACTTCCTATACTTCACAGCATCTGCGGAGATACGGAGCTGGCATTTGTGACAGTAGCCCTTTCCGGACTGATTCTAATAAGCAATGTGATTTCTATAGTAGTTATGGAACTTTTCCGGGGCGGAAAGCCGGAACCGAAGCATATGGCCAGATCGGTTTTCATCAATCCGATTATTCTGGCGACTCTTCTGGGGATAGTGACAATGGTAACAGGAATAACAATTCCTGCGCCGCTGGCAAGTGCGGCAAGTTCTCTGGGCGGAGCAGCGACTCCGATTGCACTGCTGATGATCGGTGCTTCCATCGATTTCAAGCACATGGGCGACAGCATAAAACCGGTAATTATCTGTGTGACCGGTAAGCTTATTATCCTGCCGCTGATTGCAGCTGCAGGCGGCGTGCTCATGGGGTTCAGAGGCGTAGAGTTTGTGGCTCTGCTGATTCTTTTCGGACCGTCACCGACTACAACTTCATATACAGTTGCTGACCAGATGGGCAGCGACGGCGACCTGGCCAGAGACTGCGTGGTTATTGCGTCAGCACTGGTGGCCTTTACCATGTTCCTGTGGATTTTCCTGTTCAGAAGTCTGGGCATGTTTTAAAAGTTAAAATTGACATAGAAGCTCCGACGCTATATAATATATGATATATCATATATTATTGAATTAAAAACTAGGAGTAACAACACAATTATGGGTAACTTAAAAGACAAAGTAATTATCACAGCGGCGCTTTGTGGTGCAGGAACAACCAAGGCGCAGAATCCGAACGTTCCTATTACACCGGAAGAAATTGCGGCTGATGTAGTGGCGTGTGCCAAGGCAGGTGCAGCAATCGTACATCTTCATGTAAGAGATGAAAATGGTGTAAACAGTATGGAACCTTCAAGATTTATTGAAGTAGTTACACTTGCAAGAAAAGCTTGTGAAGAAGCAGGCGTTGACGTTATTTTCAACTGCACAACTTCCGGCGGCAAGTGGCCTGAAGAAAAACGTCTGGGACATCTGCCTGAACTTCTTCCTGAAATGTGTTCCTGCAGTCCCGGAACTATGAACTGGTCCAACAGTTATGTGTTCCTTAACACTCCGCAGTTTATTGAAAAACTCGGAACACTTACACAGGAACTTAAAATCAAACCTGAAATTGAAATTTTCGATGCTGGCATGATGGGCAACCTGAACTATTACATCAAAAAAGGTTTCATCGCAGAACCACCTCATGTACAGTTCGTTCTCGGTGTAACAGGCGGCATGCCGGGCAATATTGAAAGCCTCTCATATCTTCTTCCGAAGCTTCCTGAAGGAGCAACATGGTCTATTACAGGTATCGGCAAGTCACATATGCCGATGATGCTGGCAGGCCTGGCAGCTGGCTGCAATGGTCTCAGAGTAGGCCTTGAAGACAACATTTACATGGAAAAAGGTGTGCTTGCGACTAACGTTTCACTTGTTGAAAGAGCTGTTGAACTTTGTAAAGTAGTGGGAAGAGAAATCGCAACACCAGCTGAAGCAAGAGAAATTCTCGGACTTGTAAAACAGAAATAATATAAATGTAAAATGAACAGCAAAAAAGAAATTTTTGAATCATTACCTGTGCCAAAAGCACTAGCAACACTGGCTATACCATCAATCATAAGCCAGGTTATTACCCTTATATACAATCTGGCAGATACCTGGTTCATCGGACAGACTAATGATCCATACAAGATTGCAGCTGTTTCACTCACATTTATGCTTTATTTTTTAACTAATGCGCTAGCAAATATGTTCGGCGTAGGTGGGGGAAGTCTGATTTCAAGACTTATGGGAAAAGGTTTTTCCGATGAAGCAAAAAAAGTAAGTGCTCTGAGTTTTTATGGAACCATAATGGTCGCAGGATGCTATTCGCTTATATGTCTGATTTTTATGAATCCGCTTCTTTATCTTCTCGGAGCAAGTGAAAATACCATTGAATATGCATCGTCGTATACTTTGTGGGTTGTCATACTCGGCGGAGTTCCGGTGACATTGAGTTCAGTTATGGCACATCTGCTCAGAAGTGAAGGATATGCACGGCAGGCAAGCTTCGGATTAAGTCTTGGTGCAATAATCAATATAATTCTGGACCCTGTTTTTATGTTTGTACTTTTACCTGAAGGGAAGGAAGTGACCGGTGCGGCCATTGCAACGATGTTGTCGAACGTATCAGCACTTATATTCTTTGGAGTGATGTACTATAATCTTCGCAAAAAAATAATAATTTCAGTATCACCAGTGCATCTGAAAGGAAGCAGTAAATATTTAAAAGAAATAATTTCGGTTGGATTTCCGTCATCGCTCAGTTCTATACTTTCCGGTGTTGCCACAAGTGTACTTTTCAGTCTGACCGCTGGATATGGCGATATACAGCTTGCAGCCATGGGGATAGTCCGTAAAATTGACATGCTGCCAATGAATGTAGGTATGGGACTTTGTCAGGGTATGATGCCGCTGGTGGCATATAATTATTCTTCGGGAAATTACAAAAGGATGCACGAATCTGCAAATTTTGCAAGAATCTGTGGAATGGGTTTTGCATGTATATGTATTGCTGTTTATCAGTGTTTTGCAAAAGGGATTATCGGACTTTTTATTGATGATGCAGAGACTATAGAAATGGGCGTATATTTTCTGAGGATATGCTGCCTTGCGGTCCCTCTGATGATATGTAATTTCCAGATGACATACACATTCCAGGCTATGGGAAAAGGTATTGAATCGCTTTTTCTTGCAGCATGCAGACAAGGTATTATAAATATTCCCCTGCTGTTTATTCTTAACAGCAGCCTGGGAATAGTAGGTCTGGCCTGGAATCAGTTCGTTTCAGACGGACTAACATTATTGCTCTCTCTGATGTTATACAGAAAAATAAACAAAACACTGAAGGCTGCGGACTGATGTTCTGCGGCTTTCAGTGTTTTTTGATACCGAAAAAATTATTGCTGTTTGCTGATGATTTCAGCCATCTGTTTCCTGTAAAGAGTATAAGCTCTTTCTCTGTTTTCGTGGAGATGTTTCTGAGCTGCTTCAGGGTCGTGGTTCATAAGCGCATTCATAATGTCGCTGTGATCCTGAAGGGAAGGCTGCTGCTCCCAGCTTGAGAGATTGAAGTAGTTGATTGCTCTTTCATGGTGCCCGAAAGACGAGGAAATTGCAGTCATCAGATAAGGCACATCACATGTAAGTGCACATTCAAGATGGAAGCGGGAATGTTCCTTGCGGTATTCTTTAAGATTATTGTCGTGATAACATTCTTCCATAGACTCAAGAATAGATTTCAGATATTCAATCTGCTCATCAGTGATGTTACGTGCAGCGACTTTGATTGCAATCATTTCCAGGTCCAGTTTTACTTCAAGCATATCGACAAAGTCGTCCGCAGAAATAGCGGAAACTGTAAGGGCAGAACTATTTTCTGTGACATAGTTCTCGGAAATAAGACGTTTGAGAGCCTCTCTTACCGGAATTTCACTTATTCCAAGCTGTGCGGCGAGGGTTCTGATAACAAGCTGGTCGCCAGGCTGGAAACGGCAGGTAATTATAGCATTTTTGATTTCATCGTATGCAATTTCCTGCTTGTTTTTATATTTAGGCAACACATTAAAAGTATTAGGTGACATAAAATCCTCCTGGAAATATATTTGTTGAAAATATATTACATGGCAATATATTACTTAATGATATATTCTAACGTGAAAAGGCAAGATTTGTCAATAAAAAAAGTTCTGCTAAATTTACACATATTTTTTCTTAAATGTTGACAAACATTTATCATAAATATATAATATATCATATATTCTATATCACGTTCACAACGAAGCTATTGTGATAAAAAAATTTATGGAGGAGAAACCATGAAAAAGAAATTAGCATTATTATTAGCATTAGTACTTGTTTTCGGTATGTTTGCTACAGGCTGCGGTGAAGATGCTCCAGAAGCTGAAACATTCCCAAGCAAGGAAATCGAATTAGTAGTACCTTACTCCGCTGGCGGAGCTACAGACATGATGGCTAGACCATTCGCTGAAAAGCTTGCAGGTATCCTTGGCCAGAATGTAGTAGTTCTCAACACTCCAGGTGCTTCCGGCTCTGTTGCTGCTATGGAATTATTAACTGAAGATGCAGATGGTTACAAGCTCTTACTTGCTTCCGCTGCTAACATGACAATCGTTCCAATCGCAACTCAGCTTGACTACACTTACGAAGACTTCACAGCTGTATCCCAGATGACACACACTCCAATTGCTATTGCAGTTCCTGCTGAATCTGAATACCAGACTCTTGAAGCTCTCATCGATGCTGCTAAGACTAAGTCCCTCAAGTACAGCTCTGCTGGTGCAAACTCCACAGACCAGATCGCTATGGAAATCCTTGCAGACGCAGCTGGATTCGAAATGCAGCACATGCCATTCGACGGTGGTTCCCAGGCTGTAGCACAGTGCTTAGGCGGACACGTTGACGCAACAGTAGGTTCACTTCCTGACGTTATTTCCCAGTACCAGGCTGGAACTCTTAAGGTTCTCGCAGTATTCGCTGACGAAAGACAGGATGTAATGCCAGACGTTCCATGCATGAAGGAACTCGGTTACGAAGGTATGGCTTACGGTTCATGGGTAGCAGTAGTTGGTCCTGCTGGTATGGACGCTGCTGTAGTTGCAACTCTTGAAGCTGCAATCGAAGAAGCAATCGCTGACCCTGAATTACAGGAAACTTGGGACAAGATGTCCGTATACTATGACTACTTAAACGCTGCTGACCTTAGCGCTAAGATGGTTAAGGTTAACGAAGAATTCGGTGCAATCGCAGCTGAAAGCATTCAGTAGTAACTTACATAGTTTTTAACTGAATATTGAGTAAAAAATAGTCACTTTGAAAGCCCAAAACAGAATACTGTAAATAATACGCTATTCGTTTTGGGCTTTCGTATATCTAGTAACACATAGGAGGCAGAATAATGAAAAACAGTGATACTGGTTCCGGTCTGTTTCTGGTTGTCCTTGGCATTGCAGGTGTAGTTTATACACGTATGCAGGGATTCAGAAGTACTGTAGGCTTATCACCTGCGTTCTTCCCGACATTTTTATTTGTAGCAATCGGAATTTGCGGCCTTATCCTTACACTTAAATCATTTAAATTAGAAAAAGCCGGCTTCCCTAAATTCAAGTGGGGTAAACTGGCAGCTATCATCGGAATGCTTGCTGTATACATTGTAGTAATGGACTATATCGGATTCATTATTTCTACAATTGTTTTCCTTCTTGCAAGCATGTGGTTCTACGGCGAAACAAGAATCAAGATTATAGTTCCTGTTTCACTTGTAGCAACAGCAATTATTTATTTATTGTGGACATTCGTGTTTAACATTCCATTACCGACATTATTCTTATAATTTTGGTGAATTGTAATAATTTTTACAGGAGGTAAGTAATGGACTTTTTTATTGACTTTGGAGTTATAGGTTCCTCCTTCCTTTCACTGATGCATCCGATCACACTTGGCTGGATTGTTATCGGCGTTGTAGTGGGAATCATCTTCGGTGCTGTTCCAGGACTTACTGCAACTACTGCAGTAGCTCTTTTCACACCGATTACATTTGACTTAGACTTTACAGATTCCTTCGCATTCCTTCTCGGAATCTACTGCGGAGGTTACTATGCAGGCTCTATTCCTGCTATTCTTATCAATACACCGGGAGCACCCGGAAATGCGGCTACAGCTCTTGACGGACATGCTCTGGCAGTACAGGGCAAGGCAGGTAAGGCTCTCAGCGTTTCTGTAACATCATCCTGGTTCGGCGGTATTTTCTCAGCATTTATGCTGCTTGTATTCGCTCCTTTATTCACAAAGATGGCGCTTAAATTCGGTCCTCAGGAATATTTCGCAGTTGCAGTCCTCGGATTCTCTGCAATTGCAAGTATCTCCGGCAAGTCCATGGTAAAAGGTCTTGCTGCTGGTATGATAGGCTGCGTACTTGGCTGTATCGGTATGGACCCAATGGACGGTATTCCAAGATTTACATTCGGTATACTTGACCTTTTCAGCGGTATTGATATTCTTCCTGCTCTTATCGGTCTCTTTGCTTTAACTGAAGTATTCTCCAAGACTGAATCTCTCAAGAGAGGCCAGAAAGAAGAAGTTCTTCCTTCAGACAGAGTACTTCCTAAATTCAAAGAATACTGGAAGAGAAAAGGTATCCTGCTCAAATCTTCAATTATTGGTACAATTGTAGGTGCCGTTCCTGGTACTGGCCCTGCTATCGCAGCATGGCTCAGCTACAATGAAGCCAAGAGAGGTTCCAAGGAACCTGAAAAATTCGGTAATGGTTCAGAAGAAGGTATCATCGCTTGCGAAGCTGCAAATAATGCGGTTACAGGCGGTGCAATCATCCCTCTTATCACATTAGGTATCCCTGGCGACGCGGTAACTGCAGTTCTTCTCAGTGCACTGCTTATTCAGGGTCTTACACCTGGACCAATGATGATCGTAAATAACTACGATATCGTTACTACTATTTTATGGATCTTAATTATTGCAAACTGCCTGATGTTAGTATTCGGTCTGTTCGGAAGCAAGTACTTCTCCAAGATTCTCAGCATTCCTTCAACCATTCTGACACCAATCATCTGCGTACTTTGCGTAGCCGGCGGTTTCTCTGTGGGCAACTCAACATTTGACTGCTTACTGGCATTAATTTTAGGTATTATCGGTTACGGATTCATGAAGTTCGGTTTCCCTGTAGCACCAATGGTACTTGGTATGGTACTCGGTCCTATCATCGAACCTTACTTCAGACTGGCGCTTATCAGCAGTGATATGGATCCGATGATCTTCATCAAATCACCTCTCAGCTGTCTCTTCCTTATCCTTACTGTAATCCTTACATGGAGCATGCAGAGAAAAGGCAAGGGCGGCAAAAAAGAAAAAAAGGCTGAAAAAGCTGCATAATCAGGAGGAAAAATGAACGAAGTTGTAAAACAGATTTTAAATCATACTTCCATCAGAAAGTATAATGAAGAAGGCGTAACACAGGAACAGGTTGATGCAATTGTGCAGTGTGCACAGATGGCATCCACATCCAGCCACTTCCAGGCATATTCAATCATCGAAGTGCGTGACCCTGCCAAGAGAGAAGTTCTCAAGGAATGCTCCGGCGGACAGAAGTGGACTGTTACTGCACCACTGGTACTGCTTTTCTGTGCTGACCTGCACAGAAGCGGCAAGTACTTTGACGGAATTGATAAAGATGTATTAACAAATACAGAATGCTACACTGTTGCTGTTATCGACGCTGCGTTAGCAGCACAGAATGCATTCACAGCTGCTGAAAGCATGGGCCTTGGCGGCGTAATTGTAGGTGGTATCAGAAATGATGTTCAGAAGCTCATCGACACATTTGAGCTTCCTGAACAGGTTGCACCTTTATTCGCCCTCTGCCTCGGACATCCTGACGACAACCCTGGCCTCAAGCCAAGACTTCCGCAGGCCGTTGTACACAAGATTGACACTTATACCGAAGAAGGCAACGACGAACTGGTTGCAAAGTATGACGCTGAAGTTAAGGAATACTATATTAACAGAGGCGACGGCAAGTGTGAAGATACCTGGGTAGAACACTGCAACAAGCTTATGATGGCAAAGACCAGAGACGAAGTAGGTTATGTTTTCAGAGAGCGCGGATTCCTGGCAAGATAATTGACAAAAATTTTGACAAACCGGGAGGCGAATGCCGCCTGGTTTGTTTTTTATCCTATGAAAGGCAGATAATATAATGAAAGATGTAGTAATCGTTTCTGCAGCAAGAACTCCAATCGGAAGCATCGGCGGAACACTTAAAAAGGTTCTTCCTGAAGAACTTCTGAGAATAGTTTTCGAAGCTGCAATTGAAAGAGCCGGAATTGAAAAGAACCAGATTGACGGAGTAATTGCAGGTCATGTAAAACAGACCACAGATGCTCCTAATATTGCAAGAGTTGCTTCTCTGGCAGTAAGAATTCCGGAAGAAGTACCTGCTTATACAGTTCACAGACAGTGTGCATCTGGTATGCAGGCAATTCTCAACGGTGTAATGGAAATCCAGTGCGGATATGCAGATACAGTTCTTGTAGGCGGTACAGAAAGCATGAGCACAGCTCCTTTCTATGTAAGAAATACACGTTTCGGTACAGGCAGCGGCACTGTAGAGTTCATCGACCCTAATACTGAAAGCCAGCCAAAGAGCCAGCCTGAATCAATTTACGGCAAGTTCAACATGATTCAGACAGCAGATAAAGTTGCCAGAGAACTCAATATCACAAGAGAAGAATGCGACGCATTTGCCCTTGCCAGCCAGAGAAAGGCAGTGGCAGCCATTGATGAAGGACGTTTTGATGATGAAATCACTCCTGTTGTGATTCCTCAGAGAAAGGGCGATCCTATTGTTTTTGACAAGGATGAATACCCAAAGAGAGACACAAACGAGGCTAAACTTGCAAAACTGAAACCAATTTTTGAAGGCGGCGTAACTACTGCGGGAAATGCTTCCGGAAGAAATGACGGCGCATGTGCAATGGTACTTATGAGCGCAGAAAAAGCTGAAGAACTTGGAATCAGACCTATGGCAAAATTTGTCGGAGCAGCGGCAGCCGGTGTTGACCCTACAGTAATGGGACTGGGCCCTGTGGCAGCAACCAGAAAGCTCCAGAAACAGTGCCTTGATGAAAAGGGAATAAGCCTTGAAGATTTCGGCCTTATTGAACTTAACGAGGCTTTTGCGGCACAGTCACTGGGCTGCATCAAGGAGCTCGGCCTGGATCCTGAAAAGGTTAATGTAAACGGCGGTGCTATAGCTCTCGGTCATCCTCTTGGTGACTCTGGAGCAAGAATCGTTACAACTCTCATGTATGAAATGAAGAGAAGAAATGAAAAGTATGGTCTTGCAACCATCTGCATTGCAGGCGGCCTTGGAATGGCGCTTGCAATTGAAAATGTTTAAAAAATTTCTATACAAACATAAACAAACTCCTCATTCTGGAACGGCCGGTTTTATACCGGCTGTTTCAGTCTGGGGAGTTGAACGTTCTAACGCAGATGTTTTTCAATAAGGTCGATGAAAGTATCCACATATTCTGATTTAGTGAAGATGGCACGGGCCATGGTCTTGTTGCCGCCGCCTTTGCCGTTGTATATCTGGGCGTTGTCCTTGACCAGCTTGCCGCAGTCTGTTTTGCCGTCTGAGACGAGTAAAACAGTAAAGGTAGGCTCGTGTACCAGGAAGGCGATTTTGCCGGCGTGAGGGCCGATTTCGCGGGTCAGAGACACTAAATCATCCAGGGACAGTACTGAGTAGCGGTGGACGTTGATACCGCGGCTGTAATCTTCGATGATGTGAGCTGCCTCTTTGGCCAGAACATCTTTTTTCAGCAGGTAGAGCTGGGTACGGACTTCCTTGTTCTTGTCAATCTGAGTCTGGTATTTTTTTAGCACATCGTCCGTTCCGGCGCTCAGGCTGGTGCAGAGGGTGTTAAGCACGTCCATTTCTTCCTGATATTTCAGGAAAGCTCTGCGGCCTGCTTCGAAGTATATGCGGAACATGCCCTTGTTGCTTTCCACCTTGAAAATCTTTACCATACCTACCTGACCGGCTGTGGATGGGTGGGTGCCGCAGCAGGCTACGCAGTCAGAAGGGTTTTCGGGGGAGCCGACGCATACAATAGTAATATCTTTTTCGAGGGCGAGAGCCTTGCGCATAGGCAGGCTTTCGGCTTCTTTTTTTGTATCAAAATGGCGGGTGATTACAGGCTGGTTCTGCCAGATTGCCTCATTGGTGCAGAATTCAACATGCTTGGCCATTTCCCATGTGATTGTGGTGAATTCCGGCTTGGCTTCCAGGCTGATATCCACAGTCATGTACTGGTCGCCCATGTGGAAACCGCGGTTTACACCTCCGTATTCGCGGAAAAACATACCGCTCAGAATGTGCTCACCGCAATGACGCTGCATATTGTCGAAGCGGCGTTCCCAGTCGATGGCAAGCTGTACCGCCTGGCCTTCTGAGAGTGCGCCTGCAGGACAGTCTACAGTGTGAACAATATCGTCTGCTGATTCCTGAACATCAGTGACAGGAAAACCTGCCAGTGTTCCCAGGTCGCAGCTCTGACCACCGCCTTCAGGAAAAAATACAGTCTGGTCCAGAGTCACGGCTGTCATGCCGTTTTTGGCTTCGCTGACAGAAGTGATGACCGCTGCAGCTTCTTTCATATAAACATCTTCTTTAAAAAGTCTTCTTGCCTTCATAGTAAAAATCTCCTTTGGTGACAGTATACCACAGGTTTCGAATATTGAAAATGGAAAAAGCATAATAATAGTGAACGTGATGAGGAGGAAGGCAGATGAAGGAAAAGAGATATATAATGGTCTGGATGGCTGCCGTGGTGGTTTTTGCCCTGAGCACGGCAGCGGCAAGCTGGGTTTTCAGCGGGGTCAATGTGTGGACGGCGGCGGGCATGATGGGAAGCACTTCCGGCGGCGCTGCCGGCAGCCTGCTGGGACCGGAACGGCTGCCGGCAGGCGGGTCAGTGACCGGGAGGCCTGTCATAGTCATTGACCCGGGCCACGGCGGCATGGACGGGGGAGCCGTGGACGCCGCCGGCACTGCCGAAAAGGATCTTACCCTTGCCATCGCCAGGGCTCTTGCAGAAGAAATGGCAGAGTATCCTGCGGACGTGATAATGACCAGAGAAAGTGACCAGGCGCTGTATACCGACGATGAACGGACAATAAGGGAAAAGAAGCGTGAAGATCTGCTGCGGCGTAAGGCGGTTATAGAAGAAGCGGGAGCGGAGCTGGCCGTGTCCATACACCTTAACAGCTTCCCACAGGATGAATCAGTATACGGGGCACAGGTTTTTTATCCAAAGAGCCATAAAGGACGAACAAATGTGTCCGGAGAAGAACGAACAAGTGCGGACTATGCGGAAAAGGTCCAGAAATCCCTTGAAATCAACATCGATGACGGACGGACAAGGGAGGTTATGACCAAGGATGACATACTGCTGTTTAAGAACATAAATACCAATATTATACTGGTTGAATGTGGCTTTCTTTCAAACCCGGCTGAGGCAGAAAAGCTGAGAACCGCTGAATATCAACATCTTCTGGCCAGGGCCATCTGGCAGGGAATCAATGAAATTTTATGCCTTGAAAAAACAGATGATGTGGAAGTTATTGACAGCAAGAACAAGAACTCATAAAATTTATTTTCCTGCGCAAAAAAATCTGTGGATAACTTGCTCTTGACAAGTGGATGTACTTGTGATACGTATTGGAATTTCAAGGTTTACAGGACGTGAAGTTATCCACAGGGGGTTGTGAATTAAATTGTATACAATTTTGGGACAACTTGTGGATAACCGCCCAAAACATTGAAAAATCCACCATTTCTTAATGTTGAAAAATGTTTGCCCGGTTAAGAACAAAGGTTGACATAATTCGCTAAAATGGTACAATATGAGGGTAAGATTAAAAAAGAATATTCTGAAATACGAAAGGGGAACTGATATGTTCTACGATTATTACGATTATTATTCCACACCTGTGGTCAGCTTTGTGAATCATACCCTGATTCTGGCAGTTGCTGCTGTTATTGCAATTATCGCCGGTATTGTTCTGTGTGCAACTTTCCTGAAGAAAAGCAACGAAGGAAAGTATGCAGGATTCAGGGGTAAATTATACAATGCACTGACTTTTAATCGCTTTTATGCAGAAAATATAATTAAGTTTGTGTATATTATTGCAGCGTGCATCGTTACTGTGATGGGCATCGTTCTCATCGTTATGGGATCTTTCTTTGCAGGAATCATGATGCTGGTTGTTGTAAATATAGTGCTGAGAATTTCTGTTGAGCTTGTACTCATGTTCATCATTCTCTGCAGGAAGACTGTCTCCATGGACAGAAGACTTTCAAAAATCGAAAACTTCTATGTGGAAAACTACGGCGACGACTGGGGCGGAGAAGATGAAGAATCTTCCTGCGGCGGCTGCGGAAGCGATGATGAAGAGTCCTGCGACGGCGACTGCGGTACATGCAGCGGTCTGAGCGATCTGGAAGACTTTCATCTGAATGTGGATGAAAGCGAAGAATAGTTTCATCTGAACATAAAAAAGAATACAACTGAGCAGGACAAGCCGGACCGGCATCCTGCTTTTTGAATATAGGGAGGTAACATGGATATCTGGAAAGTACTTGAGATTGAAGCGACCAGGGATAAAAAGGCAATCAAGAAGGCATACCGTGCCCGTCTGCCTTTTGTAAATCCTGAAGATGACCAGGAAGCTTTCATGGAGCTGCGTGAGGCCTACGAAGAAGCACTCCGTCTGGCAGAACTGCCTGATGAGAGTGAAGGCAGTGGTACAGCGGAAGTGGATAACAGTGAAGCCGGGATTTTCCGCAGGGAGCTGGAAGCACTGTACTGGGATTTTTACAGGAGAATTGATACAGAAGAATGGCGCAGGCTGCTGGCATGCGATTTTGCAACAGCGCTGGATACGAAAAAGGATGCGGAGAACATAATCCTTACTTTTATGCTGGAATGGTATCTGGTTCCATGCGACGTAATGCGTGTGCTGGACAACCATTTCGGCCTGGCAGAGAACCAGAATGAACTTTTTGAAAATTATCCTGAGGCTTTCGTGCAGCAGGCTGTACTTAACGCTGTAAACGGTAATGATTCCATACCTTTCGACCTGTTTGAAGTTAAGGACCCGAAGGGCATGGAGGATTTCTTCGCACGTTATCACAAGATGAGGGAACATATTTTCCACGGCGACTTTGGTGCCGCAGAAAAAATCCTCAGAGAAATCGATGACTCAGGAGTGGACCATCCTTATCTGGATATGCGCAGGGCTGAAATTGCAGCTGCGGCGGGGGATGCTGAGTATGGTATTGAAACTGCAGCGAAGATGTATGAAATGTTCCCTGAAGAGCTTGACGTTCTCATGTTCTGTGGAAGGATGCACCAGAGCTGCGGTAATCCGGCCGATGGCAGAGCGTTTTTTGAAAAAGTAACTGCAATGGTGCCTGACCATGCTGACGCACGGTTTGAAACCGCAGCATGCCTCATTGAAGAAGGAGAATATGATAAGGGTAAAGAAGTGCTCATTGAGCTTTCGAAGGATTTTCCGGGCAGCGAGGCAATCTTGGAAAAACTGAGCGAAGTGGGCGCGCTTATTGCTGAAATAATTGAAGAAAAAGAAGCTGCAGGTCAGGCTGACAATTACGATCTGTTTGAACTGGCTGACTGCTATACAGATATGGAACGTTATGAGGATGCTATGAGCGTTCTGGAGCGTATGGAAATTCCTTTTGACAAAGAAGTGAAGTCTGCCATGATTCACGTTGTCTGCCTTCTTTCTCTGCAGAGATATGAGGAAGCGGCAGCTATAATCCCTGAATATGAAGATCTGCTTGCAAACCATCCTGAAGAGGACCAGAAAAAGTACCATACCAAGCTGCTTTATATGAAGGCAGGTGCTTTTGCAAGCCTTGGCAGGGGTGATGAGGAAAGGGCAGTACTTAAACAGATAATTGAACAGGTGGATCCTGACTTTGCGCTGGCAGCAGCCATGCTTGCAAAGTGCAGCCACGAAGATGGATACTACCAGGCTGCTCTTGAATACGCAGAGAGGGCCATTGAAAAAGATCCTAAATCATTTGAGGGATACTTCGAAGCAGGCCGCGCCCTTTATGAGCTGGGGGACAGCAACGGTGCAATCAGTTACCTGGCAAAGGTACGTGAAATGGAACCTTACCACCTGCGTACCCACATGTATATGATTAAAAGCCTTCTGGATCAGAACCGGGCTGATGAAGCAGAAGACTACCTGAAGTACCTGACCGAAAACGGTGCCAAGTGCCTTGATATGGAATTTCTGAGGGGCCGTATTGAGGTTGTCCGGGGAAACAAGGAAGAAGCGGCGGCCATTATCCGCAGCGTAATTGAGCAGGCCAAATCATTGCCTGAGGCCAAGCGCCAGGACGAAATCGGCAATATGGGTGAGCTTTATAACAGCCTGGCAAATCTTGAAATAAGACCGGGCGAAAATTTTGAGGAAATTCTGGCACTTACAGAAGAAGGGCTGGAATATGAGCCGGGATTCGGACCTTTGCTTCAGATGAAGGGCAACATCCTTTACGATCTGGGCGAGTACCACCTGGCACTGGATGAATACAAAAAGATTTCTGAGCGCTATCCTGAGCATAACGCAATTTACTGGGATATGGGCTGCTGCTATGAAATGCTTGCACAGCTTGAAGACGCTTACAGATGCTATCTGGTTCAGCTTGAGCGCCGTCCGTCCGTAGACTGCTACAGTTCATGTTCAAGAGTTTCCATGAATATGGGCAGAATGGACCTGGCAGAGTCTTATCTGAACAAAGCTATTGCTTATGATGACGCGGATCCGCTGGTTCATCTGAATTTCGGCCGTCTCATGGAAAACAAGGGGCAGCCTGATCAGGCCCTTGAATACTATGCCAAGGCAAGAGAACTATCCAAAACATACAGAATAAAGTGCAGAAACGCATACCGCAATGCAGCTGATATTCTTACAAAGGCTCAGCGCGGAGACGAAGCTCTGGACATTATTGAGGATCTGTACCAGCAGTACGGCCAGGCCGGAGATCTGCTGCAGATTCACCTGCTTACCCAGATTTTCGGAAAGCCTCAGCTTGCTATGGAAAATCTGGCTCGCTGGGCAGCTGCGACCCATACTTCTAAGGAATCCTTTGAATACCAGTCCAAGTATGCTGAAATTCTCAGACTGGCAGGTCAGCCTGAAAAAGCGGCTGAAATCTGCAGACGTTTTATTGACGAGGCTCCGGGTGCATGTTTCTTCGGCGGTAATCTTTATTATAATATGGGAAGATACGAAGAAGCTCTGGAAATTTTCTTAAAGGGCATGGAAGTCTGTCCTGAAGAAAAGAAAAACTTTCTGGGGGCGGCTAAATCTGCTTTCCGCCTGGGCCGCAGGGAGGATGCAAAAAAATATGCTCAGGCAGGGCTTGACACTTATCCGGCAGACAGGTATGCTGAACCTGGACCATATTTTCTGCAGGATGAAGTTGTTTACGGAGCACTTCTGGCGCTGACCGGCGACTTCAGCGGAGGAATCGGTCTGGTGGAAAAGGAAATGTGGGGTGAAATGTGCCGCGGCTGCCATTACCGCGAGTGCATCGATGCTTACATCGAGCTTTCTGACATGTACGATTTTACAGGGGACAAGGAAAAGGCGCTGGAAATGGCCCGGAAAGGCTGCCTGGTGTCTGAATTTGACTTTGACCTTATAAGCGAAAGAAAACGACTTGAAGAGGAACTGAAATGTTAATTGGAATTGATTTAGGAACCACCAACTCTCTGGCTGCCTGTTACAGGGACGGAGAGCCGGTGCTGATTCCCAACCGTCTGGGAGGGTATCTGACACCATCGGTGGTAAGCATAGATGAAGAAGGAAATCTTTTTGTGGGACAGGTGGCCAAGGAAAAGATGATCACCAATCCTGACCAGTCTGCCAGCGTGTTCAAGCGCAGCATGGGCAGCGGCAAAGAGTTCCTTCTGGGCAATAAAAAATACAGCGCAACTGATCTTTCGGCGCTTATTCTCCGCTCTCTTAAAGAAGATGCGGAGGAATTCCTGGGTGAGAAAGTTACTGAGGCGATTATCAGCGTGCCGGCATATTTCAACGATGTGCAGCGTAAGGCGACCAAGCAGGCAGGAGAACTTGCCGGCCTTAAGGTAGAAAGAATCATCAACGATCCTACGGCTGCTGCCATTGCCTATGGGATTGCACGGGATGAAGAGGAAAAACGCTTTTTAGTATTCGACCTGGGCGGAGGAACTTTCGACGTGTCCATTCTGGAACTGGACGGCGATATCATGGAAGTGCGCGCCATTGCCGGGGACAATTATCTGGGAGGCGAGGACTTTACCGGTGTGATTTACAATATGTTCATAAAACATCACAGTCTGGAAGAGGCGAGCCTTACCAAACCGCAGAAAAAACACATCTGGAAACAGGCAGAGCTGTGCAAAATTGCCTTTGCTGAAGCGGCAGGGGGCGTATCCCGCATGACCGCATCCTTAAACGGTGATACACTGGAAATGGAAATCAGTTCAGCCGACTACGAAAGGGCCTGTGAAGAACTGCTGGAAAAGCTGAAAAAACCAATTGAACGAAGCCTGAAGGATGCCAAACTCCGTGTTGCAGATCTGAACGAAATCATTCTTGTAGGCGGTGGTACAAGGCTGCCTGTAGTCCGCACTTTTGTAACCAGACTTTTCAGAAGATTCCCTGATGTTTCAGTAAATCCTGATGAGGCTGTGGCTCTGGGGGCGGCACTCCAGTGTGCCATGAAGGAGCGCAACGAGGATATTAAGGAAATCGTCCTTACGGATGTATGTCCTTTCACCCTGGGAACCTCGGTTGTCAGAACTGTTGGAAACAACGAAAAGGAAGGCGGCCATTTCCTGCCTATTATCGAACGCAACACAGTGATTCCTGTAAGCCGAAGAGAGACCCTTTATACTGTCAATGACAAGCAGCGGGAAATCACGGTTGATATTCTCCAGGGTGAAAGCCGGCTTGCAAAGAACAATCTGCACCTGGGTGAAATCAATGTGCGTGTACCCGAAGCACCGGCAGGCCAGGAATCCATCAATGTGACATATACTTACGATATAAACTCTCTGCTGGAGGTAATTGTAAAGGTAAATTCCACAGGATATACCAAGAAGATGATTATCAAGAGTGAGGAATCACAGCTCAGCGACGAAGAAGCTGAACTGCGCATGAAAGAACTTGACTATCTTAAAGTTCACCCCCGTGACCAGGAAATCAACCAGCTGATTCTGGCCCGCGGCGAGCGTATCTACGAAGAATCCACAGGAATAGTCCGTGAAGAACTGGCCAATGTCCTTGCCCAGTTTGAGTACATTCTGGACCGTCAGGATCCTGAGGCCATTGCAAAGGCCCAGGCCGATGTGACAGAAATACTGGACAGCCTGGAGTTCTGATACAGAGCATAAAAAATAAGGCACAACCGGAAATAAGACCGGCTGTGCCTTTTGTCGTTTTTGTTATAACCCGAAAATAATCTGTGCTGCAGGAAGCCACACAGGAACCACGAATGTCAGTATGGTTCCGCTGATGAGGGCTACCATGCCCAACTCTGCACCTACAGTTTTGGTCACCGGCACCAGCATGGTGTCCATGCAGCCGGCCGCACCGGAGGCGATGGGGCTGCCTTTGCTGATTTTTACAAGAAGGGGCAGCAGTGCCACTGTGAAAACATCACGGCTTACATTTACTATGAAACCGTAAGTCCCGGCTTCAATTCCGGCAATTTCGGTGAGAAAAGCACCGGTAAGGCTGTAGTATGCCATGCCGCTTGAAGAGATGACTGACCAGCCCAGAGGCACATCTAGGAGTATTCCGCCGATGAATCCGCCGGCAATGCAGCCTGTGAAAATGGCCAGTGGCATGAAGAGGACTCTCGCTCCCAGCCGTTTTATGTACTGAAAAACTTCTTTGTTGGAGCCCAGGCTGACGCCGACACCTGTATAGAGAAAAATCAGTGAAAGCGTCAGTATGCGGTCCAGAAGGTCATGGGAAATGTCAGGAAGGACAAAGCATCCGGCAAGTATGCCCGCCGCAATAAAGGAAGGCATGGCAATAACCAGCGGTGAAAAACCGCCTCCATCCTGACTTACTGCGGGGATGTTTTTTTCTGCGGCGAGCTGAAGCCTGATTTTTTCAAGGGGCATCACTGTCTTTTCAGCCAGAAGAACAAGCAGCACGCTGCAGGCTATGGAGCAGAGTGAAATAAGTAGGCATTTGAGGCCTATTGTTCCCAGATTGGACATGACCTGCGGACTGGTACCGATGTTGAGGCCTATGACAACCATGAGTACCATGAGAGCAGCATTGGTAGCAAAGTCAAAGGTTTTGAGTGCTGGTGCAGGAAGCCCACGCCAGTTGATGGCGGCTCCGAGAGCCAGACAGATGAATGGTACGTAAATATTCATGACGGTTTAATCCTCTTTATCGTATCTGAAAAAAATCTTCTGAATGTAGAATTTTGAGGCGAAGGAAAGAGCAAAATTATCCATGAGGTATTTGCTTTCACGTCCTGGCAGGCACTGGTTGGTTATGTGAACCTCACCGCTGAAAACCGCTCTCAGACCGTTTTCAATGGCCTCGCAGAATCTGTCGTAAGTCAGCGACACATCTTCTCCCATTCCCATGCCATACCTGATAAGTTTACCGATTTCATCAGTTGCAAAACAGCTTTTTAAAATATAGACCACGATTATCATAGCAACCGAAAGTCTGGGATATTTTTTATTTACAGGAGCATCTACAATCCGCGCTTTCACATAATTGTTGACCATGCTTTTTGTGATGGGTGCAGCACCGACCATGCCGAACAAAGGAGAAAGTGCGCTGTCAATGTACGTCACAATCTGATCCATATAAAGGTCTATGGACGGAAGTTCATCCCAGCGGGGAATGTGGAAACTGTCTATTGTATCTTTGTTTTCATTGTAAATTGCCGTATTCATGGCCCACCTCCAATAGGTTTGTAATGTTAAATATATCACATAAAAAACACAATGTAAAGCTTGACATTGTATGGAAATGGTGCTAACCTAGTATTAAAAACTAGGTAAAGTAGTAAACAATGACGGATTGGGTCGGAATAACCCTTTTCCTGTCAGAAGATGAATATAAGGAGAGTATAGGAATGGATTACAGAGAACTGAAAGAAATGGAAATGAAGAGGGCGGAAGCAGTCATTGAAAGACTTAATACAAGCACGGATAAATACGTTAAGTACAGACTGAGCCGTCCTATTACAGATATCAGACATATGATCAATACCAGTGCTGAACTTTACGGCAGCAATGTGGCTTTCATGCAGAAGTTTGACAAGGAAAAGGGCTACGAAAACGTGACATACAAGGAAGCTCTGGCTGATGTGAACGGTCTGGGTACCGCTCTCATTGCCCATGGACTGAAGGGTAAGCGTATCGCTGTAATCGGGGACAACTGTTATCAGTGGGCGGTAAGTTACCTGGCAGCAGTCTGCGGCACGGGAATTGTAGTTCCTCTTGATAAGGAGCTGAGTACTGCAGAACTGAAGCAGCTGGTAATCGAGGCAGAAGTCTCAGCAGTGCTTTTCAGCAGAAGATTTGAAGAAACTTTCAGCCGTATGAAGGCTGACGGCGATACAGGCATTGAAGTTCTGGTGAATTTCGAAAGAACAGAAGACGGAGATGGGGTCTGCGCATGGAGAAACCTGATTGAAGAGGGAAAGAAACTGGTGGAAGCCGGTGACAGAAGATTCATTGATGCTGAAATCAATGCTGATGAAATGAGCATCCTGCTCTTCACTTCCGGAACAACAGGCATTGCCAAGGGCGTAATGCTTTCTCACAGAAATATCTGCGACGACCTGATGAGTGCGCCTACACTGCTGATGGTACACGACTGGGATATTTTCTTCTCAGTACTGCCGATTCATCATACTTACGAATGTACCTGCGGTTTTCTGATGCCCCTTTATAAAGGCGCTGCAATCGCCTACTGTGAAGGCCTCAAACACATTGTAAAGAACCTTTCTGAAGTAAGACCTACCATGATTCTGGCGGTTCCGCTGATTCTGGAGAGCCTCTATAAGAATATCATGAAAAATGTCCGCAAGCAGGGCAAGGAAGGCCTTGTGAAGAAAGTTATGGCAGTGAACAAGGTTACTAAAAAGTTCGGCCTTGACATAAACAAGAAGCTTCTTAAGGACATTCTCAAAGTTTTCGGCGGACGTATGAGAGTCCTGATTTCCGGCGGCGCAGCCATCGACCCTGCAATCCTGCAGTTTTTCAACGATCTGGGTTTCATCGCAGTCCAGGGATACGGTCTTACTGAATGCGCGCCTATGGCGGCACTGAACCCTGATACACACAAGAACATGAGAAATGATTCTGTGGGACACCTCCTGCCGGGTATGGAAGTTAAGATTGAAGATAAGGACGAAGAAGGCGTGGGCGAAATCTGCCTTAAGGGTTCCAATGTGATGATGGGCTACTACAACATGCCTGAAGAAACTGCGAAGGTTATAAAAGACGGATGGTTCCATACAGGAGACCTGGGCTACGTTGATGATGAAAACTTTATCTATATCACAGGCCGCAAGAAGAATGTAATTATCACAAGAAACGGCAAGAATGTTTTCCCTGAAGAACTGGAATATTATCTGGGCAAAGTGCCTTATGTGAGCGAGTCAATGGTATGGGCTGAAAGCGACGAAGCAGGACAGGACGATATAATTACGGCGACAATAAAACCTGACATGGAAGAAGTGGCCGCAGCTCTCGGTGAAGAAGCAGCAAAGGATACTGCTGCCATCGAAAAACTTCTCTGGTCAGAAGTCGACAGAATAAACGCAGACCTTCCGCTCTTCAAGAAGATCAAGAAAATTGTCGTAAGAACAGAAGATTTTGAAAAGACTACCGGCAAAAAAATCAAGAGATTTGTACAGACAAACAGGCAGTAATCCCTGTGGGGAGCGGACAAACAGCCTGCTCCCTTTTATTTTTCCAAAAAACTCCTATAATCACATTGAAAAATCAACAAAAAAATATTATAATATTCCAGTAAGGCATAAATAATATAAATTGAAATTTTGTAAAAGATAAATATGAATTTAGAAAAGGAGATGGACTATGGGATTTGCAACAGAAGTTGGAATTGACCTTGGTACGGCTAATGTACTGGTTTATATAAAAGGAAAGGGCATCGTGCTCAACGAGCCATCAGTAGTGGCAATCAACAATGACACAGACGAAATTCTTGCAGTAGGGGAAGAAGCGCGTCAGATGATCGGACGTACTCCTGCGAATATCGTAGCTGCAAGACCGCTCCGTGACGGTGTTATTTCTGACTTTGACATTACTGAAAGAATGCTCAAGTACTTCATCAGAAAGACCTGCGGCTCCGGACGTTTCTTCAAGCCTAAAATCATGGTTTGTGTACCGAGCGGCGTTACTGAAGTTGAAAAGAGAGCTGTAAGGGAAGCTGCGACTGCAGCGGGCGGCAAGGATGTTTACCTTATGGAAGAACCGCTTGCGGCTGCCATCGGTGCCGGAATTGATATTTCCAAACCTGACGGAGTAATGGTTATCGACATCGGCGGCGGTACTACCGACATCGCTGTTATTTCACTTGGGGGCATCGTTGCAAGCACATCTGTAAAGATGGCAGGGGATAAATTCGACGAAGCTATTATCAAGTACATGAGAAAGGTACACAAGCTCTACATCGGTGAAAGAACTGCTGAAGAATTGAAACTTACAATAGGTACAGCTTTTCCTAGAGAAGATGTTATCACCAAGGAATGCAGAGGCCGTGACCTGGTTACAGGTCTTCCTAAGAGCGTGGATGTAACATCTGACGAAATGATGGAAGCACTGGAAGAACCGCTCCATGAAATCTGCGAAGCAGTACACAATGTTCTTGAAAGAACACCGCCTGAACTTGCGGCTGATATCAGCAATGCAGGTATAATCATTACCGGAGGCGGCGCTCTGATGCACGGCATCGACAAGCGTATCGAAGACAGAACCGGTATCAACGTAATAATTGCTGAGGACCCAATGTCTTGCGTTGCAGTAGGCACCGGCAAGGCTCTGGACGAACTCGAAAAACTCGAGGGAAATTCACTTAACAAGAGGGCACCTTACCTGTAGAAAAAAGTTTGCGCCCTGGTAATTCCGGGGCGCTTTTTTTGCACCCTCAGACACAGAAAGGAAGATAAAATTGAAACTTGAAATTATAGCAACTGCCACCTTCGGACTGGAAGCGGTGGTAAAGAGAGAAATCGAAAATCTCGGTTTTAAGATACTTAAATCTGAAGATGGCAAAATTACCTTTATAGGGGACGAAAGGGCCGTTGTAAAGGCAAATTTATGGCTCAGAAGTGCTGACAGAGTACAGATTAAGATGGGCGAATTCATGGCATATGAGTTTGAGGATCTTTTCCAGCAGATGAAGGCAATCGAATGGGAGCAGTGGATTCCGGTGGACGGCAAGTTCATAGTAAACGGTTCTTCTGTCAAGTCCAAACTTTCCAGCGTGCCTGCATGCCAGTCCGTTGCAGAAAAGGCCATTATCGAAAGACTGAAAGACTTTTACTCCGTAGACTATTTTGAAAAAAGCGGAGCACTTTATGATATAAAGATTACTTTGCTCAAGGACAGGGTAACTGTCACCCTGGATACCACAGGACCGGGTCTTCACAAGAGAGGCTACCGTCAGGCAAGTGTGGAGGCTCCTATCAAGGAAACTCTGGCGGCTGCCATGATTCAGCTTTCTTTCTGGAAAAAAGACCGTATTCTTGTGGACCCTTGCTGCGGATCTGGAACCATTCCTATTGAGGCTGCCATGATTGGCAGAAACATTGCACCGGGAATCAGCAGGGAATTTGTCAGCGAGCAGTGGGAAGCTATTCCGGCTCACCTCTGGAAAGAAGAACGCAAGGCTGCTTTTGATGCAATTGACAACGATATTGAGCTGAAAATTTATGGTTCTGATATCAATCCGGCAGCAGTGCAGGCTGCACGTGCAAATGCGGAAGCAGCGGGCGTGGACGACTGCATCAGATTCAATGTGGCTGATGTGTCAGTGCTGAGAACCAAGGCCATCGGAGGCGTTATGGTAACCAACCCTCCATATGGTGAACGTATCGGAAACACTCACGCCATTGATAAAATTTACGAAGCTTACAACCGTTTCTTTACTGAAAATCCTACATGGTCACTGTTTGCAGTAACATCTGACAAGACCATCGAAAAGAAAGCGTTCGGAAGACCTGCTGACAGACGCCGCAAGCTTTACAACGGCCGTCTGGAAGTATGCTATTACCAGTTCCACGGACAGAAACCACCTAAGAAGGAAGAATAATGAACATCAGAATTGACCACAGTATCAAAACACCTGTATATCTTCAGATTGCCAGCAGAATCAAGGAGCAGATCCTTTCCGGTGAAATCAGCCGCGGAGGAATACTTCCTTCAGAAAGAGCTCTTGCCGGCATACTTGGAGTGCACAGAAATACTGTAGTACGTGCCTACAGCGAACTTAAAGACCAGCACCTCATCGAGTCAAGACAGGGCGTGGGCTATGTGGCATCTTACAGCACTGCCATGCCGTTAAGCGGGCAGCCTGCCGGCAAGCCTAAAAAAGTCAGCTGGGCCAATCTTATAAAAGACGAATTCCTGGACATGGAGGTTACTTTTGATGACCTTTTCCAGAGGTTCGGCGGCGAAAACACATACTCACTGGGCAGCGGCATCGCGACAGTGGGTATTTATAATGAGCAGAAAATAGCAGCAGATATCACTGAGCTGATAACAGCTAAAGGCAGGAATCAGTATTTTTACAGCCCGTACAAAGGCGACAAGTTCCTCCGTCAGAAACTGGTATCTTTTTTAAGCACCAAGGGAATAAGCGCGACTACCGGACAGATTCAGATCCTTACAGAAACCAACCAGGCTCTGGACTTTCTTGTAATGCTGCTTATAAAACCGGGAGACACTGTAATTCTGGAAGAACCCGTTTCTCCTGATACATACAGGACTATGGAGCTGGCAGGTGCAGTAATACGCACAGTGCCGCTGGGAGATGACGGAATCGACTGCTGCATGCTGGAAGAAGCGGTCAGACAATACATGCCTAAATTTATTTATGTAAGTTCCAGTTTCGATAATCCTACGGGGACAATACTTCCGCTGGAAAAACGCAGAAAAATAGTTGAAATATCTGAGCGGTACAGAATTCCTGTAATTGAAGAGGATGAAGCATCCGAACTGGTGTATGAAGGAAACAGAATGCCGCCGCTCAAATCTTTTGATACGACGGGCAACGTAATTTATATATACTCTTTTTCCCTGACCTTCGTTCCGGGCCTGAGTCTTGCCTTTGTAACCGCATCCAGAGATGTTATACGCAGCCTGAGCTATCTTGTGTCTGTGCGCATGGTGGCGACAGACTGGCTCAGCCAGAATCTGGTGGCAAGATATCTTGATGACGGCACATACTACGGCGTGCTCAGGGATTTCTGTGAAAATTATGGACAAAAAAGGGATATAGTCTGCAGCCATCTTGACAGTATGAAAGACCTTGGTGTGGAGTATACTAAGCCAAGAGGCGGCGTTTACATATGGTGCAGACTGCCTGAAGGTATAGACAGCAAGGAATTTGTGTCCGATGCTTACAGCAGGGGACTTGCGCTGATTCCGGGATATATTTTTTATCCTTTCAGAAACGGCGGCAGAGACAGGGTCAGAATCAACTTTTCTTATGAGACTCCGGAGCGCCTGACAAAAGGCATGGAAGTCTTCAGACAGCTCATTGAAGAAAAACTGGCACACAAAAAATAGAGGTGCCTGGTACTTTTAATGTTGGTGCCATATGGGTAAAATTAGAGCAAATAAAACATTTATGAAACAATTTTGCAAAAAGATTTTACACAAGACTCAAATATAACAGAAAAGGAGAGAATAATATGGCAGTAAATTTAAAAGGAAGAAGCTTTTTAACTCTTATGGACTTCACACCTACAGAAATCAGATATTTATTGGATCTGGCGCAGGACCTTAAAGAACACAAGAGAACCGGTACTATTCATCAGGTGCTCAAGGGCAAGACTATTGTACTTCTGTTTGAAAAAACATCCACAAGAACAAGATGTGCCTTCGAAGTTGCTGCAATGGAAGAAGGCGCAGGCGTAACTTTCCTCGATTCCGGAAGCTCCCAGATGGGCAAGAAAGAATCTCTGGAAGACACTGCAAAAGTTCTCGGCAGATTCTATGATGGTATCGAATACAGAGGATACGATCAGAAAGCTGTTGAAGACCTGGCTAAATTCTCCGGAGTTCCTGTGTGGAACGGTCTGACTGACGTGGACCACCCTACTCAGATTCTGGCAGACCTTATGACAATTGAAGAACACGTGGCTAAGCCTCTCAACAAGGTAAAGGTAGTGTTCTCCGGTGATATCAGAAACAACATGTCCTACGCATGGATGTATGGCTGCGCAAAGATGGGCATGCACTACGTTGCATACGGTCCTGAAGAACTTGCTTCAGAAATCAAACAGGACGTGCTCGAAAAAGTTCACGCTGTTGCGGAAGAAACAGGCGCACGCATTGAAATTTCCAGTGATCCTGAATGCCTCAAGGGCGCAGACGTAATCTACGCTGACGTATGGGCATCCATGGGTGAAGAAGCTGAAATCCCTGAAAGAGTAAGACTCCTTACTCCGTTCAGAGTTACTAAGGAACTCATGGCATCTACAGGAAACCCTGACTGCCTGTTCATGCACTGCCTGCCATCATTCCACGATTTTGAAACAAAGATGGCAAAGACTGCTATGGAAAACGGCTATGACATCCGCGAAGTGACTGACGAAGTTTTCAGAAGCAGACACTCCAAAGTTTTCGAAGAAGCTGAAAACAGACTGCACACCATCAAGGCTGTGCTCGTAGCAACTATCGGCTAAATAATCTGATACAGATTAAGAAAGGAGGATAAATTATGCATCCTGGAATTCATAACTTCTCAGAAATCGGTAAACTTAACAAAGTCCTGCTCCACAGACCGGGCAAGGAACTGGAAGCTCTTACACCTGCTACCATGGAAAGGCTGCTTTTCGATGATATCCCATATCTTAAAGTAGCGCAGGAAGAGCACGATATATTCGCAAAAATTTTAAGAGATAACGGGTGTGAACCTATATATTATGTTGAAGAAACTGCTAAGGCAATCACAGATCCTAAGGTGCGTGAACAGTTCCTCAGCGATTTCCTCAGACTGAGCAAAATCACTTCCCAGGGTCTCAGAGACGGCATCATGGAATACCTTATGCCGATGGATCCTGAAGATGTAGTGCGCGAACTCATTGAAGGCATCCGCAAAAGCGAACTTAAGGAACATGCAACTGCAAGATCCCTGCATGAACTGGTAAAGAGCGATTATCCTTTCGTTTCTGACCCGATGCCGAACCTGTATTTCACAAGAGACCCGGGTGCCTGCGTAGGTAACGGTCTCAACCTGCACCACATGCATACACGTGCCAGAAGAAGAGAATCTCTTTTCCTCAAGTACCTGTTTGAATACAACAAGGACTTTGCAGTAGACGGCGACAAGCTGTGGTACAATCTCTATGATGACTACTCCATTGAAGGCGGCGACGTACTGGTACTGTCCAATGAAGTAGTTGCAATCGGACGTTCCGAAAGAACAACCATCGCCGGTATTGAAAGATTCGCAATCAATCTTCTTTCCGGTTCAGACTATAAAAAAGTACTCGTATTCGACATTCCTAAGAGCAGAGCTTTCATGCATCTGGATACAGTATTTACAATGATCGACTACGATAAATTCACAATTCACCCTGAAATTGAAGGTCCTCTCAGCGTATTTGAAATCACACTGGGTATGGATGGACATCTCAAATTCAGAGAAGCTGATGGCGAGCTTCACAGAATTCTGGCCAAAGAACTTCATCTTTCAGATGTTGAGCTCATCAGATGCGGCGGTGCTGACATGATGGCGTCCCAGAGAGAACAGTGGAATGATGGTTCCAACACTCTGTGTATTGCGCCTGGTACTGTTATCACTTACGAAAGAAACTATGTCACCAATGAAATCCTCGACAAGAGAGGCATCAAGGTGCTGACAATGCCGTCATCAGAACTTTCCAGAGGCAGAGGCGGCCCAAGATGTATGTCCTGTCCTGTAAACCGTGACGATTTATAAAATTTTCTCATTTAAAAATATTGAAATCTGCGAGAAAAGTGTTATAATATCAGGTTAGATGAATTATTATTTAACGGAGGAAAAATAACATGGCAGAAAAAATTGTTGTTGCCCTGGGCGGTAATGCGCTTCAGTCAGGCAAAAGCGAACCAACTGCAGAAGCTCAGCTTGCAGTAGTAAAAGAAACTTGTGAACGTCTTGCAGACCTCAGCGAAAAAGGTTACGAAATCGTTGTAGTACATGGCAACGGCCCACAGGTTGGTAGAATCCTCCTTGCTTCAGAAACCGCAAAGGATGTTACTCCAGCAATGCCTTTCGACGTTTGCGGCGCTATGTCCCAGGGATATATCGGTTATCATCTTCAGCAGGCTCTTAAGTTTGCTCTTGCAAACAGAGGCATTAACATGCCGGTAGTAACTCTGCTTACTCAGATGGTAGTAGATCAGAACGACCCTGCATTCCAGAACCCAACTAAACCAATCGGTGCTTTCTACTCAGAAGAAGAAGCTAAGCAGCTGGCTGAAACCAAGGGATTCACTATGAAGGAAGACGCAGGAAGAGGATGGAGAAGAGTTGTTGCTTCCCCTATCCCTACAGAAATCGTTGAACTTGATTCCGTACTGAAATTAATGGATACAACTGTTGTAATCACATGCGGAGGCGGCGGCATTCCTGTTCTCAGGAAGGAAAACGGCGACCTCGAAGGTACAGCAGCAGTAATCGATAAGGACTTTGCAGCAGAACTTCTTGCTGAAAAGGTTGAAGCAGATGCTCTCATGATCCTTACAGAAGTTGAAAAAGTTGCAATCAATTTCAACAAGCCTGATCAGGAAGACCTTGCACACATGACTTACGCAGAAGCTGAAAAGCACTGTGCAGACGGCCAGTTCGCACCTGGAAGCATGCTTCCTAAGGTAATGGCTGCTATGAAGTTTGTTAAGGCAAACCCTGGCAAGAAGGCTATTATCACTTCCCTTGCAAAGGCAATCGATGCTCTTGAAGGCAAGACAGGTACAGTGGTTACTTTTGAATAATTATTTATAAAGATGCGGGCCCGCCTGAGGCGGGCCTTTTCTTTGGTAAAAAGAAAGGTTTCAGACACATGAAAAAAATCGGTATTGCCTGCGGACGTTTTCAGATTTTTCACAACGAGCATCTGCAGTATGTTCTGGCAGCAAAAGAAAAAAGCGACCACCTCATTGTAGGTATAACTGCACCTGATCCGTCAGTTTCCCCTGTGGAGTCTGAAGACACCAACCGCACAGAGGCCGCATCCAATCCATGTACATATTACGAACGTTTTAAGATGATTGAGTCTGTGCTCCTTGAGCAGGGCCTTGCACGTGATGAATTCGATATTGTGCCTTATCCTATCGGCAGGCCTGAACTGATAAAATACTATGTTCCGGAAGGTGCGACTCACTATGTGACCATTCTGGACCCATGGGGCCACTGCAAAAACCAGCGCCTCAGAGATATGGGCTACGATGTGCAGGTTCTCTGGGATGACAAGCCAAAGGGCATTTCATCCTCCATGCTGAGAGGACTGATTGCTGAAGGCAGGGACTGGAGACAGTATGTGCCTGAGGCTACATACAGATTTATTCTGGAAAATGGAATCGACCAGCGTATTAAGAAACTGATTGAAGAAACGGAATAACAACATATTATACAAGGAAAAACTCTCAGTTTGCTTTGCTGACTGAGAGTTTTTCTTTGAGAGATGTTATTGGTATTATTGAAAGATCATTCTACTTCAAAATAATCTGCATCATCTTTACGCCTTGGTCCGTCATATTCATATATGCCCTGGGAACCGCATTCAGGACATTGTCCGAAAGATTCACCGAACTCCTGCATCAGATCCAGCGCATATTTGAACTTCATGCCACATTTTGGACAGTTGTAATACATTAAACTTACACCCCAGGTCATAACTTACACCAGTCGTATTACTTGAGTCCGAGAATTTCTCTTGCTTCAGCAGGGGTTGCAACTTCATTGCCGAACTCTCTGATTACTCTTGCAGCTCTTTCGACAAACTGTTTGTTGCTTTCTGCAAGCTGACCTTTTGCGTACATTACGTTATCTTCCATACCTACTCTGATATGACCGCCCATTGCAACTGCTGCATACATGATTTCCATAGCGCTGTGACCTACACCGAAAGTACTCCATGTTGAACCAGGAACCAGTGCTTCCATAGTTTCCTTCATGAACACCAGGTTCTTTACAGAACCAGGGATACCATTAGCACAGCCCATGCAGAACTGGAAGTGGCAAGGAGTCTTTAAAACGCCTTTCTTGACATAATATGCGGCATTGGCAATCATGCCGGGATCGAAGGCTTCAATTTCTGGTTTTACACCGGCTTCCTGCATTACATGACCGAGTTTTTCGAGGAAGGCAGGGCTGTTGATGAAGAGACTCGTATGGAGCCAGTTCATTGAGCCGCAGTCAAAAGTACCCATTTCTGGCTTGAGTTCCTGGAGATGAATCATACGTGTTTCATCTGTAGCATAGATATCGCCGGAAGTAGTCATATTTAAAATAATATCGCAGTCAGGATACTGAGTTTCCAGGATTTCTTTTGTTTCGCGGAACTTGTTGATGTCCATCGTACCGTTACCGTCGTCATCTCTCATATGAAGATGTGCTACGGAAGCTCCGGCAAGCCAGCAGTCATAAACATCCGCTGCAATTTCAGCTGGTGTCATTGGCACGTTAGGGTTATTTTCTTTTTTTGGCCATGCGCCTGTAGTAGCTACTGTGATAATTGTTTTCTTTGCCATAAGAGTCATCTCCTTTTCTTTATTATAATATATTAATTTTTATTTTCTTGCTGCATCAAAATCACCGTGAAGTCCAACGGTAACTAAAGAGTAAAGAACGCCCAGATTGGCTGCCAGTCCTGTAGTTGCAATTACTTCCGCGAGTTCAGCGGCAGAGTGGATATCCATCATTTTAAGAGAAAGCTGAGCCAGCGGATGCATCTTGGTTGTGCCTCCGACAATACCTACAGCCATTGGAATTTCAATCATGCCTTCGAGGTCGCCATTGCAGTTCTTCTCCCAGATTGTAATCGGGCGATATTTTTCTCCATAGCATGCGTAGGAATGGACACCACTTTCAACGGCACGTGTATCGTTGCCGGTTGCTACGACTACAGGGATAATTCCGTTCATAACGCCTTTGTTGTGGGTTGTTGCGCGGAACTGGTTGGAGTTTGCGAAGTTCCATGCAGATACGAACTTATCAACATTCTGTTCTCCGCCCAGATCCTCTTTTTTTACTGTTACTCTTGAGCGTACAAGTCTGTGGACAGCCAGATTGGAAAGGACTTTAAGGTTTGCTTTGCCGCCTGTAATATTCTCCAGGACAGGTGCTGCAGTTTCTGCCATTGCATTGATGGCCTGCGCACCCATGGCATCCTTAACGTCGATGATAAGGTGCACATCTAAAAATGTTCCGGCAGGAGAATCTGTAAGATATGCTTCCACGTCTTTGCAGCCGCCGCCAAAGGAAATGAGTACCGGGTCAACTTTGTTGACCGTTTCAATAATTTCCTGTTTTCTTTCCAGCACTTTTAATTTAGCGGTAAAGGGGTTGGAAATCTGAGCAAGCTGGACCTGACCGATCATCATAGAACCTGTGTTGGTTGCTGTAAAACCGCCATTTTTTGCGGCAAGGGCTGCACCGGCAGTAGTTGACTTTACTACATAAGGTTCTTCGCCGACCATAGGAACAGTGATTTTTTTGCCATTAATAACAAAACCGGGAGCAACACTGTAAGGGAGTGAATATGTGCCTATAACATGTTCGACCATTTTATCCGCTGTTTCTAAAGTAAGGGCAGTTCCGCTCTTAATAAGCTGCAGGTCTTCATCAGTCAGGCAGGTAGTCTCTTTTACTTGAGCTATGCGCTCGTCAATAGTTAACTGAGTAAATAAAAAATTCTGGTCACTCATTTTGCGTCTCCTTTTCTGTTGATGAAATAGTAAAGAGCAAAATCTGTGCCAGAATTTTTTTGTGTAAGATTTTTTGCTTATTCAATATTATATTTTTTAATTTTTGCGTATAAAAGACTGCGGGAAATTCCCATGAGATTTGCGGCCTGAGTTTTATTGCCGCCACTCTTTTTCAGCGCTTCAATGATAAGTTCTTTTTCTGCCAGACCTTTGTTAAGAAAGAAATTATCGTCCGTAAGTGATTGAGGAACTGTTTTCATATGCTTCTTTTTCTTTTCAAGGAAAAGGAATAAGTCTTTATCAAGCATACCTTCGTTTTCAAGCACACAGGCGCGTTCGATGGCATGCTCCAGTTCTCTCACATTGCCGGGCCAGCTGTATTCGGAAAGATATTCAACAGCATCGTTTGTAATTCCCCAGATATCCAGCTTATATTTGCTGTTTATCTTTTCAATCAATGATTCACAGAGCAGCGGCAGATCTTCAATACGCTCGCGAAGCGGCGGAATTTCAACTTCCATTACATTTATTCGGTAGAGAAGGTCCTCACGGAAGCGTTTTTCTTCGACCATTTTATACAGGTCGGTATTGCTGCAGCATATTACCTGAAGATTAAGTACAGTAGGTTTGATAGAGCCTATACGTTCAACCTCATATTCCTGCAGAACTCTGAGAAGTTTGGACTGCATTTCAAGGGGAAGTTCTTCGATTTCATCGAGGAGGATTGTTCCTCCGTTTGCAAGCTCAAACTTACCGGCTTTACCGCCTTTGATGGCCCCTGAGAAAGTACCTGTTTCATAACCAAAAAGTTCAGATTCCATAAGTTCACGGGGGATTGCGGCGCAGTTAACCTTAACGAAAGGGGCATCTTTTCGCGCACTTGCATTGTGTATTGCGTTTGCAAAAACTTCCTTGCCACAGCCACTCTCACCAGTAAGAAGGATAGGCATGCGGCTGTTTGTAACTTTGGAAAGAATGCGCTTGATCTCCATGATTTTAGGGGATGTTCCTACTATATTGTCGAATACTGACGGAGCATCATCCAGACCTTGCAGCTGCTGTGCGAACAACATATTGGAACGTTTTAACTGATTTATTTCCTGATAGAGGGAGTTGACAGTATCAGTAGCATTCAGGGAACTGATTGAAACTACTCCCAGAATTTCGCCATAAGTGTTTTTGATGGGGAGTTTGCTGTGAACTAATGAACGGCCATCTTCGAATTCAAATAAACTGTCAAAGGCTGCTTCGCCAGTTTGTAATGTTTCATAGAGCTTCGTTCCAGGGATAACTTCTTCTACTTTTGTACCAATTAAATCCTGTTTCCTTTTTCCGAGATAGTCTGCATAACTGTTATTTATATAAATTATATTCCCTGTTTTATCTATTACGATAGCAAAGTACAAAGATTCAAAAGCTTTATCAATTATATCTTTTATGGAATCATAAATGCTTATAGCTTCGATATATTTTGTCATAATACACCTCCGTTTCGTACAGTTTAACACACATTGTGTAAAAAAGTAAACATATTGTAATTGATTTTATAAATAAAAATGTCTAAAACAAATGTATTTTGTTTTGGCACAACATTTGCAGTTTATAATTTTGACAAAAACAATTCTGGCCGGATGTAATTTGTTAAAGACAATGATTAATTGAGGAGGTGTAGATAGTATGCGGACAGCGATAATGGGTGTTGGTTCACTGGGAACTATTTTAGGCGCATACATTTCTAAAGCAGGATATCAGATAGATTTAATTGATCCATATAAGGAGCATGTAGATGCATTGAATGAAAAGGGAGCACATGTTATAGGAACAGCAGATTTTGTTCAGAAAGTACATGCGATTACACCGGATCAGATGGAAGGCGTTTATGACCTTATAATCTATATGGCAAAGCAGACTTATAATGACACAGCAATTCCACAGATTATGGCACATATTGATGAAAACAGTACAGTCTGTGTTTGTCAGAACGGTATTCCGGAATATGCAGTAAGTGAAGCAATCGGTACTGAAAGAGTAGTTGGTGCTCCTGTAGGCTGGGGTGCGACTTTCATGGGACCTGGATGTTCTGCCTTGACAACGGATGAAGGAAGATTAAACTTTACCTTAGGATCGTTAGAAGGGCCCGTTAATGAAAGAGTTCTTAAAGCAAAGGAACTTCTTGAATGTATGGGTGAGGTTCATGTTTCAGAAAATCTGCTTGGACTCAGATGGACTAAACTTCTGATGAATGCAACTTTCAGTGGGGTATCCACAGCGTTGGGAACTACATTTGGTGGTGTACTGGATGATGATAATGCTATGAAGTTGATTTTAAGAGTAGGTAAAGAATGTCTGGATGTTGCAGCAGAAAAGGGAATTACAATGGAACCATATGAAGGCTATGATTTCTATACTGCTTTCAAACGAGGTAATGAACAGACCAATGCAGACTCTATCAAACTTATCAGAGAAATCTGGCAGCCTCATTATAAACTGACAGCAAGTATGGCGCAGGATATCAAGAGAGGACGCAAATGTGAAATATTTGATATCAATGGCGTTGTTTGTAAAGCTGGCAGAGAGTGTGGCATCCCTACACCTGTTAATGATATTGTTGTTAAACTTATTGCGGGTATGCAGGATGGGACTTATGAATACTCTCCAGAAAACATAAAGTTTTTTGAAGATTATATATAAACAATTCTCCAATAGAAAAAATGAAAGAAATTAAAAAGGAGGAAGCAATATGTCAATTATACCTTTTGTCTTTTGGGCAGCTACTTTAGTTATTGGATTAATTATTTATATTGCAGTCGCTTCAACAATTGAAAAATCAGGATTGGATCGACTTGGCGCAACCGGTAATCTTTTTACCTGTGAGAAGAAAACAGATGCAAAGTAGAAAGGAGGAAGACTTATGAACATTTATCTCATTGTATTTATTGTCTACTTTGGCATAATTATAGCTACTTCAATCGTCGGTGCAAAGAAAGTTGAAAGTATGGAAGACTTTGCTGTCGGCGGTAACAAAATGGGTCTTATGCTTGGTATTGGTACTTCTATCGCAACATGGCTTTCTGTAGCCTCTGTAATGGGTGTTCCTGGTAACATCTATTCAAGAGGTGTTTGCGCAATCATCGGATGGATTGCCGGCTGGTTCCTGGCAACAGCAATGATGCCTGCCATCGCATACAAAATCAGAAGACCTGCTGTACCTTGCCGTACTTTCCCTGAATTTATCCACTTAAGATATGATCCTGAAAGTGAAAAGAGTAAAATCAGAATTTTTGTAGCTGCTATCGAACTTGTTGGCTATTTCGTATTCTCATTCATTCAGGTACAGGGCTTTGGTATCGTATTATCAAGTATTACAGGTTTACCATATAACATTTGCTGTGTTTGCTTCATGATTATCCTCATCTTTACTTGTATGGGTGGTTTTGAATCTGTAGCACGTACAGATACAGCCAATGCTATTCTTATTCTTATCGGTGTAATTGCAGGTGCTATTACTGTAATGCAGCTTACAGGTGGTTGGGGCAATATTGTTGAAAACTTTGTAACTACAACAGCCCCTCTTACTGAAGGTGGGGAACCGCTTCAGGCTGGTATCCTCGGTACAACATGGGGTACATTCGGTGTAAGTGCAATCTTATCTACATTCTTGTCCAATGCCTTTGGTGCAGCGGTTGCACCTCACTGGGTATCCAGATTCATGGCACCTAAGAATGCTAAGACTGCTGCACTCCAGATGTTCTGGGTACTTATCCTTTTAGTACCAATTTTCGCATGCTTGGTTATCATCGGTATGGGTGGTAAGATGATTATGCCTTCATTATCTGCAGGTGTAACATCCGACTACATGTTCCCACAGTTAATTATTCATCATCTGAATCCAGTTTTAGGTGCATTAGCATTAACTGCAATCTGCGCAGCAGCAGTTTCAACAGCAAACTCCATGCTGCTTCACTGCTCCACATCTCTTGTATATGACATCAAGAGAATGATTCAGGGTAAAGAAAATTCTACAGAAAACGATGAAAAGACAACAAAGGAACTTCGTTTCTGGATTCTCGGACTTGGCGTACTTGCAGTACTTGGTGCAATTGGTCAGTTCTCACTTCTGGCACAGGGCTTCACATATGTATACGGCGCATTCGGTTCAATCTTCTTCGCTTTAATTGTTGTAGGCTTATTCTCAAAGAAGATGAATCAGCCGGCTGCATGGGTGTCCATGTTTGTAGGCTTTGCACTTTACCTTTACTGCACAATCTGCGGAGCTCCGTTTGGCCTTCCTACATTCCTCGTATCAGCAGGTCTGTCTGTAATTTCAGCGATTATCGTTATGAACATTACAAAGAAGCCTCCAGTGGAAGCATACGAAGCTTACTTTAATGACAATCCAAGTGAAAAGACAATTGCAACTATTCACAGAATCCGTAAGGATGCCGTATAAAGTAAAATACTAATCAGCTATTTTCCTGAGCTCCTGACGGGGAAACCCGTCAGGAGAATTTTTTAAAGAGGACCGAAGATGATTTACGACAGCAAAGAAACTTTTATGGAAATTGAAAATCTCATTGAAATCGCAGAGGATGGAGTTATTTTATACCGTGTGGATTACGATGGACTAGAAGAAGGCAGACGTTATCTTCAGATTCCTGACGGCATTAAAGTAATATGTGCAAATGCATTTTCAGAATATAATTGCAGCGAGCTGGCGGTAAGCGTTTCACGTAATCTTGTTATGCCGGAGCAGAATATAAGTGATTGGGCTAAAAGGCTGACTGTAAAAAGTGGTGTAAAATTTGAATTCCCTGCAGAAGTGGGTAAGTCTACAAGGAAAAGAGCAGAGTATATGGCTGAAAAAGAACGGAGGGTACGTTTTCTCCGTATTAATCTGCCTGAAAGTATTGAAAAAGTTAGCAAAGATTCATTTCCGGTACTTCTTGAGGAAATAAATGTAGCTGAGAATAACGGGACATTTACTAGTTCTGAAGGAGTGCTTTTCTCCAAAGATATGAAAACTCTGGTCCGCTATCCGGGCTATAAGAATATAGAATGTTATGAAGTGCCTGATGGCGTTGAAACCATAGCAGAAGGTGCATTTCAGGCAGCGTTTGTCAGAAACCTTATTCTGCCTGAATCAGTTAAGAACATTGAAAAGGGCAGCTTCGAGAATGCGGTGATTGAATGTATTGAAATAAAAGATGGTATTTCAGAAATCGAGCAGGAAACTTTTGTGAACTGCGATATAAAAGAAATGATTTTACCTGCAACTCTTAAAAAAATAGGTGATTATGCTTTCAGGGGCACTTCGGGCATAAGAAAACTTCTGTGTGCTAGTGATGAACTTGAAATAGGCAACGGAATTTTCAGCGGCGGTAATTTCAATGACGTGAAATGGTGGCCATGGGAAGTAATTCCTAAAGCGGCTTTTCTGAACGGTAAGATCAGATTGCTGCATGTTCCGGAGGGTGTAATAACTATTGAGGATTATGCCTTTGCCGGATGTTACAAAGCAGAAGAAATTGTAATTCCTGAATCGGTAAAGGAAGTAGGCAAATGGAGTTTTGATGAGGGGGCAACTTTCAGTGCAGATGTCACATTGCCTGAAAGCCTGTACAAATACGTGTACAGATTCCCGGCTCTTTCCAGAATTAATAAGCAGGCAAAATCTGAGGTATGGAAAAAAGCCGATACCGAAGGTTTTACTGAAGAAAGCGATGTTTTGCAGAAACAGAAAGAATATATGGAGAAATATATTAAAACGCTGAATTTTCTGCAAACCACCAGAAAGAGACAGTTTGAAAAGGAAATAAAAACAATTGAGGAAATACTTGATGAGAGGTAGAAAAAATGGGTGATTTAAAAGATAAAAGAATTATTACCGTTGCAACAACAGGTGCATGGCCGAAAAAGGAACAGAACCCTAATATCCCTTTGCAGCCACATGAAATTGGTGAAGAAATCTACCAGTGCTGGAAACTTGGGGCTTCTGTGGCACATGTTCATGTAAGAGATGAAGAAGGAAACGATTCAATGAAAGTCGAAACCTTTAAAGCTGTTATGGATTATGTACATGAAAACCATCCGGACTGCGATATAATTTTTAATTTAACCGCAGCCGGAGGCATTGCAAATACAGAAGAACAGAGAATGGCACCTTTTATACAGCTTCGTCCTGAAATGGCAAGTTTCGACTGTGGAACAATGAACTGGATGCACTTCGGTGTGTTCAACAATAATCCTCCATTCCTGATGAAAATGGGGACTGCAATGCAGGAATGTGGAGTTAAGCCTGAAGTAGAAGTATTTGATATCGGTATGATCCACGAAGCGGCATGGTATCTGAAAAATGGATATCTTAAAGCACCTGTTCATTTCCAGTTCTGCATGGGTTGTGCAGGCGGAATTCCTGCAACTGCAGAAAATGTTATACTTATGAGAAATGCCTTAAAAGAAGCTGTTCCTGATTCGACATGGAGTGCCTTCGGTGTTGGTAAAGGGGCAATGGAAGTAATGTACACTGCAATTGCAGCCGGAGGAAACATAAGAGTCGGAATGGAAGATAACCTTATTTATAAGAAGGGTGTGCTTGCAGAAAGCAATATGCAGCTGATTGAAAGAGCAAGAAGATGCATTGAAGATTTTGGGTGTGAAGTGGCAACACCTGACGAAGCGCGTCAACTCCTTGGCTTAAAGTAATAAGAAAAACTCCCGGTTTATAATAACAAACCGGGAGTTTTCTATGTTTAGGAATAAATGGTAAAATGTCTTTTTAGCCGATGGTTGCCACAAGGACAGCCTTGATTGTGTGCATTCTGTTTTCGGCTTCGTCGAATAATACGGAGTTCTTGCTTCTGAATACTTCATCAGTAACTTCACGGATATCGTAGCCTCTTTCCATGGCTTCTTTGGCAACTTTTGTTTCAAAGTCGTGGAATGATGGCAGGCAGTGCATGAACAGACAGTCAGGATTTTCTGTGGATGCCATGAGTTCCTTTGTAACTTTGTAAGGCGTGAGAAGTCTTACTCTTTCAGGGATTTCAGCTTCTTCGCCCATGGACGCCCATACGTCAGCATAGATTACGTCTGCACCCTTGAGGCATTCTGGGTTGCTGGAAATTTCAATAGTTGCGCCTGTGTAGTCTGCAACTTCCTTGACCTTAGCCAGAACTTCCTGGTCGAGCTGTGCTGCCAGTTCGTCAGGACCATATGCAACGTAGTGCATGCCCATCTTTGCGCAGCCATACATCCATGCGTATGACATGTTGTTTCTGATGTCGCCTGAGAAAACCACCTTGACCTTGTTAAGAGGCTTCGAAACGTGCTCTTCAATGGTCATAAGGTCTGCCAGAATCTGAGTAGGGTGGTCTACGTCGGTAAGACCGTTCCATACAGGGACGCCAGAGAATTTGGCCAGATCTTCCACAACCTTCTGATCGTAACCTCTGTATTCGATTCCGTCGAAAAATCTTCCGAGAACCTTTGCGGTGTCTTCCATGGATTCTTTCTTGCCCATCTGGGAGCTTCCGGAATCGAGGAAAGTTACACCAGCGCCTTCTTCCATAGCAGCAACTTCGAAGGCGCATCTTGTTCTCGTGGAAGTTTTTTCAAAAAGAAGAACGATAGTCTTGCCTTTCAGAACCTGGTGGATAGTCCCACTTCGCTTGTATTCTTTAAGATCGTGAGCAAGGTCCAGAAGGTATCTGATTTCTGATGGTGAGAAGTCCATCAATGTTAAAAAACTTTTTCCTTTTAAATTTACTGCCATAGTTGTTTATCTCCTAATAGTTTTTAGCTTTTTTTATGTCTTCGAGCTGCTTCTTCACGCTTTCCCATGAAGTGGAGCCTTCGGATTTTTTTCCTTCTATGCAGGCTTTTACGGAAACTTTTTCATAAACGTCTGCTTCGAAAATTTCTGAGAACTGTTTCAGTTCTTCCAGACTCAGGTCTTCGATTGCGGTCTGGTTCTGGATACAGTAGAGTACCATTTTGCCGATGATTTCGTGACATTCTCTGAAAGGAAGTCCCTTGGATACCAGGTAGTCTGCCGCATCAGTTGCGTTCATGAAACCATTTTTGGTGGAAAGGGCCATCTTTTCCTTGTTGAAAGTGGTTGTAGCCAGCATTTCTGTAAAGATTGTCATGCTCGCTTTGAGAGTGTCATAAGCGTCGAAAACAGGTTCCTTGTCTTCCTGCATGTCTTTGTTGTATGCCAGCGGAAGACCTTTCATTACGGTCAGCATCGCCATGAGGTCGCCGTAAACGCGGCCTGTCTTGCCGCGGACGAGTTCTGCCATGTCAGGATTCTTTTTCTGAGGCATGATGCTGCTTCCTGTTGCGAAAGCATCGTCCATTTCAACCCAGCCGAAGTCCGGTGAGTTCCAGATAATCAGTTCTTCGCAGAAGCGGGAAAGGTGCATTGCACAGATTGAGCAGCAGCTGAGGAATTCGATTGCAAAGTCCCTGTCGCTGACAGCGTCCATACTGTTAGGACAAACCTGAGCAAAGCCCAGTTCTTCTTTAAGAAACTGACGGTCTGTATTGTAAGTTGTACCTGCCAGTGCGCCGCAGCCAAGAGGCATCCAGTCTGTACGCGCCAGGCAGTCGCCGAATCTTGAAAGGTCACGGCTGAACATATTGTAATATGCCAGCAGGTGCTGTGCCAGGAGAACTGGCTGGGCTTTCTGCAGATGAGTAAAGCCCGGCATTACAGTGTCCTGGTTTTCTTCGGCAATTTTGTATATGGTGGTGAGGAGATTATTCAGACATTCCCCTATGTCTGTAATCGCATCTTTCTGATATAATCTGAAATCCACTGCGACCTGGTCGTTACGGCTTCTTGCTGTGTGCAGACGTTTGCCGGCATCGCCTATGCGCGCAGTGAGAATCTTTTCGATGCCCATGTGGATGTCTTCATCTTCAACAGAAAACTCAATCTTGCCGGCTTCAATGTCAGCCATGATTTCTGCCAGAGCAGCAATGATTTTTTCGCTGTCTTCTGCAGGAATGATGCCCTGTTTGCCAAGCATTTTTGCGTGGGCCATGCTGCCGGTAATGTCCTGTTTCCACATGCGCTGGTCAAAACCTATGGAAGCGTTGAATTCATTGGCTAATGAATTCTCTTCTTTCGTAAATCTGCCTTTCCAGAGTTTCATTTATGGGGTGTCCTCCTTATTCGATGAAATCGCCGCCCTTGATTACTTTCTTTTCGAGAGTATCGCTGTACTTGGAACCGCCTTCAAGAGTTTCTTTCTGGATAGCTCTGATCTTAAGCGGCAGTGAGAAGAGGTTGATGAAACCTTCAGCGTCACTCTGGTTGTAAACATCGTCAGCACTGAATGTTGCGAATTCTTCGTTGTATAATGAGTAGTCAGACTTGGTTGCTGCAGGGATTGCATTACCCTTGTACAGTCTCATCTTAACTGTACCTGTAACCTGTTCCTGAGTGGAATCAACGAAAGCGGAGATTGCATTTCTCAGTGGTGTATACCATAAACCATCGTAAATCATCTGTGAGAACTTCTGCGCTACGATGTTCTTATACTGCATTGTGTCTCTGTCGAGGATGAGTCTTTCGAGTGCCAGGTGAGCGGCGAAAAGAATTGTTCCGCCAGGAGTTTCGTATACACCTCTGGACTTCATACCAACGAGACGGTTTTCGATGATATCAATTGTGCCGACGCCGTGTTTTGCACCGAGTTCGTTAAGTTTGTTGAGAACGCCTACGCCGTCCATCTTAACGCCGTCAACGGCAACAGGGATACCTTTTTCAAATTCGATTTCCACATATTCTGAGTAGTCAGGAGCAGCTTCAACGTCGCAGCTGAGTACGTGGATATCTTTTTTATGTTCATTCCAAGGATTTTCAAGGTTACCGCCTTCATGGCTGATGTGCCAGATATTTTCGTCTCTGGAGTAAATCTTTTCGATTGTCTGAGCGATTGGAATATCGTGGTCAGCAGCATACTGGATAAGGTCTTCTCTGGAGTGAAGATCCCAGATTCTCCAAGGAGCGATAACTTTGATAGCTGGAGTAAGTGCGTTGATTGTAGTTTCAAAACGTACCTGGTCATTACCTTTACCTGTGCAGCCGTGGCAGATGTAGAATGCGTGTTCTGCTTCAGCGATTTCTACAAGTTTCTTTGCCATGAGTGGTCTTGCCATGGAAGTACCGAGCAGGTATGCGTTTTCGTAAACTGCGCCAGCCTTCAGTACCGGCCAGATGTATTCTTCTACGAATTCTTTCTGAATGTCAATGATGTAGCACTTGTCAGCGCCGGTCTTAAGAGCCTTGGCTTCGATAGCGGCAAAGTCTTCCTTCTGACCTGCATTGCAGCATACTGCGATAACTTCACAGTCGTAGTTTTCCTTTAACCATGTTAAGATGATTGATGTGTCGAGTCCGCCTGAATAAGCAAGGACGATTTTCATTTTAGCCATTTTTATTCCCTCCGTGTATAAATATTTATGTCTTTGCATAAAATTGAACGATGTACACATTATACTATCGTGTGCACAAAAAAGCAATAGGGAAATATGGAAAATTTGTGAAAAAACAAAAAATATTCTTTTTCTTGCGTCACGGGCCGTTACTTGGTAAAATAAAACTATATTATATTTAAACGACGGAGGAACGTGAAATGACACATGTTTTTGTACACTACACATTTAAATGCAAAGAAGACAGAGATGCTTTCTATGCAGAACTGACAGAACAGAAACTGGACGAAAAGTGCAGAGCTGACAGAGGCTGCATTCAGTACAGATATTATTATCCTATCGGTGAAGATAAGGTAATCTTCCTCCACGAAAAGTGGGAAGACCGTGAATGCCTGGCAGAACATGCCGCACAGCCTCACATGACTGAGCTCCGCGCTCTGAAGGAAAAATACGGTGCAGAATCTGACATTGTAAAGCAGGATGCAGCTGAATAAATAATGAAAGAAAACAAAGACAGCATGGCCTTGAAAAGTCATGCTGTTTTTTATTGGATTATGCAGAGCTTATATTACAACCCTGAGAATAAAGTACTCGTCCTGTAAGGTAAACTGACAGTTGCCGCCCAGTTTTTCGGCCATGTAGCGGATGCTCTGGGTGCCGTAGCCATGTTCTTTTCCTTCGTTGGCAGAAACCGGCATTCCATCCCGGAAGACAGGTCTGTTCCTGAAAAGATTCTTTACAGAGAGAAGGAGCCTTCCGTTGGAGGTTTTCAGCATAAGGTTTATCTGCCTTTTTTCCGGCGGCAGGTCTCTGACTGCATTTACTGCGTTGTCGAGAGCGTTGGAAAGGATTGAGCAGAACATGATTTCATCGGCATGAAGACTTTCCATGGCAATATCGGTATTGAGGCGGATCATCATTGTGCTGCATTTTTCAGTGTAGCTTGACAGAACGTAATTGATCATGTCATTGGTACAGAAACGTCTGATTGCTGTGTCTGCTACTTTTGATGACAGATTTTCCACAATCTTCAGCGATGATTCCACATCGTTTTCCTGGAGGTGGACAGCCAGCATATCGAGAAAATGTTTCATATCGTGACGCAGAATGCGTATTTCATGTTCACTTCTGCGTATTGCCGCCATTTCACTTTGCTGCTGCTGGACTGCAATTGCAGTAATCTGCTCTTTTCGCAATGCTTCTGCTTTCTGTTCGTATTCTTTGTAATAAATAGTACAGAACAGAAAATATATTATACACAGGAAGAAAGGCATGAATTCGGCAGCTACTCTGTTGTTTGTGAGCCATATGTCTGTGTAGATGCTCATGGAGTAGTCAAAAAGATAATATATCATCGGAATACAGCCGAAAATTAATACACTTCCTGTATCTTTTGAAAAAATTTCTGAAACGTGTCCGGCGAAGCAGCGCACTGCGGTGAATCCTACTGCCAGAAGGGTTAAAATGCGGACTGCCTGATCGGCCACGGGACTTCCTGTTGTGGCGGCAACCAGCATGCCCATCCATTTTGGAAGCTGGCAGCAGAGATAAGTGGCGCTTACCGATGCCAGAGCGGTGGAAATTTTTTTACGGCAGTAAATGCAGAGTACCAGAACTGCCGGCAGGTGGGTTATGAGCGGATAGACTTTCCACACCATGTCTTCTCCCGCCCCTATGTATATGAGAAGCTGCGTCAGTCCGCAGGCTGCAGCAAGAGCGACGGTTATAACTGCGTTTTTTCTGGAAAATCTCAGCCCTGCGAATGCAAAGGTGAGTATTATGCCGAACAGAAGGAGCAGGGCATAATGTATGTAAAACAGAATGTTTTCAATCATATCTGCTCACCGGCCTTTCCGAAGAGGACTGAGAAGTATGCATCCTCAAAGTCCTTGTGACAGCTGCGGGCCACCGGAATTCTGCAGCCGGAGCGCATGCGGATTTCCTTGGCGGTATAAGTGTCAATATGAGAAATATTCACGATATAGCTTCTGTGGCATCTGAAAAAACCTTCTTCCAGATTGAGTTTGTCTTCATATATATATAATGGGGCAGGTGATTCAACAACAGTTCTGTTGGTCAGTGTAAAAATCACATGCTTGTTCTGGGCTTCTACGTATTCGATGTCTGCAAGGGTTACCCGGTGGACTGCGTGGATACCCTTGATGGCTACTGATGGCGGAGCCTGGTAAATTTCATCGTTGAGACTGCTCAGGCATTCCAGGAGTCTGGCAGGATCCACGGGCTTGAGCAGGTAGTTGCTTGCCTTGACTGAGTATGAGTCCAGCGCGAATTCAGGAGTGGATGTCAGAAAAACTATTTTTACATTTTTGTCTTTGCTGCGTATTTCAGCAGCAGTTTCTATACCGTTGAGCAAAGGCATCAGTACGTCCAGAAGGATTATATCAAAAGGCATTTCCTCGTGGGCGCGTATAAGAGAGTCTCCGTCGCTGAATAACTCGGTTCTTAATCCTGCAGGTCTGGCAGGCCAGTGACCGATGATTGCGTCAATCTGAGCAGAAAAAACCGGCTCGTCGTCGCATATTGCAATTCTGAACATGGAAAGACCTCCTTTGCTGTGTGATTAATTACAGTATAGCACGGTAAAATACCATTTTCAACGCAGACTGGTGTGCCGTTCATCCCCGAAAATGTGCATTTCGTGCGGAATTTGTCGAAAAGGAGAAAAATTTTGTATAATATTTAAAAGAGCGAAATATTTTTACTAGTTGAAAAGGAAACAATAATGAGTGTAAGAGCATGGAAGCGTGTGATAACGCTGGTGGTAATTTTAATAATTGTAAGCCTGACAGCAGGTCTTGCTATGGTTACAGCTGACAGAAAAACTCTGGAAAACGAATTCGATGAGGCTATGAAAAATGAACACATTGTGGATCTTTCGGAGTACGGTCAGATGACAAGGGAAGAAATGGACGGACTGTTTGGGTATTTCGGAAAAGTGAAATCCAATGGCTTTATGGATTATCAGACTAAATATTCCAATCTTTATGTGGAAAATGATTTTCAGTTTACAGATAATCCGGATGAAAAAATATGCTATCTGACCTTTGACGACGGACCTGACAGGAATAATACAGCCAGAATTCTGGATACTTTGAAAGAATATGATGTAAAAGCGACTTTCTTCGTTATCTATAAAGACTATAAGGAAGAAAGGGAGCTGTACAAGCGTATAGTTGAGGAAGGTCATACCATAGGTGTGCATACTGCCAGCCATAATTACAATAAAATTTATGCGTCGGTAGATGCTTATCTGGATGATTTTGAAAGATGTTCCGATCAGGTGGAACAGATTACAGGTGTTAAGCCGGAAATTTTCAGATTCCCGGGTGGTTCTGTAAACTCCTATAATGTGGGCGTATATATGGAAATTATAGCCGAGATGACACGGCGCGGTTATACATATTATGACTGGAATATAGGCAGCGGTGATGCGTCGGCGTCATATGTTGCTTCGTCGAAGATTGTCGATAATGTACTGAACACGGGAAAGAGTCTGAACAAAAAAATTGTCCTTTTCCACGACGGAACTGGTCATAAAACCACTGCCGACGCTCTTCCTCAGATAATTGAAGGCCTTCTGGCACAGGGATACAAAATAGAAGCGCTGACCAAAGATGTGGAGCCGGTATGCTTCGGATATATGGATTAATTCTGAAATAAAGCCGGCTGAGCCGGCTTTATTATTTATTGTAAGCCCATCTTCGGATAAAGACCTGCAGGATGCCGGCTGCAGGGACTGCCAGCAGCATACCGGTGATGCCGAAAAAATATCCTGAAATGCTTATGGAAAGCAGAATGAAGAGAGGGTGAAGTCCGGTGGTATTACCTACAATCTTAGGATAAATGTAGTTGGAGTCCAGCTGTTGTACCATAAAAAGCCCGCCTATAGCTGCAAGTCCGTGAACAAGTCCGCCGGAAAAGAAAGCTGCAAGAAACGCGGGAACCATGCTGATAAAAGGTCCGAAGTAAGGTATTATATTTAACAGCCCGGCTATGATACCGATGATTACTGCAAAATTGACACGGAGGATTGTCAGTACCAGAGAAGAAAGAAAAGCAACGATGATACTGTCGACCAGAGCACCTTTTATAAATGTAGTAATAACTATGTTGATTTCACTCATTACTTCGTTTACTATTCCGTGGGCACGCTGACGGAGAATCAGAAACAGAAATTTTTCCCACAGGCTGATAAAGTATTCCTTATCCTTGAGAAGGTATATTGCTGCAATTGCACCCAGAAAAATGCTGACAAGCCAGCCGCTGACTGATGAAACCGTATCCACCACTGACGGCAGAGAAAATCTGGACGTAAACCACTCCTGCATTTTATGCGAAGCTTCATCAGATATGGCAGGGAACGCATCTGACGCATTTTCGAAATACTCTTTTACAGTTTCCAGAGTTGCTGCAGGATCGCGGGGCAGAGCGCCGGTGATAAGGACAATAAATGAATATACCATAGTTCCCAGCAGTGAGAATACAATAATGTAAGTGACCAGAATTGCAAGAGACCGGCTTTTAATTTTTTCTTCAAAGAAGCTTACCATCGGGCTGAACAGATAGGCCAGAGTAAGACCTGTAATCAGTGGTGACAGGGCAGAAATCACAGGTTTTACAAGATTTACAAGTGAAGTTGTCAGTTCAAAAAATAAATTATCCATACGGAATAGTATTCCCGGTTTACGTCAGGAAATGTTCATGAAAAAGTGCAAAAAAAGTGTACAAAAATGTTTGACAGATATATGTCAGAGGTATAAAATTATTGGTGGATAAAAATGTTTTTTGGTGAGAAAGATTTTTTTTCTGCCAAATTGTATACATTATACATACATTATCACTTTGTTTTAAAACATTTATAGGAGGATGACTAAAAATATGAGAAAAGAATGGGAAGGATTTGTCACTGGCTCATGGACAGAACAGATCGACGTAGAAGAATTTATCAGATTAAACTACAAGCCTTATGATGGCGACGACTCATTCCTTGCTGGACCAACAGAAAGAACAAAGGAATGCTACGCTAAAGTACAGGAATTATTAGTTGCTGAAAGAAAGGCTGGCGGCACATTAAAGGTTGACGCAAGCAGAATCATGAGAATCAACGCATTCGGACCTGGTTACATCGTACCTGGTAAGGATATCATCGTTGGTCTTCAGACAGACGAACCTCTCAAGAGAGGTATCTGCCCATTCGGCGGTATCAAGATGGTAAGAGAAGAAGTAGCTGAATTCGGCGAAACTCTTCCAGAAGAAATCGACAAGATGTTTGATTACGTTACAACTCACAATGACGGCGTATTCAAGGCTTACTCCAAAGAAATGAAGCAGGTTAGACACCTTGGTTTCATCACTGGTTTACCAGATGCTTACGGCCGTGGAAGAATCATCGGTGACTACAGAAGAGCTGCTCTTTACGGTATCGATTACTTAATCGAAGAAAAGCAGAAAGACCACGAAATGATCGCTTCCAGACACGTTATGAACGAAGAAAATATCAGAACTGCTGAAGAAGTTTCCAACCAGATCATTGCATTAAAGGAAATCAAGAAGATGGCAGAATCCTACGGTTTCGACATCTCCGGACCTGCTAAGGACGTTAAGGAAGCTATTCAGTGGACTTACTTCGCATACCTTGCTGGTATCAAGGAAGAAAACGGTGCTGCAATGTCCCTCGGAAGAACTTCCACTTTCATCGACATCTATGCTGAAAGAGACCTTGCAAACGGCGTATACACAGAAGAACAGATTCAGGAATTCATCGATGACTTTATCTTAAAGCAGAGAGTTGCAAGACACCTGAGAACTACAGAATACAATGAATTATTCGGCGGCGACCCAATGTGGATCACAGAAGGTATCGGCGGCGTTGGTATGGACGGCAGACACAAAGTTACTAAGAACTCCTACAGATTCTTACAGACACTTTACAACTTAGGACCTGCACCAGAACCTAACCTTACTGTTTTATGGTCAGAAAAGCTTCCTGAACCATTCAAGCAGTTCTGCGCTAAGGTTTCCATCGATACAGACTCCATCCAGTACGAAAACGACGACAAGATGAGACCTTCCTACGGTGAAGACTACTCCATCGCTTGCTGCGTATCCGCTATCCAGATGGGTCAGCAGATGCAGTTCTTCGGAGCTAGATGTAACCTTGCTAAGATCTTATTATTAGGTCTTAACGGTGGTATCGATGAAAGAACAGGCGAAAAGGTTGGTCCTCAGATGGAACCAGTTGGCGACGGTCCAATCGACTTCGACGATGCATGGAAGAGATTCAACGTTTACCTTGAATGGTTAATGGAACTCTATGTAAACATCATGAACATCATCCACTTCATGCACGACAAGTATGACTTCGAAAGATCCCAGATGGCATTCCTTAACTCCGAAGTTAAGAGACTTATGGCATTCGGTGTTGCTGGTTTCTCAGTAGCAGCTGACTCTTTCTCCGCTATCAAGTATGCTAAGGTTTACCCAATCAGAGATGAAAACGGCGTAATCGTTGACTTCAGAACTGAAGGCGAATTCCCTAAGTATGGTAACGACGATGACAGAGTAGACGAAATCGCAGTTAAGATTTCCGAAAGAACTATCGAAGAATTAAGAAAGCACCCTACATACAGAAACTCTGTACACACATTATCTGTATTAACTATCACTTCCAACGTAATGTACGGTAAGAAGACTGGTAACACTCCTGACGGCAGAAGAGCTGGTACTCCATTCGCTCCTGGTGCTAACCCAATGCACGAAAGAGACAACCACGGTGCAGTTGCTTCCCTGAACTCCGTATCCAAGATTAACTGGGATACTTGTCAGGACGGTGTTTCCAACACATTCTCCATCACTCCTGAAGCATTAGGTAAGGACAGAGAAACTCAGGTTGATACACTCGTAGGCTTATTAAACGGTTACTTCGAAAGAGGCGCTCACCACCTCAACGTAAACGTTCTTAACAGAAGCCTTCTTGAAGATGCATACGAAAATCCAGAAAAGTACCCTAACTTAACAGTAAGAGTATCCGGATACGCAGTAAGATTCAACGCTTTATCCAAGAACCACCAGAAGGAAGTAATCGCAAGAACATTCCACCAGGGTATCTAATCAGTAAGGCGGATGCTTACAAATAATTTTTAAAATTGACGAGGTGCTTGCACAGGCGGGCACCTCGTGTTATATAATCAACATTCAGGAGGAATTATGAAAGGCAGATTACATTCAATTGAAACATTTGGCGCAGTAGACGGACCAGGTATCAGAACAGTTTTTTTTATGCAGGGATGTCCTGCAAGATGCCTTTATTGCCATAATCCGGATTCCTGGAGCCTGGATGGCGGCGAAAGAGATATCGAAATACCGGAAATACTTCACTGGGCCGAAAGAGGCCGCCCGTACCACGGAGAAAAGGGTGGAGTGACTTTCAGCGGCGGTGAACCTCTGCTGCAGGGAGAGTTCCTTGCTGAGGCAATCAGAGCTTTACATGGAATAGGAATTAAAAGTGCCATTGATACAAGCGGCACATATGTGGACGAATATACTGAAGCGGCAATCGCAGAATGCGACCTTGTGCTTCTTGATATAAAACATACTGATGCTGAGCGTTTTGAGATTATCGCAGGAAGAAAACAGGATACGCTGTTCCAGCTGATTGATCTCATCAACAAACACGACAAGCATGTCTGGATCAGAAACGTAGTTGTTCCGGACATCAATGATACAGAAGAAGACATTGAGGCTCTCAATGAATTTATAAAGAAAGTCAGACATGTGGACAAGGTTGAACTCCTTGGATATCACACGATGGCTGTTAATAAGTACGGCAAGCTGGGCATCACTTACAGACTTAAAGGTGTGCCTGCCATGGATGGTGAAAGGCTGGCGCAGCTCAGAGCGCTGGTCAGGGTGCCGTCAGCAGAATAGAATTGAATTGAATAAAAAAGTAAAACCCCCGGCACAGCCGGGGGGTTTCTGAATTCTTAATTTATCGGAGTTTTAATTTTTTAGTCTCGTTTTATTAAATTGTTTCTTGTTTTTACTAAGCTTCCATAGCCTTTAATGCAGCTTCTTTTTCTGCAGCTCTTGCTTCGAGAATTCTTTCGTATTCTTCGTCAGTCATCTTAGTCATACCAATGCCTGTGAATCCGTAGAAGATGGAAATCAGTGGGTTGATCCAGTTAAGGATTGCATAAGGAATATAACCGGAACCTACCTGAAGGAATGTTCTCATTGTAGCGCCGCAAGTATTCCATGGGAAGAAGTTGGATGTAAGTGTACCGGAGTCTTCCAGACATCTTGACAGGTTCTTTGGAGCAAGCTTCATGTCTTCGAAAGCTTCCTTGTACATTCTTCCTGGA
>JAFSCP010000026.1 GCA_017436705.1 Bacillota bacterium
GATTTCCTTTACTTTGTAGATCATGTCTACTGTTGTCCATACTTCTTCTGCTGTTGCACAAACCTTTGCACCTGCTTCTGCATAGTCTGCATCGGAGAATCCGGAGCCAACACCTGCCATTGTTTCTACATAAACTTCATGGCCTCTTCTTGTGAGTTCTGTTACTGCGGATGGAGTAGCACCTACTCTGTATTCGCAAGGTTTGATTTCTTTTACAATAACAATTTTCATTTTTCTAGTACCTCTTTTTCGAAATGATATTTTATATTAAAGCGTCCTTATGGCCGCTTTATATACTCTTTTTTTGACGTTTTTGCCCGTTTTTGGGTAAAAAAAACGAGGCGGTGGGTTAAGCACCGCCTCTCACCGGTAAAAATTAAATGTTAAATTTAATTTTTTTTAATCGCTTTTTTCCTATGTAACAAACTACATTGTGAAACCAAGAACTAATGTAACCACGCAAGCCAGAGCTGCACAAGTTAATGCGTAAGGAATCTGAGTAGCGTTGTGGTCCATGTGGTCGGAACCAGCTGCAAGGGATGACAGAATTGTTGTATCTGACATTGGTGAGCAGTGGTCGCCGAATGTACCGCCACCGAGGATTGCGCCTACAGTGCAAAGTACTAATGTGTCGATTTCGTTTCCAGTGATTGTGAATGCTAATGGAATTACGATTGGAGTCATGATAGCGAATGTACCCCATGAGGAACCAGTTAAGAAGGAGATAACTGCGCAAGTTAAGAATGTTACAGTTACCAGTAAAGCTGGAGTCATGAAGGATTCAGTTAAGCTGATGATGTAGTCAGCTGTTCCAAGACCCTTAGTGATGGAGTTGATGCAGTATGCCATAGCAAGGATTAAGATAGCGTTTAATACTGCCTTGATACCGTTTACTGCTGTTTCCATTAACTGCTTGAGAGTAGCCATCTTTCTGATGAGCATTACGATGAACTGGTACATTACTGTGCAGATGAATGCTTCTAATGTCTTAGCGGAACCCATGAAGATGAATGTGCCAAGGATTACAGAGAAGATGATGAGTGCTGGAATTACGAAGTCAAGGAAGATGCTTGCCTTAACGCCTTCGTTTGGCATGATGTCAGTAAGTTCCTTGGAGAGCATAGGCTGTGCGCCGTCTCTTACAACTTTACCTTCTTCAAGAGCTCTCTTTTCTGCCTTCTTCATTGGACCGAAATCAGGAATGATTCCGAACGCGTTGAGTAAGCAGAATAAGAACATAAGGATGCAGTAGAAGTTGAATGGAACTGCCTTCATTACAACTGTCATACCCATGTCAGCATCAGCGATTGTGCCAAGGCCAACTAACAGACCAGCCATGTAAACACCCCAGGAAGCGAAAGGTCCTAACATACATGCAACTGGAGCAGATGTACAGTCACAGATGAAAGCAAGCTTTTCTCTGGAGATAAGAGCCTTGTCTGTAAGAGGTCTCATTACGTTACCAACGTACAGTGGTGAGAAGTAGTCGGAGAAGTAAACGATAAGACCTAATACGCAAGCTGCACCGCCTGTGAGTCTTCTTGTAAGACCCATGCCAGCGATCTTTTCAGCGAACGCCTTGATAGCGCCGGATTTCTGGAAGTAAGCTACCATGATACCGATGAATACTTCGATAGCTGCTACCCAGATAAAGTCTGCATTACCTAATGCGGACTGAAGGATTGAAGATAACCCGAAAACAGGGTTCTGGCCCATGATAACTGTACCAACGATTACACCGAGTAAGATTGATAACAGTGCGTCTTTAGTAACGAAGCAGAGAATAAGAGCTACCGCTACTGGTGCCAGACAAAGAATTCCATATTCCATATGAAACCGTCCTTTCTGATTACGCCCGTAAGGGACATAATCTCTCTTAAATAATTTCAGAATAAAAGTTTTTTACCGGTACACTTATATATAGCAAATACTGTGCCAAAATTCGCCCGTATGTCGAAAAATCGCCCAAGTTCACTGTTTTCAATTATTAGCGAACTCTTAACAACCATGTTTAATTTTTGTTCATATGGCGAATTTCCGACAAATTTTCGCCAGACCGCATATCAGCTGGCTAATTTTCGCCACTTTTTCTCCCGGAGCAAAAAAAGAGATGCTCCTGAGAACATCTCTTAATAATGATATATGTAGTTTTTACATACTGATTACAGTGCTGCAACGAATTCGTCAGGTGCTACATAAGGAATTTCTAACTTTTCACCTGTTTCAACCATGCAGAGTGTGCCCTTGAATGTTGTAAGACCTCTTCTTAAGTGCTTGTCATCCTTGAGAGCCTGTACAACGCCCTTGTTTGCCACTGCAAGTGCAAATGGAAGGGAGTCGTTGGCAAATCTTGTGGAAGAGCTCTTGGAGAATGCAGACGGAATATTGTCTACTGCATAGTGAAGGATTCCTTCTTCGTAGTAAACAGGATCTGCGTGGGAAGTTGAATGGCATGTTTCAACTGCACCTTCATCGTCACACGCTACGTCGATAATCATTGCACCTGGCTTCATCAGCTTAAGGTCTTCTCTGTAGATGAGATGGTCTTTACGGGTCTTAGGCCATAATACGCAGTTGATTACAACGTCGGAAATCTTCAGGCATTCAAGAAGGTTTTCTCTGTTGGAATACATGAAAGATACGTTGGAAGGAAGCATTGTCTTAGCTCTTTCCATAGCGTCAAAGCTGATATCCATCATCTTTACAGTATTGCCGAATGATGATGCCAGTTCTGCTGCACCCATACCTGTGTATCCGCAGCCGATGATTGTAACTACTGGTGTATCGGAACCACATACGTTATTTAACAGTAAACCAGGACCACCGTGGATTGACTGAGCATAGTAGCATGCAGCCAGGAAGCCGCCCTTACCTGCAAGTTCGCCCATGTTTGCAACTAACGGCCATCTCTTGTGCGGATTATCGGAAGAAACATCTTCAAATGCGATGGATACGCACTTGGAAGCCATGAGAGCTTCAGTCTGGTCTTTGTGTGCGTTGGAGTGGATGTAAGTCATGATGATTAAATCTTCTCTGAGATATTTATATTCCTGAGGAAGAATTTCCTTTACTTTATAAAGAAGATCAACTGTTGTCCATACTTCTTCTGCAGTGTCTACCATCTTGGCACCAGCTGCTGCGTATTCTTCATCTCTGAATCCGGAACCCAGCCCTGCTCCTTTTTCGATGATAACTTCGTGTCCTGCTCTGATAAAAGGTCCTACTGTACCAGGAATCATAGCAACTCTGTTTTCGCTGTTCTTGATTTCTTTAACAACGCCAATTTTCATGTTAATTTACCTCCTGCAAATTGAAAAAATTATTTTATATTTAAAATTTTCATACGATATTTAAGTGTCTGCCGCGGCATGCCGAGGATTTCTGCAGCCCTGCTCTTGTTCCACTGTGCCTGTTCAAGGGCTTTTTCAATCATATCCCTTTCAACTTTTTCCATCACTTCATAGTAAGGAATACCATCTGACAAAAATTCGCCACCAATTTCTGCCCGTTTATCAGTCATTACTGCACCATCATTTGACGGTGGAACGATTTTATCTTTCAGGTATGCCGGCAGCATCTCTCTGCTCAGCAAAGCACCTTCCGGCGAAGATGTCACCATGTACTCCACCGTATTCATCAGCTCCCGGACGTTACCTTCCCATTCATAGGCTATAAAAGCTTCCATCAGTTCATCTGTGATTCCGGCCACGTCACGGTCGTAAACATCCGCAAAATGTTTGATGTAATACTCAGTGAACATCCTTATGTCTTCCTTCCTCTCGCGCAGAGGAGAAAGGGTGATAAGTCCGCTGGAAAATCTGTAGAAAAGGTCTTTACGGATTATATTGTTCTCAATGGCTGTCATAGGCTCTATATTCATTGCGCCTATAACCTTCACACTAACTTTTTTATCCACATTGCTGCCCAGAGGTCTGAAAGTACCATCCTGCAGTACACGCAAAAGCTTGGCCTGCACATGAAAAGGAATTGAATTAAGCTCGTCCAGGAAAATAATGCCCCCGTTGGCAACTTCAAAGAGACCCTTCCGGTTCTCTGCACCTGTATAAGCTCCTTTTACAGTACCGAAAAGTATTGATTCTATCAGGTTTTCAGGAACTGCCGCACAGTTCTGGATTACAACGTTATTTTTGGAAACGCCGCTGTAGTTGATCATGGCCTGGGCAAACACTTCCTTACCAGTACCGGTTTCACCATATATGAGTGTCGGATTCGGCATGGTTGCCAGCACCTTGGCTTTTTCTATGTTTCGCTTCATTTCCGGGTCTTCGGTGAGGATTGTATCAAAAGTAATCTTTCCTGCAGCTTCTTTTACCCTTTTTATGAATTCATCAAAACGGGAGTTGGCCAGATTCTTGTCCTTTTCCTGAAGATTTACGTCAATACTCATTTCAACTGCCGCAATGAATTCCCCTTTCTTTTTAAGAGGCAGGGTTACATTGTTGCTGACATAAGTATTGCCGAGATAGTCCTCACACCGCTGATTTTTGCGTATGATTACCTCTCCGGTTTCTATGCACCTTACAATACTGCTTTCTTCTTTTTTCAGCTTAGGGTACATATCAAAATACTTCTTTCCGATATGCGCCTGTCCGTCGCCGCCCAGAGTCATGTCATACCGTGTATTATATATTATGTTGTAATCTCTATCAACAATCATGATGTAGTCAAGGCTGTCAATAAGCAGACTTCCGATGCTGAGCATAATGGGGTTCCCCCTTTTTTATTTATTTACATTTACCGCAGCTGCTGCACGGATGAGAAGTATACTCACTTCCGCATGTTCCAAGGTCATTGATTCTTGTGGCTCTCAGAGCTTCTCCGACTCTGAGGGTTGCCTGAACCATTCCGTCCAGAGTAACCGCTGTGTCAAGACCCAGCATAGCGTAGTTAGCACAGATCATTGCCACAGGTACAGATGCAATATTTCTGATAAAGCAAGGAATCTGAGGATATCCAGCCACAGGGTCGCATACCTGACCGATTATGTACTGCATGCCCAGAACTGCTGCTCTTTCGGCAGTGGCCGCATCATCAGTAAGGAAAGTCACCAGACCACCTGCCATCATGGAAACTGCAACACCAACTTCAGCCTGGCAGCCCAGTGCCCCATGATAATGTGTCGGGAAGTAGAAAACTCCCATAAGGCCGGCAACCAGCAGCGCCTTGATTTCATCTTCTTTGGTTTTGCCCAGATCTCTGGAAACGTTTCTGATTGTGGCCGGAATAATGCCGGACGCACCGCCTGTAGGCATACAGATGATGATGCCGTGAGCATTGCTGTATTCCATAACTGCCAGCGCATCAAGGCCGCCTTTATTGGCTGAACCCATCGGAATCAGCGGAATAGTCTTCATCATTTCTGCCATATCAGGTGCCTTAGGAATTGTGATGCCGTCAAATTTAACATCTCTCTTATAGCCTGAGTCAATGGACGCGTAAGCAATATCCAGAGTTTCTTCGGCAACTTTCCAGATTTCCTCTGCACTGAGACCTGTCAGGCTGCATTCGTAGTCCAGAGCAACCTGCCATAAAGGCTTACCTGTTTCTCTGGCGTATTCCAGCATACCAACGCTTGTTGTAAACGGAGGCACTGCTCCGATAATTGTCTGGAGCGGATAAACGGAAGGAATCTGACGAGGTTTGTCCGAGCCTTTGATCATGATTGTTTCAGGATGCATACCCTTGATTTCACAAGGTTCTCCGTTAATATCACGGATAAGTATTTCGCCGCCGCCCATAGTGATACCTGTAAGAACGATGGTTTCATTCTTTGACTTAATGGTGAATTCACCCATTTCCGTAGGAATCTTTTCGATCCTGTCGGTAAAGATGAACTCGTATTCAAGGCCTCTTTCCTTCGCAATGTCATAAACCTTTCCAAGATCAGACTTTATTAGGTCTTCCCCCATAATTCCGGCAAGGCATGCCTTGTCGCTTTCCATGCCGAAGAAAGTATCATAGAAGCCTCCCTTGGTGCTCATTTCCACCTTCAGATACTCAGGTTCACCATCGAGAAGCTCTCTTGCTATCTTAGTTATTCTGTAAACACCTACTGTGTTGGAACTGGAAGGTCCCTGTGTTGCAGGTGCCAGTACGTCATTGAAAATAGACGGGTAAAATTCAATGTTCTTTTCTGTACTCACGTCTGTATCTCCTTTCGGGGCCACAGCCCTTTTGTTGTATATATAATAACACATATGAAACAAAATTTATACAAAAAACAAAAAAACTGCTGACGGATTTTCGTCAGCAATTGTTTAAACATATTTACGCATATACTTCAGTGCGTTTTTTTCCAGCCGGCTCACCTGGGCCTGACTGATTGATATTTCCCGGGCAACTTCCATCTGAGTTTTCCCCTCAAAAAACCTCATATTCAGAATGTGCCTTTCTCTCGGGCTCAGTTTTTTCATTGCCTCAGATAATGAGAGATTCTCAATCCAGCGGGCGTCAGTATTCTTCGTGTCCTGCACCTGGTCCATAACATAGATTGCATCACCGTCATCGTGAAAAACAGGTTCAAACAGGGAAACAGGTTCCTGGATTGATTCAAGAGCCAGCACCACATCCTCTCTTTCTGCACAAAGCTCTGCAGCAATCTCTGCAATCGTAGGCTCACGAAGCAGCTGGTTTGAAAGGTTTTCCTTCGCCTGCAGCGCTTTGTACGCCAGATCTCTGAGAGACCTGGAAACTCTGATTGAGTTGTTGTCCCGCAGATATCTGCGGATTTCACCGATTATCATCGGCACGGCATAAGTGCTGAACTTGACGCCATGACTCATGTCAAAATTGTCAAGAGCCTTGATCAGACCTATACACCCCACCTGGAAAAGGTCATCGGGGTTTTCGCCCCTGTTGGAAAACCTCTGTATTACGCTGAGTACCAGCCGCAGGTTCCCCTGAATAAATTTATCCCTTATTTCTTTATCGCCGGCCTGAGCCGCCGCAATCATTTCCATCATTTCAGCCTCTTTGTACAGAGGCAGTTTGGCAGTATTTACACCGCAGATTTCAACTTTGTTTGCCATAGTCACACACCCATCTCCTGTATTTTTTATTACTGTTATGTAATTTGTTATGTACTATGGCGGCTTTTTTCATACGGACCAGATTAACCCAGTTTCCTGATTTCCCGCTGAAGCCTTGTAATTATCCGCTTTTCAAGTCTTGATATATATGACTGGGAAATTCCCAGCCTGTCAGCAACTTCCTTCTGGGTCATTTCTCTGCCGCTGCGCAGGCCGAACCTCATCTCCATCAGCTCCTTTTCACGGGGCTGAAGCTTGCTCATTGCCGTATACAGAAGCTTCCTGTTGGTTTCCTCTTCAATACGCTGAGACACAATATCGTTTTCAGTGCCCAGAATATCGCTGAGCAGAAGTTCATTGCCGTCCCAGTCCACATTGAGCGGTTCATCCAGACTTACTTCAGTTTTTATGCGTGTGGTCCTGCGCAGATGCATCAGTATTTCATTTTCGATGCAGCGGGATGCGTAGGTTGCCAGCTTGATTTTTTTATCTATTTTAAAGGTGTTCACCGCTTTGATCAGACCAATAGTTCCTATGGAAATCAGATCCTCAACATTGACGCCGGCATTTTCAAATTTTTTTGCGATATATACCACCAGACGCAGATTGTGCTCTATCAGCATGCTTCTTGCGTCCTGATTTCCTTCCGCATATGCCTTCAGCATCTTTTCCTCTTCCTCTGCAGAAAGCGGCGGCGGCAGCACATCGTTTCCGCCTATGTAATAAACTGCACTTCCCAGCCTGAGCACCAGTGCATAAAACTTCTTTTCTGCCCAGGCACGCAGTTTCCCTGTCATTTCAGCCAGTTTCAGTAATATCGTCATTGAGAACCTCCCTGTGAAGCAGCATTTCAAACCCGCCGAAATCACCCTCATAAAATGCGATTACAACCCCTTTGAGCCGTCTGCCTTCAAACTCTATCTCATCGGCCCGAAAGCCGCTCAGAATGCCATTTTCAGTGCCTACAGCCCTGTACGGAACTGCCGCATATCTTTCAGGCGGAAGCACCGGAAGTCTGGCCGCACCCTTGGAGTCCATGAGCATTACCGGCCTGCCCGTAAGAGGCTCACGCAGACTGTTTCCTGAATCCACAAGAGCCTCGAACATATAGGTCCGGCCGCTTATTATTAAACACACTTTCCCTTTGGTGATACCTGCAAGGCGTCTTTCCTTCACCAGCTTTACGAAAAAATATGTGAGGCCGAAAGCTCCGGCTCCCCACAAAACCAGCTGGGCGTATGTAGCAGGCTCCACATAAAGAGCCCCGTTTCCGCTTATGGCGGGAATCTGCCGCCACAGCATGAACGCCATGGCTGCCCCGCCGGAAAGGAAAGTTAAGGATATGAAAAGCAAAGTTATTTTTAATATTCCACGGATGCCAAAGGCAGTTGCCGCTGCCAGCCCGGCGGTGGTTCCGACGACCACCGCCGTTAACCCGCGTACCGGCAGAAAGATGGAAAATCCCCCGGCTCCGCATATAACTCCTGCTGCAAGAATCCTCGGCCATTTTACAGTCCTCCCGGACAATACGGCTGTAAGAATCAGCAGCAGGCAGCCTGTCACGAAATTTTCAATGAAAAGATATTCTCCGTAAATAATCACTTTTCTTACCTCGCCTGTTTATCATACACCAGCCGCTTTGCGAAGTTTGTCGAAACCCGTCGCCCAAATAAAATTTTTTTCAGACAAAAAGGCACGCCATCCGGCGCACCTTATTTCAGTTTCGTAAACCTCTTATTATGCTTTCCTTCCCGCTCTATAAGATACACTCCGCGGGCCAGAATATTTTTCTGGTCCAGAACTTCCCTCGCCCGCTGTATGGAGTCAGTCCTCAGATACAGCCCGGTTCCGCAGGAGGTTATGAGCTCCGGCGGAAGTTTTTTAAGGGTGGAACTGATGCCGTTCTGTTCCAGCGTGTCTCTGGCATAGGCCGCTTTGTAAAAAGAAGAAAAGGACATAATATATTCCATAATAATCTCTCCTTTGCTGTTACTCTCCGTATTCTTGTCTTCCGTATGTAAGCATGCGCTTGGCAAGCTCTTTAAAGGAGGCTTTTTCTGCATCGCACTCTGCTAATAGTCCGCAGCTTCCCACTTCCCGGCCGTTTTTCATAACCACCAGAGTGCCAATTCTGTCGCCGGCCTTAAGAGGCAGGGGCACTTTTTCATCCAGTCTCACTTCGGTGGTTACAATGTCCTGCTGACCTTTTGGCACCAGAGCAGTTATGCGGTCAGCCGTCACTGCATTGATTACCTGAGGTGTTCCATGACGGATTTCCACCGGCGCAATAACCTGGCCTGCTTCTGCTGCCACAAAAGTCTCAAAATTGGCAAAGCCGTAATCCAGCATCTTCGCTACTTCTGCATTGCGGATTTTAGAACTTTCACAGCCCAGCGCAACTGCAATCAGGTGGGTTTCACTCCGTGTGGCTGAAGCACTGAGGCAATAGCCGGCATCGCTTGTAAAACCTGTTTTGATGCCATTGCAGCCGGTGTAGCTTTTTATCAGCTTGTTGGTGTTGGTCAGTCCGAATTCCTTTTCCTTACCCGGAAGTCCCACGGTAATGGTACTCTGCCAGGTTGTAAACCAGGTATGGGTCGCTTCGTGCTTATATAGTTCTTTCGACATCAGTGCTATATCATATGCACTTGAGTAGTGATCTGCTACAGGAAGCCCGTTGGTATTTACAAAATGACTGTCCTTCATTCCCAGCTCCGCCGCCCGCTGGTTCATTCTTTCCACAAATATTTCTTCGCTGCCTGCTACATATTCTGCCAGAGCTACACATCCGTCATTGGCGCTGGCCATGGCCACACCTTCCATCAGCTGGGCAACAGTATGCTTTTCCCCCGGTTCCATATACATCTGGCTGCCGCCCATGGAAGCCGCCCGCTCTGAAATGGTCACTTCATCATCCAGGGTAATCTTCCCGTCTTCCACCGCGTCCATAACAAGGAGCATGGTCATAACCTTGGTTACCGATGCCAGGGGCAATTCCTTGTGAGCGTCCTGCTGAAAAAGTACCTCACCGGTTTCTGCGTCTATAAGCACTGCTCCCTTGGCGGCTACAGTAAACCCTGCATCAGGCCCTTTGTCTTCTGCCGGCATATCATTTACAGTTTCCATCACAATGGATTCCTGCTGCGGCAGCTTTTTCTTCAGCGCCTCCAGTCCAACAAAGGTACACATTATCAGGCTTACGCCCACCAGACTGGAAACCACCCTTTTCCACATATATTTCACCCTCTCACATCCTTATACTTATTCTGGTTAATGTATATGCGCAAAATGTCTTTATATTCCTGCGCCGGTGGCATCGTTTGGCCTGCGCTGTCGAATCGTGCATACAATAAAAAAGAACCGTCTCCCTTGGAAACGGTTCCTATATCGCCTGTTTACAGCCCGATAATTTCTTTGATTAACTTCGGTGCCTGCACCGGTTCTTCCGCAATCACGAAAGCTTCCTTTGCCGCTTCCATGGCCGCAGCGACCTTTGTTTCATCGTTGCCGTAGAAAGTCGCCAGCACTTCGCCAGTTTCAACAGCGTCGCCGACTTTTTTGGACAAGACAACTCCTGCCGCCAGATCCAGTGAATCTTCCTTGGTAGCTCTGCCGGCACCTGTGTGCTGTGATGCAAGACCTATGGTTCTGGCCGCAATCTGTGCTACGTATCCGCTGTTTTCTGCCTTCAGTTCCCTGCATACAGAAGCCTGCGGGAACAGTGAGTAGTCATCAACTACCGCTGCATCGCCGCCCTGTGCTGCAATAAACCTGCGGAGCATTTCAAGACCCGCGCCGCTCTTAAGAGCTTCTTCAGTCATTTTACATCCTTCTTCAGGAGAAGCTGCCTTACCGCCCAGGTAAACCATTATGCCGCTGAGTCTGAGTGCAAGTTCGGTGATGTCTGCTGGTCCGCGGCCTTTGAGAGTTTCGATAGCCTCAATTACTTCCAGGCTGTTACCAACCGCCAGGCCAAGAGGCTGGCCCATTTCAGTGATTGCTGCCACAGTTCTGCGGCCCGCATCAGTTCCGATATCAACCATCAGATGCGCAAGTTTCACTGCATCGTCCAGGTTTTCCATGAAAGCACCGTCGCCGCACTTTACGTCGAGAACGATGGCATCGCTGCCTGCCGCCAGCTTTTTGCTCATGATGCTGGAAGAAATCAGCCCGAAATTGTCAACGGTTGAAGTTACGTCACGGAGCGCATAAAGTTTCTTGTCAGCAGGTGTGATGTGAGCAGTCTGGCCGATAACCGCCATGCCTGTTTCATTCACCTGATTTAAAAATTCCTCAGGCTCAAGAGAAGTTCTGAAGCCCGGAATTGATTCCATTTTGTCAACAGTGCCGCCTGTGAAACCGAGACCGCGGCCACTCATTTTGGCAATAGGCACGCCGCATGCTGCAGCAAGAGGCGCCACAATGAGAGTAGTTTTGTCCCCTACACCGCCGGTGGAATGCTTGTCGACCTTTATACCCTTGATTGGTGAAAGATCAATGGTGTCGCCGGAGTAGCGCATTGCGTTTGTCAGCTGGAAAGTCTCTTCACGGTCAAGGCCTCTGAAAAAAATGGCCATTAGCAGTGCAGACACCTGATAATCAGGAATATCTCCTGCCACGTAACCGGTGATGAACCAGTCGATTTCTTCTTTGGAGAGCTTACCGCCTTCGCGTTTTTTATATATAATATCGTTCATCTTCATTGCCATAGGTATTCCTCCTTACAGGATTTCATCCTTGAAACTTGTGCCCATTGCAGTATATGGCGCATCCAGCAGATCTGCAACAGTTGCACCGACATCAGCAAAAGTGCTGCGGATTCCAAGGTTCACACCTGCCTTGCACTTTTTGCCGTAAACAATAAGCGGCACGTATTCTCTTGTGTGGTCAGTACCCTCTTCAACCGGGTCGTTGCCGTGGTCAGCTGTGATAATCAGCACATCGTCTTCACCAAGAGCTGCCATAATTTCAGGAAGTCTTGCGTCGAATTCTTCGATACACTTTCCATAGCCGATAGGGTCACGGCGGTGGCCGTAGTCGGAGTCAAAGTCCACCAGATTTGAGAAAATACAGCCCCTGAAGTCTTTTGCCATCGCCTCAAGAGTCTTGTTCACACCGTCCATATTGCCCTTTGTAGGCGCAGATGTGGTCACACCTTTGCCGTTGAAAATGTCGCTGATTTTACCTACAGAGTACATTTCAAGTCCCGCACCCGAAATCATGTCAAGCAGCGTGTCTTCAGGCGGAGTCACTGAATAGTCGTGTCTGTCCAGAGTTCTCTTGCGGCTGCCGTCTTCCATTAATTTGTACGGACGGGCGATTACTCTGCCGCATGCCCATTCGCCAACCAGAAGTCTGCGGGCGATTTTGCAGATTTCATAAAGTCTTTCCAGCGGAATTACGTCGATATTTGCCGCAATCTGCAGAACGCTGTCGGCTGATGTATATACGATAGGTTTGCCGGTTGCTTCGTGCTCAGGTCCCAGTTCTTCGATGATTGCTGTGCCGGATGCCGGGTAGTTTCCGATACATTCTGTACCGATTTCTGCTGCAAAAGCATCCATGAATTCCTTCGGGAATCCATCAGGATAAGTCTTGAAAGGCACATCGGTCTTAAGACCTGCAATTTCCCAGTGGCCTGTGGTTGTGTCTTTGCCGGCAGAAACTTCTGCCATCTTGCCGAAACATCCAGCCGGTGCTTCCACAGCAAGCTTTCCTTCGCAGACACCGTCAATGTTTCCCCATCCAAGAGAAAGCAGATTAGGCATATTCACGCTGCCGCACTCTCTTACGATATGTCCGAAAGTGTCGGCGTTCTGGTCGCCGTACTTGTCAGCATCAGGCAGGGCACCCACGCCCAGACTGTCCATTATAATCAGAACTACTTTTCTCTTATCGCTCATATTATTACCTCCTCAGGTCTGCCCTGTAAATAATCCAGAGATACCAGTTTATATTCTACGTTGTTGTATTCACCTTTGATACCGTTTTTGAAAGCGTCTTTGCCGTGAAGATGGCCGTAGACACAGGTTTTCACACCGTACTCGGTCATCAGTTCGGTAAAGCCCGATTTGTGGTGTTTTTCGTTTGTCGGCGGATAATGAAGAACGCCGATGATGGTTTCTGCCCCTGCCGCCTTCGCATCGTCCAATGACATTCTGAGTCTGAGAACCTCCCGGTCGTAGATTTTGCGGTCGTGTTCGCCGAAACCTTCAGTTCCCGGACAGGTCCATCCGCGTGTGCCGCAGATTGCAGTTTTTTCATCAACCATAACGCACTTGTTCTGGACAAAAAGCATGGTCCCGTCTTCATAAAGCTTATTCAGCTTGCTCAGTGACTGCCACCACAGGTCGTGATTGCCCTTGAAAAGAATTTTCTTTCCAGGAAGCGCATGTACCCAGTCAAGGTCGGCCATGGCCTCATCCTGCCTCAGCCCCCATGAAATATCACCGCAGATAATTACCACATCCTCAGGGTCTATCATTTCGGTCCAGTTCTTATGAAGTTTTTCTGTGTGACCTACCCACTGTCCTCCGAAGATATCCATTGGTTTTTCAACCATTTCACCGAAAGAAAGGTGCAGATCCCCTATTGCAAAAATCCTCAAATTATTAATTCTCCGTGTTTCTTTAATTTATAAATCCTTGAAATCCGGCATGTCAAGAAGCGCTGCAGATTCGTTTTCGCCCAGGGCTGTCACGCCGCGGAGCTTACGCTGGATGCTTCTTGTTCTTGTGCCGATAAGTTTGTCAAGCTCAGCATTTGCCTGGTTGATTCTTGCCTGAGTGGCTTCAAGTACATCGCCGAACTTGTCGAATTCTGTCTTAACTGCTCCCAGAACGTCCCATACTTCGCTGGAATGTTTCTGGATTGCCAGAGTCTTGAAGCCCATCTGAAGGCTGTTAAGAAGTGCCGCCATGGTTGTAGGCCCTGCAATGTTGACCTTATAGTCACGCTGGAGAACTTCCAGCAGGCCCCGTCTTACCACTTCCGCATAAAGTCCCTCAAACGGCAGGAACATTATTGCAAATTCAGTAGTGTAAGGCGGTTCGATGTATTTATCTCTGATGTCCTTGGCTTCGGACTTGATTACTTTTTCCAGTGCCTTGGCAGCTTCTTCAACGAGGACCGCATCCCCTGCCTCGTAAGCGTCCACCAGCTTACCGTAGGCATCGCCAGGGAACTTGGCGTCAATCGGCAGATATACAGGTCTGTCATCATCGCCGGGAAGTTTCACCGCAAACTCAACACGCTCGCTTGTGCCCGGACGTGTCTTCACATCGGTTTCATACTGCTCAGGAGAAAGAATCTGCTCAAGGATTGCTCCCAGCTGGACTTCTCCTAGGATACCTCTGGTCTTGACGTTGGAAAGAACTTTTTTAAGGTCGCCCACGCCTGCTGCCAGGTTCTGCATTTCCCCAAGGCCCTTGTAAACCTGTTCAAGTCTTTCGCTTACCAGCTTGAAAGACTGGCTGATACGGTCCTCAAGAGTTTTCTGCAGTTTTTCGTCGACGGTCTGGCGCATGAGCTCCAGCTGCTTGTTATTGTCGTCGATCAGGTCGCTGATTTTCTTTTCCATGGTGTTTCTGATGTTTTCAAGCTTCTGCTCGTTTTCCACTGCCATGTGGCTGAAACGGTTGTTGAGCTCAAAAAGTCTCTTATCCATATTTTCGGCGCTGTCACGCTGGTTCTGGGAAATCATATCCCCGAAAACCTTGATAGAACCCTGCAGGGTCTGGGTCATGAGCTGATTGTCGTCTTTCAGGTCATCAACCTGCCTGGTCAGATTCTGATACGCTGCCACCATGCTGTTAACTTCACGGTTAAGCCCGCGGTTCACAAAAATCATGAAAAGCAGCCCCACTGCTGTCACTGCCGCTAGCGCCACAAGTATGTAAATCAACTGAATTTCTGTCATTTTAAAATGCCCCCGATCTCTTAGAAAAATTTCCGTCCCTTATCAAATCACTAACTATATAATTATACCACAACCTGCACATAAAAAACAATGACTGTCTGGATAAAACCAAGACAGTCACTGATAAATTTAAATATTAAGTTATGCGGCCGTTTCGTACGCTGTATTACTATGCTTCTACAACTTCTGCATCAGCAGCGTTCTTCTTAACGGATTCGATGCCGTTTTCGCAACCAGCCTTGCTTGTGTAACCTTCAGAAACTGCGATAACCTGACCGTTTGTAGCTTTGAGTCTGAATCTGAATTCGCCAGCCTTATCAACATACATTTCGAATTTAGGGTGCTTAACTGCTTCGTAACCTTCAACTGTCTGGTCTTCAACAGCAGCAACAGGTGCATTCTTAGCTACGGATTCGATACCGTTCTTGCATGCAGCTTCAGTTGTATAAACTTCAGAAGTTGCGATTACTTCGCCGTTTCCAGCCTTTAAATCAAACTTATAACCTGTAGCAACAGTTTTTAAAACAAATTTTCCCATAGTATCTCTCCTTTTCGGTAGGTAGTTTCATTTTTTACCATTGTAGCATATCGATGCAGAGTTTTCAAGCATTTATGCTTATTCTGCCAGCCCGAATTCCTCCAGGAGCTGTTTCTGAAATTCTTCATCCTTCGCGGCATGTACCAAGTCTTCCAGGCGGTTTTGTTCCGCCAATAAAACATTCAATTTATTAAGCCGCACCTGCATGTCAAATGCTCCGTCCTCATATCTCTTATCTAAATAATATCCGAATGTCATACGCCTGTGCCTCCATTCTGCCGAATTGAATTTCTTCACACGGTCATCGATTTTCTTCACCAGTTCACTTTCCTGCCGGCCCGGATCGTTTATATATGCGTAAAACGCACTCAGACTTTCCGGGACTTTTTCAGGTGAACACCCTGTGTTTAATATTATTGTATATCCTTCGTCGCCTAAAGACAACTGTAAATTTTTATCAATCATCTGAAAGCGGTAAATCGGCTTATCGCAGCCGAACGGATCGTAGGTACAGATAAATATAACATAGCCGGCTTTCAGCTCACCATAGGACATGCCTTTTTCTGATTGATCCAGGACCATGTTTGCATGATAAAGCCGTGCCCGTTTACCCAGAAAAGCTTCTCTGTATGTGAGCATCTCAATGTCCGCTATTTTATTATATGCTGTAGCATAGGCATCGAAACGCACACCTCTCAGTTCTCTTTCAAACTTTAAAGTCTTTTGAATTTCGACGGCAAAAGAATCCGGATTTTCAATAAAAAACGGATTCTGCTGAGGTCTGAGCTTAATCCTGTCGAAACCACCCTCCGGCAGAATCAGATTCAGCACACCACTGCACACTTCCTCATTCTGCATCACCATGCCGAAGATAAAATCATCGGTAAATGGTATCAGTTGATTTTCATCATATGTACTTCTCATTAAATACCTTCCTCTCGCTCTTGAGGGTACCCTGCTAATGAGATCTGCAAATCTATCATTTATCAACCATATTTTACCATGTTGCATCATATAAAGTAAAGATGAAAAGTTCGTCAAATTCCGACATGGTTCGACGCCCGCCTATTTTATTCCATATCAAAAAACAGAAAAACGGGCAGTTTCCTACCCGTTTAAACATACGATTTAATTTTCGACTTAACCGAAGATCTGACTACTTGTTAAGAGTAGCCTTTGCAGTTTCGCAGAGTGCTGCGAAAGCTGGAGCATCGTAGATAGCCATTTCGGAAAGCATCTTTCTGTTGATTTCGATGCCGGACTTCTTAAGACCGTTCATAAGCTGGGAGTAGCTGATTCCGTTCATTCTTGCACCAGCGTTGATTCTTGCAATCCACATCTGTCTGAACTGTCTCTTCTTTAACTTTCTGCCGATGTAAGCAGATCTTAAGGATCTCATTACTGCAGGGTTAGCAGCCTTGAACTGTTTGTGTCTAGCGCCGTAGAAGCCCTTTGCTAACTTTAAAATCTTTTTATGTCTCTTGTGTGCGTTTACACCTTTTTTAACTCTTGCCATGTTTCCTTACCTCCTGATTCCTTTCAATTACTTAGCCATTGATCTGAGCATTCTCTTTAAGTCAGCGCTCTTTAATACAGTAGCTTTTCTTAAGCCTCTTTTTCTCTTAGCTGTCTTCTTAGTAAGAATATGGCTCTTGTATGCCTTGTTTCTCTTGATTTTACCGGATCCAGTTAATTTAAGTCTCTTACATGCTCCTCTGTGGGATTTCATCTTATTCTTTGCCATGATGATTTTTTCCTCCTATATGATTTATAAATCGTAATGTGTAACTTCTGAAAAATTATTTATCGTTTTTAGGGCCGAGTACCATTGTTAAGCTTCTGCCTTCAAAGAGAGGTTTCTTTTCGATTACGCTTACATCAGCAACTGCTTCTGCGAAAGAGTTCATAACTTCCATACCTCTTGCAGTGTAATCCTTTTCTCTACCTCTGAATCTGAGGCTCACCTTAACCTTGTCGCCATCCTGCAGGAATTTAGAAGCAGTCTTTGCCTTTACCTGTACGTCGTGGTCTTCGATGAATGTGCTCAGTCTGATTTCCTTAACCTGAGTAACCTTCTGCTTTTTCTTAGCTTCTTTTTCTTTTTTCTGAAGCTCGTAGCGATACTTACCGTAGTCAAGAATCTTGCAAACCGGTGGCTTAGCGTTAGGTGAAATGTTGACTAAGTCAAGCTTCTTTTCACTTGCTAAGTTCAGCGCTTCTTCGATTGGCATAACACCAAGCATAGCTCCGTCTGTATCAATAACTCTTACTTCCTTATCACGAATTTCTTCGTTGATTAAATTTTCCTTGCTAATGGCTCTGCACCTCCTAAAAATAAAAGCGGACACAATAGTATCCGCTTCAAATACACCCCCGCAAAAGGTGTTAATTTCAACATATCAACCCGCGCCGGTGACTTGACCGGTCAGGTGAGAAGCGGATAACTTCTTCTTCGTTACCCAGATACTATACCACTCCAGACGCGTGTTGTCAAGGAAAATTTCAATGTTTTCAGCATATTTCTGCAATAATTATAATCACTGCAATGATGCCTATAAGCATCAGCATATTGGTGCTTACCAGTCTGCCTGCAGGCTTCTGAAGCACATCGTCATCTTCAATTCCCGGATTGCGCACCAGGCGGCCGAAACCTAAAACTTCCATAATAATTCCCGGATTGTGAAGATGATCCACAAACCGCTCTATTCCGAACCTGAATGAGCTTCCGCACACCTGGAAAATCTTTTCCGCTGCAGCAGAAAGCAGGTTGATTACAGCCTTCAGCGGTCTGCGGTAAAGCCAGTCAGTATCCAGAGTGAGCATTTCGTGAGGTGCCATATGTTCAAGGTACATCACAAAAGCCAGTGTTCCCGCTGCAAAGAGCTGAATGTACTGTGTCACATGGTCCACAGTGAAAGGATGACCGTCGCTTCCGAAAGGAGTAAGTCCGTAAAGCAGCCCCGGCATGACGCCTACCAGCAGGCAGCCTGCCGCCCCCATAACCATTGCCACCTTCATGTTAAGAGGCACAGGTTTCACCTCTATAGGACCAGTCTCTGATTCAACCTTTTCCCTGATACCTTTGCCGAAGAAAACAAACCAGTTCACCTTAAGAGCAATGGAAAGAAGCGTACCAACACTGGCAACCATGAGGAAAATCTCAGCCACATGATATCCGCCTTCAGCCATTGCGTTCATAACAAGGGATTTGCTGACGAAACCGTTAAGCAGCGGAAAACCTGTGATTGCAAGGGATGCAATGAGGAAACAGCCTGCCACAAGAGGCATATCCTTTGCAAGGCCTCCAAGCTGGCTGATTTTGCGTCTGCCTGTGGAAGTAATCACGGCACCGCAGCACATGAAAAGCACGCCCTTATACAGGATATTGTTGAAAGTATGGGCAGCAGCGCCGTCAATACCTACGGCACCGCCTGCAGCAGCCGCAGCCACAATGTAACCCAGCTGGCTGACAATATGATATGAGAAAAGTCTTCTCAGGTCGTTTTCAATCAGTGCCATTGATGCGCCGAAAATCGCCATAATAACCCCGAACCAGAGGAGAAACTCACTCCCGGCAAAGAGCTTTATGATGAAGTAAACGCCCACCTTGGTGGTGTAGGACGCCATATAAACGGTGCCTCCCACAGGCGCCTCAGGGTAAGCGTCCGCAATCCAGCTGTGAAGGGGCGGGATTGCAGCGTTTACTGCAACTCCGGCCAGGATGAGCCAGAATGCTGCATCCTGATTGCCTGTAAGCAGTTCAATATTGAAGCTGCCCTGGGTCATTTTAAGCAGTATACCTGCAAGGAGCAGATTGCCGCCCAGCATATGAACAAGCAGATATCTGAATCCTGCCTTTGAGGCTTTTTCAGTTCTGGCAGATATTATGATGAGCCAGGATGCAATGGCCATTATTTCCCAGAAAAAGATCATGCTGAGCCAGTCTCCTGCAAGTACAGCACTCATGGAAGCGCCTGCATACACCGCCTCTGCAGCATTTTCAAATTTATTTTTTGAACCGGAAGCATAAATTGCCGCAATGAGGGCTCCGCCTCCGAATATTATTGCAAACATGATTGCAAGTCTGTCTGCCTCAAGAAGCCTAAGGGTAAGTTCAGGTATGAACCTGACATTCATCCAGCTGCCTTCTTTAAGGGTAAAAACTGCACAGCATGCAGCAGCAGGTCCGCCGATTACAACTGCTCTACGGAATTTTTCCGGGGTAACAAGAACCAGCAGGCCGGTGATAATCAGTATAAAACCGGGATGCACAGGGTTAATCATGATGAGCCCCTCCCTTCTCATTACCGCCTTCATAGTAATTTTCAGGGCGCTGAATCAGTCTGGCCATTACAATTTTGGCAAGGATAATCAGAAACCAGGCTCCGGCAAATCCGATGATAAGGTCGAACCCCGGCACAATGTTCCAGATCATGTGATGATGAGGATGTGCAAAGAGTATTTCTGCAGCCACCATGGCAAGAGCAATCAGCCCAAGAAAGATATACACTTTTTTCTTATTAACCAATCGGGCCACCTCCCTGAGCTGCCATCACAGCAAGATTATAGAGCTGCGGTCCGGCATTCGGCATAACACCGAGTATAAAAGAAACTACAGCGGTTATCACAATCGGAACCAGCATTGCCGGCGAAGCCTCCCCGCCTTCATTTATGACAGGTGATGAGATTTCCTTACCGAAGAAAATCCTTACAACAGGAATCAGGTAGCTGAGTGCAAAGAGAGCTGCAGCCACGAGAACTGCCACGAAGAAAAGTTTATTTTCCATAAACGCTCCTCTTATGATGTTCATTTTGCTCACGAAACCTGCCAGCAGCGGAAGTCCTGCAATCCCCAGAGATGCTGCTGTAAAGCAGACACACGTTACAGGCATGCGCTTAAAAAGCCCGCCCATGGTGCTGATTTCAGAAAGCCCTGTCGTAACATAAATGGCTCCGGCGCACATAAACAGGGTGATTTTGAGGAAAGCATGAGCCACAATGTGGAATGCCGCTCCTGTGACGCTGTAAGGCGCAAGAATGCCTATTCCAAGAATAATATATGAAAGCTGGCCGATGGTCGAGTAGGCCAGTCTTGCTTTCAGATTGTCCTTTCTCATTGCAATGAGAGAGGAAAGAATAATCGTTGCAGCAGCAAGCCATGTCAGAAGTCTGCCGCCACCGCACCAGGCTGCGCTTTCTGCCCCGAAAACAAACCACACTATACGCAGCACGCAGAATGCCCCTGCTTTTACAACAGCCACCGCATGAAGCAGCGCACTGACAGGTGTAGGTGCTACCATGGCAGACGGAAGCCAGCCATGAAGAGGCATAAGCCCTGATTTTACTGCACCGCCGCCCAGCATGAGGATGAAAAGCAGCAGCATTGCAGTCTGGCCCATGGAACCGGCCTCAATAAACCCTCCGGCTCTGAAATCAAGAGTTCCGTACTTTACGTATACAGTTACGATGGCCGCAAAAAACAGCTGACCGCTGATAAGGGTATACGCCAGATATTTACGTCCGGAAGCTTTTGCGCTGTCATTTCTGTAGTGTGAAACCAGCGGATATGTTGCAATTGTAAGCATTTCGTAGAATATGAAGAAAGTAATCAGATTTGCAGCAAAGGCAATACCGATTGCTGATGAAAGGCACACCGCAAATGCCGCAAAATACCCGGTCTGATTCTTTTCGTGGTGTCCTCTCATATACCCGATTGAATATATTGAGGTCACAATCCAAAGTCCGCTGGCAACGCAGGCAAATACCATCCCTGCCGCATCTGTTCTGAATGCCAGAGAAATCCCGTCAACGATCTCCCACGGACTGCAGTAATATTCATTTCCGGCAAGAACGGCCGGAACCATGGAAAATACCAGCAAAGCCTTGATAACAGCTGCCCCGAGGGTAATCCCCTCCCGCACATCCGGCTTCACACGGTTTCCGCAAATCATAATAAGTACAGCTGCCAGAAGCGATACAGCAACAGCGGCCAGAGGTCTCAAACTTTCAATTATCATGCCAGGAACACCTCCAGTACCGTTTTCTCAATAAAATCAACCACCAGGCTGTTACCCAGTCCAAGGGCTATAATCATAGCTGCCGCCATGAGAAGCGGAATCATTATGCGCAGCGGCAGTTCCTTTCCGCCATGTTCTGCTGCAGGATACCGGTCTTCCATCTCAGTTTCTTCGCCCATGAACAATTTTTCGAATATGCGGAAGAAGTATATTGCACCCAGCAGGCTGCTGGCAACAAGCACAGCAACATAAAAATACTGTCCGTTCTGGATTGCCCCAAGTGCCAGATACCATTTGCTGAAAAATCCCGCGAAAGGCGGAAGTCCGACCATGGACAGAGCAAGTGTCACCAGCGTAAGTGATGTTACAGGCATTTTTCTGTAAACCTGACCCAGATCGTCTGTATACTCGATATGATACTTATATTTAAGCGCTGCTGAGGTGTAGAAAAGACCTGTTTTCATAAACGCGTGGCTCACAATGTGGAGCACAGCACCTGCGATTCCGTAAAAATTGCCGATGGCAAACCCAAGAGCAATATATCCCACCTGACCGATACTTGAGTACGCCAGAATTTTGTTATATTTGTGATAACGAAGCGCCTTGAGTGAGCCGAAAAGAATGCCGCACACAGCCATAACTCCTACGATTTTATGTACAGCGCCCATCATCGGCAGGCTTTCGTCAAATATGCAGAAGAAAAATCTGAACATAGCATAAGCCGGAATCTTGATCATTATACCGGCAATCATAGGGTCAGCCGCATGATGTGCATATGAATGAGCTGCTGGCTGCCAGCCGTGAAGAGGAAAAAGCGCCATTTTTACACCAAGTCCCACTACAAGACATGCCATAGCGATTATGATTACAGTCATGTTTTCCACATCCTGCAGGCGCACTGCCATATCCGCCATATTCAGCGTACCTGTTGCAGAATAAAGGAACCCAACGCCCATCAGATACATGCACGCACCGATAGTACCTGTAAGAAGGTATCTGAAAGCAGCCACTGGAGCTTTTTCTTCACCGATAGCTATGAGTCCGTAGCCCGCAAGGGATACAATTTCCATGAAAACATAAAGGTTAAAAGCATCTCCGGTGGATGACATACCAAGCAGGCCGATTGCCAGGAAGCAGAGGATTGAATAATATCCTGCACTTCTGAAACGGTGTTTCGGATTAGCCTCTTCAAAAGGGCTGCTGAAAAGCGCAGTCATGGCGCCTATGGCAGCAACCATAGCAATCATAACGGCATTGACACCGTCAATTACAAATTCAATACCATAAGGAGGATTCCAGCCGCCCATCCAGTAATGTACCGGCTCGCCTCTTTCTGCCACATTTACCAGCTGCATTACTGACATGACAAAAGAAGCAAACAGAGCTCCAATTACGGTTTTTTTGCCCCATTCAGGGCTGTAGTAGCTGATAAGCGGGCAGAGAATTGCCCCCATCAGCGGAACGATTATTATTAAAACAGGAAGGTGATTTATCATTTTTTCCACCTCTTTCCTGTTATTTCTTCTTCTTCAATAGTACCGTAAATTTCTTTAATCTTCATAAGAAGCGCAAGTGCAACCCCTGTAGTACCAAGGCTTACAACGATTGCTGTAAGCATAAGCGCGTGAGGCAGAGGGTTGATATATTCCTCGGCTGACGTCAGATTATGTACGAGCACAGGCAGCGTACCTCCGTCTTTCTGGCCCAGCGTAAGAAAGAAGAAGATGATGGCAACCTGCATAATGTTCATGCAGATAATTTTCTTCATGTAATTGCCGCATACAATCATGCCAAAAATCCCCAGCCCCATAAGGATGAAGGTCAGCATGTATATTCCTTTTTCGGCAAGAAAGATTTCTAAAACATCAATCATCAAATTCTGTCCTTTCAAGTACAACTTCCAGAATATTTATAATAGTTCCCATTACGCAGACAGTAACACCTGCCTCGATCATAAAAATCCCCACAGAATGAAGCATTACGATTTCTTCCGTCATAAATGCAAATGGAAGGTGGTCATACTCCAGAAAATAACCGCCGTTAAACATAGGCAGAACTCCAGTAAAGGCGTAAATAAATACACCCAGTCCGGCAATAATAGCTGCCGCTTCTTCAGTAAAATTTCCCAGACTGTTCTGAAAGCTCGGAATCAGCCGGTCAATCATGTATGCGATTGCAAGAAGTGCTCCTGCCTGGAAACCGCCGCCCAGTGATATTTCACCATGGGAAAGCACATAAAACGCATATATTACGATTACAGGTATGATTATTCTGAATCCGGTATCCAGTACAGTTCCGCCGAAACTTACACCATTGAGGTCGTGCTCATTACGTTTTCCTTTCACAACCTTTCGCTTTGAGGAAAGCACCATCAGGGTAGTGACACCTGCCAGGAACATTACACAGGTTTCAAAAAGAGTATCAAATCCTCTGTAATCGGCAAGTACTGCTGTAACCATGTTTGGGGCTTCCGTATCATGAAGCGCATTTGTAATATAATATACAGACAGATAACCGTTAGGCGCTGAGTTGATATCGCCTATTGCAGGAAGAAAATCTCCCATAACAAAACCTGCAGTTATTACACCAGCGATTATGACGATTACTCCTATTACTTTTACTTTGTCCATTATTTACACCGCCTGCTGATAGATTTGATGGCAATAATGAAGTAAACGGTTGAAATTACCCCGATTACAGCCTCCGTGAAGGCAACGTCTGCTGCCCCTACAAGTATATAAAGAACCATGGCCACGAAGCTGAAAGCACAGTAGATAACCGTTACTGCCAGCAGGTCTTTGTGGAAAATCACTACAATTGCAATTGCAATAAGAATCAGCAGGAAGTATGCTTCCAGTAATATTACAGGCATTGATTTTCCTCCTCTCTATGCTCTCTTTCATGCATTATTTCATCTATTTCATCTTCGAAATGTTTAAGCCCTTCTTTGTAGGCCACCTTATCGATAATGTGTGTGCCGATAGGCCCGCCTACCAGTGTCAGGACAAGCACCATGAGAATTTTGATTCCCGCGTTAGTAAATCCTTCGTACACAAACAATCCTATACAGCAGCAGCCAATACCCATAGCCTGTCCGACGCCAAGTACCTGCAGACGGCTGAAAAAATCCTGGTACCTCACCATGCCGATCACCGACACCAGCAGGAAGTAAAACCCTATGGTAAGCATTACAATTGTAAAAACCCATCTAATCTCCATTCTTTTTACCTCCTCTTCCGCTCATGAACTTAGCCACTATAACTGAACTTACGAAACTGAGGATCGTAAATGACAGCGCTATATCAATGTACATACTGGTTCTTCCGTCGATAAAACCAATAAGCATGAGCATTATCGACACAAAGTTACTTATAGCGAGAATAGCTGCAAAATGATTGTAAAAGCCGTCTTTACGCAGGAGAATTACAATAAGCGGCAGCATCATTATTATCACACATAAAAGATATACGACAAAGAATTGTTCCATTAATCAATCTCCTTAGGTATTTCTGTAAGAGTAGCTTCCGGCATAGGTACAAACTGGCAGGTTTCCCTGAAAATTTCGGCGACTTTGCGCTGCATTGTACCCTCAAAAACTCCGTCCGCAGCAGCCTTGGTCAGTGCGTGAATCTCAAATACTCCTTCTTCACTGACATCAAGAGTTATGGTTCCCGGTGTCAGAATTATTGAATTTGCAAGGACTGCACTGGCCATGGGATTTTCAAAAGGCATTTTGAAGAAAATAATTCTCGGTCTGGTTTCAACAACTCCGAAAGTCGCACTGGTAACGTCCAGCGTTGCAAGAACAATCTGCCAGAGAAGCCAGAAAACATATCTGAACGCTTTTACAGGACGGGCATCAAGAAGAAAAAACTCCCTGCCGGTGCTTATATTTCTTACAATCAGAAATGGCCCGCAGATGTATGCTGTTGCCACAGCAAAAACAAAACCCATAATCAGGAATTTTGCTTCAAATCTGCCTGACAGCAGAATCCAGCAGGCGTATAAAATTACAGTTAAACCAATAAAATAAGCCAATGGAGCTCCATTGACCTTAAAATTACCTGAATTAAATTTCATAGTCTTCCTCCAGCGAGAACGGCATTTATACGTATAATATTAAAATTATACCTTTTTGATATATCTGCTGTCAAGAATATTTAACAATGTTTTGGCATTTATGTTTTAAAAATGTTTTTTCAAAACTTTGTGAACATCTGTTTACTTTTTGTTCGTGATATGTTAATATATTTAAATAAAAGTAAACTCATGTTTCATGCGAGACGTCTGAGATAAAAGGAAAGGTGAGGAAATTATGTTAAAGGAAAGAGAACAGAAGATTTTAGACTATATGAAGGAAGAAATCAGAACCAAGGGATACCCTCCTACAGTAAGGGAGATTTGTTCTGCCCTTGGTATCAAGTCCACTTCCACTACACATAAGGATATCGAAAGCCTTGTAAGACAGGGCTATCTGGTAAAGGACCCTTCCAAGCCGCGTGCTCTTATGGTGGTTGACCCTTCCGAAAAAAATGGTCATACTGCCCCTGCAGCCGGTAATGTCTCTGCGTTCCCTGAAAAGGATATCGTTGAAATTCCTATTGTAGGCAGAGTTGCTGCCGGCACACCTATACTGGCAGAAGAGAATATCGAAGATACATTCCCAATCCCTGCAAGATATGCTGCAGGCGGTACCAACTTCATGCTCCGCGTCCGCGGCGAAAGCATGATTGAAGCCGGTATTATGGATGGTGACCTTATACTCGTTCAGCAGACACAGAATGCAAATAACGGCGAAATCGTAGTTGCAATGATTGATGGTTTTGAAAGTGAGGCCACAGTCAAGACTTTTTACAGAGAAAACGGTCATATCAGACTCCAGCCGGAAAACCAGTCCATGAGTCCTATCATCGTTCAGGATGTTAAGATTATGGGTAAGGTAAAAGGTGTATTCAGATATTTTGCATAAACTCTATAAATGACTTAAGCGCAGCCTTACTCACACAGGCTGCGCTTTTTTGTATCCTGAAGATATTCAGTTTCTTTTGTGTTTATTATTCTCTGCTACTATGTCTCTGTTAAGTAAGCTGCCAGTCGATTGGTTTCTGTCCCGTAGCTTCAAGGAAACGGTTGGCACGGCTGAAGTAACCGCCGCCGAAGAAACCGTTGTAGGCAGACAAAGGACTCGGATGGGCCCCAGTGAGAATCATGTGGGCAGGATTGGTAATAAGGGATTCCTTGGCCCGTGCATTTGCACCCCAGAGAATGAACACCATCGGAGTTTCACGCTGGTTAAGAAGTTCAATGATACGGTCGGTGAAAATTTCCCAGCCTTTGCTTCTGTGAGAGTTTGGCTGGCTGTCGCGTACAGTCAGAGTGGCGTTGAGAAGCATTACTCCCTGCTTAGCCCAGTCTGCCAGATATCCGTGGGCAGGCTGATCAATACCGAGGTCTTCCTTCATTTCCTTATAGATATTCACCAGTGAAGGAGGAATTTTAACTCCTTTGTTTACAGAAAAGCAAAGTCCATGAGCCTGGCCCGGCTGGTGGTAAGGATCCTGTCCGATGATTACTACCTTGGTTCCGCTGTATGAAGAATATTTCAATGCGTTGAAAATATCTTCCTTCGGCGGATATATGCTGTAATTATCATATTCTGCTCTGAGGAATTCCCTCAGTTTAATGTAATATTCCTTTTCGAATTCACCTGCGAGAACATTGTCCCAGTCATTGCCAAACTGAACCATAATGCACATCCTTTCTCTTTTGCTGAATCCAGTATAGCACATGCGGCTGGACTTTTTCAACAATTTCGCGTATACTTGCTTTATGAGTAAAATATATATTTCGGAGCTTGCATCTCCGCAGCTAACTGAATATCTGAAAAATCAAGGTCACAATATAATTCTGACCAGGCCGCTGGAAAATGTGGCTCCTGCCATTTCATGCCACCCGGATATAACACATTGTCACCTTGCAGCCGGTATTGTATTTCACGGAAATCCGGACAAACTCGGACCTGATTATCCTGCAGATGTGATATACAATGCCTGTTCCACAGGCAAATATTTCATTCACAATCTGAAGTATACTGCCCCTGAATTACTCCAAGAGGCAGAAAACATGGGTCTGAAAATGATTCACGTTCCGCAGGGGTATGCCAGATGCAGCATCTGCGTTGTGGACGAAGACTCCATAATAACTTATGACCGCGGCATAGCGGCCGCCTGCGCCCTGCGGGCGCAGGCGCTCAATGTGCTGCTGGTCAGCCCCGGGCACATTGAGCTGCCTGGTTACGCTGCAGGCTTTATCGGCGGAACCGGCGGCCGCGTCGGCAGCGCCATACTTTTTAACGGCGACCTTTCTGCACATCCCGATTTTGAAAATATAAAAGAGTTTATTGAGAGCTGCGGTCTTGAATGCGTCTGGTTTACAGACATTCCTCTTACCGACATCGGCTCCGTCATAGAGGAGAAATAATCTTGAAAAAACACGCAATTATCCCGGTGTTCATTTCCCACCGCGGCTGTCCCAATGACTGCGTTTTCTGCAACCAGAAAAAAATCACCGCCCGCAGCGGTGATGTGACGCCTGATGATGCCCGGCGCACCATCGAAGAACACCTGTCAACTCTCAGTAAAATGAATCTGGAAACTATTGAAATCGCTTTTTTCGGCGGCTCCTTTACAGGCATTCCCTTGGAAGATCAGAAGGCTTTCCTTGCCGTTGCCAAAGAGTACAAAGATGCGGGCAAGGTTCACGCAATACACCTTTCGACACGTCCCGACTACATCAGCAGGGAGATTCTCGATAACTTAAAGAGCTACAATGTTGATGTGATCGAGCTGGGAGTCCAGTCCCTTGACCCTGAAGTTCTCAGGCTTTCCGGCCGCGGTCATAATGCTGAAATCGTCTACGAAAGTGCCGCCCTCATAAAGGAATACGGTTTCACCCTCGGAATTCAGCTGATGATAGGTCTTCCTGGTGACAGTCTTGAAAAGTGCATTTTCTCAGCTGAAGAGACGGTGAAAATAGGCCCTCAGATTGCCCGCCTCTACCCTACGGTGGTCATCAGCGAAACTGAACTTTATGAACAGTATCTCCGGGGCGAATACACTCCTCTCACCGAGGAAGAGGCCATCGTCCGGACTAAGGCAATGTATGAAATTCTCGATAACGCCGGCATAAACATAATCCGCGTCGGTCTGAAATCCAGCGACATTATGGAAAGCCAGCTTGCTTTCCACCCTGCTTTCAGGCAGCTTGTAGAAAGCAGAATCGCACGTGAACGCATCGAATCGCAGATTAACGATTTATATCCCGGTATAACTGATCCTCAATGCGACCGCTGGAAATTCTGCCCTCTGGCACTGGTCATTTCCAATGAAAAGTGTTACAACAACATGTTCGGTCACAAGGGCAGCAACCGCCGCTATTTTACCGAAAACTACCCGGGCCTGAATCTTATCTGGGCTATAGATACTGACGAGGGTATGACCCTCGCTGACAATGAATATAAAGTGCTGGACCTCGGTCCGGCCTACAAATCAAGGAGAATCAAATAAATGAACAAATTCGCTTACAAAATTGCACAGTTCATGGCAGGACGCCATGGTATGGACCAGTTCAGCCGTGATCTGATTGCTTACGGTCTCATCATCACAATCCTGGATATTTTCATACCGACAAGCATCGCAACTTACTTAGGCTACACTCTGGTAATCTTCGCATTTTACCGCATCTTTTCCAGAAATCACAGCAAGATGAACGCCCAGCTCGCCTGGTACAGGACTTATTTTGACGGCCCGCTCCGTTCCTACCTGAACCGCGACCGCAAGAACTACACTTATTTTAAATGCCCGACCTGCAAGCAGGTCCAGAAAGCGCCTAAAGGCCGCGGAAGAATCCGCGTGACCTGCCACAAATGCGGCAATGTTTTTGAAAAGAAAGTTTAATGCCTTTAAAAACAAACATAAAAAATGCGGAAGAACAGTTCCTTCCGCATTTTTATTTCATTGATTATTATTTCGCCAGAGACTTTACTTCCTCAATCAGAGGTCTGATTGCTTCTCTGTCCACCTTATCGCAGCCTTCTTCCACCATGCGGAGAAGTTCACGTTCTTCGGCATTCATATTGAGTCCCTTGTCACGGAGCATCTTTTTCATCATCTTCAGAACCATGTTGTCCACCTTGTCAATCTTTGCAGGATCAAAGGCGCCCGGCATAAAGAAACATGTAAACTGACGCAGCCATTTCTTGTCAAAATTCACATCACGAAGCTGCATGCGTGTTTCTGTCGTATGCACATTTATTCCTACAGCAAACACGATTACTGTTTTCTCAGGTTTTTCTACCAGCCAAAAATACTGGCGTATCCATTTCTTGAACTTGTCAAAACCTCTGATTCCGCCGGCATGCACACCACCGCCGTATATAATTGTATCGTAGTCTGCAAGGCCGGCCTTGCTCGCCTTGTCCAGCTCAATTACAGGACAGTCCAGTTCTTCTCCGATCCAGTGAGCGTACTTTTCCGTGCTTCCGTATTTATTTGCGTAAATAACTATTGTCTTTTCCATATTATCTCCTACATTTTTACGTTTTCGCTGCCCAGAAGGCCGATCATTATATTGCGCAGAGCCTCAGACGGCTGCACCCATAATTCACGGTCGGTCTTGAGCATCCTGCCGCTTGGCAGGTAAATAAGCACCTGGTGTTTTCCCGGATGGCGGGCCAGATTGATTTTCAGCTGCTGAAGAGTCAGTTCTTCGTTCATAGCAGGATCAATACGCAGCTTTATCATGCCTTCCGGCTGCTCCGGCTGAGCACTTTTACGGTTTTCTTCCAAAGTAATTTCCTTTGCAGGCGCGCTCTGCACCGGCTGGCGGTTTCTTCTGAAAGACTGCCTGTCAGTGAATCCGTGGCTGACAGCCTCATCAATATCAAGAATTTCATCGGCCAGAATCTTAGGTGCTTCATCTTCCTTGAAGTTGATAGTGCCACGTATTGCAACTACTGCATCTGTACTGGTTGCCGCCGCACAACGCTCATAAACATTAGGGAAAACCACAACCTCAGCAACGCCATAAAGGTCTTCCAGATCGAGGAAGGCCATCATTTTGCTGCTCTTGGTGATAAGGGTCTTTTTACCGGCAATCATTCCACTTATTATGCAGCTCATTCCGTCTTTGATTTCAGCATTTTCAGGATCTTCCTCTGCACGGTGTATGTCATCGCAGGTAATTGAAGAAACCCTCTTCATGCGGTCTATATAGTCGTTGAGCGGATGGTCGGTCAGGTACACGCCCAGCATTTCCTTTTCCATGGCAAGCTGGATTTCTTTAGGGAAAGGTGCCACATCCGGCAGTTTTCCACCCATGGATTCAGTGTTCATGGTCTCAGATGCCAGCTGGAAAAGTGACATCTGTCCTTCGATGTTTTTCTTGGAAGTGTTCTGAGCAGATTCTACAAGTCCTTCATAAACGGAAAGCATGGCTGCACGGTTGTCAGAAAGGCAGTCGCAGGCGCCGGCCTTGATTAAACTTTCCACAGCCTTCTTGTTTACCTGGGAAATGTCCACATTGCTGATGAAGGAGAAAATGTCCTTCGGTACTCCTTTTTCCTTGCGGGCAGCGATGATGGCATCGATTGCACCTTCGCCCACATTCTTGATACCAAGAAGTCCGAAACGTATCCTGCCCTTTTCCACGCTGAACTTTTTCTGGCTGGCAGCCACGCAAGGCGGCAGCACTTTAATGCCCATGTCAGCACAGTTTCTGATATATCGCGGAATCTGCTTGGCATCACCCATAACGCTGGTCATGAGAGCAGCCATGAATTCCACAGGGTAATAAGCCTTGAGCCAGCCTGTTTCATAGGCCACAACTGCGTATGCCGCAGCATGGGACTTGTTGAAAGCATACTGAGCGAAGCTTATCATGTCTTCAAATATCACTTCTGCTGCATGCTCGGAAATGCCGTTGCGCACGCAGCCCATGATTTCAATGTTGCCGTTTTCGTCGTCCTTGCCGTGGATAAAGTACTGTTTTTCCTCCAGCATGACGTCCATCTTTTTCTTGGACATTGCACGGCGCACCAGGTCGGAACGGCCGTAGCTGTAACCGCCAAGGTCACGTACAATCTGCATTACCTGCTCCTGATAAACCAGGCAGCCGTAAGTTACATCCAGAATAGGCGACAGAGCGTTGTCCACGTATTTTATATTTTCAGGGTTCTTTTTGTTTTCGATATATTTAGGAATGGAATCCATAGGACCCGGTCTGTAAAGGGAAATGCCCGCTACGATATCTTCAAAGCAGGTCGGTTTCAGGTTCTTCATGAACTGGGTCATGCCGCCTGATTCCAGCTGGAAAACGCCGCTGGTGTTGCCTGCAGCAATCATTTCGTAAACCTTCGGATCATCGTAACCCATCTTGCTGAAGTCAATTTTCACGCCATGGTTGTGTTCGATGAGTTCCAGGGCATCACGTATTACAGTAAGGTTTCTCAGTCCCAGAAAGTCCATCTTAAGCAGCCCCAGTTCTTCAATAGTTGTCATGGTGAACTGAGTTGCAGGACCTTTATCGGAAAGATACAGCGGCACATACTCGTCAATCGGTGCCTTTGAAATAACCACACCGGCTGCATGAGTGGAAGCATGGCGGGCCATGCCTTCAAGAGCCTTGGCCATGTCAATTACTTCCCTTGCCTCTTCATCTTCTTCATAAAGAACCTTAAGGTCGGGACTGGTTTCCAGAGCCTTGTCAATGGTCATATTCGGCTCAAAAGGAATAGCCTTGGCAATTGCATCAGCCTTGGCGTAGCTTACGCTTAAGGAGCGGGCAACGTCCCGGACAGCCTGCTTTGCCTTCATTGTACCGAAGGTAATAATCTGCGAAACTCTGCCTTCACCGTACTTGCGGGTTACATAGTCGATAACCTCCTGGCGGCGCTCGTAGCAGAAGTCAATATCAATATCCGGCATGCTGACCCTTTCAGGATTTAAGAAACGCTCAAAAATCAGGCTATACTTTATAGGATCAATGTCGGTGATTTTAAGGCAGTAAGCAACGATGGAGCCGGCGGCAGAACCTCTGCCCGGACCAACCATGATATTGTTGCTCTTTGCATAATTTATGAAGTCCCATACGATGAGGAAGTATTCAACGTACCCCATGGACTCAATGGTGTTTATTTCGTAGTTAAGGCGCTCGTAAAGCTCTGGGCCGGGATTTTCGCCGTAGCGTTCCTTAAGTCCTGCTTCACAGAGTTCTCTCAGGTACTCTCCGTTGGTCTTGCCGTCAGGCGCCGTAAATTCAGGCAGATGGTATTCCCCGAATCTGAAATCGAAGCTGCAGGCATCAGCCACCAGCTGGGTGTTGTCACATGCATCAGGAGCGTAGGCAAAGATTTTACGCATTTCGTCTTCGCTCTTGAGATAGAACTCGTCATTAGGGAAAGTCATTCTGTTTTCGTCATCCAGAGTTGTAGCAGTCTGAATTGCCAGCAGTACGTCGTGTGCCTTGGCGTCTTCTTTGCGTACATAGTGGACGTCGTTTGTTGCAACCAGCGGCACGTCAAGTTCTGCAGAAAGGCGCTTCATGTCTTCCAGAATGGCCATTTCCTCTTCAAGACCCTGGTCCTGAAGCTCCAGATAGAAGTTGCCGCGGCCGAAAATATCAAGCAGGGCCTGAGCCTCAGCCTTTGCTCCTGCATAATCGTTTACAAGCAGCTTGTGCTGTACATCCCCTGCCAGACAGGCAGAAAGGCAGATCAGTCCCTCGCTGTGAGCCGCCAGCACGTCCTTGTCTATACGCGGCTTATAGTAGTAACCCCGGATATAGCCTTCGGAAACTATTTTAATCAGGTTCTTGTAACCTGTCTCATTTTTTGCAAGCAGAACAAGGTGGCCCTGGTATTTGTCCTTGTCCACCTCTTTATCAGTAAGCCTGCGGGCAGCGGTATAAACCTCGCAGCCGATAATCGGCTTGATGCCCTGCTTCTTACATTCTTTATAAAAATCAACTACGCCGAACATAACACCGTGGTCGGTGATGGCCAGGCTTTCCATGCCCAGCTCCTTAGCCCTCGCAACAATATCCTTGATGCGGGCCGCCCCGTCCAGCAGGCTGTATTCGGTATGTACATGCAGATGTGTAAATGCCATGATTTTTTCTCCTTTGATGTTAATTGTACCACACTTTTAACTTCCGTAAAAGCCTTTCTCGTGGTAAAATCATTTCAGAAAAAGAAAAATAAAGGAGGAATCCTTCATGGCAAAACCTTTGAAAATATTATTGGCAATACTGTTCATCATCCTGCTCATTGCGGGCGGATATGCGGCATATGTTCTCACCACATACTACCGCATAGAGGATAATCAGGAGCTTGTCCCTGAACTGACCGGAATCATAGAGCCTGGCGCCCTTTCTGTAGCAGTACCTGCATTTGACGTTGTTACAGACGAAAAACTCTCAGTAACATCCTGGAATATAGGTTTCGGAGCCTACACCGACCAGTTCAGTTTTTTCATGGACGGAGGTGAATATGCACGCGGCTTCAGTAAAGAAGCAGTGCTTGAAAACATGAACAATATTGTCACAGAGGCAGCAGATTTCAAGTCAGACCTGTATCTGCTCCAGGAAGTGGACACTGATTCCACCCGCTCATACCATATTGACCAGAAAAAAATTCTGACAGATGCATTTGGCGGAAGGAATTCTGTATTCGGGCTGAATTACGATTCACCATATCTGTTTTATCCATTTACTGAGCCTCACGGAAAATCAGTATCAGGCCTGCTGACAATATCAGATTTCGAAATCAAGTCCGCAGTCCGCCGCAGTCTGCCCATTCAGGAAGATCTGGCCAAACTGGTGGATCTGGACCGCTGCTACACTGTGAGCCGGCTGAATACTGATGCCGGCAATGCGCTGGTACTGATTAACCTTCATCTGTCTGCCTATACCACAGACCCTGCTATCGCCAACCAGCAGCTTGAAATGCTCTATGAGGATATAAAGGCAGAATACGCTGCAGGCAACTATGTAATCTGCGGCGGGGATTTCAATAAAGACCTGCTCGGAGATTCTTCCCGATATTTCGTTGTGTCTGCTGAAGGTCTCAGCTGGGCTCAGAGTTTTCCTTTCGAAAGTCTGCCCGCCGGGTTTACTCTGGTCGCACCATTTGATGAAGCAGCCCCTGTTCCAAGCTGCCGCAACGCTGATGCTCCTTGGGATCCGGAAAAAGTTTTCCAGATAACTGTAGACGGGTTCATCGTTTCTGATAATGTAGAAGTGGTTTCCAGCCGCGTTGCGGACGCAGGCTTCAGATATTCAGACCACAATCCGGTGCAGATGGAATTCATTCTGAAATAAAAAGATCAAGACCGCAATGCTACGCAGCACTGCGGTCTTTTAATATCCAGTATAATCCGATTGTTGTAGAAATCATTGTAAATATATCAAATGCACAGGCCACGTAATTGGAATAGTAAAAATCATACACAATCCAGAAAACCTGCGCCGCCAGAATTACAATTTTAAATGCAGCATCACTCTTTACATCAAGAAACCAGGTAAAAACTGCCGCCGAAAACAGAGGAAACCATCCGATGATTCCAGCCTCTGTATCAAGGAACATCAATGACAGCACTGCCTGCAGGGCGATGAAAAAAATCTTTGCTTTTACAGTTCCCTCTTTGCGTGCAAACCAGAGGTTTCTGGCAATACTTATGAGGTTTGCTATGAAACCGGTCACGCCGCCCAGTATGAGGTTGGCTGCACCCTGTATTGTAAACTGGATGCACTGCACTCTGATGATGTGGTCTTTTTTCTTGATGAAACCAACGGCCACCATAAGCGCGCATCCGATAAAAGAAACAGTATTACCTATTAAAACTATATTCATTATCTTTCGCAGCCCTCGCTTATGGCTCTGATCTTTGCAATTGCATCGTCAATGAGTTCACTGGTGGACTTGCCATCAACACCTATGATGATGTTATTGCACTTGTTCACCGGCAGGAGAATCTTTTTGGCCGGACTCTGTCCCACTGCCACTGCCATCTTCGGCGTGATTTCGCCCAGAAGTGAGTCTGCAATTACAATACCCACAGGTCCCACGATAATGTCTGCATCCCGGGTGCATACAACCACAGAATTTTCTCCTGTAGCACCACGGTCTGCACCTGCCTTCAGCATGGCAGAGGTTGCAAGGGCGTTGGTGCCCACAGCAGTGATCTGCGCCTCAGGTATAAGTCTGCGGACAGCCTCAACCATCTGGCGTCCCAGCTGCCCACCCTGACCATCTATAATCAGAACATTTTTGCTCATTTTACGTCCTCTTTTCTGTAAACTATAAGTAACTGAGAAGCAGGCCGAGTGCCGTAAGTGCAACCCCGGCTGCTGTCAGGAAGTTGACCAGATTGTTTGTACTTGTGGAATACAGCAGGTCAAGTTCTGATTCCAGAAGTTCAAGCAGGTACTTGATTTTTTCAATAATCGGGTCAATCTGCTGGCTGATAAGCATTACTCTTTCCAGTTCACCGATTTCAGAAATGGAAAGATTTTCGACTTTATTCAGGGTGGTGATAAGCTCACCTCTGTATGCTTTGAGTTTCTGAATTTCTTTACGGAGCTTTCCATTGTGTTCCCCTATGTAATAGTTGGCCTGACGGCGCAGAATACGGTTACAGATAGTCTTCATAACCATAACCAGCTCCATAGAAAACAGTATTCCGTGGTTTACACCCGCAATATCGCTGTCCATAAGGAAATATGGGTTCATATCGCCGTAAAAGCGTGCATCGAAAAGACGACGGTTTTCACGGTAATCTTCGGTTATTCTGCTTCTGCTCAGATTGATAAAGGCAGCATTGGTACCGAAAGCGATAAATTTCATGAAATCTCTGCTTCCCCAGGAATTCTCCATTCTCTGCACGGCCATGTCGTAAGGCACATTGCGCCAGCCTTCATCGCCGGTCATCATACCGTAAAGTTTTTCCGGCTCACCTGCGATAAGGCTTTGTGCATCCTCATAATCACCGTATTTTTTTATTTCGATAAGATATGTTTCTTCTATGTCTGTTATCTTACGGTTCAGACAGCCGCTTACCTGACGGAAAATTTCATTCACTGACAGCTGGGTATTGTCAAAATTTGTCAGTTTAGCACCGTTACCCTGGCAGTGACGGAGATATACATAATCGTCCACCTCTGCGTCCTTTACGCTCATGCATACGCGCACCTGCACTGTATCATATTTAGGGAAAACAGTCATAGTAACTGCCGGACTGCTCACATTGTAGTCTTTGAAAGTGAAATTGTAATTATTCAGTTTCACGCGGAAGTTTTCGAAAGGAAGTCCGCCACCGTGGAGGAATCCCTGGCCGATATTTATATCCCTGAAGAAAGGGTCCTTGTCCGCATCCGCATCATCACCGAAGATTGCATCCGGGTATGCTTTTTTAATGGCATTACGCAGTTCCTGCTCATCATCGGTACGCAGCCCTGTTTCCTCGTCAAAAATGCTGAAGCTGAAGTAATAACAGATGTTTCCGTCAATTTTCATAGTACGTCTCCTGATTTATTTTCTGGTAAAAATATATAATATGTCACGGGCACCGCTGTAATCACCAGCCTCATTGGCAGAGCGGTCTTCCGCCGCTGAACCATGTCCCTCGTAATGATATCTTGAAATTTCCAGCAGCTCAAATCCAGCTTCTGCTGCCATCCCGGTAATTGTAACGGCAGCAAACATACGCACCGGCAGCACACCCTCTTCACTGTAGGCCGCATTGAACTGCTCTATGTCGATTGCCGTCGACAGACGTTTCCTGTCCTGCCACTCTTCCCTGAAAAAAAGGTCTGTTTCTCCTGCTGTGTGAGTGGTTGTGAGTATTAAAAGGCCGCCAGGTTCGACAAAGTCCGACATTGTCTCTATCAGTTCACGGGCTGTCCATGTCTGGATGTGCTGCAGTACGTGGCTGGAGAGAACGATGTCGAACTTTCCTTCAACCACTGACGAATCCCCATGAACCACTTTCACCGGCTTTTTATATTTCAGCGATGCTGCAATGCCGGCCGCCTTTGCTCCTGTAAATCTGAGCACATCAGGTTCTGCCGCCACGATTTCGTCAACATGCGGCAAAAAAACACCGATTAAACGTCCCATTCCGCAGCCAAGGTCCAGAAGTCGGATTTTGTCGGTTCCGTCTGCCAAACGCTCATTTCTGAGCTTCTGCACTGCTTCCAGCGCCAAACTCAGCACCTTTTCCTCGCTTTTTTCCCAGTACCGGCCATCATATTCATTTATTAACTGACAAGTGAGTTTGTCCCCCTTGTCAGGATAAGTATACGCCATAAATATTTCCCCTTTCAGAATTATCATGCTCATTTTGCACATAATTCAACATAGTATATTTTAAATGTATGTGTGTTCAAACACAAGCTTTTTTTCAAAATACGCAAGTATAACCTTTCGACATTTTTACAAAATACGCAGGTTTATATAGGTCGCAAAGCAACAAAATACGCACATGAATCATGCCACAAAAAAGGCGGGATTGCTCCCGCCTTTAAATCTGTTATGTTATTTTGTCCACTTTCTGCATGCATACTTGCACTGCTTCAGTTCAGTTCTTGCGATGAGCTTGCCTTCAGCATCGTAAACCTGCACGCGTGCCTTGTAGTAGTACTTGGTACCCTTCTTGCCGCCTGTGTTGGTGTAGGAAGACTTCTTGCTTGTGAGCTTCGCCTGATACTTGGAAGTTTTCTTGGTTGAACGGTAGAACTTGTACTTAACTGTGTAGCCAGCCGCTTCAATCTGCTCGATGATTGCCCTGTCTGCTGCATCAAGCTTCAGAGTAACCTTAACGCCCTTTGCTACCTTCGCAGAACGTGCTGCCGGAGAAAGATCCGCAATAAGAGTCTTCACTTCGTCTGCTGTCATTGCAGATGTCTCTTCGACTTCAAGACCTACTTCGTCAGCATCTACCAATGCGAATGTAGAGAAGTGAGGAGTTTCGAAACGGTAATGCTTCTTGCCGCCAACAGTCACTTCTTCACCCTTCAGGTGTTCGGTTGTGCCGTCATCTGCAATGTGGATTGCCGCCACCTTCTTGCCTGTCAGCTTAGAAGGAATTTCAACGGTTACAGTTGCCTTACCTTCGTTAAACAGGGAAATTGTCTTAGTGCCTGACTTAATCACAAGCTGGATTACGTGGCCGTTTGCACCGGCAGCTTCCTTGTGAGCTGCTGTAGGCGCTGCTACTTCAATAACTTCAAGAGTAACTGTGCTGCCTGCAGCTTCTGCCGCAACAGTCTTGAGAGTTTCTCTGTCGAGAGTTACAGTTGCGTTTTCAGTCTTCACAGTGAGAGCAGCTTCAGTCTTGCCGGCAATGTCCTTTACAGTTGTAGTATCCAGCTGAACCTTGATGTTAGCTGCACCCTTGGTGTCGCCTGAAGAAACCTGAAGAACGATTTCAGAAGCCTTGTTTTCAGTTGCCTGCTTGAGAGTTTCAGTTACGTTTTCCTTAGTGATTGTAGCTGTTGCAGTAGTGCCAACTACAGTTACTTCAGTTGGAGTTGTGGTGGTATTAGTTTCTGTTCCACTTTCTTTTTCTGTAGTAACTTCGTTCTTTTCTTCTCCAACCACTGAACCACCAGTCATTTCTTTTGCATCACTTTCCTTTGTATAATCATCAGTATAGTGGAAAACAACGCTGTCACCATTATTCAGATAGTACGCGCTTACACCGATTTCAGGATATTTTCCGTTTACACTGTATTTCCATCCGGAAAAGTTTCCGTTTGTAAACTCATAAAGAGTTGTACCGTTATACGATACTCCCTCAATATATGAGGTTCCGTACTGACCATTCCATGTACCATGGATTGTTAATGAAGAATCTTCTTCATCTGCCATTTTAAGCAGATCTTCCACTGTAGAATTCTTTTCCAGAGTGTATGATTTGCTGATCCATGTTGTCAGACCACCTGTTGCCATAGTATGAATCTGGCCATCATCCCCGTGGTCAGTGTCTCCCACGATTCTTAAGTTTACAGTGATTTCATTTTTCTGGTTTTCGTTGACTTTTTCGAGCACGACAACAATAAGTTCTGCTTTGGCAGTGCCATAAGCAACGGTTACTGTTTTCTGGCCACGAGCAGTACTATCAAAACCTGTTATTCTAACTTCACTTGCAGAAAGAATTTTGGTTGTGTCATCACTCTTATATGCAGTAATCACAGCATTTCCAAAGCTAAAAGTATCTCCGATATAATAATCTTTTACATACCCATCCGAAACAGTAAGTTTATAGAATATCGGGTCATTTGAATGAACAGGATAGTCTGCTCCCTGAATCCAGTTATGTGCACTTGATTCTGACAGATTCAGCATTTCTGTCACTGTGCCGTCCTTGAACTGAGCTGCAGTCATGGCCTTTGTCAGCGTGTCAGCATCTGCTCCCAGAGGATCATCGGTACGGTTGTGATTCTTTCTTACACTAGTGTAATAGTCTTTAGGATAACCTGTTGTTGAAACGGAAGTATCAAAATAAGTTGTTCCACTTTCAGTTTCATGTGTTTCACAGTTTGTATCAACTAAGTAAATATATCCAATTCCTTCTGAAGTGCCACATGAATCAATGAAATAATTATTTTCAATAATATTGTGCTTATTGAGTGATGCAAGATATCCAATTATACCACCGGCATATCCGTTTGAAGTAGTTGCCTTTACTGTACCATAAAATACATTGTCCTGAATATAGCCGATACCATTGTCCCAGGTCTGATATACGCCTACATCACCGCCAAGAATACCACCTACATAGTTTGCACCTGTAACAGTTGCATCAACCAGACAGTTCTGAATAGTCACTGCAGGAGAATTTCCTGTAAATCCCCAACCACTGCCTCCGTAACCATGTCCAACAATACCACCTGCATAATTTCCGGTTGCTGTTACTGTTCCGTAGAATTCACAGTTTTTCACTATGAAATCACCCATGGACTGACCTTTATTGGAAATAATTCCACCAACAAAATCAGTTCCATAAACATCTGCATAGCTTACACAATTTTCAATAGTGCCGTTAAATTCACCCCCGAAGGAACCAATCCATTTCTGGGCTTTGTCATATCCAATGATTACATTTTCTTCAACAGTACAGTTGCGGATAGTAATCTGGTCGGAACCAGAAGCATAACCGCCTATGAAACCGGACTGTAAAGTCTGTGAACCACTTTTAAGAGTTACATTTTCAATTACAATTGTTGTATCGTTTATTGTCGTATAATTATTTACAAGACCATAACCTGCAATTTTTTTACCATAAACATTGAGGTTCTTTATTGCACCATTTTTAACTGTACCGAATAACGGGAGACCGCCTTCAGGTATAGTCAATGTTTTATTATTACCATCAAATGTACCAGAGAAAGGTTTTGCTGTTGATATTCCCAAAGGCACCCATGCATCATCACCTGCTTTATCCGGTAATGTGATGTCATTTACCATCTTTATGTATTTCCCTGCAAAGTCAACACCATCAGCAACATAATCAGAAAGAGCTACCATGTCATCAACAGTTTTGATGAGATATGGGTTTCCCTCTGTACCTTCACCTTCAAAAGCACTTCCTGCCACAGTAACAGCCTGTTCTGTAGTCAGACCTTCATATGAAATAGTTACCTTAGTTTCAGTTGTCAATGGCTTTGACGGTTCAAATGAAATATCTGCAGGATCAACAATTGCTGTTCCACCATCTTTATATGTAGCAGTTACTACCATGCCTGCCGGATCAAAAGATTCACCGAAAGCATATTCTGTTTTTGTCGGAGGTGTTGTCACGGAAATTGACTGAGCCTGCTGACTGAAAACAATAGTATATTTTCCTGCTGCCTTAGGATCAGTATTGCCAGCAGCCTGAACTTTAAGTTCTGCAGTATATTTTCTGTTGTTGTCCCATGATGGCGTGATAGCTGTTTTTGAAGTGTAGATTTCACCATTCAGCGTAAGTTCTGAACCTTCATACAATGTAGAAGTGAAAATTACTTTATCATCCGCACCGATTTTTCTTGAAGCAACATATTCATATTTTGTCTTATTGAAAGATGGTGATAATGTAACTGAAGTTTCTTCTCCTTCCGGACCTGCCTTTACAGTGAGACTCTTTAAACTGCCCACACGGACAATATTAACTTTGTAGGCTGAAGTTCCACCTACAGTAATATCCAGAGTGTTTCCGGTAAAAGACTCATATTTCAGAACATTGCTTGGTGATTTTCCTGAACTTGCACCAGATGTTACCGTATGAGTTGATACAGCACCATCTGTTGCATTATATTTAACATACTTAATAGCAATGCTACCTTCGGCATCATCTGCAAGTTTAGCCCATGTGTAAATACTGCTTGCCGCATAAGGAACATACAGCGTATATTCTTTTACATCCTCTGAAAATTCAGGATACATATCAAATGTTGCTGTAATGTCAGCTGATTTGCTTGTAAAAGCCAGTACTGAAAGGTCTGTGGATGTTACTGTTACAGTACAGATTGGTGCCATAATCGGACAATCATGTTTTATTGTTGGATAATTCCAATCTGAATCAGGCTGTGCAGTATAATCGGGTGTTGAATCATTGACCGTTCCATTTGCTGTTACATAGTAAGTGCCTGACTCTGCAAATGAAAGTGTTATCTTTCCATCCGTTCCAAACGCCTTACTGTCAATTTCACTGAAAGTTCCATCAACCCATGTGCCCACTTTGATATTTTCATACACAGTTGTATCTGTAGTACCTACATTTAGAGTAAGATTAAATTCTTCGCCTGCAGCTACTTTCTTTGTATTAACATCAAAGCTTGCATATCTGTCAGCATAATAAGTATTGTCTGCATTTATTGATGCGTACAGATAGTCGCCTTCTGAAACTGTCGAGGTTAAAGTGTCACCCACATTGCTAGCCAGTTTAGAACCATTCTTATAATATAATGTGTTAGTTGTTTCTACACCCCAGAGTTTCGATACAGAAAGGCCCCATTGTCCGTCGGTTGCCATATAATCGTTTTCAGACTTATATTCTTTATGTGCAGCAATCAGTGCTTCGTGATATGTAAGTACACCGTCCTTATTTATGTCACTTACAGTAACTTCGCAGTCTGCCATAGGGCTGCCGTCTGATGTTTCAGCGATAACGCCTTTATTATTTACTGTCATGTAAACAGTTGCATCAGGTGCTTCATTTGTAACAGTTACAACACATACAGGTGCTATAATCGGGCAATCTTTAATCTCGTAACCATCATTGCTCTTTACCAGATTATACGCCTGCTGCGCTTCTTCCCATGATTTAAATTCCACATATTCAATTTCTGATGTAGGATAAGGACCATTACCATAATCTGTAGCAGTATATGCAAGCTGCGGATTTGTGGCCGAACCCGTTCCATATAATGTTTTACCTGAAACAAGTGCAGAATATCGGGTAAGATTCAGGGACTTTTCTGTTTTTACATTCTGGACAGGCCCCTGTGCAGAAACAATGTATGTTCCTGCCTTGTCAAAAGTCAGAGTAACATTTCCGCTGGCATCAGTTACTGCACCATTCACAGCAGCGAACTGTCCGTCGGTATATGTACCGATTTGTATTCCATGCAATGGTGAACTTTCCTTTGCCCAGTCTGCTGTGGCCATTCCTTTAAATCCCTTAAGATTCAGGATTAATTCTTCTCCCACAGATACGCCTTTTGTTTCAGAATCAAAGTACGTATACCAATCTGAATAGACTGCATCTGAATTTACAGATGCAACAATATGGTCTCCGTCTTTCACATAAGACCAGTCAACACTCATTTCCAGACCTGCAGAATTTACAAAGAATAATACATTGGAAGTTTCAACACCCCAAAGTTTATTTACTGCAGTCATGTAACTCTGAGTGGTGGTTCCATAACCTGATTCGGTGTTATAGGTACTGTGAGCAGCTTTGAGTGCTTCATCAACAGTAAAACTACCGTCGCTGTTCAGGTCAGTAACCGTCACCGGACGGTTTGCCATGACAGAACCATTATTGTCTGCTGCAAGTACACCTTGATTACTTACTGTCAGGTATACTGTTGCAGTAGCTGCAGTATTGCCTGTTTCCGCCCACGCCATCCCTGGCATCATAGTAAATACCATCACAAACGCCAGAAGCAGGGACAGAAGTCTTGAGAATTTTTGTTTCTTTCCTTGTTTCATTTTTTCCTCCTTTAATTCTATTTAAAGTTCTCATGCCGCTTAGGCCTTGAAATCGCCCCGATCCGATGCTCCCCCGTCATCAAAAAAGAGGCTCCCTGCCCGCTGCATTTCCGGATGGAGCGGCCTTACGGTCACGCACCTTTCCTTAATGCATCCGGCAGGAAACCTCTGGTTTTTCCAGTCAGTTTCGGCCTGTGACATTATGAACTTTTTTAACTTCTTCTGCAGTGCGGCCGGTGCCGCAGCATGCTATAACTTTATGCTTCGCTTGATTTCTTCAAGGCGGGTCGGTACGCCGTCCTGAATTACGACGCGGACTTCGCCGAAATCAAGCTTGCGGATTATTTCGATGAGCCGCGCCTCTTTTTCGGTCAGCATCATCTGCTTGGTTTCCTTGTCCAAAATGTCTTACCTCCTTATTATTCTTCCAACGGCCAGTACAGGCAGTATGCCGGGTACATTTCGCCGATATACACCCACACGGTTTCGCCCATGTCGATGTGTTTATCAAAAACCATATCAGGTATAAAAAGTTTGAGAGCAGCACGCTTGGTGCCTTTGATAATTACGCCGTCCTTCACCGGGTTGGCGCGGAAATCTTCTATTTTCCGGCGCAGATTGCTGATGCCGCACTCTTTGCCAAAATTATCTGCAAAATCGTCAATTTTAACGTATGCAACGTTGTCCGGGTTTTCGAACCATGATACTCTCATCATTTTAATTACCTCCTGGAGACAGGGGCGGAGGCTCTGAGGCCCCACACCCCATAGAATGAAAAGACTATGTTATAATTTCACTTTTTTCGATGTGCTGTATGCTCCGTAAAGCTTCGTACCGTTTACTGTTTTGTATGCACGCACTTTTACGTAATATGTCTTGCCTTTTTTCAGTTCCTTGATTGTTTTGCTTGTGGAGCTGCGGCCTGAAACAGTGTATTTTTTAACGTTTTTAGTAAAGCTTGAGTCGGTTGCGATTGTCACCTGATATCCGGAGCCGACAGCTGCTTTTTTCCATGTGACCTTCATGGAAGTTGATGCAGACTTCTTGGCTGTTGAAATAACGGCCTTGTCCGGCACACTTGTCTTGTAGTGAGCAAGAGCGTAAAATGCCTGTTCTGTGGCCATCTGGTCTACTACAGGCTGGTAGCCTCCGGAAGCCTCGTTAACATGGCGGAAACCGCCGGTTTTGGCGTCGTAGAAGGTCATGAGGCCATCCAGTACGGACTTGCCGTTTTTCTTGAAATTACTGTTTGTATTTGGGTTGATGCCCACTGCTGTGAGGCCGCAGATTACCTGGGCGCAGCTTTCTGCTGTAGGGTCTCCGTAGGTCGCGTAGCTGCCATCTGCCAGCTGGGCTTTGCTGAGCCAGTCAACTGCTTCGTCAATGGCTGCTTTTACTTTTTTCTGTGACTTGTATGGTGCAAGGGCTGTGAGCGCCATGCCGGTAAGGTCCGGGTCTGACTTGCTGCCACTGAGGGCCCATCCCCCGTCCGCCAGCTGGGCATCAAGGATTCCGTTTATAAGTTTCTGGCGTGTTGTCTTGTTTGCCACTCCACTGACTTCCGGAATATCGTAGTCACCGGAGTCCAGAGCTCTGAGTGCCCAGATGGGACCGTTGATTCCCTGCCAGATTACTTTATCGTAGTCGGCCAGTTTTTCGACCAGGTTGTAGCCGCCCACATCGGTCGGGTCCAGACCCAGCTGGCTGAAAGCCACGATTACTCTGGAGTAGTCAGTGTATTTGCGGTCGTGGAGCTGACCTTTGACGCCGCGATAGCCTTTTTCCAGTGCGTCAACAACTGATTTTTTGTAAGCCGCAACGTAGCTGCCGGGCATATCATAGTCAGCTTTTGCGAGGCCATACATAGCCCAGCAGCCGCCGATGGTGCCGATTACGGGTGTTTTTACGGTTTTGTAAATGTAATCACCTGTTTTTTCGTAAATACTGTTTATGTCTGACTGGCTTGCCGCTGCCGCTGTGCCTGCAGTGCCGAAGCACATGGTCAGTGCCAGAACCATTATGAGTATAACTGAAATTGCTTTTTTCATTTTTCTTTCCTTTCAGCAGTTATTGAAAATTATTGCCGATATCCGCGCCGTAACCCTCGCAGGTGTAGGCCCAGAGAATATGGTCGCCGTCTTTCAGGTAATATGAGGAGCAGCCGTAATTGGGGAACCAGCCGTTTACGCGGTACTGCCAGCCGCTTGACGGGCCGCCGTCAAACTCATAAAGATAATTGATGCCTTGTATGTAATTGGCCTGAAAAACCGGAGCATAAGTGAATTCCAGATGTATGTCGTTATTTCTGCAAAGGGTATTCAGCGCATCAAATACTGTATTGTCCGTGGTTCCCTTGTACTCTGTAGGCGGCAGAATCACGCCGTCTTCCGGGATGTATGGTTCAAGTCCCGGTGTCTGCAGCTTGCTCATATCCTGCGAAAGTGTATCGCAGCGGATTTCCAGGGTTACAGTTACATCCTGAGCCACCTTTGGCCGGAGTGCTGCATTGCCCTGATTGGAGGCCGTAGGGTCTTTGCTGTTATCAATTTTTATATCCTCTGCCGTCAGCTGAGATTTCTGCGCTTCGGTGTATTCGCCTGCTCCGCTGTCATCCTGCTGACTGCCAATAACGATGTTACCCTGGCCATCGGGAAGCTTGGTGTCCCTTGATTCGATGGTAAGGGTAGGAATTGTTACAACCAGTACCACGATTACAAGAGACCACACGACCCACCGGTAAATTCTCTGTCCCCGCAGTTTCCTGACTATATCTTTTTTAAACTGTTCATCCATTAAAACTTTCTCCTTTATCCAAACAAAAAAACTGCAGCCGGCAGGTCCCTTGACCAACCTTGCTGCAGCCCGTTTTTGCTGTTGCAATAAAAAAATCCTCCCGCGTTCCTCCGACGCAAAATGAAATCACTTCAATCTGTGCATGTCTCCTGACTTGGACATCAACGCTTTGCTCGCCTTCCCGCGCCGGCTCATACCGGACAGCAGTGGCACACTGAGCAAAACTCCTTCCTTACAGTGGCGGGACCGTGCAGGACTTTCACCTGCTTCCATCTTAGCTCCGGCGGATAATACCCCGGAGAACACAAATCTTTTATTAAGTTCTTTGATTACTATACCACCCGGCAGATATTTTGGCAAGACCCTTTTAAAAAAAATCGCGCTGTGCTAAAATATGTTCAGGAGAAAGTATTATGAGAGACAGAGTTATTTTACATTGCGATATGAACGGTTTTTTCGCTTCGGTGGAGCTTCTTGACCATCCGGAGCTGAAAAACGTGCCCATGGCGGTCTGCGGTAATCCTAAGCACCGCCACGGCATCATACTGGCAAAGAACGAGCTGGCCAAGCAGGCGGGAGTAGTCACCGCCGAGACGGTGTGGCAGGCCCTTAAAAAGTGCCCGGGCCTGCAGTTTGTACCGCCCCACATGGCCAAGTACAAACACTACTCCCGCCTCATCAACCAGATCTACCAGCGGTTCACCGACATGGTTGAACCTTTCAGCGTGGACGAGTCCTGGCTGGATGTAACAGCAAGCCAGAGCCTCTTCGGCAGCGGCAAGGAGATTGCTGACACCATCCGTGAAACCGTAAAAAAAGAACTTGGGCTGACACTTTCTGCCGGAGTATCGTACAACAAAATCTTTGCCAAGATGGGCTCTGAATACAAGAAGCCTGATGCAACCACTGTAATCACCCGTGACAATTACAATGAGCTTCTCTGGCCTCTTCCCGCCCGCGAAATGTTCTTTGTGGGCCGTGCAACTGCTGAGAAACTCTCTCAGGTAGGTATCAAAACCATCGGCGATATCGCCCTGGCAGACCCGAAAATGCTGACTAAACTTCTGGGTAAGCAGGGACTTACCCTCTGGGAGTATACCAATGGCCTTGACAAAAGCCCTGTCTGCCACGTGGGCGAGGAAGAAAAAATCAAGTCCGTGGGCAACGGTGTTACCTTTACCCGCGACCTTGTTTCGGAAGATGACCTTGTTACTGCAGTGACTTCCCTTTCTGACACGGTGGCAGGCCGCCTCCGCAAGTACGGCATGAAAGCCTTCGGCGTCAAGGTGGACATCAAAGACCCCTATTTCAAAACCATTTCACGCCAGAAACAGCTTTTTACCCCGACCAACCTGGCCGAGGAAATAGCAAAAAGCGCCATGGAAATCATACACAGTTCCTGGCGCAGCGGCAGTCCGATCCGAATGCTCACAATTACCGGCATCAATCTGACTGATGAGGATATTGACGAGCAGATCAGCCTTTTTGCAGCAGACACCCATGCGCATATCCGCGGTGAAAAAATAGAGCGCACCATGGACCAGGTCCGCGAAAAATTCGGCAGTGCCGCCATCGGTTTTGCTGCTGTCCTTGACAACGACATAGGAGCTTACGTCCGTGACTACGGTGATGAAGACAGCGCCGCCGACAATCACAAAGTTAAAATTGAACCATATGAAAAAGAGGAATAGTCCCGCAGGGGATTATTCCTCTTGATTTTTTATTATGCTTTATTCTGCGTTTTTTACCAATTAAAGAACTGGTTCCCAAACGAGTTCGAATACTTCGTCAGCATCGTCCATGTTTTCGATGAGGCCAAGACGGATGTAACGTGCAGCGAAGTCTTTTAAAGTAGCTGCAGAGAATTCATCGGAAAGACCGAACTGAAGAGAATTGTTGATCATAACGTTCATTTCTTCGCTTCCGCCGTTCCAGCCCATTTCCATGAGAACCTTAGTAGCTTCTTCGCAGTTGTCTCTCATCCAGCTGTGTGCCTTATGTACAGCCTGAGCAACCTTCTTAGCGTGTACTGGGTTTTCCTTAACGAACTTACCGCTCATAGCCATAGTGCAGCATACCTTGCCAGCGAAGTCTGTGTCAAGCTGGGATCTGATGCACTTGAGAGTTCCGTCCTTAACCATGCTGTAAGCAAATGTATCGGAAAGAAGAGCTGCAGAAATTTCGCCATTCTGCATAGCTGTGATACAAGCATCAGCGGAAACCTGTACAAGTTCTACGTCGTTCTTGTAGTGGATACCATCTGCATCAAGAAGAAGAGCAGTGATGTTGTAGTCAGACTTACCGATACCGTTAGGTGTGGAAATCTTAGTACCCTTAAGGTCTGCAGTTGTGTTGTATTCGCTGTCAGCAAGAACATAGAGGGACTTACATCCGATGTGGCCACCGCCTGTGAAAACGATGTCTACGCCGTTAGTGATAGGAACCATCATCTTAGCAAGCATACCTACTGCTACGTCTACCTGGTTAGTACCAAGAGCTTCAACGTCGCTGGAGCCCTTAACGCCTTCAGCAGTAAGACCAGCTTCTTCGTAGTAGCCAAGGTGGTCTGCCATAGTAGGACCAGCTGTACAACCGTCGGACATGAAGTAGTTGATAGCTCTGCCGTAAGCAGGTTCTGCCTTCATAGCTTCAAGTTCTTCAGCAGTTGGAGTTAAGTCAAAATCAGCCATATCTATAGCACGGCCTTCTACTTCAACTGGTACGAAAAGTGCTTCCCACTGACCTGCAGCAGCTGCTTCTGCAGCATCAAGATGCTTGTCAGCCTGGTTTACTTCAACGTTTGCATCAGTACCAACTTCGATCTGACCGTCGTTGTTGGAGTCGCCGATAACTGTAGAAGATCCGGAGCCTTCGCCGCCTTCTTCTAATCCGCATGCGCACATGGAAAAGATCATCATCAGAGCCATGAGCAGTGCAATTAATTTTCTCATAATCAATTTCTCCTTTTAGGTTAAAAAATTATTCTTAAACCGCTTACGCGGCAAGTTGAACAGTGTTATTTATTCTTTTTTCCCGCAAAATGCAGCTTGTTGAGGATATCATTACGGTATTCTACGAAGCTTGCAGATGAACGGTCACGAGGGAAAGACTCATCGATCTTGATGTCTGCAATGATACGGCCAGGGTTGGCATCCATAACCAGCACGCGGGTACCCATGTAAATGGCTTCGTCAACATCGTGAGTAACCATAAGGGCCAGCTGCTTCTTTTCAGACCAGATATTGAGTATTTCGTCCTGCATGTGCATACGTGTGAACGCATCAAGAGCACCAAGAGGTTCGTCCAGAAGAAGAATCTCCGGTTCATTTATAAGGGTACGCACAAGGGATACACGCTGTGCCATACCGCCGGAAAGCTGAGCAGGATAATCATCCTTGAAATTTTCAAGGCCGATCATCTTGATCATATGCTCAACTTTATCTTCGTTTCCTTTAAGCTTCCCCTGCATGTCCAGGCTGAAAGCAATGTTCTTTTCAACAGTAAGCCAAGGGAAAAGTGTCGGTTTCTGGAATACTACGCCGCGGTTAGGGGAAGGTTTTTCAACTTCCACACCATCCACGCTTACTTTACCAAGAGTCGGTGTGATGAGGCCTGCTACCAGACGCAGGATTGTTGACTTACCGCATCCGGAAGGACCTACCAGTGACACAAATTCGCCGCTTTCCATTGTAACGTTTACATCCTGGAGTGCATGAGTTACTTCATCGCTTTCTACTTTCGCAAAGCTCTTGCTGACATTTTCCAGCTTCAGAACAACTTTTTTATCCATTATTTTTCGCCTCCGTTCTGCCAACGCAATACATGGCGCTTAATGCGCTCAAGGCACTTGGTTACTATAGTAAAGATAAAGCAGATTACAAATAAAGCTGCAAACATTTTGTCATAGCTTGCCCAGCCGGACTGCCATGTCATGTACCAGCCAAGACCGGACTTAACACCCAGCATTTCTGCAATCATCAGTGCAACACAGGATGAACTCATAGCCTGAGTACAGCCCTGAAGAATTGACGGCATTGCATGTGGGATAGCCACACGGAAAACCATCTGTCTTTTGCTTGCACCAAGAGTTTCTGCTGCTTCAAAGAAGTCCTTGTCCACATTTCCGATACCTGTCATGGATGCTACAGTTACAGCGAACCATGAACCCAGAGCGATGATGAATACTGCACCGCCGAAAAGTGAACCTGCAACTACCATTGTTACCGGTACCCATGTTGATGTAGGAATAGGTCCCAGGAACTTGATGACAGGGTCTACCCAGTAACGTGCTTTTTTGGAATAACCGCATGTGATACCTGTCACGAGGCCTAAGGACACACCGATGGTATAGCCGATGAACAGTAACTTCAGAGTATTGATAGTACAGTCAATGAGCATCATGTAGTCTTTAAGGAACGCGTTGAGGATAAAGTTCATACAAGGCACGAAAGGCTGTGTGAGTGTTCCTGTTTTCAGTGTGAGGTAGTCATAAACTGCCAGGAACAGGAACAGTGCTGCGAATAAAGGCGCTCTGTAGTGAACTTTTTCGTATGTGGCAAAATTGCCTGCTTTTCTGCGTATTACGCCAACAGCAAGGTATATGATATATGCCGCAATAAAAGCACATAATACATACACATATGTAAACGGATCATAATTGCGGGCATAGTTAGGCAGAAGCAGATATTCAAGCAATGCCACTATACCGCATACCACAGGAAGTGCAAGAGTAACAGTCTCGAGCGTCTTTTCCATGGCAGTTTTTTCTTTTGTTTCCAGCTGCTTCAGCTCGCTTCGGGTGAGGTCGCCCAGCTGAGCTGCGTTCACTGTCTGAACGGGCTGATTCTGATTTTCTGACATATGAATCTCCTTTCCAGTATGATTCTGACATTCTTTCTATGTAAAAATATAATTTAAATGCGTCTTAATGTCTAATTGATTAAAATAATCAAAAAAAAAATGTCATATATGAAATGAAATTGCCGACAAAAAATGGGCGCTGATATCAGCACCCATTCCTTAGTTTTTCTTATTCTTCTTCCGTTTCTGTAATATTGTTTGTTATTTCTTCGCCCCTGAGTACCGCCGAAGCCTGCACCCTGTTGGCTGCCCCCAGCTTCCTGTAGAGATTGGAAGCGTGAACCTTGATGGTATTAGGCGAAAGATAGAGAATTGAAGCGATTTCTTTGTTATTTTTGCCGCTGAAAATCAGCTCGGCAATTTCTTTTTCCCTTGATGACAGGCCATATTGCTGAGCAATCATATTCAGTCTGTCCTCGGTGGTCTGCATTCTCTGCGTTTCATTCCGGTCATCCACAACGCACGAACGCCATACAAAGACAAAGTTCAGTACATTGAATACAGTCCAGAACATCACGTATATTTCCTTATCCCACCATATAAGGTCTCTGGCCGTACGTGAGTCAATAATACTTGCTGTTGCTATTACACATAATATGATAACCACCAGATTATATATTTTCATATACGCATCGGTTGGCTGGTGACTCCGGACTGTACGTGCTGTTTTCAGATATTTAATACCAAAGTATACGAGTAATGCCACCGGTACTGTATTGAGAAGTATCATGGCAGCAATATACAGATTTTCTCTGGCGGCTTCTCCTTTAAGTGTGTATACGCTGTCAGTATAAAAAATGGCCAGAGCAATTACCACAAATATTATATCAAGCCACCTAGGATTCTGCGAATATGCATAGTCCTTGCCCATGCAGATCATAGTATAGGCCAGAAAAACCTCCAGCAGGTTTTCTGCAACCATAATCCAGTCAAGGCCATCGCTGCTCAGGATGTCTCCCATGTATATAATAAGAAAGTCACATATATTAAACAGCATAACAAGAAGCAGAAAAGCTGTCGTGCTCTTCCACTTTATGAGAGGACTTGCCGCTGTCAGATTTTTTGCCCTTACAGTCATATGAACTGTAAAACACGCTACCCCTATGAGCAGCGTGACTATATAACTTAATTCTATAAATGTACTCATGTACCAATTATATTTTCTCGGGCAGATTATTTCCATTATTTATTACTTTTTTTAACAGTTTCTTTGCAGAACCAGCAGGGTTTCTTTGCAGTTTCTTAATACGCAAAAACCAGAAAGAACCAGCTCACGCCGGTTCCCTCTGGTCTCATTTATTCAACTTATATATATTAAGGAGAACTTCATCATAATTCCCGCTTAATCATATTTAATAAATCAGCATTTTTATTCAAGCTTCAATTAAGCTTCCATAGCCTTTAATGCAGCTTCTTTTTCTGCAGCTCTTGCTTCGAGAATTCTTTCGTATTCTTCGTCAGTCATCTTAGTCATACTGATGCCTGTGAATCCGTAGAAGATTGAAACGAGTGGGTTCAGCCAGTTAAGGATTGCATATGGAATGTAGCCGGAACCTACGGAGAGGAATGTTCTCATTGTAGCGCCGCAAGTATTCCATGGGAAGAAGTTGGATGTAAGTGTACCGGAGTCTTCCAGACATCTTGACAGGTTCTTTGGAGCAAGCTTCATGTCTTCGAAAGCTTCCTTGTACATTCTTCCTGGA
>JAFSCP010000027.1 GCA_017436705.1 Bacillota bacterium
CGGCATCTACACCGACATGAACGCTATCAGACGTGACGAAGACCTTGACAACCTTCACTCTGTTTACGTTGACCAGTGGGACTGGGAAAAGGTAATCACCAGGGAGCAGAGAACTGAAGAATATCTTAAGGAAACTGTTACTACAATCTACAATGCCATGAAGAACCTTGGCGACTATGTAAACAGACTTTACAGAAATATCCAGACTGAGATTCCTAACGAAATTTTCTTCGTAACAACTCAGGAACTGGAAGATATGTATCCTGACAAGACACCGGAAGAAAGAGAAGACCTGATTACTAAGGAAAAGGGCGCTGTGTTTATCATGAAAATCGGTGATGTGCTGAAATCCGGCGAAAAGCACGGAGGACGCGCACCTGACTATGATGACTGGGAACTCAACGGCGACATTATTCTGTGGGATGAAGTTCTTGACAGAGCTGTTGAACTTTCTTCCATGGGTATCAGAGTAGATGCGGAAGCTATGGACAGACAGCTGACCAAGGCGGGCTGTGATGACCGCAGACAGCTGGCATTCCACAAGGCAATTCTTGAAGACCGTCTGCCATACACCATCGGCGGCGGTATCGGACAGAGCAGACTTTGTATGTTCTTCCTCCGCAAGGCGCATATCGGAGAAGTACAGGTTTCCGTATGGCCGGAAGAAATGATAAGAATCTGCGAAGAAAACAACATTTATCTCCTGTAGTGCAGAATCTGCGCGACAGGCAGAAGGAGCAGCATGAAGTACGCAAACGTAATTATTGAAAACAAAAGCAGGCATACGGACAATTTTTTCACCTATCTGGCGGATGACGGCGTGCAGGTCGGTGACAAGGTTATGGTGCCTTTTGGCCCTAAGGACAGGGAAAAAGAAGGTTTTGTTTTTGGGTTTGCGGATGAGCCGGATTGCCCGGCTGACAAGTTGAAATCAATCGTCAGGGTCTGTCCTGCGCAGTCCCTGACTGAAGAAATAATCAGCACTGCAGGCTGGATGAAGCAGCGATACGCCATAAAATATTATGACGCAGTAAAATGTTTTGTCGCAGCAGGCAAGCCTGCTAAAGAAGGAAAAGAAAAAGAGCCATATAAAGGCATAGAAGGTAAGTATACGGCACCTGAAGCACTGACCGGCGAGCAGTCATCAGCCGTTGAAAAAATCTGCGGGGCCATTGATGAAGGCAGGCAGGAGAACTTCCTCATTCACGGAGTGACAGCCAGCGGCAAGACTCAGGTGTACATGGAGGCCATCGCAAGGTGTCTGGGACTGGGGCGCACCGCAATCATGCTGGTACCTGAAATATCTCTGACCAGCCAGATTATAGAGCGCTTTGCCGGCAGGTTCGGCAAGGACATAATCGCGGTGATGCATAGCCGCCTTACGCCCAGGGAAAGATATGACGAGTGGCAGAGAATCAGAAGCGGCAAGGCAAAGATTGTAATCGGAGCACGCATGGGTGTTTTCGCACCTCTTGAAAATATAGGCATTATCATCATGGACGAGGAGCATGAAGCTACATACAAGGCGGATATGACGCCTAAGTATGACACAGTGGAAGTTGCCCTCAAACGCCTGAAATATTATGACGGTGTTCTGGTGATGGGCAGCGCCACACCGTCGGTAACGTCTTATCAGAGAGCCCGTGAAGGAATTTACACTTTAATTGAACTTAAAGAAAGATATAACAAAACACCTCTTCCGAAGGTTCATGTCGCAGACATGCGTGAAGAACTGAGGGAAGGGAATACGACTATTTTCAGCCGTTTTCTGTTTACAGCAATGTCTGATGCACTTGAAAAAGGTCAGCAGGTAATTCTGCTGCAGAACAGGCGCGGCTATTCAAACTTTGTATCATGCAGAGAATGCGGCAAAGTAATGAAATGCCCGGAATGCGGTATATCACTTACATATCACAAGAACGGTGACAATATGGTCTGTCACTACTGCGGCCGCAGCTTTGCTGTACCAAAGACCTGTCCTGAGTGCAGCAGCAGGTATATCAAGTATTTCGGCATCGGAACCGAGCAGGTGGAAGAAGCAGTGAAGGAGTACTTCCCGCAGGCAGTGGTGGGCAGGCTGGATCTGGATTCAGTGAAGAAGCGGACAGACCTGGATAAAATCCTTAAGGATTTTGCAGACAAAAAGACTGACATCCTTGTGGGAACCCAGCTGGTGGCCAAAGGCCTGGATTTTGACAATGTGGGAGTAGTCGGCGTTATTGCTGCAGATGTGACACTGAACATTCCAGACTACCGCTCGGCAGAAAGAACTTTCCAGCTTGTGACCCAGGTTGCCGGAAGGGCTGGCCGAGGCGGAGAGCAGGGTCTGGTGGTTGTGCAGACCTATGAGCCGAAGAATTATGCAATCAGAAGTGCTGCAAACCATGATTATGACGGATTTTTCAGTGAGGAAACAGGCCTGAGACAGTTCATGGATTATCCTCCTTTCGGGGATATCATCATGGTAAACTTTACATCCGAAGACGAAGAAACGGCAATGAAATGTGCTGAGCGCTGCAAAGTATACATGGAAAAAGCGCTGAAACAGGCCGCATCGGAAGGCTGTTCGGAAGCTGCCGGCGGAAAGGTGCTTTCTCCTAAAGTATCGCTTCATTTCAAGGGCCAGGACAGTTTCAGATACTATATAATTGTCAAGTGCCCTAAAGGCCAGCGCAGCCGTTATGTGTTCTATTTAGATAATTTCAGCAGAATACTGCTTAAAGAAAAAACAGATTGCATCGTAAATATCGATGTGAACCCTTATAGTTTTGTATAAAATCAGCGAATCGGAGGAATTATTATGGCAATCAGAAACGTTGTAGTGGAAGGCGACGAAATTTTAAGAAAAAAATGCAGAGAAGTTACTGAAGTAAACGACAGAATCAGACAGACTATGGAAGACATGCTGGAAACCATGAGAGATTCCATGGGTGTTGGCATTGCTGCACCTCAGGTTGGCATTATGAGAAGAATGTTCATTGCCGAACCTGAACCGGGCAGAGTATATTATATGATTAACCCTGTTATGCTTGAACAGAGCGGAAGCCAGATTGATAATGAAGGCTGCCTCAGCGTACCTGGCATGATGGGCGAAGTGGAAAGACCTGACTACATCAAAATTGAAGCGCTTGACCTGGATGGAAACAAGCAGGTTTACGAATTCCATGATTTTGATGCCAGAGTTATGTGTCACGAATATGACCATCTGGACGGTATTCTTTACATTGACAAGGCAACAAACATCAGAGAAGCAGTTTACGAAGAAGACGAAGAGGATTTTGAATAATGAAAACAGTTTTTATGGGAACTCCTGATTTTTCGGTGCCTGTGCTTCAGGCAATGATTGACGCAGGACATCAGGTAGGTTATGTGGTTACTCAGCCTGACAAGGCCAAGGACCGCGGCAAAAAAATCCAGTATACGCCGGTAAAGGAAAAGGCTCTCGAACACGGCATCGAAGTGCTTCAGCCTGAGAGAGTACGCGGCAATAAAGAATTTTATGAAATAATGAAGGCCTATGCGCCTGATATTATCGTGGTTGTGGCTTACGGCCAGATTCTTCCTAAGGAAATCCTGGATCTGCCTAAGTATGGCTGCGTAAATGTTCACGCTTCACTGCTTCCTAAGCTCCGTGGCGCAGCACCTATCCAGTATTCCATCGTCAGCGGCGAAAAGGAAACAGGTGTTACAATCATGCAGATGGGCGAAGGCCTTGATACAGGCGATATGCTTATCAAGGATTCTGTGGAAATCGGCACTATGAACTACAGCCAGCTCCACGACTGCCTCTGTGATATGGGTGCAAAGCTTCTGGTAAAGGCGCTGGAACTCATCGAAGCAGGAAAGATTACACCTGAACCTCAGGATGACAGTCTTTCTTCATACGCAAAGATGATTTCCAAGGCAGACGGCAAGCTTGATTTCAGCAAGAGCCCTGAAGAACTGGAAAGACTCATCAGAGGGTTTGACCCATGGCCGGGCGCTTTCTGCCAGTATGGTGATATTGTTATGAAGTTCTGGAAGGCAGAGCCGCTTGCGGAAACTGTTGATGCAGCGGCAGGAACAATTCTTGAAGTGAGCGATGCGGGCATCAGGGTTGCATGCGGCGGCAGAGCAATGCTGGTAACTGAAATTCAGGTACCTGGCAAAAAACGTGTAAGCGTAAAAGATTATCTCAGGGGAAATAAAATAGAAAAAGGGACAGTTTTACAATAATTAAAATTTATCTCCAGTAGAATAAATTTTAATTGTAAAACTTTTAAGAAAGAATAATTCTTTCAGAGGTTTTGAACGATTTCCGCAGGAGTAGATGAAACAGCCAATTAAGCAGCGAATATGCGCAGCTAAGAGTGCGGCACTGTTTGAGCAATACAGAATTGTAAAGGCGAGTTTGCCGGACTCTCTGCAAATAGAGCCGTGTATTGCTGCTGTTTCCTGCGACGAGGACTTAGTGAAAAAGCTGCTGAAAGATATTATTCTTAAAAGTTTACAATATAACGGAGGTTATGAGATGTTTTGGTATGATGCAACTTATGTCATTCTGATTCCGGCAATCATTTTTACATTTATTGCGCAGGGAAAGGTGACATCCAATTTTAACAAATTTTCAAAAGTAAGAACAAGACGTGGTATGACAGGAGCTGAGGCTGCAAGACTGATGCTGGATGCTAATGGTCTGCGTGATGTTGATATTGAAATGGTAAGAGGCAGTCTGACTGACCACTATGACCCAAGAACCAGAGTGCTCAGATTATCTGAATCTGTGTGCAATGTTACTTCAGTGGCTGCGGTAAGCGTGGCATGCCACGAAGCCGGTCATGCTGTTCAGCATGCAGAAGGATATACACCGCTTCAGGTGAGAAACTCAATTGTGCCTGTTGTAAACTTCGCATCAAGTCTCAGCTGGCCAGTAGCGATTCTGGGTATTATTCTGCTGGGAAATGGTTCATATATCGGCAATACGCTCTTTAATATCGGTATAATCGCAATGCTGGCGGTGATTTTCTTCCACACAATCACTCTGCCTGTGGAATACAATGCAAGCCGCAGAGCCAAGGACCAGATGGAAGAACTGGGCATCGTTTCAGGGAGTGAAGAAGCTGCAGGCGCACGCAAAGTTCTCAACGCAGCGGCTATGACTTATGTTGCTGCTCTGGCAGCAGCAATTGCAAACCTTTTAAGAATTCTGGCAATCAGAGGAAGAAGAGAAAATTAATGGATTTAAACAGAAAAACGGCCTATGAGGTTCTCCTTGATGTGGAAAAGAACCAGGCCTATTCAAACCTTTCTTTGAACAATTTTATAGAAAAGAATAAGCCGGACAGTCCGGCATTTGTCCGTGAGCTTGTATACGGTGTTCTGGAAAACAAGATTCTTCTGGACCACATTCTCAGTCAGCTGGTTCCGTCCGGGCTTAAAAAAGTTAAAAAGCAGGACCTGACACTTCTGCGCATGGGCGTTTATCAGCTTATGTCAATGAACTCTGTGCCTGAGTATGCAGCGGTTAATGAAACTGTGAACATGGCCAAGATCTTTGCCCGCGGCCGTGAACGTTTCGTCAACGGTGTGCTGAGAGGGTATACCAAGAAACGTGACCAGCTGGTCATGCCGGACAAAGAAGCAGATCTGGCAGAGTATCTTTCAGTGATGTATTCTGCGGAAAAGTGGATCGTGAAGCTCTGGCTTGATGCTTATGGTGCGGAAGATACTGAAGCAATTCTTGAGGCCTCCAACAGAACTCCGGAGCTTACTGTACGTACCAATCTGCTGAAGACAGGCAGAACTGAACTGAAGAGCATGCTGGAAGGACAGGGCTTTGAGGTTTCAGAAACTCTGGAAAGCCCGCGAGGTCTTATAGTAAAAGGCAGCGGACTTCTCAACACCGATGCATACAGAGATGGGCTGTTTTCTGTGCAGGACGAAGCATCCATGCTGGCATCTGAAGCACTTGATGCAAAGCCTGGTGACTTTGTTATCGATGTCTGTGCAGCACCTGGCGGCAAGAGTTTTGCCACAGCAGAAATGATGTCCGACGAAGGCAAAGTATGTTCCATGGATATCTACGAACACAAGCTCAAGCTGATGGAAACTCAGGCCAAGCGTACCGGCATAACCAACATAGAGCTTATCTGCCATGACAGTACCGAAGCCCTTGCAGAATTTGCAGAAAAGGCTGACAAGGTGCTGGCAGATGTGCCGTGTTCAGGTCTTGGTGTAATAAGGCGCAAACCTGAGATAAAATACAAAGGAAATGAAGAACTTCAGGAACTGATTGAACGCCAGGCAAAGATTCTTGCCGCAGCATCAACTTATGTGAAGCCGAGCGGAACTCTGGTTTACAGCACATGTACCATCAATCCGGCGGAAAATCAGTTACAGACTGAAAAGTTTTTATACAGCAACGGTGATTTTGAAAAGGTTGAGGAAAGACAGCTGTTTCCGACCATGGGAATTGACGGATTCTATATCTGCAAAATGGTCAGAAAACAGGTGTAGCTTTCCTGAAAGGAGGACAGGATGCAGGTCGGTTTCAAATCCGATAAAGGACTCAGACGCAGCAATAACGAAGATGCTTGTTTCGTACTGCTGCCTGATAAAGTTTATGTAGTAGCCGATGGTGTCGGCGGCGGCAATGCAGGGGAAATTGCCAGCAGAACTGCAGTAAATGAAATTGCAAACTATGTGGTTGATCATCCTATTTCACAGATGAACAACAAGTATGCTATAGTTAATTATCTTCAGGACTGTATTGATAAGGCCAATGAAAAGATTTTTAATCTGGCTCACACATATCAGGAAAACAGCGGTATGGCAACTACTCTTGCTCTTGTTTATATTTCAGGAGGCAAAGCTTTTATTGCCAATGTGGGCGACAGCAGAGTCTATCTTTTCCGCGGCGGACAGCTGGTTCAGCTGACGGAAGACCATACATATGTAAATACCCTTGTCAAAGCAGGAATACTTTCTGCCCAAGAGGCAGCAGTGGATGAACGTAAAAACGTAATCACAAAGGCTCTTGGGGCAGACAAAACTGTAGAACCTGACTTTTTCCAGGTTGAAATATTCAAGGATGATATTTTTATCATCTGTACAGACGGACTTTATGATGAGGTTGATGCCGGAGAAATAACTCTGGTACTTAAAACTATCTGGTCCATGTCAGATGTCTGCACTGAACTTGTAAGCAGAGCGAACAAGAATGGCGGACACGACAATATTACGATTATAAGCATGAGAGTAACGGAGGAAGATATCAATGAGCAATAAATTATTAGCTGGGAGATATGAACTGATTGAGAAAATAGGCGACGGCGGCATGGCCGTGGTTTATAAAGGAAAGGACCGTCTTCTCAACAGATATGTTGCGATTAAGATTCTTCGCCCTGAATTTACCAAAGATGAGCAGTTCATAGAAAATTTCAGAAGAGAGTCCCAGGCTGCAGCCGGACTTTCACACCCTAATATTGTAGGCGTTTATGATGTAGGCAAGGAAGGCAATATTTACTATATTGTCATGGAACTAATTGATGGCAAGGTCCTCAGCCAGATTATCAAAGAAAAAGGAAAACTGGACTACAAAGAGGCAATTCATATCATACGTCAGGTTGCTTCAGCACTCAGTCTTGCACATAAAAATCAGATTGTACATAGAGACATAAAACCTCACAACATTCTGATTACAAGCACAGGCGTGGCAAAGCTCGCAGACTTCGGTATTGCCAAGGCTGTGAGTGCTGCAACTATCGTAGGCGGCAGCAACAAAGTCATGGGATCAGTCCACTACTTCTCACCTGAACAGGCAAGAGGTGCTTATGTGGATGAAAGATCAGACATTTATTCACTGGGTATTGTGCTTTATGAAATGCTTACAGGCAAAGTTCCTTTTGACGGGGACAACCCTGTGTCCATTGCGCTTATGCACATCAACGATGATGTACCGTCAGTAACTGAAGAAGTTCCGGGACTTCCGCCGCAGCTTGAAAAGATTATCCGGAAAGCAACAGCCAAGTACCAGAGCAGCAGATACAAGGTAATTGATGATATGATCAGCGACCTTGATGATATTGAGTTTATCACCAAGGTTATGGGCAAGAAGGCTTTTGTGGACGGCGGCACATCTGTCAATGTTAAGGAAGAGCCTGCAGTACATGTAAAGGAACCTGAAAAGCATCACGAAAAGAAGAAGTTTAAACCAAATGAACATAAGATGACAATTTTTATCATTGCTGCATTTCTGCTTCTGGCAGTGGCAGGAGTCTTTGGTCTGGGTTCAATGCTGGGCTGGTTCGGTGAAAGTGTAGAGGAAATCCAGCTTCCTGATTTTGCCGGCAAGACTTTCGAACAGGCACAGGAAGAAGGTAGACTACTCGGAATTACCGTTGTTATGGGCCAGGAAAGTTATCACCATATTTACGAACCGGGCCAGATCATTTCCTCAGTGCCAAGTGCAGGTTCAACTATAATGGAAGGACAGGAAGTAAAGGTAAATATCAGCCGCGGCAAGAATAAAGGCGTGGCTCCGACACTTGTAGGTAAAGATGTCAATGAAGCAATAGCTTATGCCGAAGAATATGGTTTTAAGGTAAATGTAACTGTAATCGAAAGCCATCTGCCTAAAGACACAGTAATTACACAGGACCCTGAAGGCGGAAAGGAAGTTAAGAGCGGTACTTCAATTGAAATCGAAGTCAGTGACGGAAAAGGTAAAGAAAAAGTAAAAGTTCCGAGCCTTATCGGCAAAACGCCTGATGAAGCTAATGCTCTTATTGCAGAGGCAGGCCTCAAATTAGGCAATGTGGGTTACGAAGAAACTGATGAAGTTGCTCAGAATCTTGTTTTCTGGCAGGAAATTGAAGCAGGAACAGAAGTAGAAAAGAATACGCCAATAGGATATCTGATCAGCAAGGGCGAGCAGCCAGAAGGCAGCGGAAGCGGTGACTTTGATATGGATCTTGATATTGATGGAGAGCAGGTGACTGACAAATTCGTTGATCCGGATACTCCGACAAGTGCCGAATCTGATGAATAGTACCGGAGAAGACAGTTTATGAAGGGATTAATAATTAAAGGCATCGGTGGATTTTACTATGTTGATACCGAAGCCGGAATCATAGAGGCCAAGGGCAGAGGTATTTTCAAAAAAGATGGAATTACTCTGGCTGTAGGTGACATGGTTGATATCGAAATAATCGATGAAGAAGAAAAGAAGGGCGTAATCAATTCTATTGAGCCGCGCAAAAATCAGTTTATAAGGCCGCCAATTGTCAATGTGGATACATTTGTTGTTACCTTTGCAGCAACCCGTCCAAAGCCCAATTTTGTACTTGTGGACAAGTTTCTGGTAATGGCGGAGATGAACAATGTGGACGCAATTATCTGCATAAACAAGTGTGACCTGGTGGATGAAGAAACACTGGCGCAGTATATAGCAATATACGAAGACACTTATCCTGTAATCGCTGTAAGTGCAGTAACAGGGCAGGGAATTGATGAACTGGAAGAAGCAATAGCAGGTAAAACTGCTGCGCTTGCCGGTCCTTCAGGGGTCGGAAAATCAACCATTCTCAATGCAATCATTCCTCATGCCAATATGGAAACAGGCAACATAAGTGAAAAGACCAAGCGCGGCAAACATACGACACGCCATGTTGAAATCTTTGAAGCAAAGGGCGGAGGAAGGGTATACGATACACCGGGATTTACTTCCTTTGAGATTCTTGAGGCCGAAGAAGATAATCTGGAAATGTATTATCCTGATATCGCTCATTTCAAGGGGCAGTGTTACTATGATGACTGCCGCCACCTTAAAGAGCCTGACTGCAGTGTCCGTGCCGCAGTAAAGGCCGGCAGGATTCACAAGCTCAGATATGAGTCTTATGTGGCCAATATGGAAGAAATCAGAAACCGCAGAAAGTATTAGAAAGGACTTAAAAATGTTTAAACTTGCACCATCAATTTTATCAGCAGATTTCGGACATCTCGCAGAAGATGTTAAAAAAATCGAAGAAGGCGGAGCAGATATTATTCACGTTGACGTTATGGACGGACATTTTGTGCCTAACATCAGCTTCGGTGCTCCTGTAATGAAAGGCCTCAACGGTAAAACAGGCCTGAACTATGATGTTCACCTTATGATTGAAAATCCTGATCAGTACATAGAGGATTTTATTACTCCTCAGACTGAGTATATAACAGTACATCAGGAAGCGTGTGTGCATCTTCACAGAACAATCCAGAATATCAAGTCAAAAGGTATCAAAGCAGGTGTTTCCATCAATCCGGCCACACCGGTAAGCACTCTTGAGTGCATCCTTGAAGATGTGGACCTTGTTCTGGTTATGTCAGTAAATCCTGGTTTTGGCGGACAGAAGTTCATTCCTGGTGCGCTGGAAAAAGTAAGACAACTGGCAGAAATAAAAAAAGCTAAAGGTCTGGATTTCATTATCGAAATTGACGGCGGCATTACTCTCAATAACATACAGGAAGTTCTCGAAGCCGGAGTTGAAATGGCAGTTGCAGGTTCAGCAGTTTTCGGTGCTGAAGATGTGGTGCAGAGAGTAAAGGATTTTAAAAAGTTTTAATAATAAATTGAACTGAAAAAGCAGAGGTCTTGCGGCCTCTGCTTTTAAGCTTTTTGAGTATTGATTCTGTTTATGCCAGTTCCACTTCATCTGGTTCCGGATTTTCATCACTTTCCCATTCATCAGGGTCGTCAGAAATAACAGGACCTGATGGTGGTATTACCGGATCAGTTGGGTTGAGTGGATCTTCAGGATTAAACGGATTATCCGGATTCAGTGGATCAAACAGATCTGGTTCTTCAGGGATAGGATCAACGATTGTTATATCATCCTCAACTTCAGGATCTACAGGATATACTTCCGGATTTGTATTATGTTCGTTACAGTAGTAATGTGGAAGTTCATTCTTGATATCCTTGACTTTTTCATGAGGAACGTATGGTCTCATAACTCCAGATTCTGATTCTGTTGAAGGACAGCCAGGAGTTGCAAGGTATCCGGAATCGGTACATACATCCACAGTTGTATTCAGTGTTCCTGCTTCTGTAGGTTCTGTACCGACTGTGAAGTATTCACCTCTTGTGGAAGTGCTGTCTTCTGTTGCAAGGAGACCGCTCTTGGTATCAATTTCAACCTGGATAACGTTTTCTGGTCTCTTGGAATAGCTGCCATCCTTTGCATCATCAATCTGACCCATGATGTTGCTCCAGAGAGATGCTGCCTTACCGGACATTGATGAAAGCTTGATGTTTACGTCGTTGCCGATCCACACAGCTGCGGAGTAGTTTGCAGTGAAACCGTCAAACCAGATATCGTAACTATCGGATGTGGTACCTGTTTTACCACCGACTTTTTCACCTTTGACCTTGGCATTTCCTGCGATACCTTCACTTACTACTGTCTGGAGTACGTCTCTCATAATCCATGCAACGCCAGGATCGAGGACTTCTTCTTCAGTGATTACAGGTTCGAGAAGGATATCACCATTTCTTGTTGTTACTTTTGTATAACAGCTGTAGTTTTTGTGAACACCATCGTTTACGAAAGTGGAGTACGCGCTGGCCATTTCAAGAGTTGATACACCGTTTGTCATACCGCCCATACCAAGGGCAGCCAGGTTAACGTCATTGACTTCACCTTCACCTACAAGAGTTGTAAGACCGAATTTTTCAGCCATGTCGAAGGAATAATCTACGCCGACCTGAGTCAGTAATTTTACAGCACATACGTTTACAGACTGCTGAAGGGCAGTTCTGAAGGTGTAAAGACCTTTATATGAACGGTAAGAGTTAACCGGCCATTTATCACCATTGATTGTTGTCGGTTCGTCGTCGATAATTGAGCCGGCAGTGAGATAGTTCCCCCATAATGTTGTTCCCTGCTGGTCAATTTCGGCATCGTAGTAAGTTGACATTTCGCCTTCCTTCTGAAGTTCGAAGCTCTGCTGAAGGGCAGCTGCATAAACTGCAATAGGCTTGATAGAGGAACCAGGCTGACGTGTCGCAGTTGCTCTGTTAAAGAGCATTCTGCCGGAAGTCTTACGGCCACCGATCATTGCCTTGATTGCACCTGTGTTATTATCTATGATTGTCATTGCTGCCTGAGGCTGAATAACTTTCTGCTTCAGGGAGAAATCGTGTGTGGAAAGCTTCTTTCCGTCTTCTGTAAAGAAATTAGGATACTTCTCAAAGAATTCTGCGGAAACTACCAGATTGTTATCTTTGTCTCTGGATTTATACTGCTGCGGAATATTTACATAGCCGCCAGGAATGGAGTAGAAGTGTCCGTCTTCAATATTGTACATGCTCTTGAATTCAACACTGTAGTCGGTCTGTCCCTGAACAGTAGTGTTGTAAATTGCAAGTCTCTTGCCCTTGAAGATTGTCAGGGAACCATCATCATTCCATTCATATTCACTGGATTTCAGTTTGAATGAGCCATCGTCTTCAATGTAGTAGGAGTACTTGTAGAGCATTACTCCGCCACCTTCATTGAGGATGTTTCCGTCTGAATCTTTTCTGTAGCTGATTGGTTCAGGGAAGTTGTCGTCTTCGCTGAATTCCTGTTCGATTACTGCCTGAGCCTGGGAGTCCATGGTGGTGTAGATGTTAAGACCGCCATTGTAGACCATATCGTGAGCCTTGGAATAATCGTAACCATATTCGGACTGTAAGTCTGCAATTACCTGCTTGATAACATAGTCAGCAAAGTAGTTGGAAACTGTGTTAAGAGAATCCAGGGAAGGGTTGATGATATCCTTCAGTTCTGTGGCCTTGGCTTCTTCGTATTCAGTATCGTTGATGTAACCCTGCTCGTGCATCAGGTAGAGGCAGGTTTCCATTCTTCCTTTTGCCTTGTCATTCCATACATAAGCTCTGTCGCCGCTGACTGTGATAATGTTTTCAGCATCTTCCGGAAGAGAAGTTTTGGCTACAGAGTATACCAGAGCATAGTCTGTTGGTCTCTGGGGCATAGCAGCCAGCCATGCTGCTTCAGCTATACTGATATCTTCGATGTCTTTTGAAAAATATGCCTGAGCCGCTGCCTGAACACCGTAACCGTCACCGAAATAAATTGTGTTTAAGTATGCTTCAAGAATCTGGTCTTTGTTAAGCTTCTTTTCAAGTATTACAGAATAGTATGCTTCAGTAAGCTTACGGTCAAGAGAACGCTCAGTCATACGGTCGTCAAGGTAAAGGTTTCTTGCAAGCTGCTGAGTAATGGTACTTGTACCGCTGATACCATTGCCATGAATGATGGCGTCCTTGATTGCACCGAAGATTCGGATAATATTGAAACCATTGTGAGTTTTGAAAGTCTTGTCTTCCAACGCAATGAAAGCATACTGCACATGGTCAGGAATCTGATGGATTTCAACCAGGGTTCGCTTCTGGTCAGCGAAAATGTTGTCAATTATTTCGCCCTCATCGTCATATAATACTGAGCTCTGTGAAAGGAGACTGTAGATATTATTTGTCTCAATTTCAGGAGCCTTGGAAATTACTGATGCAACGTAGGCAACAACAGCCAGTGCGCAGATGAGGCAGATGCAGATTGAAAACTTCAGGAACTGCTTGAAATTCAGGCGGTATTTCTTACCTGATTTCCTTGATTTTTTTGCTTTTTTAGTCTTGGCTCCAGTTGCAGTTGTATCAGCTGTCACCGCTTCACGAGCATGGGACTGTTCTTCCTGTTTCTTCTTTGCACGCCTTGATCTGTGAACTTCCTGTTCACCATCGCTGCGTGATTTGTAGTCGTCATAATTACTCAAATAAATCACCCGCTTTCTTGTATAGGTAAAAGTATTTTATTACATAGATAATCAGCATAAATTATACCATAACATTTACTCTTTGCCAACTATTTTTGCCATTTTATACAGTTGTCATACATATGTAAATGTAATATAATGGAAATGATTTGGGCGCCGTCACCTTTGAGAGGAGGAACATGAGGTGAGGCGGAAACTATTTTGTACATTGCTTGCAGTTATGGCAGCATTATTTTTTATGGACATGGCCGGTATGACGCTGCGTCCGGATCAGCTGCAGGGTTATACCGGAAGTTCACGCAGATATATTGCAGATGTTGAAAAGGTTCAGTACAAGGATGAAGAAAGCTGGTATCTTGAAGCAAAAATTATTTCGGCAGACGGACGCAGAGTAAAGATACAGGAGAAAGTGCTGCTCAGCTATTATGAAAACCTGGAAAAACCATGGGAACTTCTTCACAGCAGGATTGAATTTGTGTGCAGTCTGGAAAAACCGTCCGGGCAGCGAAATCCATATTGCTTCGATTTCAGCAGATATCTGAAAAGCAGGGGAATAGGTGCTGTAGCTGCCATTGATAGTTTTTCAGAAGGCACAGGACATTTTACTGTTAAAGAAAAGTATGAAAGGTGGCTGTATGAAAAGCGATGCCTGTTTGAAAACCAGCTCAGCTCTGGAACAAAAGGGATAATCATGGGCGTACTTTTCGGAGAGACTGGTTTTCTGGATGAAGATGTATATGAAGACTTCAGAAATAACGGTACAGCACATGTGCTGGCGGTCAGCGGACTTCATGTAGGAATTCTTTATGGAGTTTATAAAAAGATTGCAGGAAACAGAAATAATCCTGCAGCCTTGGTATTACTTGCAGTTTTACTGTTTACTTACGGGGTTCTTTCCATGTGGAGTCCCTCTGTGATAAGGGCAGTTCTTATGATTATAATGAGCGTCCTTGCAAGGATACTGGACCTGAGGTACGACATGCTTACTGCAATGAGTGCAGTGGGGCTGATACTGATTGCAGCAAATCCCTATGTTATTTTCGGTGCAGGATTTCAGATGTCATTTCTGGCAATTACATCTATTGCATTTATTCAGCCGGTAATTCCGGACAGAATACCTGATTTTCTGGCCACAGCCATGGCAGTCAATATAGGTCTGATGATGTATCAGATATATCAGTTCAATTATATTTCTCTTGTTTCACTGGCAGCCAATATTCCTGTTATCTTTCTTGCAGGTTATTTCGTCCCTGTTGCAATCGCAGCTTTCTGCCTGTTCTGTGCGGCAGGAAATTATGAGCTTATAAGGCCGGCAGTGGATGGAATGGCAATGGTTATTACCTGGGTCAATGAATTTTCAACACTGGACGGGTATGGTGCGGTTGAAGTGGTAAGACCTCCTCTGTGGTGCGTGCTGATTGGCGGAGGACTGATTTTTTTCATGGCTTCGGAAACTTTTACCGTGATGAAACTGAGGGCACAATATAAAAAAATCGCAGCATGCGTACTGGCAATATGCCTCGGAGCAGGACTTTGCAGCGTGCTTACATATTGTCCTGTCACTGATGATGACATTGTCTTCGTGGATGTGGGGCAGGGAGACTGCATACATATAAGGGATGGAAACAAAGATGTTCTCATAGATGGCGGAGGCAGCATGAATTACAATGTGGGAAAGAATATTCTCAAACCATATCTTCTGCGCAACGGTGCCTGGAATCTGGACATGGCTCTGGTAACCCATGAGCACATGGATCATTATAAAGGTATTCAGGAACTGAAAGAAATTTTTCCGGTGAACAGAGTCATTAAGAGAATGACAGCTGGTCAGAATGTGACAGTATCAGAAGATGTGTATATTGAAACTCTGTGGCCGGAAACCATTGATCCGGAAAAAGGACAGGATGCAAACGACCAGTGTTCTGCATTCATGGTTCACTATAAAGAATACAGAATACTTGTGACAGGCGATCTGGATGAAACCGGTGAAAAGTCAATGCTTAAAAAATACGCAGGAACGGACAAACTGAGGGCAGACATATTGAAAATAGGCCATCATGGCTCAGCGACAAGTACTTGTCAGGAGTTTCTGGATGCTATAAAACCATCCTATGCAGTTATTCAGGTGGGCAAAAATAACTATGGACATCCGACCCCTAAAGTTATTGAAAAGTTAAAAAATTCATGTATAATAATACTCAGAAATGATTATAATGGGGCGGTAGGTTTTTCTTTTGATAAGGAAGAAATTAACTGCCATTTTATGTTGGAGTGAAAGGCTGAAAAAATATGGCTGGCAGTTTCGGTAAAAAAGAACATGCTTTTAAAACTTTTAATAATGACCTTAAAACAGATAATTTTCCTGCGGTGATTCTGATGTATGGCTGCGAGGATTATCTGGTGGACTGGGCCGCAAGCTCTCTTGTAAAGCGTTTTGTTAATCCTGGCGCTTTGTCGCTTGACTATGTTAAACTAGGTGACGAAGTGCAGGGTGCGGATATGGTTCTTGAAGCCTGCAATACTTTCTCCATTTTTTCAGAAAGAAGGGTGGTCTGGGCCAAGGACTTTCCGGCTCTTAAATCAGCCAGCCCAAAAGGCTTTGCTGCATCAGACAGAGATAAACTGATAGAATATGTTAAAAATCCCAATGAGGGTACACTGCTTATTCTTTCTGCAGAAATGCTGGAGGAAAAGAGCGAGCTTGTAAAGGAACTGAAAAAAACCTGCAGAACTTACGAATTTGACAAACTGGACCAGAGTACGCTGGCAGGCTTTGCAGAGAAACGGTTTAAGGCGGCAGGTGTGCAGATCAGCCGTGATACTCTCAGATATATGATTGATGAAACCGGTTACTTCAATAAAGAAACCGAATACAGGATTTTCAATCTTGAAAATGATATAAAAAAGATAATAGCACACAGTGACGGCAATGTGATAAGGGAAGAGGATGTTTCGGCAACTCTTAACGGCGACATGGATACATTCGTTTTCAATTTTCTGGATGCTGTGAGCAATAACATGAAAGAGCAGGCTTTCGGCCTTCTGCATAATATTCTGGCATCGGGCAGCGATGTATTTTCAATCGTTGGTCTGCTTGTAAACCACTTTGAGCTTATTCTTGAAGTGAAAGAGTTCAAGCAGGACGGTATGAACCTTGCGGCCATAACCGGAGCTATGAAAATGCACGAGTTCAGAATCAAAAAGGCTATGTCATTTGCTGATAAATTCACAGTAGAAAAATTAAAATCAATTCTCAGTCAGCTTTACGAAATCGACAGGAACATCAAAACAGGAGTACTGGAACAGAATCTGGCTCTGGAGTTGTTAGTCGGGAGGATTTAGAAATGGAACATAACATGATTGACAGCAGGAAACAATTTCAGGCCGACCTGATGCTTATGCTGGTAACGCTTTGCTGGGGAGTTTCATACTATCTTATGGATCTGTGCCTTGTGGAAATGGACCCTTTTACCCTTAATGCTTATCGCTTCCTGGTGGCCTTCTTTATTGCAGTGGCCCTTTCCTGGAACAAAGTAAAGACAGTAAATAAAACAACGCTTAAGTACAGCGTGATGGTGGGGATTGCGCTTGTATTCGTTTATATGGGGGCTACTTTCGGTGTGAAGTACACTTCACTTTCAAATTCGGGTTTCCTGTGTGCACTTACAGTTGTGTTTACACCGGTTTTCGGAAGTCTTTTCCTGAAGCAGAAGCAGGACCGCAAAGTAGTGTTTGCAGTGATTCTGTGCCTCATAGGTATTGCGCTGCTTACTCTTAAGGATGATTTTTCAATCAATAAGGAAAACCTTAAAGGGGACCTTCTTTGTATCATGTGTGCCATGGCTTATGCCATTGACCTGCTGCTCACAGAAAAAGCGGTTTCACACGAAGAAGTAAATGCGTATCAGCTGGGTGTTTTCCAGCTTGGTGTGACAGGGGTATGTAATTTATTTTTAGCCATTATAACGGAAGAGCCGCATTTGCCTGGCACGACTACAGTGTGGGCATCTATGCTTTTCCTTGCTATATTCTGCACCGGGGTTGCTTTTGTGGTACAACCGATTGCCCAACAGTATACCACAGCATCACATACAGGGGTTATATATGCCCTTGAGCCGGTCTTTGCGACCATCGTTGCAGTAATTTTTGCCAATGAGATACTTTCCACGAAATCATATCTTGGAGCGTTTATCATGATGGCAAGCATTTTTGTAATGGAACTGGACTTAAAAGGGATTTTAAGCAAGGTAAAAACCCGGTAAGTCAAAAAAAGATGTAAAGATGAATTAGTAAAAAGTAAAGTTAGGAGGAGAAACGGTGAACAGACTTTATATCAAATCTCCTGACGCTGCTCAGAGAACAGTAGAAGGACTCTACAAAGACCTGGAAAGAAGAATTATCGCCAGCCCGCCGGGACAGTGTCCGGTGGACATGACTGCTTCTTTCCTCAGACTCTGTCATTCACAGAGCTGCGGTAAATGTGCTCCATGCCGTGTAGGCCTGGGACAGCTGCAGAATATCATTGATGACATTTTAAACACTGACACAGAAACACCGATGAGCAAAATTGCTCTGCTTGAAAAAACAGCAGCGGCAATCAGCATGACTGCTGACTGCGCTATCGGTACGGAAGCTGCAAATATGGTTTTAAGAGGCATTGCAGGCTACCGTGAAGACTTTGAATCTCACATAAAGATTCACACATGTTCTGAAAGTATCAACAACAACAGCCAGCCGGTTCCTTGCGTGGCAATGTGTCCTGCAGGCGTTGACGTTCCCGGTTATGTGGCTCTGCTCAAAGCCGGCAGATACGATGATGCAGTCAGACTTATCAGAAAGGACAACCCATTCCCTACTGTATGCGCACTTATCTGTGAACATCCTTGCGAAGTCCGCTGCAGAAGAAAACTTATCGATGCACCAATCAACATCAGAGGTCTCAAGCGTTTTGCTGTAGATAACTGCAGCAATGTTCCGGTTCCTCAGAAGATGGACGACACAGGCAAAAAAATTGCTGTTATCGGCGGTGGACCTTCCGGCCTGAGCTGTGCTTATTTCCTTGCAATCATGGGCCACAAGGTTACAGTTTTTGAAAAGAGAGCACAGCTTGGCGGTATGCTGCGTTACGGTATTCCAAATTACAGACTTCCAAGAGAAAGACTGCAGTGGGATATCGATGCAATTTTATCAGCTGGCGTTGAAGTCAAGTGTGACTACGATGTTTCCACACCTGAGGCGATTGCAGAAATCAGAGACAATTACGATGCTACATACATTTCAATAGGTTCCCATAATGCCAAGGGTATAGGCATTCCTGGTGAATATGCCAAGGGCGTAATCCCTGCGGTTGAAATGCTCAGAGGTATCGGCGACGATGCAATGCCTGACTTTGCAGGCAAAGCGGTAGTAGTTATCGGCGGCGGCAATGTAGCAATGGACGTTGCAAGAACTGCCAAAAGACTTGGTGCTACTGATGTAAGCATTGTTTACAGAAGAAGACGTGATGATATGACTGCACTTCCTGATGAAATCGGCGGTGCTATTGCAGAAGGCTGCGACCTGCTCCAGCTCAAGGCGCCTTCAAGAATTGAAACTGACAAGCACGGTGAAGTGAAGGCCCTCTGGGTACAGCCTCAGATTGCAGGTCAGGCAGACAGTGCCGGCAGACCTAAGCCTATGCCATCATCTGAACCTGAAGAAAAAATTCCTTGCGATATTATCATTTCTGCCATCGGACAGGCAACTGACATCGGATTCTTCGAACAGTTCGGTATTCCTGTTTTCCGCGGAAATATCAAGGCTGCAAAGAGCAGCGTAGTTGACAGCGTTCTCGGAACTTATGCAGGTGGTGACTGCGTAACTGGTCCGTCAACAGTAATCAACGCTATTGCTGCAGGAAAGGTAGCAGCAGCCAACATAGACTCTTTCCTCGGCTTCAATCATGAAATTGAAGTTGATGTAGATATCCCTGAACCGGACCCATCAGACAATCTGCCATGTGGCCGTGTTGAAATGAAAGAAAGATTTGCTAAGCACAGAGGCAACGACTTCGACGAAGTTGAACAAGGCATGAACCTTGAAGAAGCAATGCTTGAAGCTTCAAGATGCCTGCGCTGCGATTACCATGGCTTTGGCTCTTTCAGAGGAGGGAGGGATACTAAATGGTAAAGAACATTAAACTTATGATTAACGGTCAGGAAGTAACCGTAAAAGAAGGTACTACCATTATGGATGCTGCAAAGAAAGTAGGTATTGACATTCCTCATCTTTGCTATCTGAAAGAAATCAACGAGATCGGTGCATGCAGAGTATGCCTGGTTGAAATCGTGGGCATGAAGAAACTTGTGACCGCCTGCAATACTCTTTGCCAGGAAGGTATGGAAATCCTCACCAGCAGTCCGAGAGTAAGAAGAATGAGAAGAATCAATGTGGAACTGATTCTTTCCGACCATAATACAAACTGCGCAAGCTGCATAAGAAGCGGCAACTGCACACTTCAGACAATTGCAAATGATATCGGTATTATTGCGTCTGATTATCAGAACATCGCAGAAAAGAGCAGATGGGATACTAAGCTTCCTCTAATCAGAGACGCTTCCAAGTGCGTAAAATGTATGCGATGCGTGCAGGTATGTGAAAAAATTCAGGGACTCAGTATCTGGAACCTGGTGGGCTCAGGTTACAGAACATCCATCGGTGTAAAAGACAATAAGAGCATCAACGAAGTGGACTGTGCCCTCTGTGGTCAGTGTGTAACACACTGTCCCGTAGGAGCTCTTCGTGAAAGAGATGACAGAATTCCTCTCAATGAAGCTCTCGACAACCCTGAAATCATTACAATGGTTCAGATTGCTCCGGCAGTAAGAACTGCATGGGGAGAACAGATCGGCCTTAAAGATAAGGACGCAACACTGGGTAAGCTTGTATGTGCACTCAAGAAGATCGGCATTGACTATGTATTCGACACAAACTACTCAGCAGACCTTACAATCATGGAAGAAGGCAGTGAATTCCTGGAAAGACTGGCCAACAGAAACAGACATAAGTGGCCTATGTACACATCCTGCTGTCCTGGATGGGTGAGATTCATGAAGACTCAGCACAAAGATATGGTAGGTGATTTATCAACTGCCAAATCACCTCAGCAGATGTTCGGTGCAATGTCCAAGACCTATATCGCTCACAAGCTGGGTATTGACCCTGACAAGATTTTCTCGATTTCCATCATGCCTTGTATTGCAAAGAAGTACGAAAGAAACGTTGCTCAGGTGAACAGTGCTGAACACGGTCACGACGTGGACCTGGTTCTCACAACAAGAGAACTTGTGAGAATGATCAAGGCTGACAGTATCAAGCCTCAGGACCTTGTGGATATGCCGTTTGATGATATCTTCGGTGAAAGTACCGGTGCTGCAGTAATCTTCGGCGCAACAGGCGGTGTAATGGAAGCTGCTCTCAGAAGTGCATACTTCCTCGTAACAGGGCAGAATCCTGAACCGGATTCGTTCAAGGAAGTAAGAGGTATGGACGGCTGGAAGGAAGCTAAGTTCAATCTGGCAGGAACAGAACTGAAAGTTGCGGTTGCCAGCGGCCTCGGAAATGCAAGAAAACTGGTTGACGCAGTTAACAGCGGAAAGGTTGCCTACGACTTTGTTGAAATCATGGCATGCCCTGGCGGCTGCGTAGGCGGCGGCGGACAGCCTTTCAGAGACGGTGAAGAAAAGGCTGCAGAACGTGCAAAGAAACTTTATGGCCTTGATAAAGTAAATAACCTGAGATTCTCTCACGAAAACCCTGCAGTACAGCTTACATACAAAGAATTCTTAGGCAAGCCTCTGTCCAACAGAGCTCATGAACTGCTGCATACAGACCTCCAGAGCTGGGATCTGGATATGCTGCAGAGCACATATGATGAATAAGAATTTATAAAGGGAATAAAATAGCCGGCAGAATCAGCTTGATTCTGCCGGTTTTGTCGTTTCTGTAAGTTATTTTATGCTGCCAGCAATAAGTTCTCGGGCACTCTGAAGAGTGGTTTCTGTAATATTGGTTCCTCCGAGAAGGCGGGCGATTTCGGAAACTTTTTCCTCATCAGTTAGTTTTTCAACGGTTGTAAAAGTTTTTTCGTCGTCAGATTCTTTGTAAATTCTGTAGTTGTAATTACCGCAGGCCGCAATCTGAGGAAGGTGTGTGATGCAGAGAATCTGGTGCTCGCGTGAGATTTCCTTAAGTTTCCTGCCGACTATGCTGGCTGTGATGCCGCTGATACCGTTGTCGATTTCGTCGAAAATAAGTGTCGGAATCATGTCGTAGGAGCTGATTATATTCTTGAAAGCAAGCATTATTCTGGACATTTCACCACCGGAAGCGATTTTGTAAAGCGGTTTCAGTGGTTCGCCCTTGTTGGTTGAAATGAGAATTTCGACCTTGTCCAGACCTTCGGCAGTAGGTACTGACAGAGGCTCAATGGAGATGCTGATGCGGGCATCGTGGAAGTTAAGATCCACAAGCTCTTTCTGGATTTTTGATTCCAGCTCGGCAGCAACTTCCCTGCGGACTGATGTAAGTACAGCACAGGCAGAAATAAGCTCTTTTTTCAGAACTATAAGTTCCTTTTCCAGTTTCAGCTTAACATCGTCAAAGTTTTCGATTAGGCTGAGCTGGGAAGCAATATTGTCACGGTACTCCAGAATTTCTGAAATTGTGTTACCGTATTTTTTCTTGAGATTGTCAATCAGGTCCATGCGGGCGATGGCAGAATCAAGCTCGGAAGGGGAGAATGTAATTCCATCCTTGACGCTGCGCAGCTCGCTGCAGAGATCCTGCAGGCGGTAGTAAATATCGCTGAATTCCTGTGAAAGAGCTTCCAGATCTTTTGAAAAAACTGAAATTTCTTCTACAGCACGGACCGCACTGCCCATACCATCGAGTACGGAAGGCGCTTCGCCGGCCATGACTGCGTAGGATTTCTCGATATTTGCAAAGATTTTTTCGCTGTTCTGGAGCAGGCTGATACGGTCAGTAAGCTCGTCGTCTTCGCCTGGAATTAAATCGGCCTTATCTATTTCCGCCACTTCGTATTGATAAAAGTCTTTTTTGCGTGCATTTTCCTTTTCGAGGGAAAGGAGGGATGCCAGTTCGCTGCGGCATTTAGAGAACTTTTCAAAAATACAGGCAACCTGTTCCTTGGCAGGCGAAATAAGGTCAGTTTTGTATGTGTCCAGCAGAACCTGATGGTAGTCAGGATTGAGCAGGGACTGGTTGTCATACTGACCGTGAATGTCGGCGAGTCTGGTGCAGACTTTGTTAAGCTGGGCGAGGGTAACAATCTCTCCGTTAAGTTTGCAGAGATTCTTACCGGATGATGAAACCTCACGTGTTATGACGATTTCTTCGCCGTCAAGGGTACCGAGAAGCTGAACTACTGCCTTGTCAGTGCCTGTCCTTATGGCAGAAGTATCTGCACGGCTTCCCAGTGCCAGACTTATGGCTTCAATAACAATGGACTTACCACTGCCCGTTTCCCCGGTGATAATGTTAAGTCCATTTTCAAAGTCTACTTCAGTATTTTCGATTATAGCAAAATTTTTAATGCTGATATGATTAATCATTTTTTGCCCTCGTATAAAGCATTTCGTCAAATGCAGCCATTACTTCAGGAACGCTTTCTTTGCAGTCAACGATGAGGATAAATGTGTTGTCACCGGCAATGGAACCCACAATGTGAGGCATACCATAGCTGTCAACCGCTTCTGCAGCAGCATTGGCGCAGCCGGAAAGGGTTTTTACTACAATAATATTCTCAGCATCTTTAAAGGAAGTTATTGTTTCACGGAAAATTTTAATGAATCTGTCGGAAACAGGGGAATCCTTGGAAGCACTGGTTGCATATTTATACTTGCCGGAAGAGGACAGGGTCTTAACCAGCTGAAGCTCCTTGATGTCCCTGGAAATGGTAGCCTGTGTAACCTCGTAGCCGCTTTCACGTAAAAGTGCTGCGAGTTTTTCCTGCGTATCAACTTCATTATTGTTGATAATTTCAATAATCTTGTTCTGTCTTGAATATCTCATGTTGACCTCCCCAGCATTAAATAAATATGTGAAGTAATGGTATAAAATTAAGTTCATCTTACCACATAAAATGTTTCTTTTCAAGAGCAATCCGTGAATAAAATATTTATAGACAAACAAATGTTTGTGTAGTATAATAAAAACAAGAACAAGGACGAACGGAGACTTTTATGAGAATTCTGGGAATTGACCCCGGTTATGCTATTCTGGGGTATGGTGTGCTGGATATGACCGGCAACCATTTTTCTGTGGTGACATATGGTTCCATTCTTACAGACGCTAAAATGGACATGCCGTCCAGGCTGGAGGTACTGTATGATGGACTTACAGATATAATTGAAAAATACAGGCCGGAAGAGGCGTCCATCGAAGAACTGTTCTTCAATAATAATGCAAAGACAGCTATTCTGGTAGGTGAAGCCAGAGGTGTTGCTGTGCTGGCCTGTGCCAAGCAGGGCCTGAGAATCAGTGAATACACGCCGCTCCAGATCAAGCAGGCTCTGGTAGGATACGGACGTGCGGATAAGAAACAGGTGCAGGCTATGGTTAAGGCAATTCTCAATCTGGAAGCGGTGCCTAAACCTGACGATACAGCCGATGCTCTGGCTGCGGCAATATGCCACGGACATTCTGCAGGAAGCAGAGGGCGCAGGCAGCTTAGAATCAAGGAGGGAATATAGAGTTGATCAAGTACATACGAGGATATTATGCAATGACACTGCCGTCAGGAATCGTGGTTGAAACACCGTCTGGCATAGGTTTTGAAATCAATGTTCCTGCAGGTTCCCCGCTTTATAAATACGGTGAAGGGGAAGAAGTCAAAGTTTTTACAGCAATGATTGTCAAGGAAGACGATGTGAGCCTGTACGGTTTTCATAACCGTGAGAGCCTTGATTTTTTCCGCATGCTTATTACGGTCAGCGGCATCGGCGCTAAGGGTGCAATGGCAATTATGGGTTCCATGTCTGTGGATGAACTGCGCCGTGCAATCATGTTTGAAGATGTGAAGGAAATCAGTAAGGCCAATGGCGTGGGCAAGAAGACCGCTGAGCGTCTTATACTGGAGCTTAAAGATAAAGTCGGCAAGCTGGATATTGAGGGTGTATCTGCTGCTGATATGACTGGAATTACAGTTTCCGGAGGCACCGGGGCAGAGGATTCCGGTGACAGCCGTACAGAAGCTATTCAGGCACTTGTTGCTCTGGGATACAGCAAGGCAGAGGCTTTCGGTGCAGTTGCAAAGGTTCCGGAAGACAATCTTACCAGTGAAGAATATATTAAAAAGGCACTTAAGAGCCTGTTTTAAAGGATAAAGAGGGACATTAAATGGACAACGAAAGAATTACATCTGCCAATATAAATGCCGGTGAACTGCGCAGCGAGGTTAATCTGAGACCGCAGTATCTGGACGATTACATAGGACAGCAGGGTGTTAAACAGAATCTTAAAATATTTATAGAGGCTGCCAAAATGAGGGGTGAGCCTCTTGACCATGTGCTTTTTTACGGACCTCCGGGACTTGGTAAAACAACACTGGCAGGAATTATCGCCAATGAACTGGGAGTTGACATTAAGATTACTTCCGGACCTGCTATCGAAAGAGCAGGGGACCTGGCAGCAATCCTGACCAATCTCAACGACAACGATGTACTTTTCATAGATGAAATTCACAGACTGAACCGTTCTGTAGAAGAAGTTCTTTACTCGGCCATGGAAGACTATGCGCTTGATATTATCATAGGTAAAGGACCGTCGGCACGTTCCATCAGACTTGATCTGGCCAAGTTTACTCTGATAGGAGCAACCACAAGGGCCGGCAGTCTGTCTGCACCGCTCCGTGACCGTTTCGGCGTGCTGGGTAAGTTTGAAATGTATACTTCTGACGAACTTAAAAAAATACTCGGACGTACTGCGCATATTCTGGGGGTGGAGATAGATGAAGCCTCCCTCAATGAAATGGCCAAGCGTTCCAGAGGAACGCCGCGTGTGGCAAACAGAATGTTAAAACGAATCAGGGACTTTTCACAGGTCAAAGGAAATGGTATAATAGATATCGACATCACCAGAGAAGGGCTTACCGCCCTCGGTGTTGATGGCCTGGGTCTTGAAAGACTTGACCGTGAAATTCTTACGACTATTATCGAAAGATTCAACGGCGGACCTGTTGGCATTGACACAATTGCTGCGTCAATCGGGGAAGAACGTGTAACCATTGAAGACGTAAATGAACCTTATCTTATTCAGGCAGGACTTCTTTACAGAACTCCCAAGGGAAGAATGGTTTCCAAGTCGGGTTACAAGCATCTGGGCCTGGATTACGGCGGTGATGACGACGATACTGAAGAAAGACAGGTTACATTCTAAATATGCATATTAATGATTTTGACTACGAATTACCAAAAGAGCTGATTGCCCAGACTCCTGCAGAGAAACGTGACAGTTCCAGACTGCTGGTCGTGCACAGAGAAACAGGTGAAGTTGAGCATAAGCACTTTTACGATATCATTGATTACCTTAAGCCTACGGACTGCCTTGTACTTAATAACTCCAAGGTACTGCCCGCAAGGCTTTTTGGCGTTAAAGAAGGCACTGGCGCTAAGGTTGAGTTCCTTCTTATCAAGAGAATTGAAGGGGATACATGGGAAACCATGGTAAAGCCGGGTAAGCGCCTCAAGGTCGGTGACAGCGTATCATTCTCTGATGAGAAACTTTTCCGTGCTGTGATTAAGGATTACGGCGAAGATGGTACAAGAATTGTTGAGTTTGAGTATGAGGGGATTTTCCTGGAAAGACTGGAGGAACTGGGACAGATGCCTCTGCCGCCATATATCGAACGTGAAAATAACAAGGATGACCGTGACAGATACCAGACTGTGTACTGCAAAAACGAAGGTTCAGTTGCCGCACCTACAGCGGGACTTCATTTCACAAAAGAACTTCTCGAAAAAGCCCGTGAAAAAGGTGTGAAGATTGCTTATGTTACTCTCCATGTTGGTATCGGTACTTTCAGACCGGTAAAGGTTGAAAAAATCGAAGACCATCATATGCATTTCGAAGAGTATTTTGTGGATGAAGAAAATGCTGCGCTTATAAATGAAACTATCAAAGACGGTGGCAGAATTATTTCTGTAGGAACAACATCAACACGTACTGTTGAAAGTGCGGCGGAATTCGACGAAGAATCAGGAAAATGGCTCGTAAAGCCGGGCAGCGGTTCCACAGGAATCTTTATCTACCCTGGCTATGAATTTAAGATTATAAAATCGCTTATCACAAATTTCCATCTGCCGAAGTCTACACTGCTCATGCTGATTTCTGCACTTTATAACAGGGAAGATATACTCAGAGTGTATGAAATTGCTGTGAAGGAGCAGTACAGGTTCTTCAGCTATGGCGACGCCATGTTTATTGAATAGCTGCAAAGCTGTATCATAGAAAGGAGATTGCTTTATGATTTTTGAAAAACATGTCATTAAAATGTACAAAGCAATGGCCTACACAAGATGCGACGATAATGGAACTGCTTTTTACTTTTCTGCAGAGGATTTCCCGGGACTGCATAAGGAATCTTATGTGTTTGAATCTTCCATGGGACATAAGCTGCAGGGCTATATTTACAACTATGATGAGCCGAAGGAGGGCAGGCTTATTGTATTTGACCATGGCTTCGGCGGCGGGCACCGTTCATACATGAAAGAAATTGAACTGCTGGCAAGACACGGCTACCGGGTTTTTGCCTATGACCACACAGGCTGTATGGAATCAGGCGGTGAAACGCCTAACGGTATGTCTCAGTCACTTCACGACCTGGACGATTGTATCAGGGCGGTTAAATCAGACCCGCAGTTTGCAGGTACTGATATTTCTGTGGTGGGACACAGCTGGGGCGGTTTTTCAACGCTGAATATTTCTGCGCTGCACCCTGAAATTTCAAAGATTGTGGTTATGGCGGGCTTTGTTTCAGTAGAAAGGTTGATTAATTCATATTTCGGCGGTATTATGAAACTTTACCGCAAGGCAATCATGGATCTGGAAAATAAGGCTAATCCTGAATATGTGAACTTTGATGCTGCCTGCAGCCTTAAAAAATCACAGGCAAAAGCACTGCTTATTTATTCTGACAACGACCAGCGCTGCCACAAGGATGCGAGCTACGATGTTCTGAAGACTGAGCTTGAAGGCCGTCCTGACACTGAATTTATGCTGGTTTCAGGCAGGGACCATAACCCTAATTATACAGAGGACGCGGTAAAATATTTAGGTGAATACCTGGCTGACCTGGCTGCGAAGAATAAAAAGAAGCTTCTGGAAACCAAGGAACAGAAGGATGCTTTTCTGGCTTCATTTGACTGGGATCGTATGACTATGCAGGATGAAACTGTGTGGAAAACCATTTTCAGATTTCTTGATAATTAAGAGGTGAAAAATGGCTAAGTATCCTATAAAAAAAGAATTCTTTCCTTTCAGCATGTTTGCACCGCCAATCAGAAGTCCTGAAATGGCAGGCAGAATGGGCGAGATGATGAAACCGCCGAAGTGGCTCTGGAAGGATAAAGAGATGGCTGTATGCAGAGAAACTATCTGCGGCTATAAAGACGAGCCAATTGAAATTTTTATCATGGAACCACGGAGAAAAAATACAGATAACTGCCTGGTATATTTTCATGGCGGAGGGTTTTTCTTCGAAGGGGCAGGGTATCACTACAGCAATGCAAAGGCATATGCGCTTGCAACTCCTTGCAAAGTGATATTCGTCCAGTACCGTCTGGCTCCGAAGAATCCTTTCCCAGTACCGCCGGAAGACTGCCTGGCTGCTCTTCAATGGACCTGGGACAATGCTGATAATCTGGGCATTTCCAGAGAAAAAATCGCCCTTGGAGGCGACAGCGCAGGAGGAAACCTGACTGCGGCAGTAACGCAGATGGTCAGAGACAGAGGTCTGGGCATTAATATTAAATTCCAGCTTCTGATTTATCCTTTTGTGGATCAGAGCATGGACACTGAAAGCAACCGCAAGTATACGGATACGCCTATGTGGAACAGCAGCCTGTCAAAATATATGGCGGGTGGATATCTGCAGGGCAGCGATATAGAAAATTACGTGTACGCTTCTCCGATAGAAGGGGACTGCAGCGGACTGCCGCCTGCATATATTGAAACAGCAGAGTTTGACTGTCTCCATGATGACGGTATAAACTATGGCAGGAAGCTTGCAGAAGCAGGAGTGCCTGTGGAGCTGAACGAAACCCGCGGCACCATGCATGGTTTCGACATTGTGCAGAAAGCACCTACTACAAGAGCAGCAGTTGCCGCAAGAATTGAATATATGAAAAAAATGTTTGGATAATTCCAATAAAAAACCTCCTGAGGAGCTGTTCCCCGGGAGGTTTTGTTTTGTACTTGATTATTTGTTAGCGCCGCAGCACTTCTTGTACTTCTTGCCGGAACCGCAAGGACATGGGTCATTTCTGCCGGGTTCTTTTTCCTTAACTACGATTCTGGAACGGTTATAGTCCTTGAGGATGGAGAGTCTCTTTTCTTCGGAGAGAACGCCGTCCCACTGTGGCAGAGTGTATAAGTAGTCTGCATCAGCTTTGAGCATATTGAAGAAGAGCTTTTCCATGTCGATGTCAAGGTCTATTTCAGTTTCTTCTGTGATTGTTTCCAGGTCGTTTGCAGTAACAAGGCTTGTGTTGATACCATCGAGGAAGCCCATGAAGATTACTGGTCTTACTTCGAATTTTGCTGCCAGTTCGCCAACCTTGCCTGTGAAGTGCTGGTCAGCGTTTTCCAGAATGTGTGCGTAAAGCTTGGATTCTGCTCCGCTGTACTCTTCCCAGAATTCTTCAAAAGATTCGTCTGTCTGGCTTTCCATTAATTCAACCCACTGTTTGTATAAAGTCATTTTATTTTCTCCTTTGTATTGTGTTTTTTGATTATTTATTTAACTTCTTTAGCTACGCTGATGATGTCGCCTACGATTGCGCTGCCTGTAGGAAGGGCACCTGCGCCTTTGCCGTAGAGCATTACTTCGTCAACCATATCACCGGTGATGTAGACTGCATTGAATTCGTTGCTTACGCCTGCGAGAGGGTGGCTTTCTGGAATTCTTTCAGGGCCTACGCTTGCAATCACCTTGCCGTCTTCAATTTTTGCATGAGCGATGAGCTTGATCTTGCAGCCTTCTGCCTTAGCGGCTGTGATATCTTCGCCTGTAATCTTTGAAATACCTGTTGTAGGGATTTCACCCGGAGCGATATACTGGCCGAAAAGAAGGGCGATGAGGATGCAGAGCTTGTTTGCAACGTCGATACCTTCAACGTCTGCAGTAGGGTCAGCTTCTGCGAAACCTTTGGCCTGTGCATCTTTGAGAACTTCGGCATAATCAGCACCGTCTTCAGTCATCTTGGTGAGAATATAGTTGGTAGTACCGTTTACGATACCCATAACTTCAAGGAAGTTGTTGCCTGAAAGGTTGCCCTGAATTGCTGTGAGCACAGGGATACCGCCGCCTACGCTGGCCTCAAAGAGGAATTTCACTCCATTGGCTGCAGCAGTTTCCTGTAATTCCACGTAAGTTGCTGCAACGGCTGCTTTGTTGGCAGTTACAACGTGCTTGCCGTTTTTCATTGCCTGAACCATGAAAGAGGATGCAGGCTGGATGCCGCCAAGAGTTTCAACAATCAGATCGACATCAGGATTGTTTAGAACTTCATCAGGATCAGTGGTAAAAAGTGATTCGTCAACGCCGGGACGTTTTCTTAAATCAAGAATTTTTACAACTTCGATTGATACGCCTGTTCTCTGCTGGATCAGATCGTGATTTTTTACCAGAATGTCATATGTTCCGCCGCCTACAGTGCCGAGGCCTAAGATGCCAACATTAAGCTTTTTCATATGTGAACCTCCAAAAGTTTTGCTGTTAAATTTCAACTTTCAAAATTATATAACAAATCTGCAACTTTGTCTTTATTTTTTTAAAAAATTTGGTAAGATATTTGATGGAAAGAAAATTTTTTTGAAAAAGGAGACGTACCATGTCATTACATATAGTATTTGTAGAACCTGAAATTCCGCCTAACACAGGCAATATTGCAAGAACATGCGCAGCGACAGGCACAGTGCTTCATCTTGTAGAACCGCTGGGTTTTAAAATTGACGACAAGAGCCTGAAGCGTGCAGGCCTTGATTACTGGCCTTTTGTCAAGCTGGAAGTTCACGAAAGTCTGGATGCTCTCATGGAAAAGTATGGTCAGGGCGACCACAGACTTTTCCTGGCTACAACCAAGGGGGGCCACATTTATGCAGATGTGGAATACAGGGACGGGGACATGTTCCTGTTCGGTAAGGAAACAGCCGGACTGCCGCGCGACTTTATTGAAGAACATAAAGAAACTGCAATAAGAATTCCGATGAGCGAGGACACAAGACTGCGCTCATTTAACCTGGCAAACTCCGCAAATATAATTTTATTCGAAGCTTTACGACAATTAAACTTCCCGGGGTTGAAATAAAGAAATAATTTTGGTATAATATTTGCATACGTTATTGCTCCGCTGGAAAATGCCGAGGTGAAGGATGAGATTAGGCTACGACCTGACAATTGAACAGACCCAAAAACTGACTATGACTCCCGAGCTTATTCAGGCTATCCAGATTCTGCAGTTCAACACGCAGGAGCTGGAGACATTCGTACAGGACGAGCTTATGCAGAACCCTGTGCTTGAGTATGACGCATCTGAAGGGAAAAAAGAAATTGAGGTTTCCAAGACAGAAACTCTTGAAAAGAAAGAGTCTGAGGAGGCCGATTTTGACCTGCGCGAAAAGGTCAAGGAAGCGGAGTATGATGATATCAGTTACAAGCAGTGGGAATATAATAAAGACCACGATGAAACTTCCTTTGAACAGTTTGTAAGTAAAGACGAAACGCTTGAAGATTCACTTTTGCTTCAGCTTACTTTCTCAAGTCTCAGAGGAAATGATATGAAAATCGGAAGATTTCTCATTGAAGCAATCGATGACAACGGTTATCTTACTGTTGAAACAGAGAAAGTTGCCAAGGCTTTCGGTGTATGCGAGGAAACTGTTGAAAGAGTTCTGGACGTAATCCAGACTTTCGAACCAAGTGGTGTGGGTGCCCGCAGCCTTGAAGAATGTCTGATTATCCAGCTGGCAGCCAAAGGGCTTCTGGAAGATTCAGTTGAGTACATAATTCTTAATCATATGCAGGACCTTGGCGAAAACAAGCTGACCAAGGTTTCCAAAGCGACAGGGCTTACAGTGGAGCAGGTCCAGCTTGTGGCAGACCTTATCAGAACACTGGAACCGAAACCAGGTCGCAGATTCTCATCAGGAGATACTGTGAAGTACCTGATTCCTGATGTAATCGTTGAAAAAATCAATGATGAGTACGAAGTACTTACCAATGAAGGAACAATTCCTCACCTTATGGTAAGCCCGTATTATATGAATCTGGCCAAACAGGCACCTGGGGATGAAGAACTTTCCAGATACCTCAATGACAGATACAATGCTGCGATGTGGCTCATTAAAAGCATCGAACAGCGCAGACAGACCATATACAATGTAGTTTCATCAGTAATCAGCCACCAGAAGGAATTCCTGGATAATGGCCCTAAATATCTGAAGACACTTACACTGAAACAGGTGGCAGAGGATCTGAATATCCACGAATCCACCGTAAGCCGTTCAATAAACGGCAAATACATGCAGACCCCGAGAGGAGTCTTTGAAATCAAATATTTCTTCTCCAGCGGTGTAACAGACAGCTCCGGCGAAGGAATGTCCTCAAACAGTATAAAGACTTTCATAAAGGAAATCATAGACAATGAGGACCCTAAAAAACCTTACAGCGACCAGGATATGGTTGAGATACTCGGCAGCAAAGGTATTGAAATTTCAAGACGTACAGTTGCCAAGTACAGAGAAGGTATGAATATCCTTTCTTCCTCAAAGAGAAGAAGATATTAGGATATTGATATATATTACAGTTTAAATTATCGTTATTTATAGAGATTTTAGGAGGAAAATAAAATGGCGATTAAAGTTGGTATTAGCGGTTTTGGCAGAATCGGCAGAGTTGTGATCAGAGCAGCAATGGACATGCCTGAAATTGAAATTGCAGGTATTAATGTAAGAAATGCAGATCTTGAGTATCTGGAATACATGCTCAGATATGACTCAACTTTTGGCAGATTTCCAAAGGAACTTGGACGTTACGAAAATGGCCTTATCATCAATGGAAAGAAAGTTCCTGTCTACAGCGAGTCCGAAGCAGTTAATATTCCTTGGGCTGAATGCGGTGTAGAATACGTTGTTGAAGCAACAGGCGCATACGTAACAACAGAAAAAGCAATGGATCACATCAAGGCAGGCGCAAAGAAGGTTATCATTTCCGCACCTGCAAAGGACAAGGTAACACCGACATTCGTTTTCGGCGTAAACCACGAAAACTACACAACAGATATGCACGTAGTTTCCAACGCTTCCTGTACTACTAACTGTCTCGCACCTTTAGCAAAGGTTATCGAAGACAATTTCGGTATCAAGGAAGGTTTAATGTCCACAATCCATGCAGCAACTGCAAAGCAGAAAGTAGTTGACGCACGTTCCATGAAGGACTGGAGAACAGGCAGATCTGTATTCGGCAATGTTATTCCTTCCACAACAGGTGCTGCTAAGGCAGTAGGTCTTGTAATTCCTTCACTTCAGGGTAAGCTGACAGGTATTTCCTACAGAGTACCTACAGCAAATGTTTCTGTAATCGACCTTAACGTAGTTCTTGAAACTCCTGCTACATATCAGGAACTTTGCGCTAAGATCAAGGAAGCATCCGAAACATACATGAAGGGTGTTCTTGAATATGTTGATGATGAAGTAGTATCCGGAGACTTCGTTGGTGACCCTTGCACATCAATCTTCGACGCAAGAGAAACTATCGAATTAAACGACCACTTCTTCAAGCTCATTGCGTACTACGACAACGAATTTGGTTACTCAAGCAAGATTCTTGAGTTAATCAAGCACATGTACAGCGTAGATAATAAATAAGTTCTTGTACTATGCCTTTGCTGGTTTCCGGCAAAGGCAAAGTTACTATTTAAAGGAAGGTTTCCAATCATGAAAAAAACTGTCAAAGACATTGAAATCAAGGGCAGAAGAGCCCTCGTAAGATGTGACTTCAACGTTCCTCTTAAAGAAGGAAAAATCACTGACGATATCAGAATTGTTTCCGCACTGCCTACAATCAAGTATCTCCTTGACGGCGGCGCTAAGGTAATCCTCATGTCCCATCTGGGCAGACCTGAAGGAGAGCCTAACCCTAAATACACTCTTGCACCTGTGGCTGAAAGACTGGCTGAACTTCTCGGACAGGAAATCGTTTTTATCAGCGCAGATACAGTAGTTGACGAAAAAGTCAGGGAAGCAGCAGCTGCCCTTGAAGAAGGTCAGGTAATGCTTCTTGAAAACGTAAGATACAGAAAAGAAGAAACCAAGAACGGCGCTGAGTTTGCAAAAGAACTTGCAGGCCTGGGTGATTTCTTCGTAAACGATGCTTTCGGAACTGCTCACAGAGCACATTCCTCCACAGCAGGCGTTGCAGATTATCTTCCTGCAGTTTCCGGCTTCCTCATTGAAAAGGAAGTAGAATTCCTCGGAAATGCAGTTGAAAACCCTGAAAGACCTTTCGTTGCAATCATGGGCGGCGCTAAGGTAGGTGACAAGATTCCTGTAATCGAAAACCTGATTAAGAAGGTTGATACACTGATTATCGGCGGCGGAATGTCATATACTTTCTTCAAGGCGCGTGGTCTTGAAATCGGCACATCAATCCTTGACGAAGCAAACATTGAACTTGCGGCTGAACTTGAAAAGAAGGCAGCAGAAGCAGGAGTCAAGTTACTTCTTCCTGTTGACTGCGTATGTGCAAAGGAATTCAAAAATGATACAGAATACGGCGTATATTCCAAAGATGCAATGCCTGCTGACATGATGGGCATGGACATCGGACCTGAAACTGTAGAATTATATAAGGCAGCAGTAGCAGAAGCTAAGACTGTAGTATGGAACGGTCCTATGGGCGTTTTCGAAATGGAAAACTTCGCAAAGGGCACCAGGGCAGTGGCGGAAGCTCTTGCACAGTCAAGCGCAGTAACTGTACTCGGCGGCGGCGACTCTGCTGCAGCAGTTGAACAGTTCGGCCTGGCAGATAAGATGACTCATATCTCCACAGGCGGCGGCGCTTCTCTGGAATTCCTTGAAGGTAAGGTCCTTCCTGGAATTGCAGTAATCGAAGACAAATAATTAAATTTTGGAGGTATTGTAATGAAGGTTGCAATTAATGGATTTGGCAGAATCGGAAGATTGGCTTTCAGAAAAATTTTTGATGACCCGGCTCTTGAAGTAGTAGCAATCAATGACCTGACAGAGCCAAGGATGCTGGCTCATCTGTTAAAGTACGACTCTGTACAGGGTGGTTACTATGGACATGAAGTTACATGGGACGACTATTCTCTTATCGTGGACGGGAAGGATATTCCTATCTTTTCAGAGGCAGACGCAAGCAACCTGCCATGGGGACAGCTGGATGTCGATGTAGTGCTTGAATGTACTGGTTTTTACACATCAAAGGTAAAATCCCAGGCACACATTGATGCCGGTGCCAAGAAGGTACTGATTTCTGCTCCTGCAGGAAATGACCTGCCGACAATAGTTTATGGCGTAAACCATGAAACTCTTACAGCTGATGACAATATCATCTCCGGAGCTTCCTGCACCACAAACTGTCTGGCACCTATGGCCAAAGTGCTCAACGAGTACAGAGAAGTGCGTACAGGCTTCATGACAACAATCCACGCGTATACAGGTGACCAGATGATTCTGGACGGACCGCACAAAAAAGGAGACCTGAGAAGAGCAAGAGCAGGTGCAATCAACATTGTACCTAACTCAACAGGAGCAGCCAAGGCTATAGGTCTTGTAATTCCTGAACTTGACGGTAAGCTCATCGGCTCAGCCCAGAGAGTTCCTGTGCCTTCAGGTTCCATAACAATTCTGGACGCCACAGTAAAAGATATGACTGACACAGTTTCCGTTGAAGGAATCAATGCAGCTATGAAAGCAGCTGCAAGTGAATCTTTCGGATATACTGAAGAAGAACTGGTATCATCCGACATAATCGGTATGAGCTATGGTTCACTTTTTGACGCAACACAGACTCTGGCACAGCAGTGCGGAACCAACATCTTTGAGGTAAGAGTCGTTGCATGGTATGACAACGAAATGAGCTACACCTGTCAGTTAGTAAGAACCCTTAAATATCTGGAGAAATTTATATGAGACTTCCATTCATAGCAGGAAACTGGAAAATGTACAAAACCATGGCAGAGGCAAAGGCCTTTGCTGAGGAATTTAAAAAATTATATGGAAACACTGATGTAAAGGCCGCAATCTGCGCGCCTTTCCCTCAGCTTTCTTTGCTTGTTGAAGCTTTTAAAGGCACCGGTATCGGTGTGGGCGCCCAGAACGTTCATTTTGAAAAGGAAGGGGCTTTCACCGGAGAAGTATCAATTCCGATGCTTCAGGAAATCGGTGTGAACTATTGCATTATCGGACACTCCGAAAGAAGACAGTATTTCAATGAAAGCGACGAAACAGTAAACCTTAAGCTGAAAGCTTTGCTGGAAACTGACATCACACCGATTGTCTGCGTGGGCGAAGATCTGGCGCAGAGAGAAAAAGGTTATCAGGACCAGCTTGTAAGCGAACAGGTTGAAAATGCTTTCAGGGATATCCCCGCAGAAAAGGCAGAAAAAGCAGTAATCGCTTACGAACCTATCTGGGCCATCGGCACAGGCCGCACTGCAACACCTGTACAGGCAAATATGATGTGTACATTAATCAGAAAAACTCTGATTGAAATGTACGGTGATGAGACCGCAGATAAGGTGATTATCCAGTATGGCGGAAGCGTAAAACCTGAAAATGCAAGCGACATTATGAACATGGAAGAAATTGACGGTGCGCTTGTAGGCGGGGCCAGTCTGGAACCGTTAAAATTTATTGAAATTATCAACTTTTAACTTGATTTTAATACATATAGTATGGTATACTTATTAAGTTAAAATATAAGGAGGTACGAGATGAAGATTTTCTTAATGGTTTTACTCGCAATTGCAAGTTTAATCCTTATTGCAAGCGTGTTACTTCAGTCCGGAAATTCTGCTGGTTTATCTGGTTCCATCGCTGGTGGCGCAGAACAGCTTTTCGGTAAGAAGAAGAGTAAAGGTTATGAAGCACTTTTAGAAAAAGTTACTGCAATCGGTGCAGTTGCGTTCATTGTTCTTTCTATTGTCATCGTAGCAATGTTCGAATAATCATATAGTGCGTATAAATTAGTTTTTAATTATTTTTTATTTATATTTCACTTCCTGAGGGGTACAAGCTTTGTACCTCTAGATGTGCGAAGTGAGTAGGAGGTATTATATCATGGTGCAGTTTTTACCTGTAATCGCAGCTGCATTCGGTCTGATCGTAGCATTCTGCTTAGCATCCTGGATCGGTAAGGCTGACGAAGGTACAGACAGAATGAAGGAAATTGCCGGCTACATCAGAGAAGGTGCTATGGCGTTCCTCACAAGAGAGTACAAGACAATGATCATCGTAATCGCTCTCTTATTCGTATTAATCGGTTTCGGCTTAAAGAGCTGGACTACAGCTATCCTCTACGTTTGCGGTGCTTTACTTTCCGTATTAGCAGGTTACTTCGGTATGAAGGTTGCTACACTCGGTAACGTAAGAACAGCAAACGCTGCAAGAGAATCCGGTATGAACAAGGCGCTCAAGATCGCTTTCAGATCCGGTGCTGTTATGGGTCTTTGCGTATCCGGCCTTGGTCTTTTAGGTCTTGGTATCGTAATCTGTGTATTAGACCTTGCTACAGTAGTTGAATGTGTAACAGGCTTCGGTCTCGGTGCATCTTCAATGGCTCTCTTCGGAAGAGTAGGCGGTGGTATCTACACTAAGGCAGCTGACGTTGGTGCTGACCTTGTAGGTAAAGTTGAAGCTGGTATCCCAGAAGACGACCCTCGTAACCCTGCAGTAATCGCTGACAACGTTGGTGACAACGTAGGTGACGTAGCTGGTATGGGTTCCGACTTATTCGAATCCTATGTTGGTTCAATCATTTCCGCAGTTACATTAGCATCAGTTGCAGTTCAGACTGCAGCAGAAACTGCTACTTTCACAGAAGCTACAGCAGCTATCTTCCCTATGATTATCTCTGCAATCGGTATCGTTGCTTCCGTAATCGGTATCATGATGGTAAGAGGTAAGGAAGGCGGCAACCCAGCAGCAGCTCTTAACATGGGTACATATGTATCCGGTGCAATCGTAATCGTTGCAACAGTTATTCTTTCCAAGTCAATGCTCGGTGACTACACTTATGCATGGGCTATCATCGCTGGTCTTATCGTAGGTATCGCAATCGGTAAGATTACAGAAGTTTACACTTCCGGCGACTTCAAGCACGTTAAGAAAATCGCAGAACAGTCCCAGACTGGTGCTGCTACTACAATCATCAGCGGTCTCGGCGTAGGTATGATGTCCACAATGTGGCCAATCCTTCTTATCTGCGTTGGCGTATTCGTAGCTTACGAATTTGCTGGTTTATACGGTATCGCTCTTGCTGCAGTAGGTATGCTTTCCACAGCTGGTATGACAGTTGCAGTTGACGCTTACGGTCCTGTATCCGACAACGCTGGTGGTATCGCAGAAATGTCCGAATTACCACACTCCGTAAGAGAAATCACTGACAAGCTCGACGCTGTTGGTAACACTACAGCTGCTATCGGTAAGGGCTTCGCTATCGGTTCCGCTGCTTTAACAGCATTAGCATTATTCGCTTCCTATGCTGCAGTAACTGGTCTTGAAGCAATCAGCATTCTTGAACCAATCGTAATCATCGGTCTTTTCATCGGTGCAATGCTTCCATTCGTATTCTCCGCTATGACTATGAACTCTGTTGGTGAATCTGCTAACCACATGATCGAAGAAGTTAGAAGACAGTTCAGAGAAAACCCTGGTATCATGGAAGGTACAGCTAAGCCTGACTATGCAAGATGCGTAGACATCTCCACAAAGGCTGCTCTCAGACAGATGGTAGCTCCTGGTGTAATGGCAGTAGTTGCTCCTCTTGCTGTAGGTATCATCCTTGGCGCTGAAGCTCTCGGCGGTATGCTTGCTGGTGCTCTTGCATCCGGTGTTATGATGGCAGTTATGATGTCCAACGCTGGTGGTGCATGGGACAACGCTAAGAAGTATATCGAAGAAGGTTACTACGGTGGTAAGGGTTCCGAACCTCATAAGGCTGCAGTTGTTGGTGACACAGTAGGTGACCCATTCAAGGATACATCCGGTCCATCCATCAACATCCTTATCAAGTTAATGACTATCGTTGCAGTAGTATTTGCTCCTCTGTTCGTACAGATCGGTGGTTTACTGTAATAGTTAAATAAGCTTTCAAATGCAGGTGGCATATGCTGCCTGCATTTTTTTTATGTTCAGATTGCTGCAAGTGGTGCTGATGGGCATATGCTCGCTGGTTGACTTCGCTGCTCATGCTAAGACCAGTCGCACACTTTGGGTAAATTTGAAAACGCGCCCTGCGGGCTTGAACGGTTCAAATTTACAGCCAAAGTGCATGCTCCTTTGCGTCTTGCATGAAGCCACGCTCAGCCAAAGGCAAGCCTACACCCACCAGCACCACACGCAGCATTCAAAACAAAAAATACAGGTAACATAATGCTTTTTTAATTAAATTTTTTTGTGTGACCCGTCAGTGGCTCCGAATGATTTCGCAGGAGCAGCAAAAGTGATAAATGGGCTTGCGCATATGAGCAGCTAAGAATTAAACACTGTCCGAGCCGAAGGCGAGTTTGTTTAATTCTCTGCGAATAAAGCAAACCATTTTAATCACTTTCTGCGACGAGGACAAAATGAGGAGTTACTGACGGGTCATACAAAGAGAAAGCTTTTATTGAAAAAAATATTATTTGTGGTACAATGTGCCTATAACCTGAATACAGGAGGATGGATATGATGTACGAATACAAATATGATTTACTTGAAGGTCTGGAGCCGGCGGAGTTTTTTTACTGGTTCGGTGAAATCACTGCGATTCCAAGGGAAAGCGGCAACGAAGCAGGAATGATTGAGTTTCTGAAGGGCTTTGCCAAGGAGCGCGGCTTTAAGTGCGATGTGGATGAGGCTGGCAATGTATTTATGAATGTGCCGGCAACAGAGGGGTATGAAGAGCAGCCTGCAGTGCTTTTTCAGGCCCACATGGATGTGGTCGCTGCGGTCGATGATGGTGTGGAATTCAATTACGATACAGATCCGATTCAGATGCGCCGCCAAGGTGATGAAATTTATGCCTGTGGTACAACTCTTGGCGCTGACAACGGTGTGGGCATCGCAACCATGCTGGCACTGGCAGACGGAAGATTCGGGCAGCCGATTCCTCATCCGCCGCTGGAACTGCTTTTTACTGTAGAAGAAGAAATCGGCCTTATCGGCAGCCGCAAATTTGACTGTTCTAAGATTAAGGCCCGCAGAATGATAAATATGGACTGCGGCGACAGCCACCTGCTCTGTACAAGTACAGCGGGCAAAATCGCAGGTAAAATTGAAAAGACATACGAAATGAAACCTGTTGCGCCAGGAAGCAATCTTCTTAAAATAAAGCTTTTTGGCGGTCTTGGCGGACATTCCGGCATGATGATAAACAAAAATCGTGCCTGTGCAATAAACACCATGGGTGAGCTGATTGTGAGCATTTTTGAGGAAGGCCTGCAGGCACAGCTTTGCTCCATGACAAGTGTGGGTAAGTCCATCTGCAAAGAAGCAAATGCTGTAATTGCAGTATCTGAAGGCAGCGGTGAGGCAGTAAAAGCAGCGCTGGATAAGCGTTTTGATATGATTAAAAAGATCTTTGCTGCATATGATCCTGACCTGGCAATGTCCGTGGAAGAAGTGACTGCAGAGCAGGGCATGAGTGCAGCCACACCGGAAGATACGGAAAAAATGGGCAGGATTATGAGCCTTATCCGCACCGGCCAGCACAGAAACGATACCGTGAATTTTGCTACAGTAATTTCATCGGGAGCAATCCATGAGGCCTGGTTTAATGAAAACGGAGAATTTTTCCTTGACTATTCCACACGTTCATCCAGCGACCCTGACCAGGAACTGATGTTTGAAAAATATGTGTTTATGGCGAAGATGCTTGGAATGGAACTGAAAGAATACGACCGCTATTCCGGATGGCCTGAACGACAGGATTCCACTTTTATCCCTAAATTCGCCAGAGCATATAAGGAGCTTTTCGGCAAGGATATGTGCGTGCAGAAGACCCATGGCTGCGTGGAAGCAGGGGTTATTGTCGGCAGGATTCCTGACATGGATGCAGCAGGATACGCACCGACGGCAACAGGTGCACACACTACCAGGGAGCATCTGTTTATCAATGAAGTTGCTCCGTACTGGGCAGTGATGAAGAAAGTAATGGCCGCAAAAGAATAAGTAACAATCAGACAGCAATGCCGCCTGAAATTACCTCAGGTGGCATTTTTTTCATGCACAAAACTGCAAAATTTGCATACAAAACTGCAAAATTTGCAGTATAATATATAAAGAAGGGAATGGATAATTTCTGCAATCATTGGAATCAAGCCATTCTTAAAAAAAGGTTCTGCGGCATATTTTTTGCATTGGTTAGAAGCAGAATAGTTTGTATAAATGTTTTTTTTGCGAAAGGAGGCAGCTTGAATGAAGCGGATTTTTACATTACTGTTTACAATAATTATTATTACATCTTCCTTCGCAGGTTTAAGCTGCGAAAAAGCAGAAGCGCTGACGACTAACATCAAGGTTGGTTATTGTGCATATTTTTCACCTTTTCAGTTTGTTGACAGCAATGAAGAACCCGATGGTTTCAATGTAGATATTCTGAATCTTATTGCATCCAGGACAGACCTTGTTCTTGAATATATTCCTTTCGGAACTACCAATGAAGCTATGGAAAAACTTGAAAAGGGTGAAATTGACATGGTTCTCGGTGTTATTGAAGACAACATATTTGATTACAATGTACTTCTTACCGACCCACTTTCAACAACTAATATCTGCATGGTTGCATCCAACAATGCGGCAGAAAAATACCATAGTACAAACATTCTCAGAGGAAGTATTATAGTTGAATTTGACTTTATCCGCAGAAGTTCATTAACTAAGATGGGTAAAACAATTATTTCAGCTGGTAATCAGGAAAGAAGTATTGAAATGCTCCTTGACGGACGAGCTGAACTGCTTGCAGGCATCAAGGAAGGTATTTTGTGGAATCTTGAAGAAGCAGGCCGTACCGATGAGTTTGAAATAATAAATAATTATATTGATTCTGCTGATATTGTAATTGCTGTAAGAGAAGGAGACCGTCAGCTTTGTAATAATGTAAATGAAACTCTGTCCAGTCTGCGTACATCATCTGTTTATGACGATTTATACAATAAATGGTTCAGTTTCGCCACTGTCGATTATCGCCAGCTGTTCAGAATTGCCATGGCTGTAATTATCGGTGTACTGATAGCAGTTGCTGTATATATGCTCATCAGTTTCCGGAAAAGAGCGGCACAGGCTGAAGCTGAGAGCAGGCTCCGTTATTCAATCATTGAATCATCACCGGCAGCTATGGTGCTCATAGACCAGAAGAATTCCATAGAATATATGAACCGCAAGGCCATGAATATGGCTGGAATCAGGGAGTACAGCATCGGAGATGAACTTACGGGCATGAAGATTTTCAGCGAAATTATCGAAAAAAACGGCGGCAATATTTTCGAAAATGACTGGGAAACAAAGGCCGGAACCATTGATTACTACAAAAAACGCGGCAGAACGGGTAAGGAAAAATACCGCTACAACATTCAGAAAATGACACCTTTCGGCAATCAGACGGGGGCCCTTCTGACAGTTGAAAATATCACATCAGAAGAACGTGAACGTGAGGCTGCATTCGAAAAAGAAAAGAATGAAACACTCAATAACCTGATAGCCGGCATTGCACACGAAATCAAAAATCCTCTCACAGCAATCAATGCATCTGCTGCAATGATGGAGAAGAAAGGCCACAATGAAAAGTTCAGACAGGCTTTTACAGAGCATATACCGCAGGAAATTGACAGAATAACGCGCCTTATAGATAATCTGCTGGACTATGCACGTCCCGGAGTCTCCAAAATTGAGGAAGTATCACTGCCGGAAGTAATCCGCTCAGTTTACGAACTCAGTAAGGTGACAGCCAAGAAGACCCAGATTATCCTGAACATTGAAGAAGAAGCCGGTATTACTGTCCGCGGAGACAAGGATAAACTGAAGCAGACGCTTCTGAACCTGATGATTAACAGTATTGAAGCCACCAAGAATATGGCGGCCAGAGATAATAAAATTCATAATATTACAATTGACTGTTATACAGAAAACGATAGTGCAGTCATCAGAATCACCGACGATGGTATAGGAATGACTGAGCAGGAACTGGAACGCTGTACTACACCGTTCTGGACCACTAAGAAAGCAGGAACGGGCATAGGGCTGGCTCTTGCAAAACAGTATATCGAAGAAGCCGGAGGACGTATGACTATAGATAGTGCAAAGAACCAGTTTACCTGTGTGGAAATACAACTTCCTGTTTCAGGCGGCGAGGAGGGAAACTAAATGAAAAAGAACATACTCATAGTAGACGATGAAAAAAGTATATGTACCTTCCTGGCTCTGGCCCTGGAGGATGAATACGAAGTTTACACTGCAGATTCACCGGAGCAGGCCTATGAACTGCTGGAAAAAGAAAAAGTCAGTCTGGTAATACTTGATCTGATGCTGGGTGAAGCCAGCGGAATGGATGTGCTCAGAGAAATCAAAGCCAAAGACGCTGATATTGCAGTAATAATGATGACTGCATATGGTGATATCAAGACCTCCGTAGAGGCAATCAAACAGGGTGCTTTCCATTATCTGAGCAAGCCGGTTGATATTGATGAGCTACAGCACTACATCCGCCAGGCTCTGGAAATGCAGCATCTTTCCCGCCGGGTTGAAAGCCTCAGTGCTGCCCTGGAAGAACTGGAGCAGCGTACTTACTACGGAGATATAGTAGGCAAGAGCGAGCCTATGCAGAAGATATATCAGCTCATTGAAAAAGTAAAAGATATCGATACAAGCGTTATCATCACCGGTGAAAGTGGTACAGGCAAGGAGCTTGTTGCCCGTGCGATTCACCATGATGGTGCCCGCAGAAACGAAAACTTTGTTTCTATAAACTGTGCAGCAATTCCTGAAGGACTGCTGGAAGAAGAATTTTTCGGCCACGCCAAAGGAACTTTCACAGGTGCTATTGCAGATAAAAAAGGTAAACTTGAACTTGCTGATCACGGGACTTTGTTTCTTGATGAAATCGGAGACATGCCGCTGGCACTGCAGGGGAAACTTCTGCGAGTGCTGCAGGAAAAGGAAATGATGCCTGTGGGCGGCGTTGAATACAAAAAGATTGATGTCCGTGTAATCTGTGCAACCAACCGTAATCTGATGGCCATGGTGCAGGAAGGAACTTTCAGACAGGACCTTTATTACAGGCTTCATGTTGTAAACATCCATGTACCGCCACTTAAAGAACGTAAACAGGACATTCCTGACCTCTGTGAGACAATTCTGGCACGTCTGGGCAAGGAAATGAAGCGCCCGGCAGCAACGCTCACACCTGAGGCAGAAAGGTTCCTTCTTGAATACAATTACCCGGGCAATGTCCGTGAGCTGATCAACATTCTGGAATACGCCTGCATCGTCTGCACCGATGGTAAGATTGATATTAAAGATTTCCCTGGCGAAATGCTTGGAAACCAGCGTATCAATGCTGCTATGGCAGGCGGTATGCCGATTGAGGGCAGCATTGTTCCGGAAGAACTGACACCTGCCGAAGCAGTAAACAGATACCTGAGCGGCATGGCAATTAAAGATGTGGAACGTCTGCTTATTGAAAACGCTCTAATGAAAAATCCTCAGAGCAAGCGCGCGGCCGCCAAGGAACTGGGCATAAGCGACAGAAGCTTATTCTACAAGATTCAGGAATACGGGCTGTAAGCGTGTAGGGGTGCTATTTCGACAAAATCTTACAAAAAAAGGCTATTGACCTGATATCATAAAAATGTTACCATTTACATAGAATATAACTGTAGTAGCTATTGCAGTTTGGGCTGGTCTTTTGACCCGGGTCCACCATTGGCGGGGAAGTGCCCCGCCTTTTTAATTAGTGTGTTGTATTTTGCAGATGGTAGTCAGATGAAAGAATTGAGCATTTTTATTGATGAGTCAGGAGATTTTGGGGAGTATAGTTATCATTCTCCTTATTACATAATTACAATGGTTTTCCATGATCAGGATGTATCTGTGGAAAGTGATATAATTCATTTGAATAATGCTTTGGCTGAAATTGGACTTAAAAATCATTGTGTACATTCAGGCCCATTGATCAGACGTGAAGAAGAATATCGCAATATGGATATAAAAACACGCCAGGCAATATTAAACAAAATGATTGCTTTTGTCCGAAGAATTGATATTCAGTATAAAAGTTTTTATATTGAAAAAAAGCATATTGAAAGCAGAGTTGAAGTTGCAGGGAAACTCGCAAAAAAGATTGGTAATTTTATCCGTGAAAACTATGAGAAATTTACAACTTATGATGTTATCAAGGTATATTACGATAATGGTCAGGTAGAAGTAAGCAAGATTCTTTCATCAGTATTTAACGCATTATTACAAAATGTTGAGTTTAAAAGGGTTATGCCATCAGAATATAAACTATTTCAAGTAGCTGATTTGTTTTGTACATTAGAATTACTCAAACTAAAGCTGGAGGCTTCTGAAATATCTCAGTCAGAAAAGATAATTTTAGGAAATGAAAAAAATATTAAAAAGAATTATCTGAAAGTATTGAATAAAAAAGAAATTAACTAATAACAAATATCTACCCCCGATGCCATGCCTTCGGGGGTAGTGTGTATTATGATTAGAATTCGTAATCATCAAAACCGAAACCAGGTTTTTCAGAAAGAGTGATTTTATCACCATCAACTGTGAAGCCGCCGGTAACTCCGCCTTCACCTTCAACAAAAGACATGAAAGAGTCAAGGTCTACAACAGGTTCCATATTGTCGTAGCAGGCGGCAACCACTGCAGCACCTGCTGCCAGACCCAGCTTGGTTTCAGACATACAGCCAACTATACAGGTCTTACCGTTTGCTTTGGCAATTTCATTAATCTGAAGAGCAGGCCATATACCGCCGCATTTCATCAGCTTGATGTTTATTGCTTCGCCGGAGTCTTTTTCGCAGGCCCAGCGTGCGTGAACAGGGGAGTGTACGCCTTCGTCAATGAGAAGGGGAACAGGGGAAAGTTTCTTGAGTTCGGCCATTCCGTCAAGGTCCCAGGAAACGAGCGGCTGTTCAGCTTCAGAAATACCAAGTTCAGGGAACTTTTTAAGGACTTCTGCAGCTGTTTCAATGTCATATCCCTGATTTGCATCGACACGGATATCAATATCAGGGCCTACAGCCTGACGGATTGCGGCAAGATGTTCAAGGTCTTCTTCAGGGTTGATACCGGCTTTGATTTTAAGACAATGGAAACCCTGAGATACTCTTTCCAGCGCGTCCTCAACCATTTTCTCTGTGGTATCGATACCGATGGTCATATCAGTTGTGAGAACTGTCTGTGTGGCTCCGAGAAGGCGGTGGACAGGAAGGCCCTTTGCCTTGCCCATAATATCGTAGCAGGCAATGTCGATTGCGGCCTTTGCGGAGGTGTTTCCTGCAAGCTTGCTGTCCATGATTTTATGAATGGTTTCAGGGTCTTCAGGGTCAGCGCCGATGAGAGCAGGCTTCATAAATTCAACAGCAGCGATTACACCATCTATGGTTTCTCCTGTAACGAAAGCAGCAGGACTGGCTTCGCCCATACCATAAATACCTTCGTCTGTGACTATTTTTACATAAACACCTTCAGAATACATGCTTTCAGAAAAAGCGATTCTGAATACTTTACGGCGTTTGAATTTAGTTTTTTTTGTAATGATGTCGGTGATTTTCATAAAGTAAATTCCTCCTTTATATACGATGATTATAGCACCAGTAACCGGGTTTTAAAACTGCAAATCTTGCGGTTGACAGCGCAAAGTTTGCATTATACAAAATTATTCGTTTTCGACAAAACTAGACAATTTATGACAAAAAAAGCCCGTTGACCCTCACACATGGCAATGTTAAAATATGGTAAAATGAAATGTGTGGTGGTGAAATACTATGATTGATTTTGGGAAAATCAGTTTATACAGAGAGAACAATCGTATAGAAGCAAAAAAGGCTCTCGGTGGGATGCCTCAGAGCATCTGGGAAACTTACTCAGCTTTTGCGAATACTTATGGCGGAGTAATTTTGCTGGGTGTGGAAGAGTCAGCGGATAAATCTTTGTATACAGTGAACCTGCCTGATCCTGATAAACTGATAAGAGAATTCTGGAATATTGTCAATAATCCAAACAAAGTCAGTGTTAATATATTATCTTCCAAAGATGTTTTTGTTCAGAATGTGGATGGGAACAACATAGTTGTTATCAATGTTCCGCGTGCTGAGCGTGCCTATAAGCCTGTTTACGTAGATGGGAATCCCCTCTGCACATACCGCCGCAATGGCGAAGGGGATTATCGATGCACGAAGGAAGAATATCAGGCGATGGTCCGTGACGCTTCCGTCAGAACGCAGGACATGCTTGTTCTTGAAGAAATGGATATAGGTGTTTTTAACAAAGAAAGCGTGCGGAGCTACCGGCAGAGAATGAAACTTTCCCGTCCCGGGCATGTGTGGGAAACATTGACTGATGAGGAATTTTTGCTGAAACTTGGTGCTTTAGGTATAGGTTCTGATGGAAAGAAACATCCTACAGCGGCAGGCCTTCTTATGTTCGGTAACGAGTATGAAATTGTAAGAGAATTTAATACTTTTTTCCTTGATTATCAGGAACAGATTGATGCAGATATACGATGGACTGACCGTATTATTTCCTCGTCAGGTGACTGGAGCGGCAATGTTTATGATTTTTATTTCAGGGTATATAACAAGCTAGTTCAGGATATTAAAGTACCATTTAAAATGGAAGGCGGAAGCCGGGTTGATGATACGCCGGTACATCAGGCACTTCGTGAAGCTCTGGCAAATTGCCTTGTTAATGCAGATTACTACGGCAGGCAGGGAATTGTTGTTGTCAAAAAACGTGAGTGTATTACACTGTCCAATCCGGGAAGTTTCCGTATTGAAATAAATGCGGCTAAAAGCGGCGGTATTTCGGACCCGCGTAATTGGGCAATGATGAAAATGTTCAACCTTATCGATATAGGTGAACGTGCAGGAAGCGGTGTACCGAATATATTCGGTGTTTGGAAACAGCAGGGCTGGAAAGAGCCTGTTATCAATGAAGATTTTGAGCCTGAGAGGATAACACTCCTGCTGCCATTCGCAAAAAATGACGATAAAAAAGTGACGATAAAAAGTGACGATAAAAAAGTGACGATAAAATCGCAGCAGCAGAAAAAAGAAATGATTAATTATCTTTTAAACAATGAAACTGCAAAAAACAGTGATTTTGCAGAGCTTCTCGGTGTAAAGAGCACCCGTGTAAAACAGCTTCTTAAAGAACTGGTTGATGCGGAAATGGTTGTGGCAGAGGGCGGCAACAGAAACAGAAGCTACAGGCTGAAATAGGAAGCTATTGAGGTAATACTGTGGGTTTGTCGAATAGCGTCGGAATTTGACGAACGATTCTGCTTGAAACCGTCGAAAAAAATGGTAAAATTTTATATAAGAAAACGTTTTCTTTCCGTTACAACCCAAGTGATTTACGGGAGAAAAAATGAAGAGCAGTAAAAAATATACTTTAAAGAACCCTATTATGTTCAGTGTTATCATGCAGGACAGGAACAGGTGCATCGGGTTGCTTGAGAGGATTTTTCCAGGACGCAAGGTACAGGAACTGAATTATGTGCATCAGGAGAAAGATAAGCTGGCGGAACCTGAGATTGAACGTACATATATTGTAGGCATTGATGTGAAGGCTATCCGTATGGATGTGCTTTTTGAGGACAGCAACGCTTGGTATGATATTGAGATGCAGATATATGACATGGGCAATCTGCCGAAGCGAAGCAGGTATTATCATGCTGTAAAAACAGTCGATTCCTTGCAAAGGGGCACCGAATATACTAAACTCAAGGAAGGCTATGTTATCTTTATCAATGACTTTGACATATTCGGATTTGATGAACCGGTATATTCGTTTGAGATGTTTGACAAAAATTTACAGTTGAATCTGAACGACGGACAGCATACAATATTCTTAAACAGCAAGTGCAGAAATAATGTACCTGCAGAACTTGAAGGATTCTACCACTATCTGCAGACTGGAGAGGTCAAGTCGGGAGACGACTGGCTGACAGAGATGGCAGTCGCGGTAGAAGATGTAAACAGCAGGAAGGAGGTCTTGGACAATATGACAGTATACGAAGAAATAAAAATGTTAGAAAATATAGTAGAAGAAAAGGACCAGGAAATTGCAGCAAATAAGCGGCAACTCGAAGCAAAAGACCAGGAACTCGCCAGGTCTAAGCAGCTTACGCTTATTCTTGCACAGCAAGGACGTACAGATGACCTTGTGCGTGCATCGGAGGATGAAGCTTACCGCGACAAACTGTTTGCTGAATTTAATATTTAAAATTCAACGGGCAGGACAGGTGAATTGCTATAAACAGGTGTGTGTATGCATACCTGTTTTTTGCATAAAAAGTGTCGAACATTTGCCATGCGGCGACGGTTCGTATATTATAATATTGAATACAAAATGTGCGCGGGAGAAGGTACCACCTGAGCTCCAAGGATTATTCCACTACATAAATACCGAGGAAGTTGATGAAGGTGACTGGTTTGTGGAAATGATACATCAGGTGGTTCTCAGGTACCAGAGCGACGAGGAGGTGGCAAACATGGCTACACTTGAAGAAGAATATTTGAGAAAGAATACGCTGGCAGAACGTAGGGGTCGCGAGGAAGGCCGCGAGGAAGAACGTGAGAAACTGGATGAGTTTAATATTTAAATTGTGCAAAAAATGCACATTGTATGGAGTGCAAAGATTGCACTGGGAGTGCAAATTTTGCGCAGTTTATGTGGGAAATAAGGAGAATTGGTGAGCGGTGTCGGAAGGTGGCACCGCTTATAGTTTTTTTGCATTACTTGGCAAATGGTTGAATCTTGCGGGTTTGGGGGGATGGCGGACGAATGGGTACAGCGGCAGGGCAAAAGTTTAAAGAAATTGTACTATTTTGGCACGGACTTTGCTATATATGAGAATGTACTAATTATTTCATTAAACGTACAAATTTTCAAATTGAAATAGGAGGAGAAAAAATGAAAAAGAATTGGTTACGTACACTTTCTTTAGTTCTTTGCTTAGCACTTTGCTTTGGCCTTATCGGCTGCGGCGGTCCTGGTGAGGCAGAAGAAGGAAATCCAGAACAGATCGTTATTGCTACAGACGTAGACCTTAAGGCTCTCGACCCAATGGGTAACTGGTCCGGTGCATGCTACTACATTTACTGGACTTGCTATGACAGATTATTAGGATACGACTATGAAACTGGTGAATTCTTACCAGAACTGGCTACTTCCTGGGAAGTTTCCGAAGATGGTATGGAATACATCTTCCATTTAAGAGATGACGTTAAGTGGCATGATGGAACTCAGTTCACAGCTAAGGACGTTGTTTACACAGTTAAGAGAGGTATCGAAACTCAGTGCGGTAACTATCCAAGTGTAAGCCATGCAGAAGCAATTGACGATTTCACAGTTAAGTATATCATGAACGAACCTAACTCCTTAGTACTCGACAAGCAGTGGATCGGCGACGCAGCTATCATCCAGGACGGCTGCGGCGATGACGTTGCGACTAACATCATGGGTACAGGTGCTTATAAGGTTAAAGAATGGCACATCGGTGAACACCTCATCATCGAAGCTAACCCTGATTACTGGGGCGAACAGCCAGCAATAAAGGAAATCAAATATGTTACAATGCCTGAAGCTAATGCTAGATTAATGGCTGTACAGGCTGGCGACGTTCACGTTGCTTCCATCCCTGCGGCAAACATCAAAGCTGCTCAGGAAGACGAAAACCTTACAATTTACACTAACCAGTCCACATCCTTAAACTACTTAGGTATGAACCACTCTAACGAATACTTATCCAACAAACTGGTTAGACAGGCTATCTACCACGCAATCAACAAGCAGGACATCATTGATGCTGCTCTTGAAGGCTATGCAGTTCAGGCTGACGTATTAGTTCCACCTTCAATTCAGGGTCACGCCAAGGATATCAAGGGTTACGAATACGATGTAGAAAAGGCTAAAGCATTACTTGCTGAAGCAGGTTATGCAGATGGTTTCGACCTTGAGCTTACTTACAGAACTGGTATGTACGACGTTCAGGCTCAGATCATCCAGGCTCAGTTAAAGGAAATCGGTATCAATGTAACTCTCGACGGCAGAGAATCTGCTGCTGCATCTGAAAAGATCAATGCAGGTCAGTCTCAGCTCAACTTAGGTTACAGAGGTTCTTCCAATGCAGACTACTACCTCAGCATTATGCATTCAGACAGAATGACTGACGGACGTAACATCCTCAACCTCAGCAACGAAGGTATTGATGCTGCTCTCGACAAGGCTAAGACTACAATCGATACAGATGCTCGTACTCAGGAATACATCAAGTGCCAGCAGATTGCACACGATGAAGTTGTAGTAGTTCCTCTTTACAGCGGTACTGTATTCAACATTTCACCTAAGAACTTAGCAGGCGTACAGCTTCTTCCTACATCCGGTTCTGATCACAGACAGATTCACTGGGTTGAATAATTTAAACCTGTACTAAAAATTAACACGATTTAATTTTAAAAATGATGCCAGATGAGGGAAACCTCATCTGGCAATCTTACGAAAGGAGTAGTAAAAATGCTTAAATATATAATCAAGCGATTGTTACTTCTCATTCCGGTAATTCTCGGTGTAACCGCAATTGTATTCTTCATCATGTCACTGGCTCCGGGTGATCCGGCTCTCTCAATTCTGGGTCCTGACGCTGAACCTGAGGCTGTAGAGCATCTCAGAGAAGAACTCGGTCTTAACGACCCTGTTATCGTGCAGTATGCTAATTACATGTGGGATTTCATCCATGGTGACCTCGGTACATCATATAATTCGGGAAGACCGGTTTTAGAAGAATACCTGTACTTCTTCCCTGCGACATTCAAGCTGGCCTTCTGGTCCATGTTCGTTGCAGTTATTATTTCGATTCCAATCGGTATTATCTCTGCTGTTAAGCAGTATTCATTAATCGACAATATTGGTATGGTGGGCGCTCTTGCAGGCCTTTCCATTCCTAACTTCTGGCTCGGACTTATGCTTATCATGGTATTCTCACTTAATCTGGGCATCCTGCCATCAGGCGGTGCCACAGCACCGGGTGCAGTAATACTTCCTGCTATTACAATCGGGACAGGACTCACTGCTACTATTACAAGAATGATGCGTTCATCCATGCTTGAAACAATCCGTCAGGACTATATCCGTACAGCCAGAGCTAAAGGTGTAAACAGTAAGAAGGTTATTACAGGCCATGCCCTGAGAAACGCACTTATCCCTGTAGTTACAGTTATCTGTATGGACTTCGGTTACTGCCTTGCAGGTGCATCCACTACAGAAATCGTATTCTCCTGGCCGGGCATCGGCAGACTTACCGTTAATGCAATCAACTCTCAGGACAGACCGCTTGCCATCGGCTGCCTGATTATGACTGCTATTGCAATCTGCGTATCCAACATGGTAATGGATATTCTGTACGCAATCATTGACCCTAGAATCAAACTGACAGGGGGGAGCAAGTAATGAGTAAGAAAAAGAAAAATCAGGCCCAGTCAACAGGCCGTAAAAATATATCCAAGGGACAGGATATCAGAAGACGTTTCATGCGTAACAGAAACTCTGTAATCGGCCTTGTCCTTACAGCAATCTTCGTTTTCGTAGCGCTTGCGGCACCAATCCTTGTTGACTACGATACGCAGGTAATCCAGCAGAGCATTCCTGACAGACTGCTTCAGCCCGGCGAAAATCCTGAACATCCTCTCGGTACAGACGAAATCGGCCGTGACGTAATGGCCAGACTTATTTACGCAGCTAAGATGTCACTGTCAATCGGTGCCATGTCCGTAGTAATAGCCATAGCCATCGGTGTTTTCATCGGTTCCGTTGCAGGGTACTTCGGCGGCAAGGTTGATACAGTTCTCATGCGTTTAATGGAAGTTCTCGACGGCGTACCGTCCTTCCTTATGGCCCTTACAATCTGTGCAGCTCTCGGTGCCAGCGTTTATACGCTGATGATTGCCATCGCTGTAGGTTCCATTGCAGCACAGTCCCGTATGGTACGAAGCGCAGTATTAACTGTTAAAAACAACGAATATGTAGAAGCTGCCAAGGCAATGGGCGCAACCGATATGCAGATTATCTTCTACCACATCATTCCTAACTGTGTAGGTACTATCATCGTACAGTTCTCAGTTAAGATTGCAGGCGGTATTCTTTCCGCATCATCACTCAGCTTCCTGGGTCTGGGCGTACAGCCGCCTGATCCTGAATGGGGTGCAATGCTTTCCGGCGGACGTACATACATGCTGGACAACCCAACATTAACATTATTCCCTGGATTATGTATTATGATCGTAATCCTGGCATTAAATATGCTGGGCGATGGTCTCCGTGACTCACTCGACCCAAGACTTAAAGGATAGGAGGGGAGAATATGGATAAACATTATGACGACGAAGTTTTACGCGTAGAGGATCTGACCGTTTACTACGAAACTGATGAAGGTACTGCCAAGGCAGTAAACAATCTTGACCTGGTTGTCCGTAAGGGTAAAACTGTAGGTCTTGTAGGTGAAACAGGCTCCGGTAAGACAACAACAGCACTTTCAATTCTCCGCCTTGTACCTGACCCACCTGGGGTTATCAAAAGCGGTAAAGTAATCCTGGACGGCATGGACATTTACTCCCTCACAGAAGGTGAAATGGACATGGTAAGAGGCTATCACGCTTCTATGATTTTCCAGGACCCTATGACAGCGCTTAACCCTGTAATGACAGTTGGCGACCAGATTGCAGAAACATTAAGAATCCATGAAGGTTTAGATAAGAAGGCTTCCTGGGAAAAGGCAGAAGAAATGCTGAAGGTAGTAGGTATTCCTCCTGAAAGAGCCAAGGAATTCCCTCACCAGTTCTCCGGTGGTATGAAGCAGCGTGTAGTTATTGCGATTGCACTTGCCTGCAGCCCTAAGCTGATGATTGCAGACGAACCAACAACAGCGCTGGACGTAACAATTCAGGCACAGGTTCTCCGCGAAATGAAGGAACTCAGAGACAAGTACGAAATGTCAATGATTATGATTACCCATGACCTGGGAATCATTGCTCAGATGTGCGACGAAGTTGCAGTAATCTATGCGGGCAGAATCATTGAATTCGGTGAACTCAGAGAAATCTTCAAGGATACCAAGCATCCGTATACACAGGGACTTTTCGATTCACTGCCAAAGATCAACGACGGCAGAGACATGCTTCAGCCAATTCCTGGACTTATGCCGGACCCTATGGAACTTCCTGAAGGCTGTGCATTCGCACCACGCTGCAAGTATGCGACAGAAAAATGTAATCAGGGAATTCCGCCTAAGCACTATTTCAGTGATTCACACTATGTTGCTTGCTGGCGTTATGATGAACCTGAATTCAAGTTATAGGAGGTGGCGATATGAGTGAACATTTACTTGAAGTCAACCATCTTAAAAAATATTTCAAAACAGGAAAGGGAACAGTACAGGCTGTAGACGATGTTTCTTTCACACTGGACGCAGGTAAAACACTTGGTCTTGTAGGGGAATCCGGCTGCGGTAAATCCACAACAGGAAGAACTGTACTGAGACTTCTGGAACCAACTGACGGACAGGTAATTTTCGAAGGCAAGGATATCGCCAAACTCAGTGCCAGAGAAATGCGCCACATGCGTAAAGATATGCAGATGATCTTCCAGGATCCGTTCTCATCCCTTAATCCTCGTAAAACAGTAGAAGAACTTATTGCGGAACCGTTAAAATGGTTCAAAGTACATAAAACAAAAGCAGAAACAAAGGCACACGTAGCCAAGCTCATGGAAACTGTAGGTCTGGCACCTCGTCTTGCAAACGTATACCCACACGAACTTGACGGCGGCCGTCGTCAGAGAATCGGTATCGCAAGAGCTCTTGCCCTTGACCCTAAGCTTATTGTGTGCGACGAACCTGTATCAGCCCTGGACGTATCAATTCAGGCACAGGTTCTGAACCTGCTTAAAGAACTGCAGAGAGAGTACAACATTGCGTATATCTTCATTACCCATGACCTTTCTGTAGTAAACCACTTCTCCGATGATATCGCGGTAATGTATCTGGGACAGATTGTAGAAAAAGCACCTGCAAAGGAACTTTTCACCAACCCTGTACATCCTTATACAAAGGCGCTCCTGTCAGCGATTCCAATTCCTGACCCTGATGCCCAGGTGGAACAGATTCCGCTCAAAGGGGAAATTTCATCACCTATCAATATGGCAAGAGACTGCCACTTCGCAGCCCGCTGCCCATATGCGACAGAAGCTTGCCATGCAAGCACACCAGAACTTGTGAACAGAGGAAACGAACATTTCGTAGCCTGTCACCTGTTTTAATCAGAATATTGAGGAGGGCTGATTTATATCAGCCCTCGTCGGTAAATTGTATTTAATATAAGAAGGAAGCGGAAAGAATGGACATCAGACAAGAAGCGCTGCTTGCAGCAGCTTATGACTATTATAATCATAACGAATACATTCAGTATGACCAGCTGAGCATGGACCGTTTTTTACAAATAACACCACGGCGGAGAAAGTATTTTCCTCCGGAAGCGGGCACCTCACAGCATACCCACCATCTGGACTGTTCCGGTTTCTGTTTCGCGGTGTATTACCAGGCGTTGGGCCTGGAACTGCCTTATGATATCACCTGGCACATGTATGAAAATATGGCGCCGCTGGTCTATAAGTACGAAAAAACCTTCGATGAAACCCTGGAGGAAAAGCAGAAGATTGCCGATGAATTCACGGCAGCCTTGCAGCCGGGGGATCTGATTACCTTACTGCACCAGGGCAAGTCCGGACATATTGTGCTCTATGTGGGAGACGGCAAGTTTATGCACTGCTGCCCGGTCACACTTGGTAAAGATGATAGTTACAACTATACAGCAAAATCCGAATCGAAGTGCAGAAATAATATTTTGCTGAACAATATTGCTGATATCACCCGTATCATTACCGGTGAGGATGCAGGAATGCTCGGTGGATATTGCCGCTATAACCTGTTTTCTCCGAGGGAGCGGATGATTGCCATCCATCGTCCATGGTTACAGGCCGATGGACCGACAGAGCAGGCCATGATTCGCATGGGTGCTCATAAGGGGCTTGTCTCCTGTCTGGAATCCTCCCATCCGGGCGGCCGGCAGGCGGTTTGCGGTGACGTGGTGGAATACCGTGTACATGTAAAAAATGCAGGCGGTACGGCAAAATCCGTTACTGTGGACTTCACCGCTCCGGCAGGAACTTCCTTTGGCGGTGAGACAGTCTGTGAAGCAAAGCTTGAGGCAGGAGAAGAAAGAAATTTCACATTCGGCGTCATCGTGGAAGCGGAAGATGAAATCTATCTGGAAGCGCCGCAGGTGCATGTCAATGGCCTCACCATCCCGGGACGAAAAGTGCTTCTGGCACCGGCTGTCAATCCGGAAGACAAGGAAAAAGTTGTAAATGAAATAAGAGAAAAACTGGCAGAAGGCATGGAAGTGATGAAAGCTGCCGCGGAAGTTTACGGCCGACATGGTATCACCATGAGCGGAGAAAAGAAGACTTACATACGCGGTCTCTTCCACCATTTTGATACCTGCGCCAGAGAAAATAATAATATACTGGTGCGAAAAAGCCAAAACCCATTTGAAGATATGGCCGTATACAGCCTCTTCGGCGGCAAAGGCGTAGTGACCGGAGATATTGTAAACAATCCGGATCAGCGCACCACAGAAATTATGCAGAGGGATCTGCAGGCAGGGGATATCATTCTCTGCGGCAATGATCCGTATGCAGTACAGACCCATGCACTCTTTTATACAGGAGACAGCCTGATTGGGGCTGCAGAGCAGGGGCTGACCAATCGTGAGCTGAAAGACGACGAATTGGAAGCGTTTATGAGAAGTCTGTTCGGCAGATTCTGCTTCGTGGTTCTTCGTCCATGGCAGATGCGATGTATGAAGTCATGAAGTAGTCGGATTCAGTCATTTCGTTTATAAGGAGGTTGTTTATGGACAAGGAATTATTACAGAAGATAGACTTATGTATTGATGCATGTCGTAGTGAACTTGCAAAAACCACCATTGAACTTGTAAATATCAGGAGTGTACAGGGTGAACCTCTTCCGGGTGCACCTTTTGGCAAAGGTCCGCGCAGAATGCTTGACAAAACCCTTGAAATGGGCCGTGATGCCGGATTTTATCCTGTTGATTATAACGTGGGCGTGGTAAGTATTGCACTTAAAGATTCTGCCCCTGATGTCGGAATCTGGATTCACGGGGATGTGGTTCCGGAAGGAATAGGATGGAACTTCGAACCATACAATGCAGTGGAATACAAAGGCTGCATTATCGGACGAGGTGCTACCGACAACAAAGGCCAGATGGCTGCAATTTACCACCTGCTCAGAATTTTCAAAGAACTTGACATCGAACTGAAATACAATCCGGCACTCTATGTCGGCAGCAACGAAGAAACCGGCATGAGAGATCTTAACGGTGTTCCCGGAAACGAAGATGCCAGAGGATTTTTAAATGTATGCGAGGCACCGAAGCTGAGCCTTGTACCTGACAGCAGTTTTCCTGTGGGATACGGCGGCAAAGGTTCAGTAAAAGCTCTGCTCCGCAGCAGGACTCCTCTTGAAGGATTTGTCCTGACAGCAGGGCAGGACGAAGCTCCGGCCCGTGCAACTGCAGTATTTCCGCCGCAGGAAAATTTCCCGCAGGAATTACCGGGCGCTGTGATTACAAAAGATTCCGAAGGAAATATTACCGTGACTTGTGATACAGCACAGGTTCACGGAAACAGCAGCAAATCAGGCGGCAACGCAGTTGTAAAAATGTGTGAAGCACTGAAGAGCATCGGAACACTGAGCGAAAATGACCTTAAGATTATTGAGGCATTTAAACTTATAGCAGAAGATACTACTGGTGCATGCCTGAACGTTGCAGGTGCAGAAGATAATATTATGGGACCGATGTCCACACTGACAAGACGCATTGACTGGAAAGACGGTTATCCTGAAATCCAGACTATCGTATATTATCCGACAGGTATCGAATACGACTGGATTGTTGAAAACATGACAGCTGCAGCAGCTGATCTGGGGCTGGAGGTAACAGGCATTCCTTATACCAAGAAACCTTATCTTCTTGACCCTGAAAGTGAAACAGCAGAAATGCTGCACCGCGTTGCAAACGAAGTTACCGGTGAAGATAAACCGATGTATATTGTAAAGGGCGGAACTTATGCTCACTTCCTTCCGAACGCTTATGCTTTCGGCATGGACGGAAGCCTGCCTCCTGAAGATTTCGCGGAGGGAAGGGGCGGCGCCCACGGTGTGGATGAAGCAGTATCTCTGGACAGACTCCAGAGAGCAATGAGAATTTATGCCCGCGTTCTGCTTGAATTAAATGAAATGTGTATATAAGAAGGAGATTGTAGAGATGAAATACAATCATAAGTACGAAGCAACTAAAGGATTGCAGCCAGAACCATTCTTTTACTGGTTCGGTGAAGTGTCTGCATGTCCTCGTCCGTCAGGCAATGAAAAAGCTCTGATTGACTATATTAAAAATTACTGTGAAGAAAGAAATTTACCTTGTGATATTGATGAAGCGGGCAATGTTTTCGTTAAAGTACCGGGAACTGCAGGGTACGAAGATTATCCGGCTTTCCTCATTCAGGGACACATGGACATCGTGCCTGTGAAGGATGAAGGTGTGGATTTCGACTTCGACAAAGACCCATACAACCTTCAGATTGATGGGGATAAGATTTACGCTCCGGGAACTACTCTGGGGGCAGACAACGGCGTTGGTATTGCAACCATGCTGGCCTTTGCAGATACTCTGGCAGAGGAACCTATTCCTCATCCTCCACTTGAACTTTTATTCACTGTTGAAGAAGAAACAGGCATGAAGGGAATCAAACGTTTCGACTGCTCCAAGATTACTGCCCGCAGAATGCTCAACTGTGACAGTGGCGACCCTCACAGAGTTGCTGTATGCTGCGGCGGAAACAGCAAATCCAAAATTGAAAAAGAATTTGAAACTGAGCCTGTTGGCGAAGGCTGGACTGTTCTTGAAATCAGCCTGACAGGAGGCCAGGGCGGCCACAGCGGCGGCATGATAAACAAAGGCCGTGCATGTGCAGCCAACAATATGGGCGAACTTCTCACTGCACTCATGGCTGATGAAAAGGTTTCTGAATTCAGAATCTGCAGTTTAAAGACCAGTACACCATCTATTATCAAAACCTGTGATGCAATAATTGCAGTTCCAACAGCAGATGCAAAGGCAGCAGAGGGCTGCATGAATGAAAGATTTGCTTTAATCAAGGGAATATATAAGAACAGCGACCCTGACCTGGCTCTCGCAATTACTGAGGCTGGCTGCGGTGCAGATAGCACAGCGATTTCTTCAGAAGATTCTGAAAAAGTTGCACAGTGCCTGTTGTACCTTGAAACTGCAATGTACCGCTCACATTATGAGTTTACACAGTCACCTGTGACTGGCGGTTCTATTTATTTGGCAGAACTTACAGCAGATGGCCAGTTCAGTGTGGATTTCTCAGTGCGCTCTTCAATCAATGAAGACCTGAGACTTAAATTTAAAAAATATGTGCTGCAAATGAAGATGCTGGGTCTTGACCTTGTGGAATACGACTCCTGGCTGGGATGGGTGGAAGAACCTGCTTCTCCGCTGCGTGATGCTTTACTTGCTGCTCATAATGAGTTATTCGGATACGACATGGCGATCGGCAGAGGTATCGGCGGAATTGAAGTAGGTGCCATTAAAACTGCAATTCCTGAAATGGACGCAGTAGCTTTCGCACCATTCTCAAAAGGCGCACATACAACAAGCGAATATCTGTCAGTAAGCCAGGTACAGCCATTCTGGGATCTGCTGAAAAAGCTTGTTTTAATAAAATAGGGTAACCAAGGGGTTTGCGGGAGGTTTTCATTTTCTCCTCTGACTACATAAAAAAGATAATAAAGAACATTCTCTCAAATTATTTAAACGCAAATCCCTCCTAATAACTGGCGCAGGCGCAAGTCTGCGCCTTCTGTATAAAGGAGTTTAACAATGAATAAGACATTATCAATTGTATTTACAGGTGATATCGGTTTCGACCGCTATATGGCAGGAAAATGGACTGATGAAGAACTGCTTTCTCAGGAAATTCTTGAATTTTTCCACAGTGCAGATCATGTGGTTCCGAATGTTGAAGGGGCAATTGTAGATGAAAGCGAGTTTTCTTCATCTGCGGAATTCTGTCATTACATGACGCCGGAAGTTACTGACTTCCTGCAGAAAATTCACGCTGATATCTGGTGTATAGGAAATAACCACATTATGGACGCAGGAATTGAAGGACTGAACAGCACGCGCAGAATCGCAGCAAGCCTTGGATGTCAGACAATCGGTGCCGGTGTTGATCAGGAAGATGCCAGCCAGCCTGTGTACTTTGATGAAGCAGGGGGCGTTGGTATTTTCAGCGTAAACTATATTTCTGAAGCACGCGAACTGAAAGGTGAGCCTTTTAACTGCTGCCGCTGGGACAATCTTGAGCTGATCAGCAAGCGTATTGCAGAGATAAAAGCAAAGTGCAGATGGTGCGTAGTGGTGGTTCACGGCGGTGAAGAATTCGCAACTATGCCTAGCCCATACACACGCGAACTTTATATAAAATATCTTGAAGCTGGTGCAGATGCAGTAGTAGGCCATCATCCGCATGTACCTGAAAATTACGAAACATTTGAAGGTGGTAAGGTGATATTCTACTCCCTTGGTAACTTCATCTTCGATACTGATTATCAGCGTGCCCATCCATATACAGAGAAAGGCGCTCTGCTGAAACTCAGCTTCACTGAAGAAAAGATGGACTTCGAAGCATTGGGCTACGAAATTGTCCGCGGAAGCGAAAGACTTGTAAAAAGTGATCTTCCGTGCATTTTCACAGACATTCCGGCAGAAGAGTATGAACTGCTCATTCCGCTTGGCGCGAAAGTTTTCCTGGAAGAAGAGCGCAGAAGGATGATTTATCTGGAACCTGAAAATTACAAAGATCTGGACGAAGCTGGCTGGCTTGAATACTTCAACGGCAAGCCTGAAGGTTACTACAAAGGCCAGCACATGGACCTTAGCCTGATTGTTCCTCTGGCTGAGAAGGCAAAAGAAGGTCAGTGGAGAGCAAGTAAGCTGGAACAGGTAAAAGCATATATGGTGGAAGAGCTGGGTATGGAATACTTTGTACCTACTGCTCAGGGACTGGTGGATTACTGCAGAAGAATGATGACCACACCGCACCTGTATGTATGGGCCGCAGAAGGAGAATATGTCACAACCGAAATCATAAACTACTTCGCGGAAAAGTATCCTTCAGGATATACACCGGAGAAAAAAGCAATCCGTCTGGCACTTGCCAACAGAGGCATCCGCGGCTGGGACTGTTTCGGACTGATTAAGTCATATATTTTCAACGATTACCATCAGAACAATACGGACTGGTACATCAAGTCATTCGACAGAACTACAACGCAGCTTTTCGAATGGGCAGAGGAAAAGGGCACTATCGATACGATTCCTGAGATTCCTGGGCTGTGTGTATGGAAGCCGGGTCATGTGGGTGTCTATACAGGCAACGGAATGGCCATTGAATCGACATGCAAATGGCATGTGCTTGACACAACAATAGGCGGTATTCAGGAACTGCCTCTGGAAGCCGGTGAATGGACTCACTGGCTCAAGTGCCCGTACATAAAATATTAATTAATGGGAAGGAGAATGCAGATATGAAATATGTTCATAAGTACGAAGCGACAAAAGGACTGGAGCCTGAGCCGTTCTTTTACTGGTTCGGCGAAGTGTCTGCATGTCCTCGTCCATCAGGCAACGAAAAAGCGCTGATTGAATACATCAAGGCTTTTGCAGAAACGCGCAGCCTGGAATATGATGTGGACGAAGCAGGTAATGTGTTCGTCAAAGTTCCGGGAACTGCAGGATACGAAGATTATCCGCCTTTCCTAATTCAGGCTCACATGGACATGGTGGCTGTAAAGGATGAAGGTGTGGATTTTGACTTTGACACTAAGCCAATCAACCTTCAGATTGACGGAGATAAGCTTTATGCGCCGGGTACTACTCTCGGTGCTGACAACGGTGTTGGTATTGCTGCAATGCTGGCACTGGGTGATACTCTGACAGAAGAACCGATTCCGCATCCGCCTCTTGAACTTTTATTTACAGTGGATGAAGAAAGCGGTATGAAGGGAATCAAGCGCTTCGACTGCTCGAAGATCACTGCCCGGAGAATGCTCAACTGTGACGGCGGCGCTCCTCATAGAGTGACAGTCTGTTGCGGCGGCAGCATCCAGTCAAAGATTGAAAAAGAATTTGAAATTTTTGCTGTTGAAGAAGATTGGACTGTGCTGAATGTAAGCCTGACAGGAGGTCAGGGAGGACACAGTGCTGTTATGCTCAACAGGGGCCGTGCATGTGCTGCAAACAATATGGGCGAGCTTCTTACAGCACTTATGGCTGACGATATTGAGTTCAGAATCAGCAGCCTCAAGACAAGCAAGCCTGCAATCATTAAGGGCTGTGATGCTGTAATTGCAGTACCTGCAGTTTCTGCAGAGACGGCGGTTTTATCCATGAATGAGCGCTTCGCACTGATTAAGGGTGTTTACAAAAACAGTGACCCTGACCTGGAACTTTCAATTAGCGAAGCAGGATGCACAGCTGAATGTACAGCCATTTCTGCGGCAGATTCTGAAAAGGTTGTACAGTGCCTCTTATATCTGGAAACTGCTATGTACCGTTCACATTATGAGTTCACACAGTTTCAGGTTTCGGGCGGATCAATCGGAGAAGTAAGTCTTACACATGGAAAGTTCAATGCAGACTTCGTTGTGCTTTCTTCCATAAACGAAGATCTGAGACTTAAATTTAAAAAATACGAGCTTAAGATGAAAATGCTGGGATTCGACCTGACAGAATACGATTCATGGTCAGGCTGGGCAGAAGACACTGTTTCTCCTCTCCGTGATGCATTACTGGAGGCTCACAAGGAACTGTTCGGATACGAAATGATAATTGGCAGAGGCATCGGTGGCATCGAAGTTGGTGAAATCAAGACTGCTATTCCTGAAATGGATGCTGTAGCATTCGCACCATTCTCTCAGGATGCCCACACAACAGGAGAATGCCTGTCTGTAAGTCAGGTGCAGCCTTTCTGGGATCTGCTGAAGAAACTTATTATAATAAATTTTCTGAGAAATAATATAAACGCAAATACCATCTAATAACTGGTGCAGACGCAAGTCTGCGCCTTTTGCTTTTTGCTTTTTGAGATACAAGCGTATGGTAGTAATATCGAATTTTGACGAATGTTGCCGGAACTTGCGATGAAAACCCTCTTAAATACCCACGAACTGTGCTGTATAATGTTGAAAAAAGCGTGTATTTTCAACAGGAGGAAAGATTATGACGAAAAATAATGAGATCCGTTATCCCTTCAACAGCCAGATTATGTTC
>JAFSCP010000028.1 GCA_017436705.1 Bacillota bacterium
GAAGAAATCAAGAAGATTATCATGAACATCGTTGAAACTACTGGTAAGCACAAGAACCCATGGACTGGTTCCGGCGGTATGCTCATCGGTAAGGTAGCAGCTATCGGTCCTAACTTCCAGGGCGACCTCAGAGTAGGCGACAAGATTGCTACACTCGTATCCCTTTCCCTTACTCCACTCAAGATTGAAGAAATCAAGGAAGTAAGACCAGAAATCGACCAGGTTGACGTTAAGGGTCAGGCTATCTTATTCCAGTCCGGTCTTTACGGTATCCTTCCTAAGGATATGCCTAAGGAACTTGCTCTTTCCGTACTCGACGTTGCAGGTGCTCCAGCTCAGACTGCTAAGATCTGTAAGCCTGGCGACACTGTAGTTGTAATGGGTGGCGGCGGAAAGTCCGGTATCCTTTGCTGCTGGCAGGCTAAGAAGCAGGTTGGCGTAAACGGTAAGGTAATCTGCGTAGACGGTTTCAAGAAGTCCCTCAACAGAGCGATGTCCGTAAAGTGTGCTGACGAATACTTAGTAGTAAACGCTACAGATGCTGTACAGATGTACAATGAAATCATGGAAGTAACTGAAGGCGAACTCGCTGACGTAGTTATCAACGTAGTAAACATCCCTAACACAGAAATGGCTTCCATCCTTGCTTGTAAGGACGGCGGTATGGTATACTTCTTCTCCATGGCTACTTCCTTCACAAAGGCTGCATTAGGTGCTGAAGGTGTTGGTAAGGACGTTAACATGTTAATCGGTAACGGTTACACTAAGGGCCACGCAAACGCTGCTCTTCAGGTTCTCAGAGAAGACGAAAGAATCATGAAGCTTTTCGCTGAATTATACGCATAATTCACACAATTTTCACACTATTGAAAAACGGCATAGAAAAACACGAACTAGAAAATAAAAAAATAGTGAAATCTTTGGCAAAAACCATTTTAACTATAGCAAAATCTCGGGTTTTGTTATATAATTAAGGTTAGTAAGTTATGCCATCGCAAAGATGACAAAAAATAACAAATTTACTTTATTTCTAGGAGGAAATTAAAAATGAAAAAAGGATGCCCTTACGGTACACACCGTGTAATCTCTCCAAAGGGAGTTTTACCACAGCCAGCAGATGTTATCGATAACACTATGGAACTTTACGACAACGAAGTATTAATCGACGTTAAGACTTTAAACGTTGACTCCGCTTCCTTCACAGAAATCGTTAGAAGATCCTGCGACGGCAAGAAGCCAGCAGACATCGAAGGCGATGAAGTTGAAATGAACAAAGTAAAGGAAACTATGATGAATATCGTAGCAAAGGCTGGCAAGCACAAAAACCCATGGACTGGTTCCGGCGGTATGTTACTTGGTACAGTTAAGGAAATCGGACCTGCATACGTTGGTGACCTCAAGGTTGGCGACAAGATTGCTACACTCGTATCCCTTTCCCTTACTCCATTAGTAATTGAAGAAATCCTTGAAATGAGACCTACAATTGACCAGGTTGACATCAAGGGTCAGGCTATCTTATTCCAGTCCGGTATCTACGGAATTATTCCAGACGATATGCCAGAAGGTTTAGCATTATCCGCACTCGACGTTGCTGGTGCTCCTGCTCAGGCTGCTAAGTTAGTACAGTCCGGTCAGAAAGTACTCGTAATCGGTGGCGGCGGTAAGTCCGGTCTTCTTTGCTTATACGAAGCTAAGAAGAGAGCTGGCGTAACTGGTTTAGTAGTTTGCGCTGCAGGTTCCCAGAAGTCCGAAGACAGAGCTAGAGCTCTTGGTCTTGCTGACGAATACTTCCACCTTGACGCTACAGATGCTGTTGGCATGTACAACAAGGCTATGGAATTAACTAACGGCGAATTATTCGACGTAGTTATCAACTGCGTAAACATTGAAAATACAGAAATGGCTTCCATCCTTGCTACTAAGGACGAAGGTACTGTATACTTCTTCTCAATGGCTACTTCCTTCACTAAGGCTGCATTAGGTGCAGAAGGTGTTGGTAAGGACGTTAACATGATCGTTGGTAACGGCTACACTAAGGGCCACGCAGCAATCACTCTTCAGTGCTTAAGAGAACACGAAGGTCTTAGAAAGTTATTCGAAGAAATGTACGCATAGTCATGTCTTTTCCGTCCATCGCGGTGTCAGCTGCGGCTCTCTCAGTGCTCACGTACTCAGGTACGCTCCGCGCTTCGAAGCCTTGCTTCCTTGCGAATGAACGAAAAATCCTATGACTACTGAATACATAACAACAGACAAAAACAACTATCCGGGGCTGGTGAGAGTCCGGCCCCGGTAAAATCCCTGATTTAAATTAAAATTTAAGGAGAAAAAATTAATGGCTATTAGAAATTGGAAAGACATTCCTTTATTCAAGGATGTTACAGAAGAACAGTGGAATGACTGGCATTGGCAGGTTGAACACAGATTATCTACTTTAGAAGATATCTGCGCAGTAGTAAACCTCACTGAACAGGAAAAAGAAGACATCTCCAAGGTTATCGGCGGATTCAGAGTAGGTATCACTCCTTACTATGCTTCCCTCATGGACCCAGATGATCCAATGTGTCCAGTAAGAATGCAGGCTGTACCTACACTTGCTGAAATGCACAGATCTGATGCTGACGATGCTGACCCATTACATGAAGATGCTGACTCCCCAGCTCCTGGTTTAACTCACAGATACCCAGACAGAGTTCTCTTCTTAGTAACTGACCAGTGCTCCATGTACTGCAGACACTGCACAAGAAGAAGACTTGCTGGTGAAACTGACGGTGCTAGATCAATCGAAGATATCAATGCATGTATCGAATACATCAGAAACACTCCACAGGTTAGAGACGTACTTCTTTCCGGTGGTGACGCTCTCTGCATCGAAGATGAAATGTTAGAATACATCATCAGCGAACTGAGAAAGATTCCTCACGTAGAAATCGTAAGAATCGGTTCCAGAACTCCTGTTGTAATGCCACAGAGAATCACTGATGACCTTGTAAACATGCTGAAGAAGTACCACCCAATCTGGCTCAACACTCACTTCAACAACATCAAGGAATTAACTCCAACTGCTGCAGAAGCTCTTAAGAAGTTAGCTGACGCTGGTATCCCTCTTGGTAACCAGACAGTACTTCTCAGAGGCGTAAACGACTGTAAGCACAAGATGAGAGAACTTATGCATGCACTGGTTAAGAACAGAGTAAGACCTTACTACATCTATCAGTGTGACCTTTCCATCGGTATCGAACACTTCAGAACTACAGTTTCCAAGGGTATCGAAATCATGGAAGGTTTAAGAGGACATACTTCCGGTTACGCAGTACCTACATTCGTAGTTGACGCTCCTGGTGGCGGCGGTAAGACTCCAGTAATGCCTCAGTACATCATTTCCCAGACTCCACACAAAGTAATCCTGAGAAACTACGAAGGCGTTATCACTACTTACACTGAACCACAGCTTCCAGACATCGAATGCAACTGTGACTACTGCACAGGCAAGAAGTCTTACAAGTATCAGGGTGTTTCCGCTTTAGGCGAAGGTCCTGAAATCAAATCAATGGAACCTGCTAACTTAGCAAGACACGAAAGAAACAAACACTAATTCAGTTTAGTTCCTAGAAAATAAAAAATTATGTTTATAGGGGGACCCTTGGTCTCCCTATAGGCATGCTTAAAGGATAAAGAAAAAATGGGGCTTTTATACGACTTATCAACTAAATACAAGACTTTGTCCATCGTAGGCATGGCAAAAAACGCGGGCAAGACAACTGCGCTGAATTTCCTCATTGAAGAAGCGATGGATGACGGTATCGTACTTGGGATTACTTCCATAGGAAGAGACGGTGAAAGTCAGGACCTGGTAACAGGTACAGAAAAACCAAGAATTTACTTAGACCAGGATACTATCGTTACAGTGCCTACTCAGCTTTATGAACTGGCTGATGCAGGACTGGAAATTTTGAAGAAAACCAGGTTTTCAACTCCGATGGGTGACCTGCTCATCTGCAGAGTAGCTGATGCGGGTTATGTTCAGATTGCAGGACCTCCGGCAGCTATGGATACCAAGCGCGTATGCGAGGAAATGCTGGGCTACGGATGTGAGCTCATCATGATTGACGGGGCAATCGACAGAAAGGCAATTGCATCACCGGAAACTTCCGATGCGATTATTCTTTCTACAGGAGCAGTGCTTTCAAGAAGCATGAAAAAAGTAGTGGATGAAACTGCTCATGTTGTAAACCTTTATTCCATCCCTGAACTGGAAGAAGGTACAGCAAGAACTTTAATTGAGGAAAATAACTTTGATGACAAGATTATGCTTGTGGACAAGGACGGCACAGTACGTAAGCTTGACCTTGCAACAGGCCTTGGAGCATCAAGATACATAGATGACGAAATCGATGATAACACCGAATACGTCTACATTCCGGGCGCTTTTACAAACAGCGTGATTGCAGATATCAACCTTAAGAAACTGAAGAGAGTCAGATTCGTTCTCAAGGATCCTACTAAGATTTTCTTGAGCGTTATGGACTGGGGTCTCTGGAGAAAGAAAGGCTTTAAGGTCAATGTTCTTAAAAACATTGAAATAGCTGCAATTACAGTTAATCCTTGGGCACCGGGCGGTTATACATTTGACAGCCAGGTTCTCAGAGACGCAATGCAGGAAGCCCTTCCTGAAATTCCTGTAATTGACGTAAGAGTATAGTTTGGAGGTGTCTGACTTATGAGAATGGGATCAAACCGAAGACTGGCCAACGTAAAGACAAGACAGGAAACCGGTCTCGAGTACATAATGCAGAGCATTGACCTGAATACTCCTTTCGGCAAGAAGCAGCTCAAGGAAATCAAGCCTTTCTTCCCTGGTGAAGAAGATGAGCTTAAAGAAGAACTGGACAAAGTTGAAAAAATGGTAGACTTTGTGCAGTCAAACGGCAGACTTGTGGAGCAGATTCAGGAACTTTTCATGGAAGTGAAAGAAGTTTCACATTCCATCACCCGCGCAGCTAACCAGACTCTTGCGGTAGTGGAAATTTACGAAATCAAGAGCCTGCTTCTTGGCATGAGAAGACTTCTTCAGCTGACTAAAAAAGGCGATGAACTTCTTGTTCCGGAAGAATACATACTTGAAGACACTACAGCTCTTCTGGATGTGCTGGATCCGCGCCGTGACAGAATCAATACTTTCTATATATATGATGAGTTCTCTGAAAAACTTAAGGAACTCAGAGGTAAAAAGAGAGAATTCGAAGTAGCAATCCGTAAGGAACAGAAGGCAAGAAGAGAAGAAATCCGCAAGGCTTATGGCGTGAACCTCACACCTAAGTTTGATGTGGTGGTTGCCAAGACAAGTGCTGACTTCGAAAAAATCAAGGCTATTGAAGACCTTGAAATAGTTGACCAGGACTATATGTCTGTTACTTTCCAGCTCAAAGCCAACGAAGTGGTTTACGGGCTTATGAGAGAAATGGACGAAGTTCATGCGGCTTTGGAAGAAGAAGAAACTGAAGTGTGCAGAATGCTTTCTGAAAAGATTTCTGAACATGCAGAAGTTCTTCTTGAAAACTGCGAAAAGATGGGAGCTCTTGATGTGGCTCTGGGTAAGGCGGTTTATGCTGTAAAGCATGAATGTACCAAGCCTGAAATCGCAGATGAACATGTAATTCAGATTACCGAAGGCAGAAACCTTCAGGTAGAAGATATTCTTAAAAAGAAGGGCAAACCTTACTGCCCTGTATCAATTGAACTTGCAGACGGAGTGACCTGCATAACCGGTGCCAACATGGGCGGTAAGACAATTTCCCTCAAACTGACCGGACAGGTTGCAATCCTTACACAGTACGGATTCTTCGTTCCTGCGAAAAAAGCAAAGGTTGGTCTTTCCAACTACATGCAGATTCTGGTAGGTGACAGCCAGTCCCTTGAAAGAGGCCTTTCCACTTTCGGCAGTGAAATGGAAGAACTCAAGGAAATTCTGGACCATAGCGTAGACAGAACTCTGCTCCTCATTGACGAGATTGCTTCCGGTACTAACCCTGTTGAAGGCCTGGCCCTCACCAAGGCTCTGGTGGACTATCTCATTGAAAAACCGTATATTTCCCTCATTACGACACATTTTGAAACAGTAACTGAAAAGGAAGGCGTTGTAAACATGCAGGTAAAAGGACTTGCCGATGCAGATTTCACACTTCTCAACAGAGAAATTCAGTATGCGAAACGTAGTGAGAGGATAAATATAATCTCGAAATATATGGACTATCGTCTGTATAAAGTAGAAAAGCAAGGTGAAGTACCTAAAGATGCTCTGAATATTGCAAAGATGCTGGGAATCAGCTCTGAGATAATTGAAGGTGCGAAAAAATATATTAAATAAGGAGAAAAAGGATGAAAAGCAAATTAAATCTTGACCCAAAGGTTGTTGACAGCGCTCGCCAGCATGCAGCTAACATCGCTCATGACATGCAGGACTTTATTGACCGCCACACAACAGTATCCACAGAAAGAACAATTCTGAGACTTCTGGGTGTTGACGGCGTTGACGAAGTTGACAACCCACTGCCAAACGTAGTAGTAGACCACATCAAGGAAGCTGGTGCTCTTCCTACAGGTGTTGCATACTTAATGGGTAATGCAATGGTTCAGACTGGCAAGAATCCTCAGGAAATCGCAGAAGAAATTGCTGCAGGCAAGCTGGAAATCACTAAGCTTCCAACTTGCACACAGGAAGAAGCTGCTGCTGCACTTCAGCCAGCAATCAAGGCTACTTTCGAAAGAATCGACATGCAGAAAGCTAAGAGACAGGAATACCTTGACACTATCGGTGAAGGTAAGGAACCTTACATCTACGTAATCGTTGCTACTGGTAACATCTACGAAGACGTAATCCAGGCTCAGGCTGCTGCTAGACAGGGTGCTGACATCATCGCTGTAATCAGAACTACAGCTCAGTCCCTTCTTGACTACGTACCTTACGGTCCTACAACTGAAGGTTTCGGTGGTACATACGCAACTCAGGAAAACTTCAGAATCATGAGAAAAGCTCTCGACGAAGTTGGTGTTGAAGTTGGCAGATACATCAGATTATGTAACTACTCTTCCGGTATGTGTATGCCTGAAATCGCTGCAATGGGTGCATTAGAAAGACTTGACGTTATGCTTAACGACGCTATCTACGGTATCCTCTTCAGAGACATCAACATGCAGAGAACATTAGTTGACCAGTTCATGTCCAGAGTAATCATCGGTTACTGCGGTATCATCTTCAACTCCGGTGAAGATAACTACCTCACAACTGACGATGCTATCGAAGCTGCTCACACAGTAACTGCTTCCCAGTTCATCAACGAACAGTTCGCAGTACTTGCTAACATCCCTGAAAGACAGATGGGTCTTGGCCACGCATTCGAAATGGATCCAGCTACAGAAGACGGATTCCTTCTTGAATTAGCACAGGCTCAGATGGCAAGAGAAATCTTCCCTAACGCAAGATTAAAATACATGCCACCTACAAAGTTCATGACAGGTAACATCTTCAGAGGTCACCTCCAGGATGCTCTGTTCAACCTTGTAACTGTATGGACAAACCAGTCCTTACTCTTAACTGGTATGCTTACAGAAGCTATTCACACTCCACTTATGCAGGACAGATACCTGGCTATCGAAAACGCTCAGTACATCTTCAATAACTGCAGACACATCGGTGACGAAGTTGAGTTCAAGGAAGGCGGTATCATCCAGTCCAGAGCTCAGGAAGTTCTTGCCAAGGCAGACGAACTCCTTGCAGAAGTTGAAAAAGAAGGTCTCTTCTCCACAATCGAAAAGGGTATCTTCGGCGGCGTAAAGAGACCATTCGACGGTGGTCACGGTCTTGAAGGCGTTTGCACTAAGGGTGAAAACTACTTCAATCCATTTATCGCATTATTTATGGATCACGAATAATCAGGGAGGTGTAATACAATGACAACATGTGCAACTACTCAGGTAGATTTAACAAAAGTTAAGCCATATGGCGACGCTTTAAACGACGGTAAAGTACAGCTTGCATTCACTCTTCCAGTTCCTTACGGTGAAGAAGCAGAAGAATGTGCTAAGCAGTACGCAAAGAAATTAGGTTTAGAAGAACCAAACGTAGCTTACTACTGCGAACTTACTCCAGGATATACATTCTTTAACGTATATGGCTGCGCTACTCCTACTATCGACTACACTCAGATCGTAGTTCCTAAGGTAGAAGGCGAAGTATTCGACAGAGTACAGTGCGGCGAATGGATCGGCGAAAACGTTGGAAGAGACATCGTAGTTGTTGGTGCTTCCATCGAATCCGACGCTCACACAGTAGGTATCGACGCTATCATCCAGATGAAGGGCTTCCACGGTCACTTCGGTCTTGAAAGATACAAGAACGTTGTAGCTTACAACATGGGTTCCCAGGTTCCTTGCGAAGCTTTAATCGCAAAGGCTAAGGAAGTAAACGCAGACGCAATCCTCGTTTCCCAGACTGTAACTCAGAAAGATATCCACATCATGAACCTTACAAAGATGGCAGAACTCATGGAAGCTGAAGGCCTCAGAGATAAGATGATCTTAACTTGCGGTGGTCCAAGAATCTCCCACGAACTCGCTCAGGAATTAGGTTACGATGCTGGTTTCGGCCCTGGTAAGTATGCTGACCACGTAATGTCCTACATTATGCAGGAAGTTGTTAAGCGCGGTTGGGAAAAGAAAGCTGACATCGCTGACAGATAATTAATCACTCAATCAATCACATGCATCTTGACTGTGCCGTCTCTGCGGCGGCACAGTTTAAGCTATAGATGTATAAGTAATTTCTAGAAAGGTGAAAGAAACATGATTAACAAAATTATGACTGCTGACGAAGCAGTAGCTGGCGTTAAAGACGGTATGACCATCATGGTCGGCGGTTTCCTCGGAACAGGTTCCCCAGAAGTCTTAATGGACGCTTTAGTAAGAAAGGGCGTAAAGCACCTTACAGTTATCGGTAACGACGGTGGTCTTGCTCCAGGACAGCCTGCAGGCGAATTCGGTGCAAAGACTGCAAGAGGTATCGGTAAGTTACTGGAAAACCACATGGTTGACCACATCATCGCATCCCACATCGGCGTTAACCCAATGATTAACGAACAGGTTGCAGAAGGTACTTTAAGATACACATTAGTTCCACAGGGAACTCTTGCTGAAAAGATCAGAGCAGCTGCTTACGGTCTTGGCGGTATCCTTACTCCAACTGGTGTTGCAACTCCAATGGAAACAGAAGTTGACGAACTTGGAAGAACTAAGAAGGTTATGGAAATCGAAGGAAAGAAGTACTTATTCGAAATGCCTTTACATGCTGACTATTCTTTCATCAGAGCATCCGTTGCTGACAAGTTCGGTAACTACTACTGCTCCAAGACAACTAAGAACTTCAACTACGTAATGGCAGGAGCTGCTAAGAAGACTATCATCGCTCCAGAAAAGATCGTAGAAATCAACGAAATCGACCCAGACTTATTTGCAGTAGCAGGTGTACTGGTAGATGCTATCGTGGAAGGAGAAAAGAAATGGCAGATTTAAAAGTAAGAATTGCGAAAAGATGCGCAAAAGAATTCAATGATGGTGATTTCATCAACTTAGGTATCGGTCTTCCAACAATGGTTGCTGACTACCTTCCTGAAGACATCATGGTTACTTGCCACTCCGAAAACGGTTTCGCAGGTATCGACGAAATTGCAACAGCTGAAAACCTTGACGTTGATATCATCAACTCCGGTGGTACATACGTAACTGCTCTTCCAAGAGCTAAGTTCTTCGACATAGCTGAATCCTTCGGTCTCGTAAGAGGCGGACACGTTAAGGCTACAGTTCTCGGCGCTATGGAAGTTGCTGAAAACGGTGACCTTGCTAACTGGATCGTACCAGGCAAGAAAGTTGCTGGTATGGGTGGTGCTATGGACCTTTGTGCTGGCTGCCCAGAAGTTATTATCGTAATGCTTCACACTCAGAAGGGTGCACACAAGATCCTTAAGGAATGCTCACTTCCATTAACTGCTGAAAAGTGCGTATCCAAGATCATCACTGAAATGGGCGTTATGGAAGTAAGAGAAGATGGAATCTGGGTAACAGAATTACATCCTGACTTCACTTGGGAAGAAATCCAGGCTGCAACAGGCTGCGAACTTCACAAAGACCCTAACATGAAGGCAATGGAAGAAGAATAAAGTGAGTTTCGAAATCTTTGATTTCGCTAAACGAACTTTCGTAAAGCTTCCCCAAGAAAGCGAGCGAAGTGAAGCTTGATTGGTCAGGAAGCGACTACGTTATAAAGAAATCAAAAAGTGTCACTCCGGTGGCACTTTTTTTATAGTAACGAAGAGGAATATATAATGGAAAACAACAGCAGATTATTAAAACTGCAGAATCTGATTCTGGAATATATCGACCAGCAGAAAGGAAAAGTTGCAGACAGGGATGAAACTCTCAACTGGGAAAGAATCCACATGGCATCGGCGGGGCAGCTGGCCTGGGCCATGGCGCTGGAAAGAGGCGCAGACCCTGACCTTGCGGCCTGTGCGGCGTCCATCCACGATATAGGCAGAATTACCACAGGCCGCAAGGCAGGGCACGCGGAAGCCGGTTACGAGCCTGCGAAGCGGCTTCTCGCGGCCAGCTGCCTTTTCACAGAGGAAGAGGTGGAAATACTTGCGCAGGCAGTGAAGAACCACAGCAGTAAGGACGTTATCGGAACTGTGATTGAAGAGATAGTAAAGGATGCCGATGTGGTGGATTGCTGCCAGCACGGGTTCATGAGTTACTATAAGCCTGAAGTGATGGAGCGTTTTTATCAGTGGGAAGCAAAATGCAGAGGCAGAGAATAGTCGCAGTAATGGTCGAAAAATCCTGAAAACATTGAAATTTCAATACTTCTTTGACTTTTTGAATTGTATATGGTAAAATATACAGGTTAAAGAAAGGAAGAAACAGCATGATTGACAAACCACATGGAAAATTTGAGTGTTTTCTGGAAGCGGTTCTTCAGTATCTGGCAGAAATGTGCAACGATGTGAAGGAAGTGGTGGAGGCCGGATATGAACCGGTTGCCAAGCACACAAAGAAACATCCGACTCTGACCAGGATTGTTACAACAGCAGCCTGCGTTTCTGTATGTGTACTGCTCATTGCAGGTTACGCAGCACCGCGTACTGTATATGTGAAGACCGACGATTCACGTGCCATTCTTACATCAAGATTTGAAACTACATCTAAGAGAGTGGACTCTTTGCTGGAAAACCACGACATTGACTATGAGCCGGGCGTCGATATTATTGACGTTGAAATGTACGACAGTATCTACGACGGCATGACAATTAATATAACGAAAGCTTTTGACGTAAAAGTTCAGGTTGAGGGTAATGAATATACCTATCATACTTTGTCCGCTACTGCAGGTGAAGTGCTGGATGCTTTGGACATAAGCCTCGGAAACGATGATCTGATTAACTTTGAAATGGACGATATCGTTAAAAAGGACGATGTAATTGTAATAAACAGGGTTACTGTAGACTTCGTTGTGGAAGAAGAAAAGACTGACTACAAGGTGAAGTACGTTGCTGACAACTCAATGCCTATCGGTTCCACCAAGGTAGAGCAGAAGGGTCAGAAAGGCCTTGTCCAGAAAACTTATCTGGCAGTTTATGTGGATGGCGAAGAAATCAGCAGAACACTGACCGAGAGCGAAACGGTTCAGAAGAAAAAGGACAAGATTATTCATTACGGCACCAAGATTCTTGAAGGTGTGCCTGCCGGTCTGAAATACAAAGAAAAGTTTACCAAAGTACGCGCAGTTTCATATTACTACAGTACGCAGAGACGTGGCGTATATGGTATGGAATGCGCTTATGGTACCTGTGCAGTAGACCGTAAGTTGATTCCGCTGGGCTCACTTCTTTATATTGAAGGTTACGGTTACGCCGTTGCCAACGATGTGGGTACGGCAATCAAAGGAAAGACAGTTGACCTTTATATGGAAAGACTGGGTCAGTGCGGCATCTGGGGTGCAAGATGGACCAATGTCTATGTAATAGAGTACGGCGACGACACTGCTTTCTGGGAAAGATAAAAAAACATATATAATAGAAGGAAAAGAAAAACAGCGGCCACAGGGCTGCTGTTTTTCTTTGCTATGTTTAGGAAAAATTATGTAAAAAAGATTTTCTACATTGCGTGAGTAATTGTTTAACTGTGACTAAATATACAACTAAAATAAGAAGTTGTCAATATCTTTTTCAGAATTTTCTGAAAATTTTATAAAACTGTTGACTTGGACCAAAGGAGTGCGTATAATTTTATATATTCGGACAAGTGAATAATGATAATGTTGAAAGGTGGATATAAATATGATTAACAGACAGATGACACAGCTTGGAGAAAACAGTTCAGTAATCAGAGAACTTTTTGAGTTCGGTAAGCAGAGAAAGGCAGTTGTCGGAGAGGATAAAGTTTTTGACTTCAGTATCGGCAATCCTAATGTGCCTTGCCCTCAGGCAATTACAGATACAATGGTAAAGCTTATCACTGAAAGCGATGCAGCAGCCCTCCATGGATATACTTCCGCAGTCGGCGACAACGGTACCCGTCAGGCAATTGCATCTTACATGAATGAAAAGTACGGTATTGGTGTTGATTTTACTGATATATATATGACAGTTGGTGCAGCAGCATCTCTGACAATTACTCTCAGAGCATTAACAAATCCGGGTGAAGAAGTAATCGTTTTTACACCTTATTTCCCTGAGTACAAAGTGTTCATCGAAAATGCAGGCGCTGTATGTGTGGAAGTACCTGCAAGAAAGGGCGATTTCCAGATTGATTTCGAAGCACTGGAAGCTGCATTCAGCGAAAAAACTGCAGCAATCATAGTAAACTCACCTAACAATCCGACAGGTGCAGTACTTACAGCAGAAACTCTTCAGTCCCTGGCAGACTACCTTAAAGAAAAAGAAGCCAAGTACGGCAAGGAAATTTACCTCATTTCTGACGAACCATACAGAGAACTTGTTTATGACGGAACTGAGCTGAAACTCCCTGTTCAGTATTATGACAATACAATCATCTGCTACTCCTACAGTAAGTCTCTTTCACTTCCTGGTGAGCGTATCGGATACATCATGGTATCTCCACGGGCAGCAAGCAGAAAGAAAGTTTTTGCAACAATCTGCGGAGCCGGCAGAAGCCTTGGTTTTGTGTGCGCGCCGGCACTTATGCAGTTTGTAGTAGGTCAGAATCAGGGAGTAACTTCTGATATCAGTGTGTATGCTGAAAACAGGGCGATTATCTACAATGCGCTTACTGAGTATGGTTTCGAAGCTGTTCGTCCTGATGGTGCTTTCTACCTCTTTGTAAAATCACCAAGCGGCGACGGCAATGAAATGTCTGAAAGAGCTAAGAAACAGGAACTTCTCCTTGTACCAAGCGACAGTTTCGGCATGGAAGGTTATGTGAGAATTTCTTACTGCGTAAGCAAGAAACAGATTGAAGACTCTCTGCCTGCATTCAAGGCACTGGCTGAAAGCTACGGTCTGTAAGATATATAGAGAATGGGGAACGTGGAAAATGCGCGAGCTTAAAGAAATAAGAAAAGATATAACAGAAATTGATAATAAGATGGCAGAACTTTTCTGTCAGCGTATGGAACTGGTAAAACAGGTGGCAGAGTATAAGGAAATCTGCGGATTGCCTATTTACGATCCGGAGAGAGAAGCCCAGGTGCTGGAAAACGGCTCTCAGAGAGTCGAAGATCCGGATATGCGTACATATTATGTGACATACCTCAAGGCCATGATGGATATTGCGAAAAAATATCAGTCAGATCTTCTTGAAGGCCAGAAGATTGCATACTGCGGAACAAAAGGGGCCTTTGCCTATATTGCAGCAAAGCATCTTTTCCCTACATCACAGCTGGTTGCTTTTTCAAGTTTCAAGAAAGCATATGAAGCGGTGGAAGACGGCAGATGTGAATGTGCGGTTCTGCCTGTTGAAAACAGTTTCGCAGGAGATGTGGGACAGGTAAATGACCTGATGTTTTCAGGTCCCCTCCACGTAAACGGCATGTATGATCTGGCGGTTACTCACGACCTTCTGGGTATTGAAGGGGCCACACTGGCAGACATCGAAACTGTAGTGAGCCACCCACAGGCACTTTCACAGTGTACTACCTTTATCAAAGAAAATGGTCTGGCAGAAAAAGAATACTCCAACACTGCACTGGCAGCAGAACATGTGAAAAGTCAGAATGATAAGAGTATGGCTGCTATAGGAAGCGCAGAATCTGCCAGGATGTTCGGTCTGGAAGTCATCGCAAGAAGCATCAACGATGACCGTTCCAACACCACCAGATTTGCTGTATTTTCAAGGGTTGAAAGACATTATGCCAAGGAAGAGGGAACTCCGTATTTCTCACTTCTCTTCACAGCACGCAATGAAGCCGGCTCTCTGGCTCAGGCGCTGACAATTCTCGGCCGGCACGGTTTTAACATGAGAACTCTCCGTTCAAGACCTATGAAGGAACTGCTCTGGAAGTACTACTTCTATGTGGAAGCTGAAGGTGATATTTTCGACGAAAACGGACAGACATGCATAGAAGAAATGAAATCCTGCTGCGACCAGATCAAGATTGTAGGCGCATATAACAACCTTCAGCAGCAGAAGATTTAAAGCGAGGAAAGCAAAATGATTATTCCTGTAAATTTAGGAAAAGACAGTTACGATATAATTCTGGAGAGGGGCGCCATGTCCAGGGCCGGTGAGCTTCTGACCCTGGACCGTAAGGTGCTGGTTGTTACGGACACGGGTGTACCAGCACCTTACGCAGACGCAGTCTGCAGGGCGGCCCGCACTCCTGTTCTGGCAGTTATTCCTGAGGGGGAAGACTCCAAGACACTGGCAAATTTTGAGGTGCTTTGTCAGAAGATGCTGGACGAAGGGTTTACACGCAAGGACTGTGTGGTTGCAGTAGGCGGCGGAGTTGTCGGAGACCTGGCGGGGTTTGCGGCAGCGTGCTATATGAGAGGCATTGATTTTTACAATATTCCGACCACTCTTCTTTCACAGGTTGACTCATCTGTCGGCGGCAAGACCGCTGTTGACCTGGGGAACGTGAAAAACATAGTAGGTGCTTTTCACCAGCCAAAGGCAGTTATAATTGACCCGGATGTGCTGAAAACTCTCAGTCCGAGACAGTTTGCCTGCGGCGCAGCGGAAATGATCAAGATGGCAATGACCTTTGACAAGGAACAGTTTGAAAAGCTCCGCAGGGAGGGTGTAGCTGCTGATCTGGAAACCAATATTGCAGCAGCACTTAAAATGAAGGCTGACGTGGTCGAAAAAGATGAAAAGGAAGCTGGCCTGCGCAAGGCGCTGAATTTCGGACATACTCTCGGCCATGGAATCGAAAGTGTCACAGGACTGCTCCACGGTGAATGTGTAGCTCTTGGAATGCTGCCTATGTGTGCAAAGGAGCTTCGTCCGATGCTGAGTGAAATGCTGCAGCGCGAAGGCCTGCCTGTAACATGCAATGCAGACCCTGAAGCGGTTACAGCAGCGGCAATGCATGACAAAAAAGCAGAAGGTGATTCAGTAGTCACAATCCGCGTAAATGAAGTGGGAACCTTTGAATTTGCAAAGGCTTCCGCAGAAGAATTAAGAGGAAGTTATGAAGAATATTTTTGGTAATTCCCTGACAGTTACACTGTTCGGCGAAAGCCACGGTCCTGCCATCGGTGCAGTACTGGATGGCCTGGCTCCGGGAATAAAAATTGACGAGGACTATATTAACAGCAAGCTTGATCAGCGCCGTCCTGTAGACAAAATATCCACACCCCGTAAAGAAGCTGACATGCCTGAAATCATCAGCGGAGTGTTTAACGGATATACTACCGGAACGCCCCTTTGTCTGATAATAAAAAATGAAAATGTGAAGAGCGGTGACTACGACAGCATCAGCCGTCTTGCACGCCCGTCCCATGCTGATCTGACTGCCCGCTACAAATATGGCGGATTTGAAGATTACCGCGGCGGAGGGCATTTTTCAGGAAGAATTACGGCAGCTCTTGTAGCGGCAGGTTCAATTGCAAGAAAAGCACTGGAAGACAAGGACATATTTATAGGGACACATATCAGCGAATGTGCAGGTATCAGGGATAAAGGTTTTGCAGACCTTTATACGGACATTGCGGAAGTCAATGAAAAGGGCTTTCCTGTTCTTGATGACCAGGCTGCTTCAGCGATACGCGCAGCAATGGAAGCTGCAGCATCAGAGGGTGACAGTGTAGGAGGAATCCTTGAAACTGCTGTAACAGGAATGCCTTGCGGCATCGGAGAGCCTTGGTTTGATACAGTTGAAAGTATGCTGGCTCATGGAATTTTCGCAATTCCTGCGGTCAAGGGGATTGAATTTGGTGCAGGCTTTGATATCTGCAGAATGAAAGGTTCACAGGCCAACGACGCCATGAGATATGAAGACGGCAAGGTGGTTACTGTGACCAACAACAGCGGCGGAATCAACGGAGGTATCACCAACGGCATGCCGGTGGTTTTCCGCACAGCAATCAAGCCGACACCTTCAATTTTCAAGGCTCAGGAAACTGTTGATCTGCTTAAGGGTGAGAATGCAGTCCTTGAACTTAAGGGCCGCCACGATCCGGCTATAATTCACAGAGCAAGAGCCGTTGTTGATGCAGTGACAGCGCTGGTTCTGGCCGACCTGCTGACCATGCGTTTCGGAACAGACTATCTGAAAACTGAAGAGCAATCCAATACGGGAGAACATATATGAAAATTTTAGTAATGAACGGTCCCAATCTTAATATGCTTGGCATAAGGGAGCCGGACAAATATGGCAGAGAAACTTATGATGATCTGCTTATAAAAATCAGGAGCTACTGTAAAGAACGGGGCATCGAAGTGGATTTTTATCAGTCCAACCACGAAGGCGCTCTGGTGGACAGAATTCAGCAGGCATATTTCGATAATACCGATGCTATCGTCATCAATCCGGGGGCGTACACTCACACAAGTATTGCCCTTCTCGATGCTGTAAAAAGCGTTATGATTCCGACTGCAGAAGTTCACATTTCCAATGTGAAGGAGCGTGAAGATTTCCGCCAGATAAGCTATATCAGGGCAGCCTGCTGCTTTACGGTTATGGGTCACGGTACTGACGGATATCTGGAGGCCATTGATTACTTACACGAAACAATCGGAGAAAAATAAATGAAAGTAAGAATTTCAAAGGGAACGGCAAGGGGCTTAGTACAGGCTCCTCCGTCAAAAAGCATGGCACACAGACTGCTCATATGCGCAGGTCTTGCGGAAGGGGTGTCAGTGGTACACGGCATCGCTGAATCCAAGGACGTGCTGGCTACCATTGACTGCATGGAAGCTCTGGGCGTAAAGTGCCAACGTCAGGGCGATACAATCACTGTAACCGGTACTGATATACTCTGTGCGGAACCATCAGGAGCGCTTGGGTGCAGAGAAAGCGGAAGCACCCTCCGGTTCTTCGTACCTATCTGCCTTCTTTCCGGCAAAGAAACAGTTCTGAACGGAGCTGAAGGTTTAATGAGACGCCCTATGGGTATATATAAGACAATATGTGACGAGCGCGGACTGGTTTTTGAACAGGACGAAACCGGCGTAAAGGTTAAGGGGCTTCTTGGCTCCGGAACTTACAGGCTGCCGGGCAATGTGTCCAGCCAGTTTATCAGTGGCCTTCTGTTTGCTCTCCCTCTTCTTGAAGGGGACAGCAGGCTGGAAATCACGCCGCCGGTTGAAAGCCGCTCATATATAGATATGACAATTTCTGCCCTTGCTCACTTCGGAGTAAAGGCGGCATGGGAAGATGACAATACCATCACCATTAGTGGAGGTCAGCGATACCGGGCCGGAGAAGCCTGGGTGGAAGGTGACTACTCCAATGCTGCTTTCTTTGAAGCCCTCAATGTACTGGGCGGAGCCGTTGAAATCAGCGGCCTTGACCCTGAAAGCATCCAGGGTGACAAGGTATATGGTGAAATGTTTGAACAGTTAAAAAAAGGGACACCGAATCTTAATATTTCAGACTGTCCTGACCTGGGACCGGTACTTTTTTCAGTGGCGGCTGCAGGTAAAGGCGGAGTGTTCACAGGAACCAGACGTCTGAAAATAAAGGAAAGTGACCGAGGCGAAGTTATGGCTGCGGTACTCCGCAAATTCGGTGTGTCCGTAACTGTTTACGAAGATGAAATTGTAATCAATCCTGAAAAATTCGGGGCACCGGCTGAGCCTCTTTACGGATATAACGATCATCGTATTGTAATGTCCGAGGCCGTGCTGATGACTCTTACAGGTGGAATAATAGAGGGGGCGGA
>JAFSCP010000029.1 GCA_017436705.1 Bacillota bacterium
CCTGCCGGGCCTGCCGCGGCCGCGCCTTTCACCGACGCACCATATCCTGCATTTTCAACTGCAGCGATTATCTCCGCCGCAGAAACATTTCCTTCTACTCCCATGGAGTTGGTAAGAAGGCTCACGGCGCAGCTTTCAACACCCGCCAACCCGTTTACGGCCTTTTCCACACGGGCGCTGCAAGCCGCACAGCTCATGCCTGTCACATTAAACTGCTGCATAAAACTCCTCCTATCTCATCAGCTTCAGGAGCGTGCCCATCAGCTCGTCAATTACTTCGTCATTGCCCTGACGTATGTCTTCCGCCACACAGGTATGTATGTGCCGCGCCAGGACTTCTTTGCTGAACCCGTTAAGGGCAGATGTGGCTGCCGCCGCCTGGGTCAGTATATCGTTACAGTATGCGTCGCTTTCCACCATGCTTTTCAGGCCGCGTATCTGGCCCTCAATTCGGTTAAGGCGGGCAATCAGCTTTCTGCGTTCCTCTTCAGAGCGTTCTGTTGTTTTCTGTCCGCATCCGCATCCGCAAATTTTACTTTCTTCCATATATTTTCTCCCTTCATTTCAGGATATACTCTGCATTTGCTGTATAGTATATACCCCCTGGGGGTATATGTCAAACAAGTAATTTTGCTTTTATTTCTCCTTCAACTGCTGCCAGATTCAGATTTCCATCCGCATCATCATAAGTCACAATAAGGTTGTCCCACGGAACTATGCCTGCGTCCCCGTAAAGTTTCATTTTCCGGCGATGGCGCGCCATATATTCATCATCGCAGGTTCTGCCGCAATGTTCCCAGTAAAAAAACTTTCCATCCCTGCGGCGTATGGTAAAATCCGGCACAACTGTATGTTTTCCAATCTTCAGGACTTCTTCGTACCAGAATTCAATTCCGTACTCATAAAGCTTCTCTGCAATAATTAATTCCGATTTGGAGCGCACGCGCAGTCCCCTGCTGGTAAGATGTATCCTGCCTTCCGGCATATAATCAGTCTGGTTTGGCCCGGCTCCTGCTTTTTCCTTTTCCGCAGCGAAAAACTTCTCGTAGTCGGTTACAAGGTTCTGCGGAAGCTGATTCATGACTTGGTTTACCGAAAATTCAGTATATTTTTCTATTGCGCTGGATATGACCTTATAATTCTTCTCCATCAGCTCCAGTTCTTTTTCCAGAAGGCTTTTGCGTAGCAGTCCGGCCACCATTTCACTGTCCGGTTTAATCCTTTTTCTTATTCTCCTGCCTTTTCTGTAATAGACATGTATATACTCTTCCCGCTCACCATGTTTGGTCTTCAGAAGGTACCCCTGTGGACTGGCAATAATTTCCTTGCGGACAAACCTGATTCTATTCTCCATTTCTGTCCGCATTTTTTCCAGATTTCTCTTATAAATCATCCAGATCTCTCCTTTTTTACTAAATTGCTGTGCTCACACACTATAATTGCGGACAAAAGGCTGTCCCGGAGTGAACGCCTGTCCGCATCACCTTCAAAAAGGCGGACAAAATCAGCTGTCATTGTGCCATATGTCCGCATTACTTTTTTCCGGCACTTTCTGCAATATGCTACCGCTAATATCAATATTCTACACTACCACACCCGACCGGCACAAACGCGAATACTGCCGAACCATAGGAAGTTGCGTCGAACGCCTCCACACCGAACGCCCCATATCGAACACCTCCACACCCTTGACTAACCCCGCCAAACCCTTTATAATATAAGGGTTCGGGGCTTTCTCCCGGGCATATGAACTCACACTCACAACAGTAAAAAAGGAGTAACACACATGAGCTTATTAGTAGTGGAAAAAGTAACCCATGGTTTCGGAGCGCGTCAGATTCTGGAAGATGCGTCTTTCCGCCTGCTCAAAGGCGAGCACATCGGTCTTGTAGGTGCCAACGGTGAAGGTAAATCCACATTCCTTAATATTATCACAGGCAAAATCATGCCTGACGCAGGCAACATCACTTGGTCCCGCCATGTGACTGTAGGCTATCTGGACCAGCACTCAACCCTTAAAAAAGGCACAACAATCCGTGAAGCCCTCAGAACTGCCTTTGACCACATGTACGAACTTGAAGCTGAAATGCTCAAGCTCTACGAAGACATGGCCACTGCCGAAAGCGACGATGCCATGAACGCTATGATGGAAGAAGCAGGTGAAATCCAGCAGATCCTCGAATACAGCGGTTTCTATCAGCTTGATGCCAAGATTGAAGAAGTTGCAGGCGGTCTGGGTCTCAGAGACATCGGTCTGGACAGAGATGTGACAGACCTTTCCGGCGGACAGAGAAGCAAGGTTCTTCTGGTTAAGCTTCTCCTTGAAAACCCTTCAATCCTCATTCTGGACGAACCGACCAACTATCTTGACCACGAACATATCGTGTGGCTCACAAGATATCTGCAGGAATACGAAAACGCTTTCATTCTGGTTTCCCACGATGTGGACTTCCTCAACTCAGTAGTAAACGTAATCTACAGCCTTGACGGCGGCAACCTTTCCCGCTACACAGGCGACTACAATAACTTCCTGCGTATGTACGAAATCAAGAAGTCCCAGGAAAAGGCGGCTTACGAACGTCAGCAGGCAGAAATCGACAAGCTGGAAGATTTCATCGCCAGAAACAAGGCCCGCGTGGCAACCCGCGGCATGGCAGCATCCCGCCAGAAGCAGCTTGACAAGATGGAAATTCTTGAACGTCCGACTGAAAAAATCAAGCCTGAGTTCAACTTCCTCATGGCCCGTACTCCGAGCCGTTTCGTAGTTGAGGCCAAGGACCTGGTACTCGGCTACTCCGCTGACAATCCGCTGACCAAGCCTGTTTCCTTCACTCTGGAAAGAGGTCAGAAAGTTGCCATCGTCGGCACCAACGGCCTTGGTAAATCAACTCTGCTGAAGACAATCCTGGGCAAGCTCCCGCCGATCAGCGGCACAGCCCAGCTGGGTGACTACCTGTTCCCTGGCTACTTTGAACAGGAAGCTGACAGAGATTCCGACGTGACTGCCCTTGATACTTTCTGGGCACAGTTTCCTTCCATGGAAAACCGTGAAGTCCGCCTCTGCCTTGCAAAGTGCGGCCTGACCAACGACCACATCACAAGCCAGATGAGAGTTCTTTCCGGCGGTGAAAATGCCAAGGTCCGCCTTGCCATCGTAATGAACCGCGAACACAACTGGCTGGTTCTCGACGAACCGACCAACCACCTGGATGTGGATGCCAAAGAAGAACTGAAGCGCGCCCTCAAGGAATATCCGGGCACAATCCTGCTTGTTTCCCATGACCCGTCCTTCTACGAAGACTGGGTAACAGACATCTGGAACGTTGAAGACTGGACAACTAAAATTGTTTAATTGCAATTTTAAAAGCGCATCCCACTGTGAGATGCGCTTTTGTTTTTAAATATATCTGACCACTTCAATATAGGTTTTGCCTTTACGGGAAGTTCCGCATTCGCCTTTATAGATGGCTTTACCCTTACCGCGGAGCACCACCTTTTCGCCGGGTTTCAGTGTGTAGTCAGGCTTGCTCATTTCAACACCGCCCACAAAAACCTTTCCGCGGGAAATTGCCTCAACAGCATCCTTTCGGGAAACACCGAAAATCCCCGATACCACGTTGTCAAGCCGCGGCGAGGCCACACTGAACTTCTCGGTAACAGTTCTGATTTCACCCATGTTCAGAGCAGTAATCGGCACTATCTCTGCGCTCAGGCTGACCCTGCCAACCTGACGGTAATTCTGCGCCAGATATTCTGCCATTTCTTTAGCAACCACAATCTGGGCACCACCTTCACTGACGATGATATCGCCGACTTTTTCGCGGCGTATGCCTTCACCCATCAGCGCCCCCAGATAGTCCCTATGGGTTAGTTTTCCCCGTTCGGCAGCCGGCACCCGGATATCAAGCACGACCAGCGGACAGTCGTCAGGATTGGCCTCCATCCACGTTTCCAGCTCTTCCTCACTGGTCACACCGGTGTAGTCCGGCATGAAAACCACCATGCGGCGTTCAGCTTCGCTGTAGCCCCCGTAAAAAAATGCCCCTTCCCTGCGGGCAGTCCGCATAAATCCGGCCAGCAGGCTCTGCTGCTCCAGCGCCAGAAAGTCACTGCTGTCCATGACATAATAGTCTCTGAACCTCTGAAATTTTTCTTCTATTATCTTAATAAATAATTTATTTTCATCCATGTTATGTGTTTTCCTTCGTGATTTTATGGTATAATACATTGATTATATCACAACTTAAAGGAGATTTGAAATGAAATACGAATACAGAACTTCCGGTACTTGCTCAAGATCAATTTACATCGATGTAGAGGACGGCATCGTTAAAGATGTGGAATTCTACGGCGGATGCAACGGCAACCTCAAGGGCATCGCTGCTCTGGTAAAAGGCATGAAAGTGGAAGACGTTATTGAAAAGGTTAAAGGAATCAAATGCGGCATGAAAGGAACTTCCTGCCCTGACCAGCTTGCATGCGCACTGGAAGATATTATGGCTGAATAATGAATAATTTTCTTTTTAAAACATTTATAAAGGACTGGGAAAATGTAAAAAATCCCAAGGTCCGCGACAGTTACGGCAAACTTGCCGGAGTGGTGGGCATAATTTCCAATGTTATTCTCTGCATCATGAAAATGCTGGTGGGCCTGATTTCAGGCAGTATCGCCATCATCGCAGACGCGGTCAACAATCTGGCCGACGCCTCTTCATCGGTAATCACCCTCATAGGTTTCCGTCTGGCTTCCATGCCGGAAGATGAGGAGCATCCCTACGGTCACGCCCGCATAGAATACATATCCGGAATGGTAGTTTCTATGATTATTATTCTGGTTGGTTTTGAACTTGGCAAAAGTTCCGTGGACAAAATTCTCCACCCGCAGCCTCTGGAATTCAGCGCTGCTGTGGTAATAGTCCTCCTTCTTGCCATCGCCATCAAAATCTGGCAGGCCTGCTTCAACATGTCAGCCGGAAAGCGTATCAATTCCGTGGCTCTCATGGCAACAGGCGCCGACAGCAGAAACGATGTGATTTCAACCACTGCAGTCCTCATCAGCCTTATTATCGGTCAACTTCTTGACATCCGGATTGACGGCTGGATGGGTGTAATCGTGGCCCTTTTCATCATCTGGTCAGGCATCAGTCTGGTGAAGGAAACCATCAGTCCCCTTCTTGGCGAAGCACCTGATCCGGAACTGGTAACTTCCATCGAGGATATCACCATGAGTTACGAAGATGTAATCGGAATCCACGACCTGGTAGTTCACAACTACGGTCCGGGCAAAATTTTTGCCTCCATCCACATTGAGGTGGATTCTGCCGTCGACGTTATGATAAGCCACGAAATGGTGGACGATATTGAGCACAGGCTTCAGAGCGAACTCAATATTTTCGTTACTGCCCACATGGATCCGGTTGACCTTTCCAATCCGGACAGAGAACCGGTTTCAAAGATTATTGCAGATACCATTGAGCCGCTGGAAGGCGTTCTTAACTTCCACGACCTGCGCATGGTTCCTGGTCCTCACAGAACCAATATAGTCTTTGATCTGGTAGTATCTCCTGACTGCAAACTCTGTAAGAGTGCTGTGGAAGCCCTTCTTGATCAGAAACTCAGAGAATATAATCCGGGCTACTGCTGCGTAGTGGACTACGATATCAACTACCTTACAAACTGTTAGCAAACCAAAACACAGGAAGGAAGTCTCCCCTGTGTTTTTTTGTACAAAAATAGGTCAAATTCTGTTAAAAAAGCAAGTTTCAAAGGGTGACACAGGGCTTTATTTGTGTTATAATTACAGTAATTATGCACATAAAACAGATATTGACCAATATTACGAAAGGAAAGCGCTATATAATATGAAAAGCAATAACTTTACGCAAGCTTTAAAAGAACTGACAGGTTTCGACGGACCAGCTGACGCTGCCGGCGAAGAAACTCCTGCTCAGCCAAAAAGCGCAGCCAAGGCTCCTGCAGAATCAGCTTTCCAGCCTGAAAAAAACACTGCAGAACCTTTTAATCTGGATGACCTCATTCCGGAAAAGACTGTTGATATTTCCGGCGAAGAAGTCACTCACATAACAAGTACAATGGTTATCAACGGAGATATCAAGTCTGAAGACAATATCCTCGTAGAAGGCCAGATTTATGGAAATGTTCAGACTGCAGCAAACCTGACATCCTCCAACCTTATCATCGGTAACCTTCATGCGCAGAATGCAGCGCTCAACGATGCACGTCTCAAAGGTGACATCAACCTGGACGGACACCTCAATGTGAATTCCGGTACTGTTGTTATCGGCGATGTTGCATGTGACAGCATCAAAGTTTCCGGCAAGATCAAGGGCAACCTGGATATAAAGAGCTCCGTTGTTCTCAAGGACAGAGCCCTCATTTCCGGTAACATCATAGCAGACGATATTGCTGCTGAGCCAGGTACGAGAATCAATGGTACAATCAGCACACGTTCAGACAGCTTTGACCTTGATGCAGAATTTGATTTTGGAGGTGATTTCTAATGAGTGAAATGGAAAAGACAATTAACCAGAATGAAATCGTTTCCGAAATAATTGATGAAATGGGTACAATTGCTGCCAATACCAAAATCACAGGTAACATCACAACCAAAGGACACCTTGCAGTTGCAGGTGCTGTAATCGGTGATATTACCTCAAAGGGTAATGTTATCGTAACCGGCACAGTAAAGGGCAAAATTTCCTGCAGCAACCTGATGCTTGAAGGCTGCAATGTACAATCAGAAATCAATACAACTGAATGCGTAATAATCAAAGAAAAGGTAAATGTCATGGGCAAGATTTTCTGCAAGGACATTACCATCATGAGCAACGTGGTAGGCGATATTGTTGCCAGCGGCAAAGTTGGTTTATCCAAAGATGCGACTGTTAAAGGCAACATTACTGCATCTGCCATAGGCGTAGAAGTTGGTGCTAAGATTGAGGGATCACTTTCCATTAAATAGGAGTAAGTTTTGAGCGTTAGAACCTGGAAAAAAATCATCACACTGGTAGTTGTACTGACTATAATAAGCCTTATAGCCGGCCTTGTTGTGAGCAAAATCAGGTACAACAACCTTGCTGAAGAATTCGACGATGCACTCAGCAACGAATTCATAGTGGATTTATCCCAGTACGGCAATCTGGATGAAACTGAACTCGAGCATCTTTTTGATTATCTCGGCAATCTGGATACCAACGAAACTCTTGAATACCAATCAAAATACTCTGACCTTTACGTTGAAAATGACTTCGAGTGGGAAGACCATTCCGACGAAAAAATATGTTATCTGACATTCGATGACGGACCTGACAGCGATAACACTGCCCGCATTCTGGATGTATTAAAAGAATATAATGTAAAAGCAACTTTCTTCGTAATATATAAAGACTATAAATCAGAACGTGAACTTTATAAACGTATCGTTGATGAAGGTCACACCATCGGCGTACATACCGCAAGCCATAACTACAACAAAATTTACGGTTCCGTAGACGCTTATCTCAGCGACTTTGAACGTATTTCCGAGCAGATTGAAAAAACCACAGGAGTAAAGCCTGAAATCTTCAGATTCCCTGGCGGTTCAATCAATGCATATAATGCTGCTATCTACCGCGAACTCATTGCAGAAATGGTCCGCCGCGGATACACTTACTACGACTGGAACGTATCCAGCGGAGATGCTGCTGCCAGCTACGTTTCAAAGGCAGATATTGTAGACAATGTGCTGAACAAAAATAAAAAACTGAGCAAAAAAATCGTTCTCATGCACGACGGCAAAGGCCACGGTACCACTGCAGACGCTCTTCCTGAAATCATCGAAGGGCTGCAGAAACAGGGCTACAAGCTGGAAGCCCTCACAAAAGAAGTCTAACCGGTATGTTTCGGCTATTAATCAAATAACAAAAATGCTCCTGCAGGA
>JAFSCP010000030.1 GCA_017436705.1 Bacillota bacterium
GGTCTTCATTTCGCCCTCCTGCATCTTGGCGAACATGGCGCGGTGGAGATTGCACCTGCAGCACTGAAAACTCTTAAGAAAGCAAAGAACACGCATATAGAGCCAAGAATTGTAAACGGAAAAGTAAAAAATGTCCGGGTAAAGAACGAGCCAGCAGACATCCCTGTAAACGATGCAGTAAGGACTGCCAAACCGCAGGATATTCCAAGAGCAGACGAAAGAATAATTCCGCAGACTATGCCTGAAGCAACCCCAGCTGCAGAACCGATACGGGCTATGCCAGCTGAAAACGTTCAGCGCATCACCAAGGCCATTGAGAAACGCAGCGGGATAAAGGTGTCCTATCAGGACCTTCCGGAAGGGATTGATGGCGTATATGAAAACGGCAATATCATCATTTCATCTGCCGCAAAGAATCCAGCATATACCGTGCTTAAACATGAGCTGACACATCATATAGAAAGCAGCGGAAGCTACCAGGCATTGTCCGACTTTATTGAAAGCAGCATGAGAAACTCGGGTTACGATGTAGACAGTGCTCTGGCAAGAATCACTGAAGATTATGCCCGGATTGGACGCAGTTTAAGTCCAGAACAGGCGAAAAAGGAGTTTGTGGCAAAGTTCTCCGAAGAGTTCCTTTTCAACTCTGAAAAGTCAATAGAACGCCTCGCAAGAGAAAATCCGGGAATGTTCCGACAAATCTACGACTGGATTGTGGACACAGTCAAGAAAATTGGAGCCAGCGAAGAGACAAAATTCCTCATCGACGCACAGCGGAAATATGAAAAGGCCCTGCGCACGGTCGGAGAAACAAGCGGGGGAGAATCCCAGCTGCTTTATGCGGGAAGTAGATCACTTATGGCGGATGAAGGTCTGAAACAACAAGCTATTCAGATGCAGGCTGCAGGCGCTTCTACAGAAGAAATCTGGAAGAAAACCGGCTGGAAATTCGGGAAAGACCAAAAGTGGCGCTACGAAATTGACGATAGCAAGGCAATTTTTGACCGAAAAGGTCTTGCACACATGCTGGACAACGAAGAATTTATGCGCTACAGAGAAATGGGAAGAACCGGCGACTTCTTCAATCCGGAATACGCAAGCCTTGACAGTACATACGGACAGGAAGTAAGGAGAAAGAAAACACAGCTCTCGCAGTTTATAAAGCATAAGGAGTTGTTTGATGCATACCCTCGGCTTCGCGGAACAAAAGTTGAGTTTGTTGACGACCTCACATCATATGATGGAACTAGAGTAAGAGGTTTATTCGATGGCAATTCTATCAAAATAGATAGCGGACTAAGCAGCGAACAGGCGAAAGAGACTCTTCTGCACGAAATTCAGCACGCTATACAAAGTATTGAAGATTTTGAACGCGGAGGCGATTATTCAGAAGGACTAAAAGCACTCAGGAAAAGAGTGGTAGACTTAATAGAGGCTGACGAAAATACTGCAGAATATAAGAAGCTTTATAACCTGCGATTCGAGGATGCTATCAAAGGAACGAACGAAGCCGAAAAATACATTGACAATTTTTTGATGCAGAAGTACAATACAACTAACTTAGATGTTGTTGCAGAGAAAGGCTATTTACAGCTTGCCGGCGAAAGAGAAGCACAGAGCACGGCAACGCGGAGAAACCTTCTTAAAGAACAAAGAAGGGAGATGTATCCTGATTATGACGAAAAAGCCATTACGCGTAAGGATTATTATACTGGGTGGGGAATTCCGCAGGCTGTACATGAGGACGGTCTGCAAATGCCTGCCGGAAAAAATAGCTTACAAGATTTACAACGCAGAACTGAAAGCGACCAGGCCAATCCGCAGATGGGCATACAACATAATGACAGATTGGGAGTGGAAACAAAGAGGCGGAATTCAGATATAAGAGCAGGGGAAAGCCCTGCTTTTTCTATTGAAGAAGGTCGCAAAGAAAGACAATTAAAAATCATCCTGAACAGTAATCCCGCTCCTAACGATTATAGCACATGGGTTCGCAGCAGCGATGATATTAAGACTTTTGAGGAAACGCTTAAAGATTCTGATTGGGAAGGCTGGGAAACAACAGGGTTTAATCCGGACTGGACCGGGGAAAATGCAATGGAAGCACTGCGGACAGGAAAAGTTACTGTTTACAGTTCATATCCAATCGAACAGGGCGTATTTGTTTCGCCATCAAAAATGGAAGCAGCAAGCTATTCCGGAACCGGGGAAGTATATTCTGAGACGGTAAGGCTGGAAGATATTGCATGGCTTGATCCTACTCAGGGGCAATATGCAAAGATAAGCAATAGTCTTTCTACACCTGGCGAGTTAAACAAAACTAAATATACCGATGACTTACACAGTACTTCTCAGCATCTGTATGGCGAGACAGGCAACAAATATATGGAAATACCAAAAGCAGGCGAAGAACCTGCTTTTTATAATGCGCAAAACGATGCATCTCAAGCGCCAGATACTGCAGAGTCAGCTGCACGGGTAAGAGGCGCGAAAAAGGCAGCAGACTATGAAAAGCGCCAGCAGAGATATTTTGTAGAAAAGACAAAAGAAGCTCTGGGTGTGAGCAAGTATGCGGATAACAAGAAGATTCAGGACATGGTTTCAGCGGCAGGCGAAAAAATGAAAGCCGGCGGCATGAGCCAGGCAGAAAGAGACGCCATGTTTGACGCCATGTTTACTGACGGAATTGTAAAAGACTATGAACTTATCGGCAGATACGGCGATCTGAAAAGCACACTTAGAAACACAGCCCTGAAAGTAACAGATGACATCAGAAAAAATATCGCAGATTTTAGCGACTTCAGAAAAGGCATTTTTGGAAGCATGAGATTGAGCAACGAAGGCGGTACGCAGGTTGATATATTCTACGATGAGCTTCGCAGCATGTATCCTGAGTTGTTCCCTGAGCTTAACACGCCTGCAGAAATGGTTGAAAAGATGGCCGATGTGGCCAAAAACCTAGGCATGACCGAAAAACGTCTTGTGGATATGGAAGGCGTAAACGCAGATACCTTATATTTAGAAGCGAGAGCAAAATTTAACGAGGCCCTTGACGAGCTGGAAAAACAGGAAAATATCGTAAAAAAGCATGTAAAAAAGAAAGCCGTGCTTAGCCCTGAAGAGGGGAAGACATATATTGATAATCTCAAGATGATGCGCCGCGAAATTGAACAGGTAAATAGCAAAATTCTTCTGGACGAACAGGACAGTGAATTTGTAGACCTTCTCCTGAAGGGCAAACTGCAGCCGGAAACGATACCAAAGCTTACCATCAACAGCGACAATGTCCTTACAATGTACGAAGCTAAGGCCAAGCTGCAGAATGCCGAGGCCGCGCTCAAGAAACTCGGTGACGACACCAAGGCAGGATACCATCATCAGGCGGATGTTTTGCTTGAAGGCAGTGAAATGTGGAAAGATAAAATCGGTTTTTCAATGGCAAGAGAAACACCGGAAAGGGTTATGCAGGACGTTGCCGGAACAAAAACCGGCAAAACCTTGAGCGACAATTACATCAGACCAATTCACGAAAACGAAGCGGCATCCACCAGGATGAAAACCGAACTACGCAGAGTTGTAAAGGGACTGAATATCTCCACCAAGCCTCAGTACAGACTTGGTGAGCGCTTCATTGATGCGCCAGGCCTTGCGGAACAGCTTCACGAAATGGGTAAATCGGGTGCCGACGCCAAGCTGAGCGAAAGTATGCTGGTGCAGCTTTATGGGGAAGGTTTTGTCGATGAGCAATTTATTACCGCACTTGGAGCTGACGTAGAAAAAATAAAGAACGCAGTGGACACCATGAGAACGATATATAACCAGCTCATCGATACTGCGAATCAGGAACTGCTGCGTCACGGATACGAGCCAATCGAATACAGACAGAACTACTTCCCGCATTTCTCGGAAACACGTCCGGACGGAGCTCTGGCGAAGCTGATGAATAAGCTGGGAATGAACGTTATAAAAGAAGAACTGCCAACAGACATAGCAGGCCTCACGCATACATTCAGGCCGGGTAAAAAGTGGTTCGGCAATGCATTGTCGAGAAAAGGCATTGCAACAGAGTATGATGCAGTTAAGGGTTTCGATATCTACCTTGAAGGTGTTGCGGATGTAATCCACCATACTGAAGATATTCAGAAGCTCAGAGCACTTGAAAACGAGCTGCGCTTCAGATTCTCCGACGAGGGTATTAAAGAAAAAATCAGCAACATTAAAAATAATCCTACACTCTCAGATGTGCAGAAAGATTCATTATTGGACGAAATATACAAAGCCGGCAACACGAAACTTGGAAGTTTCGCCACATGGCTGCGCAACTACACAGATACGCTGGCAGGTAAAAAAGCAGGCGTAGACCGAGTTTTCGAACATAACCTGGGCAGAACCTTATACAACACTTCAAAAGCCATCGAGGGCCGAGTGGCGGCCAATATGGTAGCTTTAAATCCTGGGTCATGGCTCACGAACTTCATCCCGCTTGTGCAGGCCGGAGAACTCAAGAGCTCATCAATCATAAAGGGGATGGCGCAGGCTGTAAGCAATCACGTCAGACATGATAATTTTTCAGACATGTCAGCGTTTCTCACAAACAGAAAAGGAAGCGACGTTCTCTGGAAATCTGGCGTTGAAAAAACGCAGGATCTCCTGACAAAGCCGATGAAGTGGATTGATGATTTCGTATCAGAATCTTTGACACGTGCAAAGTATATGGACGCAATCGAAAAAGGCATGTCACCTGACGAAGCAATCAAAGCAGCAGATGAACTGGCTGCAAGCATAATTGCGGACCGCTCAAAAGGCGCACTTCCAAACGTATTCAATGCAAAGAATCCGGTGAGCAAGATCTTCACTATGTACCAGGTGGAAGTAAATAACCAATGGTCTCATCTTCTGAAAGACATCCCAAGAAATGCAGACAGTTCAGCGCAGATAGCGGCAGCTTTTACAAAGTTTGCAATCGGAGCATACATCTTCAACGATGTGTACGAGCATTTTGTAGGAAGGCGCCCTGCGCTGGATCCGTTGTCATGGATTAACGAGCTTGCAGGAGATACCACAGGGAAAGAGATACCAAACTTTGCAGATGCATTGTGGTCTGCAGTAACTGAAGAGGATTACGAATTATCTTTTGATGCGGAAAAGAAAAGTGGAGGTGGAGCTATAACAGCTCTCGGAGAAAATGTCGTGCAGGATATTCCGTTTGTCGGTGGTCTGCTTGAAGGCGGCCGAGTTCCTATTTCCAGCGCGCTTCCTGATGCTGCGAAACTGGCAACAACTGCAGGCAATCTGATTAGTGGAGACGTTGACACGAAGAAAGGCCTCAAAGACTTAGGAAAAGAAATGGCAAAGCCTGCAGCATATATCCTGCCGCCGGTGGGCGGAGGCCAGATCAAGAAGATGGTCGAAGCAGGCACAACATATGCTAAGCAGGGGAATTATGCCCTGGATAGTAACGGCGAAGAAAAACTCAGGTACTCAGTAGAACAGAAACCAGGCCAGCTCATCAAAGGTATGCTGTTTGGCCAGTATGCGATGGGAACTGGTGACGAGTATATCGAAAGCGGTTTTAAAATGCTATCCGCAAAGAAGACTGCAGCATATAAGGCAGCGCTGGAAGCTGGGGCAAATCCTACGGAAACTGAGGAATTCCTGCGCAATATTGACGGAAACAAGGTAACAAAAATGCGTCAGCAGATTATGGACTCCAACTTCTCTGCGAAACAGAAAGCTGCCATGGGAAAACTGCTAGAAAAAGAGGACAGTAAAAAGAACATCGATTACAGTAGTCCTTCTGCTTTCAGATATTCACTGCTGACTGAAGACCAGCAAAAGAAAATAGATGCACTGCAGTCTGCGGGTGTAAACAAAGGAAAAGCACTGGATATTTATGAAGTATACAGCGAAGCAGAAGGTGACACCCAAATTGCAAAAGCAATGGGCATGCTTGCAGAAGAAAGTTACAAGACATCAGTATTTGAAGTACTCGGTATTTCCGAAAGTGCCGTAAATGAGGCTAAGCTGCTTATGAAATACGGTTTAACGGCAAAAGACTACGAAAAAGCACGCCAGTATGCGAATACGAATGGAAACAGAGACATTTCAGCAAAAGAAGCTAAAACATACCTTGATAAGCGCTCAGACTTGAGCAGAAAAGAAAAGTATGCCTTATTCAAGGCATTAACCACAGTTAAAGATGAAAACAACCCTTACCGCTAAGGGTTGTTTTTTGTTGGAAAGGAGAAGCGATGATTGAAACTACAATAATTGTAGCTTTAATAAGTGGATCAGTAACTCTGCTGGTTTGTATTTTAAACAATCGCTCCGAAAGAAAAAAACAAGCTGCAGACTTAGCACAGCAGCGCGAAGAGCAAAAACAGGAGTACGAACTTCAGCGCCAGGAACTCGAACTGCAGAGAGAGCAGATGCAGAAACAGCTTGAATACGAAAGAGAAAAGCAAAGAAAAGAGCTAGAAGCAAAACATGATTCTACAATTGAAATGATTTCGTACAAGCTCGATCAGCTTGTTAAAAAGGTCGACCTTCACAACAATGCAGTGGAGCGGCTTTATCTTGTAGAAAAAAAGCTTGAAGTTGACGAGGAACGAATCAAGGTAGCGAACCGAAGAATCGGCGACCTTGAACAGTTCCACAAACCATAAAGGAGGTGACAGGCATGGCAACAGCAAAAGAAGTTATCAAGATTGCCTTGGCTTATAACGGGACTAAAGCTTCACCGCCAGGTAATGTTCTGTTCAATACAGAATACTACGGCGGTAAGGTATCAGGCAAACAGTTTGCTTGGTGCGCGGTATACGTGTGGTTCTGCTTCAGAAAAGCCAAAGCGGCAAAACTGTTTTTTAACGGCAAAAAGACTGCATATGTTCCAGCTATCGAAACGTATGCGAGAAAAAAAGAAAAGGTAATAGCAAAAGACAAGGGGCGGCTGGGTGATGTTGTCCTTTTTGATTTCAGCAAAAAGGGTGCATCTGGACATGTGGGCTTCATCCTCAAGAAAAACACTGACGGCACCTACACTACAATCGAGGGCAACACTTCATCGAACAATGGCGGCTCACAGTCAAACGGAGGCTGTGTGGCTATCAAGACGAGGAAACAGTCACAGATCAGAATGATTTACCGCCCGGACTATGATATTGTGAATCCTGAACCAGTACCGAATTACAAGGTTGGTAACATGTATGTTCTCTGCGCAAACATGAACTGCAGAAGCAAAGCATCTATCAATGGCGAAAAAATGTGCTTACTCAAAATCGGGGAACAGGTAACCTGCAGGCAGATCAAGAAAGTCGGAAAAAGCATCTGGATGAAAACTGACAAGGGGTGGTTCAACGCCTACTACAACGGGCAGGTGAAAGCATTATGAAAAAATGGAGCACAAGAAAGAAGATGCTGTTTGTTGCAGCAACAGCAGCACTGCTGTACTGCATAGCCGTATATATTGCCAACGTTACTGGCAGCAGCATCGATGAGACCAACACAGAACAGTTCTACAGCTTCTGCAAGTGGCAGGCAGGGTTCTCTTGCGCCGTAGGAACTGTAAAAACCGTAA
>JAFSCP010000031.1 GCA_017436705.1 Bacillota bacterium
GAACCGCCAGCCTGGGCCGCCGGCGGGGGGGGGAGCCGTTGTGTCTGCGCCGGGGACGGCTCCGCCGCCGCGCACGGCGCCCTGCGGATGCAGGGCGGGCCGGTGGGTGTGACCGGCCACCAGGCTGGCAGAGTTTGCCTGACACCAGGAGCAAAGCCTTTGCTCGACTTTCTTTCCTTTGTCGTAGTTCCGTGCAGCGCTTGTGGGGTCTTTGAAACCTGAAAGCTCCAGGGGACACCAGAGGTAGCGGACCATCCATCGTGCAGCTTTCCAGCCCTGGTTATTCAGCGGATCGACCTGATGACCGTGAAGCAGATGGTAATCGGCGAATCCTGAAGGATTGGAGAGAATCAGAGATTCATGGACTTCAGGCAGCTGGGGCGCAGAAAAACGGCGGTTTGATTTGATACGGTCATGGTTGCCCCAGAGCATAAAAAGCCTGCCTGAACTGGCGAACCTGTCCAGAAGGGCAAAAATATCGCTGTGAACTTCTGCAATATCGCTGAAACGGCGGTTTTCCCAGAGCTCATCGCCGTCACCAAGTTCGATATATGTATAGTTGTTATTATAATAGTAGGTAAGCGCAGCCTCATAGATGGTTTTGTTGCTCAGAAAACTATCACTCCAGTTGCCGACGCCACGGTGGCAGTCGCTGAAAAGTACGATGCGTTTATGCACTGCAGTACTTATGACAGGAGCGTTTTCCAGGGCTTTGTCAATCTGCCGGTTAAAAAACTTGGATGAAAACATAAAAATACCTCCCGTTTATTGTATGCACTGTATTGCCGCTGTTGTTCTTCCAAAAAACAAAAGCCGGTGCATGAGCACCGACATGTTTTATGCATAAATCCCCCGAAAATCCCCGGAGACATTGATATTTTTTTAAAATTGTGGAGAAATACGGTCATTAGCAAATTTTCCAGAAAGAAAAGTGCTGATTTTCCCACATTTTATGAAATTTAATGCGGACTGCAGCGATTCTTAGGGGAACCGTGCATAAATTTATTTTGCTGATTATTTATATGGCGAAGATATTGTCTGCTGCTGCCATTGCTGATGAATAGGCAAACTGCAGGTTATAACCGCCGGTGTCACCGTCGATGTCCAGAACTTCGCCGATGAAGTAAAGGCCCGGATACCGTTTGCTTTCCATGGTTTTGAGGCTGACTTCCTCAAGACTGACGCCGCCTTTTGTGACCATGGCCACGTTGAAGCCGCCAAGACCGCTGACGCTGAATTCTGCGGCAGCAAGGCTGCGGGCAAGGGCTGAGATTTCTTTGCCGGAAAGGGCGGAAAGTTTTTTGTCAGCAGATTCGCTTCCTGAGGATAAAGCGAGTTCGACGATTTTCGACACGAATCGCTTCGGCAGACCATATTCTTCGGCGAGAAAACTTGTGACCGACCGGCTGCTGCCCGGCGCCGCTTTTTTAAGGCTGGCAGTTACCGTTTCAACATTTTCAGGGTAAACGAAATTTAATTCCAGCCGGCTGCCTGTAGTAATATAACGGGAGTTGTTAATAATCACCGGCCCGGAAAGATTTTTGTGGGTAAAGAGCAGGTCTCCGGTGAAGGATTTTTTAAGGCCTGCTATTTTCATGCCGATATCTTTAAGGCTGATTCCGCTCAGCTCCCCAAACTGGTAGTCCTGCACGAATACAGGTGTAAGGGCAGGGCGTGGTTCTTCAATTTTTAGCCCCAGGTCATCGCGGAGCGCGCGGAATATGGAACCGTCAGACCCGGTGGTAGGATAGGAACAGCCTCCGGTGGCGACTACCAGGTTGGTACAGGTGTAAGTTTCGACATTTTTCGACACACCATCAATACTTTCGACGATTACTTCAAAACCGCTTTCAAGGTCCTTAATCTGCGTTACAGAAGAGTTCAGGCGGATTTCGGCACCATTCGCCGCGCAGGCTTCCATCAGGGCGTTTTTAACATCATGGGCATCCATGGAAGCAGGGAAAACCTTGCCGTCTTCACGTTCTGTAAGAGGCACCCCAAGACTTTCCAGGAAGCTCATAAGCTCCAGATTGTTGTGTTTGTACAGGCAGGTTCTTATCCGGCTGCCATGGTCACCGTAGCAGTCAAGAAAGTCCTTGATGGACCCGCCGTGGGTAACATTGCACTGACCGGAGCCGGCCATGAGCAGCTTCATGGCCGGCCTTGCGGTCTTTTCAAGCATTAAAACATCCTTACCGTGACCGCAAGGCACGCCGGCCCCGAAATAGAGGCCGGCGGCTCCGGTTCCGATAAGGATCGTCTTATAATAGTTATTCTTATTTGTATCCTTCAATACGTTCTGCATAATAGTCATATCCTTCTTTTTTGTAAAGGCTCTGCAGGATTTCAAGTGTATTGGTGTCACGTGCGTTTACTGAGAAGTTGATGCTTGCCTGCGGCATGTCTTCCGGATTGGTTGCCGGAACGGAAACTATTTCCATAACCGGTCCGTAGGATGAAGAAGTTACATTGCCGTCGATAATGGCGGAATTGTAGGACTTCTTTGTACCTTCGCTGCCTTTCTTCATCATGATGTCGCCGTGGATGCTGAGTGGATAAACATATTCCTCTGAGTCTGTCACCACTTCACCTGAAGCCTTTATAGTATATGTTCTATTATAATAGTCTTTGCGCAATGCTGCAAGGAACTCTTCGATTTCTTCTGTATCTTCTATGACAATCATAACATCATTATTACTCCAGCCCTTGAACTCCTTGGCAGTAATCTGGTCGAATTCTGCGTCAGTCACATCACCGTACTTTTCCATGATGTAGTCGTAAGTGTAGCTGTCGTAAGTGTGAAGCTGGATGTAGCTTACGTTTTCGGCCTTGATCTTTTCGGAAAGATTTCCTTCGTCCATGAATTCTTTGCTGGTGATGATGCTGTTGAGCTTGTCAGCAATGTTCTGGTCCAGCTTTACCTCGAAGCGGCGCTGCATGTGCTTGCCGTTTTTAAGGGTGTAATCATAGGTCATATACAGATTTGCAATTCTGGTAATACTTCCGTCCTGAGCGTAGACTTCCACACCGCCGTTGTAATTGTCCCAGTCGTACATTTCGTTTTCGACGATGTATTTATGAAGGTCGAGAACCATGGCGATGGTTTCGGGGTCATTGAGTTCGTAGTCTGATTCAGGAATAAAGTCATCCTCGAAATTACTGTAGTAGAATCTGTCGCCGTAAACTTCGAAAGCGTATCTGCTTACGGAAACCACATCTTCTGCCGCAGGAACTTTCTTTGCAAATCCTGTGATGTCGTAAACTGTCACGCTTGTGAACAGAGCTGCCAGAACCACGTAGATTCCAAGGGACATGAGGTTCTGTCTGTTTATGATTTTAATGGAACGGGCCAGGATGATTTTCACTACCACGAAGGTGAGGAGTGTGCCGAAAATCATGCCTGCAAGAAGCATAACAAGGCCGCTGTCAATTGCTTCATAGAAGAACCAGCCGAATGCTGCCATTCCCACGAACACGATAGCCCATGTGATGATTTCCTCGATTACTCTGTAGAGTATGGAGTCGCCCACATGTTCAAGCTTGGCTCTGGAGTAGGCTATGAATGCCAGTACCAGCATCACAATTCCTGCGATGATATAGCATACAATCTGAAGTCCGGTATAGTCCTCAGTACCGTTTCCTTCCATAAGCATTGCAAGAAGCGGGTTGGACCAGCTCATGAATGTCACCACTCCGTCAGGAACGCTGTAAAATCCCGGCAGGAAACCTTCGCAGTACATCATGGCAATCCACACAACCAGCGGTACAATTCCGAAAAATACTCCGGAAAGCAGCAGATGCATAACAGTAGTTCCTGTCAGCGCACCGGCCAGTGTGAACAGTCCGTAAAAGAAAGTGATGATAATCACTGACATTAGCGCCCAGAAGCAGACTTTTTCAAATCTGCCTGCAACCAGCAGGTAGAACAGAGCAGTTACAGCCACAGGTACCACGCACATGAGCCAGCCGGTTACAGCATGTGAACAGAAAATCTTGTTTCTGCTGAAAGGCTGAGCGTGAACTGCGGTTGCTTTAACCGGATTGTGCAGGTAGCCCATCATCAGCATTGAAGCGATGAGCGGCACTGCTACCATAAGAATTACAAAGGCAAAGTTCCAGTTATTCAGGCAATCGTCCAGGTACCAGTGATTTTCCACTGTCAGCATAGTATCGTCCACCAGAAGAGGGAAGATTCCCGCCATGAAGTAGGTGATAAAGGACAGTGCCGGCAGATACCAGTACATTTTTATATTTTCTACAATCAGAGCTTTTGAAAGGCTGAATACAGGCTTATTTTTCATAGTGAACACCTCCCAGCTTTTCGATGAAAATTTCTTCAATTGATACAGGTGCTTCCATTTCCAGCAGGTCGCCTTCAAAAATCATCTTTCCGCCGGCGATGATGCCGATGTAGTTGCACACATCTTCCATTTCCTTGGCGTTATGGGAAGAAACCAGTACGGTCATTTCCTTGTCTGCCACATCTTCCATAACGTAGTGCCAGAGTTTGCGGCGGACGATAGGGTCCAGGCCGTCAACAGGCTCGTCAAGGATCAGGTAGTCAGGCATTGCTGCCAGAGCCAGGCTGAAAGCTGCCTGTTTTTTCATACCCTTTGAGAATTTGCCGATGTTTTTCTTCGGATTTAGGCCGAAGTCGGCAATCATTGCGCGGAATCTTTCTTCGTTCCACAGTGGGTAAAGTTTTTTGTAAAATGCGCCCATCTGATTCAGGCTGTAACCTCTGAAAAAGAAAAGGTCGTCAGGGATAACCTGCATGCGGGCTTTGAGCGCCTCGTTGTCGGTCACCGCCTGGTTGTCGACAGTAATTGAACCTTCGTCCTGCACCAGCAGTCCTGAAAGGTGCTTTATAATAGTAGTTTTGCCTGCACCGTTGAGACCCATGAGGCCGTAAACCGCCCCCTTAGGTACGGTAAGGCTGAAATTGTCCAGTGCTTTATAGTCGCCGAAATTCTTGGACAGACTTTCAATCTTAATCATCTGATAACCTCCTTTGTTCCATAATCTCCAGGGCGATGCGCTGCGCATCGTCGAAACTCAGCCCCAGGAAAAGAAATTCCCTGAATGCTTCGTCAAAGGCCGCCCTGGCCCTCTCAAGTGCATGAGCATCAACTCTTATCTGACTGATGTCCGCTACGAAAGTACCCACGCCGCTGGTGGTATAAATGTACCCCTGGCGTTCAAGTTCCCTGTAAGCCTTCTGCACTGTGTTGGGATTGACTGTAATGGTTTTGGAAAGTTCTCTGACCGACGGAAGCTTTTCCCCGGAAGCCAGGATGCCGGTCATGATCAGTTCCTTGAGATTGTCTGTAACCTGTTCGTAAATGGACTTGCGACTTTTCAGGTCCAGTTGAAACATGTAAAAATCCCCTTTCTTAAGTATTCCCCTCTGAAAGTTTACCGGTGCCCCTTTTGCAAAACCGGGAAACTTCCATACAAGTTCTGTCTTGTTGTACTAAGTGTACCATGCAGCATAGTACACTGTCAACAGTTTTTGTTGTTGATTTTCTGCGTTTTTCTGCAAAATTCCCCTAGACAACAAGCGTAAAATTTGCAATAATATAATGTTAGTTAAAGTTATGTTAATTTTTAAATTAAATATATTTCACAATTATTCAAGACAAAATACGGAGGCAAATCATGGAAAAAATGCAGCCAATGCTCTTTACGACTATTAAAGAGTATGATGCAAAACAATTCACAAAAGACGTTATAGCAGGTGTTATCGTTGCGATTATCGCGCTGCCGTTATCAATCGCTCTGGCTCTTGCTTCAGGTGTAGGTCCTGAACAGGGTATCTACACAGCAATTATTGCCGGTTTCGTAATTTCTTTCTTCGGGGGAAGTGCGGTGCAGGTATCCGGACCGACTGCAGCCTTTGCAACCATCGTTGCAGGTATCGTGGCAAAGAACGGTATGGAAGGCCTGGCAGTGGCAACAATCCTGGCCGGTATCATCCTTATAATCATGGGTGTATGCCGCCTTGGCAATCTGATCAAATTCATTCCTTTCACTATTACAACAGGCTTTACTTCCGGTATCGCGGTTACAATCGTGCTGGGTCAGCTCAAGGACTTCTTCGGGGTTACATATCCTGCAGGCATGGAAACAATCGAAACTATGCAAAAAGTCGAAGCTTTCGTCGCAGGTATCGACACATGGAACCCTGCAGCCCTTATTGTAGGCGGCGTATGCCTTGCAATTTTAATCATTATGCCTAAATTCTCCGACAGAATCCCGCCATCACTTATCGCAGTAATCGTGGGCATTGCAATGACCAAGCTCCTTCCGCTGGAAGTAAACACAATCGGAGATTTATATACTATCAGCAACAGCCTTCCTTCATTCCACATGCCTGAAATCAGCTACGGAATGATCAGAACTGCTCTGCCTGATGCTTTCACAATTGCAATCCTTGCAGCGATTGAATCACTGCTTTCCTGCGTAGTTGCAGACGGTATGATCAACGGAAAACACCGTTCCAACACAGAACTTGTGGCACAGGGTCTCGGTAACGTGGCTTCTGCTCTGTTCGGCGGTATCCCTGCTACAGGCGCAATCGCAAGAACTGCTGCAAACGTTAAGAACGGCGGACGTACTCCTGTTGCCGGTATGGTACACGCAGTAGTACTTCTTCTTGTACTCATCGTGCTTATGCCTTATGCAGCACTTATTCCTATGCCTACAATTGCGGCAATCCTTATGATGGTTGCCTATAATATGTGCCAGTGGAGAACATTTGTGGGTCTCCTGAAGACTGCACCTAAGAGTGACAACATCGTACTTGTGGCAACTTTCCTGCTCACTGTAATTTTCGACCTGGTAATCGCAATCGAAGTTGGTATGCTTGCAGCATGCGTTCTTTTCATGAAGCGTATGAGCGAAGAAACAGACGTTGTACGCTGGAAGTACATAGGTGAAGAAGATCCTGAAGTTGAAGAGGACTCCGAAGCTACAAAGGCTGAACTCCGCGATATTCCAAGAACAATCAAAGTATACGAAATCACAGGACCGCTTTTCTTCGGTGCGGCTGATCGTATCAAGGATATTGCAGGTGATGCACATACATGCTGCCTGATTCTCAGAATGAGAAGTGTACCTGCTCTTGACAGTACTGCCATGAATGCGATGGTTGACCTTTATCATCGCTGTGCGAAGAAGAACACTACTCTTATTCTTTCACATGTTAACGAGCAGCCTATGAGAGCTATGGAAAAAGCCGGCTATGTTGATATGGTGGGAAGAGAAAACTTCTGCCGCAACATCGATGAAGCAATCTCCATTGCAGAAGAAATCGCTGCAGATGTTTATGCAGGAAACGCTGAAGAAAACAACGAAAAAGAAGACATCTAAAAATAAAGAAAGGGGAGTATTATTTTGGACAATTCGAACGAAAAAATGAATGAAGTTCAGTACTATTCTGACGGCAATTTCGGAGATGATAAGAATGTGGCCTCAAAGCCACCTGTGCAGAAGAAAAAACTGCCTGCCTGGGCCAAGGCTCTTATAATCATTGCAGCGGTAATAGCCGGCGTGGTCCTTCTGACCAGCGGCTGCAACAGCATGCTTGACAGTCTGAAAGAAGAATTTTCTTTCAGCGAACCAGGCAATGAAGTTGTAACAGATTTCGGACACGAATATATCGGTGCACTCTACGTTGAAGGTGAAATCAGCGAAGGAACTGTGGGAACATATAACCATACATATCTGATGAATTCAGTCGATGCCATGATTGAAGACCCTGAAAACAAGGGGATGATTATTTATGTCAATACTCCCGGCGGCAGCGTATTTGCTTCTGACGAGCTGTATCTGAAAATCAGGGAATATCAGGAAACAACAGGCCGTCCGGTTTACTCTTCAATGCAGTCACAGGCCACATCCGGCGGATACTATATTTCAGCGTCTGCTGACAAAATCCTGGCAAACCGTAACTGCTGGACCGGTTCAATAGGTGTTACAATGGGTACTTTCCTGGATGTGAGTGAGCTCCTTGAAAATCTGGGAATCCGCACTGAGACAATTACTTCCGGCGACAACAAGGCTATGGGCGGAAGCTACGAACCTATGACTGACGAGCAGAAAGAGATTTTCCAGAGTCTCATTGACGAAGCCTACGACCAGTTTGTATCAATAGTTGCAGAGGGCAGAAAAATGGACGAAGCCAAGGTGCGCAGACTTGCAGACGGCAGAATCTACACTGCTCAGCAGGCTGTATCAAACGGCCTTATCGACCAGATTGCTACTTTTGAAGAGGCAATCGATGATATGAAAGCTGCATATGATCTTGGAAACTGCACCGTTGAAACTTTCCGTGCGGAAACATCAACAGACCTGTTTTCCCTTCTCGGGGAAGCAGCCGCAGGCGGAGCCGTTGATGCTGATCTTATTGAACAGCTCATGGAACTTGACGGTAAAGTGCAGCTGAGCTACATCTGTGAAGTAAGAAAATAAAACATATAAAGAAAACCGCTGCAAGGCCTGAGCCTGCAGCGGTTTTTTGACTCTTAAAGAGTATCCTGTTCGATAACTGAAATTGAAGATGCTGCCTTCTGGAGCAGTATGACAGCTTCGGCTTTGACTGTTGCATTGGCGTAGAGTCCGCGGTCAGAATAAGCAACTGCTTTGCTGAGATAAGCTGCGGCTGCAGCCGGTTCATCCAGAGTTTCCCTGGCCAGCGCCAGAAATGCTTTGGCAAGAAGCGCCTCGAATTCATCGGACAGTTCTTCCGGATAGTTGTCTTCCATGGCAGCCAGCGCATTCCAGTCGCATGACCGGGCAGCCTTCTTGGCGGCTGTGATTGCAGCAGCAACATCGCTTATATGAGAAAGCTCTCTGCTGCTTTCATTGGAAGATGAAGATGAAAAGTCGAGAATATCAGGCAGATCCAGAACTTCTGCCAGGTATTCAAGAGTCGGAAGGGACGGCAGCGCATTGCCGTTCTCAATCTGGCTCAGCATGTTCCGTGTTATGAAGTTTCCTACGACCTGACTCTGAGTCATTTTTTTCGCAATGCGGGCTTCTTTGATTACGTGTCCCAGTTCTGCGGCATTCATAGTATCACCTCAATTTTTACGCGTTTACACGTAGTAAATAATATTTACTGATACTATACCAAATATCAACCCAAAAAGCAAGCTTTTTTAAAAAACTTAAAAAATTACTTTAAAGCATAAAAATCATGTTGACATTATTCGACTGAGAACATATAATTAAGTAAATAATATTTACGATGCTGTGTTATTCATAATACACGAAAGGAGGGAATATTATGGCTGCATGGTGGGATTCACTCGATACACTTATGAGAGTGCTTTATTGCATTACAATCCCTGCAACATTGGTAATGGTGATTCAGACAGTCCTTTCCATATTCGGGGGCTTTGAAAGCGGTGCAGGTGTGGACTTTACGGACACATCAGCTTTCGGAGGAGATATGGATCTGGATTTCGACGGGGGTTCAGATATAGGTGAGCTTGCCGATGGCGATCTTGGCGGAAACCGAGATCTGCTTATTGACGGCGGCAATCCTGCAGATTTCTCCATTGCCAGCATGTTTTCAGTTCAGGGCGTGGTTACTTTCCTGATGGTAATGGGCTGGATATCCATTGTGTCCATAAATTCCGGTGCCAATCCGCTGACAGCTCTTCTCATTGGCTGCGGTCTGGGGCTTCTTACAATGTATCTGGTGGCACGGCTCATGTTTGCTTCACGTCGTCTGGCTGAAAACGGAACTGTAGATATACATAATGCCATAGGGGAAAGCGGCACTGTCTATATTCCTGTACCGCCTAAGGGCAAGGGTGAAGGTAAAATCAATCTCTATCTGCAGGGACGCTATGTGGAGGTAAGCTGCATCAGCAATGAGGATGAAATGATTCCTACAGGCACAGAAGTGCGCGTTACCGATGCAAGAAACGGCCTTCTCATTGTAGAAAGAGATGTGTAGGATTTAGTAAAGAAGTAGCAAAAGGAGGAAAACAATGAAACTTGGAGTATTAGTTGCGGTTATTATCATTACGCTGGTTTTACTGGCTACAGTAATTCTGATTCTGTCAAGATACAGAAAATGTCCGTCCGACAAAGTAATGGTTATCTACGGTAAAGTAGGAAGTGACAAGGATGGTCAGACCAGAAGTGCCAAGTGTATTCACGGGGGTGCAGCATTTATCATTCCTGTGCTGCAGGCATATCAGTACATGGATCTGACACCTATTTCCATCGGTGTGGACCTGACACAGGCCCTTTCCAAGCAGAACATCCGTATCGACGTACCTTCCCGATTCACTGTAGGTATTTCCACAGAACCGGGAGTTATGCAGAACGCAGCAGAACGTCTGCTGGGCCTCAGACTCAATGAAATTCAGGAACTGGCAAAGGATATCATCTTCGGTCAGCTCCGTCTGGTTATCGCAACCATGGATATCGAAGAAATCAACATGGACAGAGACAAGTTCCTGCTGGCGGTATCCAACAACGTAGAAATCGAACTTAAGAAAATCGGTCTTCGTCTGATCAACGTAAACGTTACCGACATCAACGATGAATCCGGATATATTGAAGCCCTTGGTAAAGAAGCAGCTGCAAAGGCTATCAACGACGCAAAGAAGAGCGTTGCTGAACAGAACAGAGACGGTGAAATCGGTCAGGCAAATGCTTACAGAGACCAGCGTATCAACGTTGCAGCAGCTGATGCAAGCGCTATCGACGGTGAAAACAACGCCAAGATTGAAGTTGCCCAGTCCAACGCACGCCGTCGTGAAAAAGAAGCGGAAGCTCTCAAAGTTGCTACTGCAGCAGAAGCAGTTCAGGCTGCTAAGGCTAAGCAGGAAGCTTACATCGCTCAGCAGGAAGCAGAACTTACCCGTGCTGAACTCGAAAAAGCAACTCAGACTGCAGACGTTATCGTAACTGCTGAAATCGAAAAGAAGAAAGCAGAAATCGCTGCAGAAGCAGAAGCTGAAGTTCTTAGACGCAAGGCAAAAGGTGAAGCTGATGCTATCTTCATGAAGATGGAGGCAGAAGCCCGCGGTACAAGAGAAATCCTCGCAAAGCAGGCTGAAGGTATGAAGCTTCTGGTTGAAGCTGCAGGCGAAAACGCTGACGATGCAGTTAAGCTGATAATCGCTGACAAGCTTGAAGAACTTACAAGAATTCAGGTTGAAGCAATCAAGAATATCAAGATTGACAAGGTTACTGTATGGGACGGCAACGGCGGCAGCGAAAACGGCAAGACTGCTACTGCAAACTTCCTTTCCGGTATGATGAAGTCCATTCCTCCTATGAACGAACTTTTCCAGCAGGCAGGTATGGAACTCCCGGAGTTTCTTGGAAAGAGCATTCCGGAAGTGAAGACTGAAGAAGTGCCGGCAGTTGAAGCGGTTGAAGCGGAAGTATGCCAGTGCGAAGCAGAGTGTGAATACCAGGCAGAACCTTGCGAAGAACCGGAAGTTACAGAAGTTATGGCTGAAGAATTAGTGGAAACTGAAACTGCTGAAGTAAAAAAAGGACCTTCTGTAAAGAAACTCAGATAGTGAAACATAATCATATGTAATAAAGGCGGCATCTGCGGGTGCCGCCTTTGAATTATGCAGCTAAGCAGCATGACATTTTTGTATTTAACTGTCGAATCATGTATATTTCCCGCTGAAATGGCTGTGGACATTGAAATTAATTTTGGTTTGCGGAATTTCTGCAAAGGGAGTGCCCTTGGATGTTCCGCGGTTTTCATTGGAAAACATGAAATATATTGAAATTGCGGAAAATATGCATAAAAAACAGGACCTGCTACTATTGGTTTTCCGCAACCCAGAGATAATATTAAGGGCTCCAGGGTTTTCTGCGGGAAATATACACGATTAGACAGTGCAGGGCATCTAACATATGACTATCGACGGCAATCGACATGCGGTGTGCGCACGCCCGTTGAAATTTCAAACTTTTTCAAATCTTTCAAGTAAAAACACTTGACACTGTGCAGACACTATGATATAGTATCTAAGGTCGGAAAGTATGTAAAGTATTTCAGCTTTACAGAAACAGGAGATAAACATGGACAGAAATACCGTTGAAAGCATTGCAAAAACAAGCCTTTTGTTCGATTTTTACGGAGGGCTTCTGACAGAGAGACAGCGTGAAGTCATGGAATTTTACCATGAAGAAAATCTTTCTCTGGCGGAAATTGCAGATGAGTACGGGATTTCACGTCAGGCCGTTCACGACACGCTGAAGAAGGCGGAAACTGCACTGGCAGATTATGAATCCAAGCTGGGACTGGTTGAGAAACTTATGAAGTCCCGTCAGGCTATCGAAGAAATTGATGCAAAGATTGACGAACTTGCAGCCCATACGGCTGACGCAGATGCAGTTAAAAAACTTGAAGAAATCAAGATGATTATCAATAAATTAGAGGAATAAATCTTATGGCATTTGAGAATTTATCAGAAAAATTACAAGGGACCTTTAAGAAGCTCCGCGGCAAAGGTGTGCTTACAGAAGCTGACATCAACGACGCAATGCGTGAAGTCAAGCTTGCACTTCTGGAAGCTGACGTAAACTTCAAGGTCGTTAAGGAGTTCGTTGCTCAGGTCAAGGAAAAGGCCATGGGTGCAGAGGTTCTCGGAAGCCTGACTCCGGGCCAGCAGGTTATCAAAATCGTAAATGATCAGCTGGTTGAACTTATGGGCGGCACCAACAGTAAACTGACTTATTCACCGAGCGGTTTCACCGTACTGATGATGGTCGGTCTTCAGGGTACCGGTAAGACAACCACCTGCGGTAAGCTGGCAAATTACCTTAAGAAAAACGGCAAGAAGCCTATGATGGCTGCTTGTGACATATACAGACCTGCGGCTATTGACCAGCTGGAGGTTGTTGGTAAGACTGTGGACGTACCTGTTTTCACAGACAGGGGCAACATGGTGGCTGAGGACATCGCACTGAAAGCCCGTCAGGAAGCCGAAAGAAGAGGCTTCGATGTGCTTATCGTCGATACAGCCGGCCGTCTGCAGATTGACGAAGAGCTCATGGAAGAACTGGTAAGAGTCAAGAAGGCTGTAAAGCCTCACGAAATTCTTCTGGTTGTGGACGCTCTTACAGGTCAGGACGCTGTGAATGCAGCGGAAGGTTTCCACGAAAAGCTTGGTATTGACGGTATCGTAATGACTAAGATGGACGGTGACTCACGAGGAGGTGCGGCACTTTCTGCAAAGAAAGTAACCGGCAGACCGGTGAAGTTCATCGGTATGGGCGAAAAATTTGACGCTCAGGAACCTTTCCATCCGGAAAGAATGGCAAGCAGAATCCTCGGTATGGGGGATATGCTTTCATTAATAGAAAAAGCTCAGGAAAACTATGACGAGGAAAAAGCGGCTAAGCTGGAAAAGAAATTCCGCAAGAACGAATTTACTCTCGAAGACTTCCTGGAACAGATGGGTGAAGTCCAGAACATGGGCGGCATCGGCAAGATGCTTGAAATGCTCCCTGGCATGGGCAAGGCTAAAATCGGCGACGATGAAATTGAAAAGAGTGAAAAGGAATTCAAGCAGATGGAAGCAATTATCTGTTCCATGACTCTTGAAGAACGCCGCAACCCATCAATCCTCAACGCCAGCAGACGTAAGAGAATCGCGGCAGGCTGCGGTCAGCCGGTAAGCAAGATCAATAATCTCATCAAGAGATATGAGGATACAAAAAAGCTGATGAAACAATTCAGCAACCCTAACTTTATGAAAAAGAACAAAAAATTTAAAGGATTATTTTAAGGAGGAATTTTAAAAATGGTTAAGATCAGATTAAAGAGAATGGGCGCACACAAGCAGCCTTTTTACAGAGTAGTTGTTGCAGATTCAAGAGCTCCAAGAGATGGTAAGTTCATCGAAGAATTAGGTTACTACAACCCAATGACAGAACCTAAGGAAATCAAGATCGATGCTGAAAAGGCTAAGAAGTGGTTAGGAAACGGCGCACAGCCAACAGAAACTGTAAAGGCTTTATTTAAGAAATCCGGCATTATCGAATAATTAAGTTAAGGAAACGGTGAAAACTAATGACTAAATTGGTTGAAGCAATTGCGAAGTCACTTGTAGACAACCCGGAAGGTGTTGTTGTTACTGAGACCAGCGGCCGCCAGGGAACAGTTATTCAGTTAAGAGTTGCTCCGGACGATATGGGTAAAGTTATCGGTAAACAGGGTAGAATTGCAAAGGCTCTGCGTACCGTTGTTAAGGCTGCGGCCACAAAAGACAATAAAAAGGTGACAGTAGAAATCGTTAAAGAGTAATGATTTGATTGCATATTCAATATGGGCACATGCTCTTTGCAGGGCATGTGCCTGTAGTGTATCTGGGGGAATTTTAAATGGAAAAAATTAAGATTGGTAAAATCGTAAATGTGGTGGCCCTCCGCGGAGAGGTAAAGGTTTACCACTATTCTGACTACAAGGAAAGATTCGAAGAACTTTCCGAAATTTTAGTTGAAAAGAAAAACAAATTTACTGAATACAAGATTCAGGGCGTGCGTTACCAGAAAGACATGGTAATTCTCAAGCTTAAGGGCGTAGATGACCGCAATGCAGCAGAGCTGCTGAAGGAATGCGACATCTACATTACAGAAGAGGACCTGAGAGACCTGCCTGAAGATACTTTCTACGTGAAAGACCTTATCGGCTGCAGGGTTTTTGATGAGCCAAGCGGCACCGAAGTGGGTGAAATCACCGATGTACTTCAGAACACTGCTCAGGACATCTATCAGGTAAAAACTGCTGCAGGCAAGGAAGTTCTCATTCCTGCTGTGGGCCAGTTTGTAAAAGAAGTAAAGATCGAAGAAAGACTTGTAATTACGACTCTGATTCCGGGATTCCTGGACGGAGCCATTGAGGCATAAGACGATGAAAATAAATGTTCTGACCCTCTTTCCGGAAATGTTCACTGCTGTGACAGAAAGCAGCATACTGGGCAAAGCCGGTGAAAAGGGCATACTCGACATTAACTTAATAAATATCAGGGATTTCAGCCTGGACAAGCATAAAAAAGCTGACGATTATCCTTTCGGGGGCGGTGTTGGCATGGTAATGCTGGCCCAGCCCATTTTTGATGCGCTGAAGTCCATCGACGCAAAAGGCAAAAAAATCATGTACATGTCCCCGCGCGGAAAGATCCTGGACCAGACTAAAATTGAAGAACTTGCAGGTCTTGATGAAATGGTCATTCTCTGCGGTCACTACGAAGGTGTGGACCAGAGAGTAATCGACTACTGGGACATGGAAGAAGTGTCCATCGGCGACTATATTCTCACAGGCGGTGAGCTTCCTGCCATGGTGCTCATAGACTCAGTTTCAAGATTCGTGCCTGAAGTTCTGGGTACCAAAGAATCGGCAACCGAAGAGTCCATTTATTCCGGCCTGCTGGAGTACGATCAGTACACCAAACCAAGGGAATATGAAGGCCTGGAAGTGCCCGAAGTGCTTTTCGGAGGAAACCATAAACTGATTCATCTCTGGCAGCTGAGAAACTCACTGGAGCTGACAAAAGAGCGCAGACCGGACCTTTGGGAAGCATATCTGGCAAAGGAAAAAACTTTGTCGAAAGATGAGAAAAAAATACTTGATGAAATAGTACTTAAACCGTAGCCAGCTTATTGTAACACACAAGATTTTGTGGTATTATAAGAAGATGAAGACGAAGAAAAAAACCAAGACAAAAATCCTGACAGCGCTGTTTATCATAGCATTTATTGCGCTGTATGCATATATTTATGTAGTTCCCAAAGTAACAGATGCTTTTACGGAAACTTACAGTGTGGAATACGGAGTTCTGGAAATCGGTGAGGAATGTGAGTACCTTATAGTCCGTGATGAGCGGGTGCACACTTCTGATCAGAGCGGTCAGGTGGACCGTATTGTTGATGCAGGCAAGCTGATGCGCAAGAACAGCCGTATCGTAACTGTAGGAAGCACAGCGTATTATTCTCAGATGCGCGGTATCATCAGTTACTATTATGACGGGCTCGAAGATGTTTACACTCCTGATGATATGGAAAATATCGAGATAAGCGCCCTTGATACCAAAAATGAAGAAGGAGAAGAGAAGTACCCTGTTAAGGATTGTGTTACAGATACGGCTTCTTCCGGTGACCCTGTTTTCAAAGTAGTCGATAACAAGGCATGGTACCTGATTTGCTGGCTTGATCCTAAAAAAGCAGATGATTTTACGGCAGGCAAAAATGTCAGCGTCAGATTCGGTGACGGCGGACTTGTCCAGATGAAGGTACATCAGGCAGCACAGCAGAACCGCAAGTTCCAGATCATTCTTTCATGTGACAGATATTACGAAGAGTTTGACCATATAAGGACCGGTACATGTACACTGATCAAGTCAAGTAAGAACGGGCTGCTTCTGGAAACAGACAGCATTGTGGAAAAGGACGGACAGAAGGGTGTGTATGTGGTAAACGTACTGGGTACACCAAAATTCGTTCCTGTAAGTATTTTGGCCAGCGATGGTAAGACAACCGCTGTCGAAAAGAATCAGTACTTTGATTCAGAGGGCAATGTTGTTTACACAGTGGAAACCTACGATCAGATTCTGAGAATAACAGATGAAGTAAAAGCTGCACTTAAAGAAACTGAAAAGGCAGAAGCAAAAACTGAAGGTAAAACCGAAGACGAGACAAAAGGAAGTGAAGAAGATGCCAATTAGAGAAAACATTGGTTATATAAACGAACTTAAAGCGGCAGCGGCACAGAGATCCGGAAGAACCGGTGAGGATGTGCTTCTGGTGGCAGTTACCAAGCTTCACGATGTAAGTGAAATCAATGAGGCCATCGACTGCGGCATTACCGACATCGGTGAAAACAAGGTTCAGGAGATCATGAACAAATATGACCGTGTCAAGCCTGTAAGATGGCATCTCATAGGTCATCTTCAGACAAATAAGGTCAAATATATCATAGACAAGGTTTCAATGATTCACTCTGTGGATTCACTGAAACTGGCTCAGGAAATAGATAAAAGAGCTGCACAGCACAATCTGACCATGGACATTCTGATTCAGGTGAATTCAGCCATGGAAGAAAGCAAGTTCGGAATCACTACTGAAGAAACAGGACAGATGATTGAAGATATTTTGGCTCAGTGTCCGAATGTGAGAATCAGAGGACTTATGTGCATTGCACCTTTTGAGGATAACCCGGAAGATGCAAGGGTGTACTTCGAACAGGTAAAAGCTCTTTATGACCGGTATGGTCAGATCAGCCATCCTAATCTGGACTTCAAGTACCTTTCAATGGGTATGTCCAACGATTTTGAGGTGGCAATAGAAGCAGGTTCCAACCTGATAAGAGTAGGCACCATGATTTTCGGTGCCAGAGATTATTCTAAAAAACAAGGTGAGTAGAGAAACAGGAGGACAACATGGGATTTTCAGACACTTTTAAAAAATTAGTTGGTATTGAAGAAGTTGATGATGATTTTACAGAAGAAGAAGTAAAGGCGATGAAGGAAGAAATCCGCAGTGAAGAAAGAAAGCCTGTAAGCAGTTTTCAGCCAAAGGCAGCTTCTGATGCTGTAAAGGTTCCTGTTGAAAAGCGCGTTTCAATTGCAGGCACCAATGCTTTCAAGCTGGTTGTAATTGAACCTAAGAGCTTCGATGAATGCCCTAAGCTGGTAGACAGCCTCAAGGGCAGAAGACCTGTTATCATCAACCTTGAAAAGATTGAAACAGAAACTGCGAAGAAGATTTTTGACTTCTTAAGCGGTGCTACATATGCTCTTAACGGCAACGTTCAGAAGGTAGCAAATAACATCTTTATTTTCGCACCTGAAAGCGTAGATATTGCAGCTAATCAGGAAGAAAGAGGATTTGAATTCGGCGGAAACAAAAATCCGTGGAGATAAATAAGGAGGGGAAATGGCAAATACAATCGTACTTGCAATATATATGTTTGCTGAAATTCTGAGTACAGCGATGGTTATTCAGGCAATTCTCAGCTGGTTTGTAAGAGATCCTTACAGCCCTCTCGGCAAACTGTATATGTTAATCAGCAGATTTACTGAACCGTTCGTGGCACCTTGCCGCAAACTGCTCAGCAGATTCAACACCGGAATGCTTGACTTTTCACTTGTACTTGCACTGGTTATGCTTCAGTTAATTACAAATGTACTGGCAAGACTGGTGTATATGATTTTTTAGTAATTTTGGAGGAGAAATAACGTGATTACACCTGCAGATATTGAAAATAAAGAATTTTCAAGAGCAAAAAAGGGATATAACGAAGAAGAAGTAGATGAATTCTTAGACCTTATCATTGTAGATATGGAAAAGCTTATCCGTGAAAACCGCCAGCTCAAAAATGAACTGAGCAAGGCACATGTTCAGGTTGACAAGCACATGTCCACAGAAACATCAATTTACGAAACACTGGAATCAGCACGCTCACTTATGAATGATATTGCTGCCAGTGCTGAAAGACGTGCAGAAATTCTGCTTAAGAATGCAGAACTTGAAGCAAGCCTCATTACAAGAGAAGCAAGGGAATCCATCGCAAAATACACAGAAGAAGGCAACAAACTCAAAGGAAGAGTTGAAATGCTCAAGGAAAGATACAGAAGAATGCTTGAAGCTGAAATGGAAAGACTTGATTTCAGCGGAGCGGACATCCTTGAAGACTTTGAAAAGGATTTCCTGCCTGCATCCATGACTGCAGCAGACAGAGTATCTGAAATGGAGGCTGAAGAAGCTGCAGCAAGCCATGCCGAAGCGACAGCCCAGCATGATGCTGCAATAATTGCCGAAAAAATTACAGCAGAGGCCAAGCCAGACTTAACAAAGACAATGGTACACATCAGATGAAAAAATTCAGATATTTAATTATTGCGGCGTTGCTTGCAGCAGACCACCTGCTCAAGTACTATATCAGGGCTACAATGTACAGTGGACAGAGCATCGCGGTGATTGACAATATTTTCAGCATCACTTATGTGCAGAACAGAGGCGCTGCTTTCAGTATGTTTGAAGGCATGGAAACTCTGCTCACATGGATGCCGGCAATTGCGCTTATAATTGCGGTATGGTACATGGAAAAGCATATGGAGCAGCACTGGACCCTGATTCTGTCAATGATTCTGATAATTGCCGGAGGTCTTGGAAATCTTATCGACCGTGTGACACTGGGATTTGTTACAGATATGTTTGACTTCCATTTCTGGCCAGTGTTCAATATTGCGGACATTGCCATCTGCGTTGGCTGCGGCTTCCTGATTTTATTTATGTTTGTGTTTGACAAGCCGGAAGACGAAGAAAAGTCAGATACTCCGGCGGAAGCATAGGTGGAACCATGAGCAAACAGGAAAAATACACATTTTTAATAGACGAAGAAACTCAAAGCACTAGAATTGATTTAGTGCTTTCTTTGCTATTACCGGAAACTTCCCGGAGCTTCATCGTCAAGCTCATTGAAGGCGGCGGTCTGGCGGTAAACGGCAAAGAATGTACATCAAAAAAATATAAGGTTCAGACAGGAGACAGCGTGGAAATCACTGTTCCTGAACCGGAACTTCTCAGTGTGGAAGCTGAAAATATCCCGCTGGATATCGTATACGAGGACGACCACGTGCTGGTTGTAAATAAGGCCAAAGGTATGGTAGTACATCCGGCTGTGGGTAATTACACAGGCACTCTGGTAAACGCAATTATGTACCACTGCGGAGACAGACTTTCTTCAATAAACGGTGTTATCAGACCGGGTATTGTCCACAGAATTGATAAGGACACAAGCGGCCTTCTGATGATTGCCAAGAATGATAAGGCACACGAATCTCTGTCGGCCCAACTGGCAGAACATTCAATTACAAGACGGTATGTGGCGCTGGTACATAATAATTTCAGTGAAGATGAAGGAACGGTGGATGCACCTATTGGCCGTGACCCTAAAAACCGGCTGAGAATGGCTGTTACCAGAGAAAACTCCAAAAAAGCAGTTACTCACTGGAAAGTACTCGAAAGATTCGGCAAATACACTCTTATCGAAGCCCGCCTGGAAACAGGCAGAACTCATCAGATCAGGGTTCACATGGCTCATCTTAACCATCCGTTGGTAGGTGATATGGTGTACGGACCTAAAAAGCAGGCTCTTACTGAAGACGGCCAGATGCTTCACGCAAAAATTCTGGGCTTCGTACATCCGGCAACAGGGGAGTATATGGAATTTGAACGTCCGCTGCCGGAAAGTTTTGAAAAGATTTTAGATAAGATAAGAAAATAAGGAGGTAATTCCTGTGAAACAGAGTTTTAATCCGGGGGCAATGCTCTGCCCTGTGCCTGCCGTAATGGTTACCTGCGGTGAAGGCGAAGAAAAAAATATTATTACAATCGCGTGGACCGGAATTATCAATTCCAATCCGCCTATGACTTACGTCTCAGTGCGTCCGTCAAGACATTCCCACGCCATCATTGAAAAAACAGGGGAATTTGTAATCAACCTGACCACTGAGCAGCTGGCATTTGCCACAGACTACTGCGGTGTAAAGTCCGGCAGAGACGTGGACAAATTCAAGGAAATGAAACTGACTCCTGTGAGAGGTACTGTTGTAAAGTGTCCGCTTATCGACGAGTCTCCTGTTAACCTTGAGTGCAAGGTAACTGAAGTAAAGCGCTTCGGTACCCACGACATGTTCATCGCAGAAATTGTGGCGATGCACGCAAATGATGAAATTATCGATGATAAAGGCAAAATTGATCTGGCTAAGGCAGGTCTGGTTTCATACATTCACGGCGAGTATTTCGCAGTAAAGAGAGCACCTCTTGGAAAATTCGGCTATTCTATTATGAAGCCTAAAACCAAGAAGCGTATCAACAAGGAAAAACACGCCGAAAGAGTAGAAAAAAACAGAAGCAAGAGAGCAGAAGACAAGAAAAAAGGGAGGTAATACCTCCCGGGGACCAATGACTGCATAGTATTTTTATTTGTGAAAGGGAAAGTGTCTGAACGCATCAAACAATATCGGATGCAAATAAGAAGGTTGGAATTATCCTGTGATTTAAGCGCCGATTAAAAGTAATGTCCAAAACAATCTCAGTCAGATGACTTAAGCAGGTCGATGCAGTCTTCACACACATAGCCCCCTCTGAATGCAATGTTGTGGCAGATATTTCCGCAAAGGGAACAGCAAGAAGTTCGTTTCATGAGTATTATCCTCCTTTTGTCGTTTAAGTCATAACTAAGAATGTAAGTTGATATTAGCACAATTTTATCGAATGAAAAGAGCAAATTGTATTTTTTGTAAAAAAATGGACATTAATTGTCATATTTTGGACGGTTTCTGTAATTTGCAGTTTTTGAAAGGAGTATATCATGTATCAGCTGTTTGATCTGGAAGGAAGAAATTTTAAAATTCAGGGTTATCATTACCCATGTGAAAATGCAGAAAAAGTTGTGGTCCTTATCCACGGAATCGGTGAACATGCAGGAAGATATGCCCGCATGGCAGAATATTTTGAAAAGGAAAAGATTGCAATAGTTTCCATGGACCTGAGAGGTCACGGCCGCACAGACGGCAAGCGGGGCCACTGCGCACCACGGGAAGAAGTGCTTAAAGATATTGATGCACTCATTGAACATGCACAGAAACTTTATCCCGGCATACCAGTAGTAATGTACGGTCACAGCATGGGAGGAAATATCACCCTCGACTACAGAGCAAGAGGCGGCATGAACGACACTCCTTGCGGCTACATAATTTCTGCACCGTGGATCAGACTCTGCTCACCTGGCGGGGAAGTCCTTTCCAAACTTCTGGTGCCGCTCGCAAAAATCGCACCTGAGTTTACAATTACCCAGACCATCGGCGAAGAAAAGCTGGGTAACGGGGAATATGTAAAGCCTTATGTTGCTGACCCGCTGGTTCATCCGAAGGTTTCTTTCCTCTGTGCTCTCGGCGGTTTCGGAACAGGTCTGGCGCTTGAAAAGGGAACCAACGAGGACAATGGCAGAGCGAAGAAGATTCCTTGCCTGCTGATGCACGGCACTGATGATATGGTCTGTTCCATCGAAGGAAGCCGCAGATTTGCAAAGCATCAGAATCCTGAATATTTCCAGATGATCGAGTGGCCGGGATATTACCATGAAATCCACAACGGTGGTCCGGACGGACTTACCGGTGAAGAAGTTATTCTCAAGGCGATTGAATATATCAAGGGGTTATAGGTATGGCATATTATGAATACAGAGGTTATAAGTGCTGGTACGAAGAGCATGGCAGAGAAAATGACCCGGTAATTGTGATTATACCTGATGAGGGCCAGAACGCTGTAGGACTCTTTGCATTTAAAGAAGTGCTGGCTCCTGCTGCAAAAGACAATTACAGTACATACAGGGTTATTCTGATGGATTTTCTGGGAACAGGAAAATCAGATGTGCCAAGGATTTCTGTGGGCAGTACATGGCAGGACCAGGCGCTGCAGCTGAAAGAACTTTTTTATCATGGTCAGTATGGGCCGGCAGTTCTGATTGCTGTTGGCAAAGGCGGAAGCTGTACGGCTGCGGAGTTTTTAAAGGAAGCTCCTGAGCTTGTGGACCGAATTATTGCTGATGAACAGTATAAAGAGATTTTCGGTGAGCTTACAGAAAGCTTAGGAAAACTCACATATATTGCTGACAGCGCAGAGAAAAGGTCTTATGGAGAATGGCATGGTTACGCAGTTATGTGCATGCAGCTCCTTGAAGGCTGGACAGAAAAATGTCCATACTGTGGTAATATGATGTACAGGGGCGTAATCCGTGGAGGACGGGGACTGGCGACATGGACTCTTGAAAAACTGAGCAATTTCAGTATGAACGAAAATACAGGTGACTGGTTTTATCTTAAAGAAGTGAAAAAGCCTGAGAGTTTTGCAGAGAAAATTTTCGCAATCCCCAATGAGTCGTGGGACAAAAGGGCCTTTGTCTGCCGTAAGTGTGGCAAGATGATTGCCGATGTGAAAGATCTGATATAAGGAGGAAGTGCAATGGAACTGACTCATTTTGACGATAAAGGCAACGCGCGCATGGTAGATGTGACCGAAAAGGAAGACACTATCCGCGAAGCTGTTGCAAGGGGAAAAATCAAAGTTTCCAGGGCGGTATTCGAAGCTGTGGCTGACAGGCGCATTGCCAAGGGTGACGTGCTTACAGTTGCTACAACAGCAGGCATTATGGGGGCCAAGAATACTTTCCAGCTGATTCCCATGTGCCACATCCTGCAGCTGACCAAGTGCGCTGTTGACTGGCAGCTTGATGCAGCAGCATGCGAAATCAATTGTACATGCACTGTCCGCTGCAAAGGTCAGACAGGCGTAGAAATGGAAGCTCTCACTGGTGTGAGCATAGCCCTTCTGACAGTTTACGACATGTGCAAGGCCATTGACAAGAATATGGAAATCGGAGAGATTTACCTTGCGGAAAAGAAGGGCGGTAAAAGCGGCCACATCATAAATCCGCGGGAGGTTTAGAATGAAATACAGAGTTGGAATTATAACGCTCAGCGATAAGGGTGCGGCCGGCCAGCGTACGGACGAAAGCGGACCACTTATCCGCAGAATGCTGGAGGAAGACGGACGTTATTGTGTCGAAAAAGAGGTTATTTTGTCGGATGACCGCGAAAAGCTGGAGTCGGAACTGGTCTGCATGGCCGATGAAGAGGGCATGGAACTGATACTGACCACTGGAGGCACAGGCTTTTCGCCGAGAGACAACACGCCGGAAGCTACTATGGCGGTGGCCACTAAAAACGCTCCCGGGATCGCTGAATACATGAGAGCAAAGTCCTTTGAAATCACCCCGAAAGGGATGCTTTCAAGAGGAGTTTCAGTTATCAGAAACAGGACTCTGATTATAAATCTGCCCGGCAGCCCCAAGGCAGTGAGAGAAAATCTGGGCTTTATACTTCCGGCACTTGGCCACGGTCTTGAAATTCTTCTGGGCCGGGGCGGGGAGTGCGGACAGAAATAGGAGTAAAAAATGGACAAGAATATTGTAAAAGAGTTTTTTAATAAACAGGCGGCAGACTGGGACAGCCATTCAGTCCGCAAGGAAGATATCATCAGCGAAATCATGGAAAACTGCCATTTTGAAGAGGGAATGACAGTTCTCGACATTGCCTGCGGTACAGGTGTCCTTTTCCAGGACTATATTGACCGCGGGGCAGAGTACATTGCCGGAGTTGACATGTCAGAGGAAATGGTCAAGATTGCCCAGGAAAAGTACCCTGATGTGGACGTTATGTGTACTGACGGCGAAAGACTGGATCTTGGCGAAGCCTTTGACCTGGTAATGGTATACAATGCATACGCGCACTTCAATGATCCTGAAGGACTTATGGACACGCTGGTCCGTTCAGTAAAGCCGGGCGGCAGAGTTTCCATTGCCAATGATATCGGCAGAGATGCACTCAACAGGCACCATGAAGAAAAGGCTGCCCTGGTTTCAAAACAGCTTCCTGAAGCAAAAGAACTTGCAGCAATGCTGGAACCTTATTTCACCATGGAAACTGTAATCGATGACGAAAGAATGTACCAGGTTGTAGGTGTACGCAAAAACAGAAGATACGAAGAAAACAGAATTTTCACATCAGCCCAGCAGGCTGAACTTGGAAACAAAAAGGCAGCAGTTGTGGGCTGCGGCGGCCTTGGCGGATATGCCATTGAAATGCTGGCAAGAACAGGCGTGGGTCACATCGTATGCTGCGACGGAGATGTTTTCTGCGAAAGCAACCTGAACCGCCAGATTTTATGTACAGAGGGCAGCATGGGCCTGCCTAAAGTTCTCATGGCAGACAGCAGACTGGCAGTTGTAAACTCAACAATCCAGATGACTGCATACCAGAATTATCTGGACGAAAACAACGCAGCTCAGATTCTTGAGGGCTGTGATGTGGTAATAGATGCTCTTGACAGTGTTTCCGGCAAACTTATGCTGCAGAAAGCATGCAAAGAACTTGGAATTCCGATGGTTCACGGCGCTATTGACGGATGGTTCGGCCAGGTGACTACAATTATGCCGGGTAACGACACACTTTCCGTAATCTACAAAGACGGCGCAGAAGTTTCCGGCGAAGGCGGAAATCCTGCATTCACGCCTGCAGTTGTGGCAGGAATGCAGGTAAGTGAAGCGCTGAAAGTTCTTACAGGAAGCGAAGATATTCTTGAGCGCAAGGTAATGTACATCGACCTTCAGACGAATGCTGTGGAAAAGGTGGAACTTTAATGACACGCATGTACCAGGTATCTTTTATCGATACTGAAACAAAAAAATGGCTGGATGAGCAGGCTCCGGAAGATGGCCTCTGCCTCGGAAAATTTCATGCTGACATTGAAGTTGATGGTCTGCAGCATATGAAGGCAGGCCGGGAGTTTGAAAGCGGTGGCATGAGATACCGTATTACTTCGGCAGGTAAAAGATGTTTTGAGGAATGTCAGCTTCTTCAGAGAACCGGTGAAAAATGCCCTCTGGCTTCAGGCGTCTCCTTCGGAAAACTTGTGGGTCCGTCAATGGACTGCTGGATGGAGGAAATCAGGGCGCGGGGAGGCGATCCGCGCATCGGTATGTACCTGACACATAATGGTGTGGTGCGAATGACTTCCAGAGCTATGGTAAGAGAAGGTGCAGAGGGTACAGACCCTGTGATTGCAATGGATTTCAGCTATGACGCTGCAGAACTTGATGCAGCCGTAGCGGATACATACAGAATGCCGGGGATTTACTATATCAGAACCTGGCTTGCCGAGGGCAGACTTGAAGTGGGCGATAACATCATGTATGTGCTCATCGGCGGAGATATACGGCCAAATGTTACGGCCGCGCTGGATTATCTGGTGGGACGCATCAAGGAACGCTGCGTGACAGAAAGAGAGATTACAGAATAAGGAGATAATTATGCTGGACAAGCAGGGCAGAAACATCGATTATATCAGAATTTCTGTAACAGACAGATGCAATCTGCGCTGCCGGTACTGCATGCCTGAGGAAGGGGTGCAGCAGGTACCCCATGATGAAATTCTGACCTTTGATGAGATTCTCCATCTTGCACGGATTTTTGCCATGGCAGGTATCAGCCACATAAAAATCACCGGCGGCGAACCGCTGGTGCGAAAAAACGTGACAGCGCTCATAAAAGACCTGAAAAAAATACCGGGTATTGAAACGGTAACCATGACAACCAACGGCCTTCTTCTTGAAGAAAACCTTCCGGCCCTTGCAGATGCCGGTGTTGACGGTATAAACATAAGTCTTGATACCCTGAAGCGGGAGAGGTACAATGAACTGACGGGGACAGACGGACTTGGTCAGGTGCTCAGTGCAATAGATGCCTGCGGGAACTTTCCTCAGATAAAAATAAAAATCAATGCAGTTACTCTTGCTGATTTCAACCGGGATGAAATCCTGGCTCTTGCATTAGTTGCCGCAATGAAAGAAATTGATGTGCGGTTCATTGAGATGATGCCGGTGGGTCTTGGCAGGTACATGAAAGGCTACAGCCAGGATGAAATATTTGCCCGGCTGACAGATGCTCTGGGAACACCTGAACCTCTGCCCAAAGGTACCGGACCGGCAGAGTATTTCAGATTTCCGGGATTCAGGGGAAGAATCGGTTTCATAAGCGCCGTAACACACAAGTTCTGCGGCAGCTGCAACCGGGTACGTCTCAGCTCCCAGGGTTTTCTTAAGACATGCCTTCATTATGAGGACGGAACAGATCTGCGCAGCCTTATCAGAAGTAGTATGCCTGACAAGGAAATACTCAGCATAATTGAATCAACAATAAAAAACAAGCCTGCAGGACATGATTTCGGAACTGAGGAAACTGCAGGACATGAAAAAAAGATTATGGCCCAGATAGGTGGGTAATAATAAAAATTTACAGAAATTTCGAGTCCCTGTGCCTAAAGCGCTGCCATGGCATCCGGACCGCCGGGTTTCTTCCGAAAGGGAGGAGCCTTCCGTATTTGAAAAGAAATGAGGTAAATGAAATGAAAAAGAAAATTTCAGCGGTATTACTTATTTTTGTGCTGTGCTTTGCAATGGCAGCCTGCGGACAGTATGTTCCTGCGGCTGATGAAAGCACAGTAACAGACACTACGCTCACCATGGCGACAACCACAAGTACTGACAACACAGGACTTCTGGACTGTCTGCAGCCTTTGTTCCTTGAGGACACAGGTATTACACTTGAATGGACTGCAGTAGGTACAGGTGAAGCGATTGCAATGGGTGCAAGCGGCGATGTGGATATCATTCTGGTACATGCCAAGGCAAGCGAAGAGGAATTCGTTGCCAGCGGTGCAGGCGTTGAAAGATTCCCTGTAATGTACAATGACTACATAATCGTAGGACCTGAAGCAGAAAACACTTACGGCGACGATCTGGAAAGCTGCCTTAAGGCAATTTATGATGGTCAGCTTCCTTTCATCTCCAGAGGTGACGATTCCGGTACACATAAGGCTGAACTCAAGCTGTGGAAAGCTTTTGAAATCGACTATGCGGCAAATCCTGAATATATGGAATCCGGTCAGGGCATGGGTGCTACTATCACCATGGCTGATGAACAGCAGGCGTACTGCATGACAGACCGCGGCACATGGCTTTCACAGAAAAAGAACGCAGACATGGACATCGAACTTGAAATCGTATGCCAGGGTGCAAAGAACCTGCTCAACCAGTACGGTGTAATAGCAGTAAATCCTGAATACCACGAAAGTATTGATATAAACAATGAAGCTGCAAACGCTTTCATCGAGTGGATCTGCTCTGAAAAGGTACAGGCTCTTATCGCAGAATTTGGTGTTGAAGAATACGGCGAGCCGCTGTTCTTCCCTAACGCTGGAACGGACAACTAATCATGGAAAATATAATCAGCTGGTTCAGAGAATGTTTTACAGATGAGGCAATCCTCAGCGCCATCGGTGTGACTTTCAGGATGGCTTTCTTTGCGTGTCTGATTTCATCGGTTTCAGGTATAGCTTTCGGGCTCATGCTTGAAAGATTCAATTTTAAAGGAAAAAAATTAATCATAAGATTAAACAGAACACTTATGGGTATGCCGCCGGTCGTAGCCGGCCTGGTGGTATACCTGCTTTTGATGCGCAGGGGGCCACTCGGGATGCTGGGATGGCTCTTTACTATTAAGGGAATGGTTATGGCGCAGTGCCTGATTATCGTTCCTGTCATGACAGGAATGGTTCATCAGCATGCTGTGAGCAAAGTCCCTGCAATCAGGGAGTTCTGCATAACCATGGGGGCTGACCGCAGACAGACACTTTGGACTATAATAAAGGAAATGCGCCACGATATTTATTTCTGCGTGGTAACCTGCTTCGGACGTTCCATAAGCGAAGTGGGCAGTGTTATGCTGGTGGGCGGCAATATCAAAGGCCGTACCAGAACTATGACGACGGCTATTTCGCTGCTGAAGAGCCAGGGGATTTTCACAGAAGGTGTGGCTCTGGGGCTGGTGCTGCTGGTGATGGCCTTTATCATCCAGTGGTTTTGCGATTTTCTTCAGAAGGAGGAAAGTGCAGATGAAAATTACTGACCTTAAAAAAAATATGGGAAGTTTCAGCCTTGAAATTGACCATCTTGATATAGAACCCGGAAAAATTCACGGGCTGGCCGGTCACAACGGCTGCGGTAAGACCATACTGCTGAAAACTATTATGGGGATTCTGGAACCGGACAAAGGAACAATTGACCTTGAAGGTCTGAACCACCGCAGCATGACCATGATGATGCAGAGACCCTATCTTCTTCACGGCAGCGTTTATGAAAATGTAATCTATCCGCTGAAGCTGCGCAATATGGAGGTCGATCAAGCAGAGGTTGACAGACTTCTTGAAAGAGCAGGGCTGCTGGCACAGAAGAACCAGTATGCACGGAGCCTTTCAAGCGGTGAGCGCCAGAAGCTTTCTTTCCTCAGGGCAATTATATTCAGGCCTGAGTTCATCATCATGGACGAGACTTTGTCCAACATGGACCCGGACAGCGAAAAGATTATCACAGATATGATTAAGGAAATCCAGGAAACAGACCCTGTAACCTGGCTCATCGTAACTCATCAGACTCAGCGCAGGGATGACCTCTGCGATGTGATTCACTATATGGAAAAGGGGCGTATTATCAATGAAACTGCTTAATGTGGACCTGCTGGAAACAGCTCTTGACAAACTAGAAAGAGCCATGACCGAAGCGGGAAAAAATATAATCGAAACTGAGCCTGTGGCGGCGCACAATTCTCTCGGAAGAATACTTGCAGAAGATATATACAGCGCAGAAAACATCCCCGGATTCAGCCGTTCAACCATGGATGGTTATGCAGTTGTTTCGGCCGATACTGCCGGCGCCGGTGAAAACATGCCTGTTTTTCTGGAAGTAAAGGGCGAGGTTGAAATGGGTAAGGCAGCACCGGGCAGCATCTGCAGCGGACAGTGCATGTATGTTCCCACAGGTGGCATGATTCCTGAAGGGGCAGACGCTGTGGCAATGGTGGAATACTGCCAGCCTTTCGGGGAAAATCAGGTGGCTGTATATTCGCCACTGTCTTATGGCCGCAACATGGTACTTGCAGGAGATGATGTGGCTGAAGGCGAAAAGCTTCTCAGCCTGGGACGCAGAATCAGACCGGCAGATGTGGGCCTGCTCTGCGCTGCAGGAAAGGACATTATAGAAACTTACAAGCCATGGAGGGTGTACATAATCTCCACGGGTGATGAAATTGTCATGCCGTGGGAAACGCCCGGACCGGGGCAGGTAAGGGATGTGAACACTTACGGTCTCATTGCCGAGGCGGAAAGAATCGGACTTGAAGTGGCAGGCTGGGATATTGTACGTGACGATGAGGAAGCACTCCGTGAGTGTGCAGCAAGAGCCATGAAAGAAGCAGATTTTGTGTGCATTTCCGGTGGAAGCTCCCAGGGTAAAAAAGATGCGACAGAGGCAATAATTGACGGTCTGGCGTCCAGTGGGGCATTTACCCACGGACTGGCCGTAAAGCCCGGCAAACCGACGATTCTGGGCTTTGACGGGCCTTCAGAAACTGTTCTTGCAGGTCTTCCGGGACATCCGGTGGCTGCTTTGCTGCTTTTCCGTGAAATCGTGGGAGCAATATGGCAGCGTTTTACCGGCATGGAAACTGCAGAGAAAAAAATTACTGTGCCCGCAGTTATGTCTGCAAATGTTGCGGCATCACCTGGCCGCAGAACATACCAGCTGGTGGAACTTGATTACGGAAACACCTGTGAAACTGGTCTTCCGGGGGCAGTTCCGGTTCTGGGCAAATCCGGGCTCATAAAGACCTTGAGCAGAGCCGACGGATATATTATAATTGACGTAAACGACGAAGGTGTCCGTAAGGGGCAGCAGGTAAGCGTGCATATACTTTAGTAAAAAAAAAAGGGGAACGGATGATGAAAAAGATTATAGCAGCCGCATTATGCCTGATTATTATTACAGGTCTTGTATCATGCGGGCAGGAGCACAGCGGTGAAAGGGCCGTTTCAATGCAGATTTCCACAAGCCAGACAGATGTGGAATATATGCTTGGAACTGATCTGACCGTTTTCGGGGCTGTACCGCCGGTGAGTATAGATGATGGCGCAGAGCTGAGCCTCATATTTACCAGCTTCGAAGCTTTTGAGACCGATGACAGGCTTTTTCTTGTAAGCGGAACAGGAGAGCTGGATGTGTACGGCCAGAAATATCACTTTGATATCGACGAAGAAATCATGGGTATGGTAACCGTGAGCGAAAGCAACACTGTTTACGAAAGCATTCTTGGAAGTACAATCACAGTAGGAGAAAGACCGGTAGAAATCAGCATTGACTTTGTGGCAGATGAAGACTTTTCGCAGGCAGTAGCAACGGTTTCCGCAGAAGGCGGTATGCTTTTCTTCGGGGATATTTTCAACGATTATCTGGAATATTTCAATATGGTTATTGCAGGGGTGCAGCAGTAGGGAAGCTTATGAAAAGAAATTTATATCTTAAAACAGTGCCGGTTGAAGAGGCTCTTGAAAAATACATAGATGTACTTGAATCCGGAGGCGGCCTGACTGCGCATACAGAGGAAGCAGATGCCTATGAGTGCCTGGGCAGAGTCACTGCAGGACCTGTTTTTGCGAAATGCTGCTCGCCGCTGTTCAATGCTGCGGCCATGGACGGTATTGCTGTAAAATCAGCGGATACAAGAGGTGCCAGTGAATCAAGACCGCTGACGCTGACTTTGGGAAAAGACTATAGGATTATTGATACAGGCGACCCGGTGAAGTCGCCTTTTGATGCTGTAATCATGGCAGAAGATGTGATTGAACTGGATGATGAAACTGTAATGATTACTGAGTCTGTGCCGGGCTGGCAGCATGTGCGTCCGGTAGGTGAGGACATAGTAGCGGGCGAAATGATTGTTCCGGGACATCATACCATAAGACCGGTGGACATAGGTGTTATGCTGGCCAGCGGGAATATAAAAGTAAATGTTTTTACCCGGCCACGGGTGGGTATTATTCCCACAGGAACTGAAATCATCAGCCCAGGAGAAAATCCTTCGGAAGGCGACATAATTGACTCCAATTCAGGCATGTTCGCGGCAATGGTAAGCCAGCATGGGGGTATTGCTCATCGTTACGACATTGTGGAAGACGATTATGAAAAAATCAAAGCGCAGATTATCAGCGCCCTTGAAGAAAATGATATGTTGGTAATAAATGCAGGGTCCAGCGCAGGAACAGAAGACTATACAGTTCACGTGCTCCGTGAAATCGGGCAGGTTATTGTACATGGTGTAGCCATGAAACCGGGCAAGCCTGTAATTCTGGCCATGGTAAAAGGCAAGCCTGTAATAGGTCTTCCGGGTTATCCTGTAAGCGCCTATCTTGCCTTTGAAAACTTTGCGGCGCCAGTAATTGCAAGGCTGGCAGGCAGTGCATATAACCACGCTGATGGGGCGGAAACCATCGAAGCAACAATTTCGAAACGGATGGTTTCATCGCTGAAACACAGAGAATATGTCCGCGTAAAAGTAGGGAAAGTTGGCGGCCGGTTCGTCGCATCTCCTCTTGCACGTGGTGCAGGGGCTGCCATGAGCATGGTCCGTGCAGACGGGTTCTGCGTCATTCCTCAGAGCAGTGAAGGTTTTGAGGCTGGGCAGACTGTGGAAGTGCAGCTCTATAAAGACAGAAAAGAAATTGAAAACACCCTGGTTTCCATCGGCAGTCACGATATGCTCATGGACCTGATAAACGATATGATGGCACAGAAATTTCCGGGAATGAACCTTTCCAGTACCCATGTGGGAAGCATGGCAGGGCTCATGGCTCTTCAGCGCGGGGAAACGGTCATTGCACCGACACACCTGCTTGATGAGGAAACGGGAGAATATAATCTGGCATATATAAAGAAAATTTTCTCCGGGGAAAAAATGAGCCTTATCAAAGGTGTGGACAGAATTCAGGGGATTATGGTCAAAAAAGGAAATCCCCTTGGAATCACAGGCATTGAGGACCTTGCCGGAGCAAGGTATGTGAACCGTCAGCGCGGTGCAGGTACAAGGGTACTTCTGGACTACAAGCTGAAACAGGCCGGAATTTCTGCAGACCGTATCAGCGGTTACGACAAAGAAGTGGCAACCCATATGGCGGTAGCAGCATGCGTAGCATCTGATGAAATAGATGCAGGCATGGGTATCAGGCCGGCAGCAGATGCCATGGGACTGGATTTTGTGGAAGTGGGCGTGGAAGAGTACGATTTTGCAATCCACACTGCTGACCTTGAACTTCCGCGGATACAGGCTTTCATTGAAATACTCAGAAGCCCTGAGCTGCACAAAAAACTTGAGGAAACAGGCGGCTACGGCTGGCATCAGTCAGGCCGCATTGTGAATATATAAAAAGGAGACTGGATTATGGGAGAAATTTTAGAAAGGGAAAAACCTGTTATACAGGTCAGGAAACTCCGCAAAGAGTACATCATGGGACAGGAAAAGGTTGTCGCCCTGCGTGACATCAACCTGACGGTGTATAAAGGAGAAATATGCTGCATTTTCGGTACATCCGGTTCTGGTAAAAGTACTTTGCTCAATCAGCTGGCAGGCCTTGAAAAACCGACAACCGGGCAGGTCCGCATAGGCGGCGTTCCTGTGTCACATCTTGACGAAAACCAGCTGGCGGCTTTCAGGCAGCAGCATGTAGGCTTTGTCTTTCAGTCCTACAACCTGCTTCCCGAACTGACAGCCCTCGAAAATGTGGCAATGCCGCTCATGTTCCGCGGCATGCCCAAGGATGTGAGAGAAAAAGAAGCTATGAAGATGCTGGCAAGGGTCGGACTGAAGGACAGGATTCATCATTTTCCGGGACAGATGTCCGGTGGTCAGCAGCAGAGAGCAGGAATTGCAAGGGCATTCATCACACGGCCTGACATAGTCTTTGCCGATGAGCCTACAGGCAATCTGGACACGAAGACTACTAAAGAAGTGATGGAGATGATCCGCAGGTTTGCAAGAACCTTTCATCAGACCATCGTGCTGGTGTCTCACGACCCGGAAATGACTGAATATGCAGACAGAATTGTTACTCTCCGTGACGGAGAAATTATAAGCGATATCAAGACAGAAAATAATAACTAGAAAAGGGGTAGACTTATGAAAAGATTTTTGGAAAAGAGCTTAGTTTTGATTATGGCAATGGTCATGGTATTTATGGCAGCAATACCCGTTTCTGCGGCCAGCGCGGCAGACGGAAGCCTGGTGGTGACCAGCTATACTGTGGATGATGCGAGCATCAATAAGGGTGAAAATGTTAACATCAGTATCCGCATAAAGCATACAGCAATCAAAGCGACTGAAGTTGATGATGAAAAAAAGCTTGATGTGTCAAGAATGGTTGACAGTTTTGATGCCGGCAAAATAGATGTAGCTCTGGTAACTTCTGTTTCCGGACAGCTTGAGTTTGATGTATCTGTTTCAGGAGCAAAGTATAAAGGTACAGGTAATAGCCTGAAACTTATGATAGGCTATATTGGACATTCAGCGCCATACGAAAATATCGAAGTAAACCTGGTTGAATGTAAAGAATACGAAGAACCTGTTTATGAACCATCAGAACCTTACGTACCGGACCCGGTGGCAGCGCCGATGATGATTATCAGCAGAAACGAAATTCTTTCACCTATCAAAGCAGGGGAAGAAATGACAGTAACTGTAACAGTTGAAAATATCGGTACCACATCAATGCAGTCTCCGGTGATTTCCTTTACACCTTCTTCATCACTGATGCTGACCGGAACAAGTTCCATGTATCAGATGAAGACCATTGCGCCTAAAAAGAGTGAATCAATTGATGTAAAGGTAAAAGCCCTTGATGATATTTCAGGTCAGGTTCAGTACATAGATGCGGACGTGAAGTTCCAGTATTTCAACAGAGTGACTACTGCTGACGGAAGCGGAAGCGGCCGCGTAATTATTCCTGCACAGGTAAAAAAGACTGAAGAACCAGATCCAAGCGGAATTGACAGCCCTGTGCCAAACCTTATCGTAGAACATTTCAGCTACGGCGGGTCATCAGTTGCAGCGGGCGATGCTTTTACGCTGAATTTCAGATTCAGAAATACCAGCGGCGACCTGCCTGTTGAAAACGTGGTAGTAACTGTTGACGGCGGCACATCCTTCACAATAAATGGTGCAGCCAATACTTTCTATTTCGATGAAATCGAGTTCGACGGCGAAGAGACTGTGACCGTGCCTATGAAGGCTCTTCAGACTCTGACCAACGGCGCCGAACCTGTTATGATAAATTTTAAGTATGAATATGTAGACAATCAGAAGCGCATGTCCAATTCTTCTGATGTAAAGATCACAGTGCCGGTATATCAGCCGGACCGCTTTGAAATTGCTTCTCCTGTAGTGCCTGTGATGGTTTATTCCGGCGAAGAAATTGCAATAATGATGAACTATGTAAACAAGGGCAAAAGCCCTGTAAGCAATGTGGAAGCAAGGGTTGAAGGAAACATTGATACCATTACTCCAGTGCAGAATCTGGGCAATATCGAAGCAGGACGAAGCGGAACCATGGCCTTTGCGGTTACAGCATTTGAGCCTGGGGAGAACCAGTTCACAATAAAGGTAATCTACGAAGATGCCAATGGCGACGAAAAGTTACGCGAGTTTCCTGTAACCATCAATGTGGAGGAAATGCCTGTATTTGACCCTGGCATTATGGAACCGATCATTCCGCCTGAACCTGAAAAAACTTTCCCATGGAATGCGGTCGCTGCAGTTGCAGCCATAGCAGCAATAGTGGGTGCAGTTATTTTCCGTAAAAAGAAAAAAGCAGCTAAAGCGAAGAAAGAAGCTCAGATGTGGGCTGAATGGAATGACGAGGAGGGAGAATAATGAGTTTCTCCGACATCCTTAAAATGTGCACCGACAACCTGAAAAGACGCAAGGGCAGAACTATTCTGACTGTACTCGGCGTTTTCATAGGCTGCACATCAATTATTGTAATGGTGTCCATCGGTGTGGGCATGAAAGAATCCCAGGACCAGATGCTTTCGGAAATGGGCGACCTTTCGATTATAGAGGTTTCACAGATGTACGGCGATGACTCGGCAGCCAAGCTGGACGACGACGCAGTTGAATCTTTCCGGCAGATGGCAGGAGTTGCGGCAGTAATGCCTAAGGTTAATTTTAACGAATACGCAGTTTCGCTCAAGGCAGGTATCAACGACAGATATTACTGTGACTGGTCCAATGTTGTAGGTCTGGATACAGATGCTATGGAGGCCATGGGTTTTGAGATAATGGAAGGCAAGGTGCCCGGAGTAAGCACTGATGAGGCAGTTGGCGGCCAGTATCTTGCCTATAACTTCTATGATTCACTGATGCCGGACGGACACAACATGGTGAACCGCTGGGATATTTACGACGAAAACGGCAATGAAAAAGAACTGCCGGATCCGTTCTTTGATATACTCAAAACACCTCTCACACTTGAAATAAACACTGGCGAAAACGGAGAATCTGTTTTCCGCAAGACCATTAAAATTACAGGCGTCACTAAGGAAGACTACGGCAAAGGATGGGAAACTTCTGAGGGAATCATGATGAGCATTGATGCCATGAAGGCTCTGCTCAAGGATATCAAAGGTACGCCGCAGAAGAACCTGACCTATTCCACCATACTGGTAAAGGCTGAGGATATCAGTCTGGTGACCAGCATTGAAGAGGAAATCAGCGGTCTGGGCTACTACACATATTCCATGGAAAGCATGCGTGAAAGCATGGAAAAAAGTGCCCGCCAGGTGCAGCTGATGCTGGGCGGTCTGGGTGCTATTTCCCTCTTTGTAGCGGCAATCGGCATTACCAACACAATGGTCATGTCAATTTCCGAACGTACCCGTGAGATCGGCATAATGAAGGCTCTGGGATGCTATGTAAAGGACATCCGGCTCATGTTCCTCATGGAGGCAGGAGCCATCGGTCTGCTTGGAGGAATAGCAGGAGTGCTTTTCAGCCTGCTGATTTCGGTGGGAATCAATCTGGTGGCCATGGGAGCTCTTTCCATGGGAATCACAGGGCAGGCGATTCTGGATGCTTTGCTGGGCGGAGAAGGAATCACCAGAATTTCGGTAGTATCACCGGGACTGATTGTCTTTGCCATTGTGTTTTCAATATTCGTGGGTGTGGCATCAGGCTATTACCCTGCGAACAAAGCAGTAAAAATTTCTGCCCTTGAAGCTATTAAAAGAGAGTAGGCACTGAAAAATGAGTAAATACGAAAAGTTTAAAGATGCATCAATGCTCCGCTGTCCGGTGTGCAAGTTCCAGCTGCATTTAAGGGAAAAAAGCCTGGTATGCGATAACCGCCACAGTTTCGACATTGCCAAGCAAGGCTATGTAAACCTTCTTACCGGCGGTAAACCGATAAACGAATATACAAAAGTTTCTTTCCAGGAGCGTCAGCAGATTCTGGAAAAGGGCATGTACGCCCATATTCTGGAGGCAATCTGCGCTTTCATGGAGGAAACTTTATGCGGCAAAAAAGGTCTGACCATTCTGGATGCAGGCTGCGGGGAAGGCTACTACTGCCGGGAAATATCAAGGCGCCTTGGCGAGAAGCTTAGCCTGCAGATTTATGGTACGGATATTTCGCGCGACTCTCTTCAGCTGGCCGCAAAAAGCGAGCCTGAGCACCGCATAAAATGGTTTGTGTCAGACATAAGCAGACTTCCCGTGAAGAACCGCAAAACCGACATAATTCTCGATATATTCACGTCGGCCAATTATCAGGAGTTCCGACGGATTCTGCAGGAAGATGGTTATATTATAAAAGTAATTCCGGGTGAAGACCACGTGCAGGAACTGAGAGAAGCAGCCAAGGACCAGCTTTTCCACAAAGAATATACAGAGCGAAAAGGGGCAGAACACTTCGCAGATAATTTTGAAGTTCTGGTAAACCGGACCGTGTCGAAGACCTTCGATGTGACACCTGAAGAACGTGATATTTTCATCAATATGACGCCGCTTCTTTTCAATGTGGACAAAGAAAAAATAGACTGGGAAACTGTAAAAACCATCACGGTTTCAGGCCAGCTCCTTATAGGACGAAAAAAACAGGGTTAGCACAGCCCTGTTTTGTTTTTGCTTACTGGTGATAGGAAAAATCTAATTGCTTTTTTAATTGATTATGTTAAAATGAAGATAATCTGACAGAAAGGATGTAAAGCAATGCTTAACCTTAATATAGAACAATATTTAAAAGAACTTGAGCTGCTGGTAAACATGGACAGCGGACAGGGCAACCCTGAAGGAATTACTGCTGTAGGCAAGTTCTTCATGGACCGGTTCGACAAGATGGGCTGGATTACCGAACAGGTTGATGTAGGTCCTGAAACCGGCAAAGTTACAATCGTAAGAAACCGTGAAGCTGACCACTATGACGCGCTGCTTGTCGGCCATGTGGACACAGTTTTCCCTATGGGCGAAACTGCAAAGAGACCTTTCCGCATGGACGAAACCAGAGCTTACGGTCTTGGCGTTATCGACATGAAGCAGGGCGACCTGACAATGCTTCATATTCTGGAGCAGCTTCCGGAAGAAGTAAACGAAAAGCTTAATATCGTGGCAATTTTCAATCCTGATGAAGAAATCGGCAGCCCATATTCCAAGGATGTAATCGATGAATATGCGCGCAAGACCGACTATGCATATATCTTCGAAGCAGCATCAACAGATGGCTCACGCTGTCTCCAGAGAAAGGGCAGATACAAGGCAGAAATTACTTTCCACGGTCAGGCAGGTCATGCAGGATATCTCCTTGAAGGTGGTATGCGCTCTGCAATCAACGAGCTGGTTCACTGGGCAGCGACCCTCACAGCACTCTGCAGCGTGGAAAAGCAGACAAGCGTCAATGTGGGAACAATCAGCGGCGGAGTGAAGTACAACATCGTGCCTGATTTCGCGCAGATGTCCTTCGAGTCACGTTATGAACATATGTCAGAATATGAAAAACTGGTTGCGACCATTGAAAATCTTAAGGCTCATGCAGAAGAAGCCGGTATAGGTGTTGAAATTACTGACGTTGCGGAAATTCCGCCAATGGTTCCGGACGAAAAGGCGCTGGCATACGAACAGAGAATCAAGGCGCTTTCCGAGGCCAACGGAATTCCGTACAAGAGCAAAAAACGGGGTGGCCTGTCAGATGCTAACCATATCTGTGCCTGCGGTCCGATCTGCATCGACGGCCTCGGCCCTACAGGAGACTTTGACCACAGTGACAAAGAATACCTTGAAATTTCAACAATCGAGCCAAACACCAGATTTGCATACCTGCTGCTCTGCGACCTGGCTGATATGAAAGACGAAAAATAAGAAAGTGTGTATATAAGTGATAGATAAGCCCCGCCGCATGCGGGGCTTTTTTGTGGGCTGTTGGGCTGTTAGTCGGTTGGGCTGCTGGTTGGTAGGTTTTCTTTTACCCCGGAAATGTTTTCTCACAGATGCAGCTGGTCGATTGACAAAACTGTACAGATACTATATTATTAACACAATAAAACGATAAAGAGGGAATTCGAATGAAGGGAGCTGTTTTGGAATGGGTGAGTACATAATTACATTTATATTCTGGTTTGTAGGATCATGGGGAGCATTGATGGTTGCAGGACCTTTCCTGGATAACATATATGTGCTTATATTGCTGTTCTCTCTGATTGCTGCTTTAGCAACAGTGGCATACGGCAAACTTTCTGAGAGGCTGACAAACATGGAAAGAAGCATTGAGGAGCTTAAAGCGATGCTGAAGGATAAAGAGAAGACAGAAAACTGAATTCCCGTGCCATTACGGTTTCCGTAAAATCAAATAGAGAGTAAAAAAGCCATCCCTTGTTGCCTGAGCAGTCAGGAACCGGAGATGGCTTTATTTTTTATTATGTTTGATAAACAAATTCAGATGCATTGTCATGAAGCACCGCTTCACTGATGTTAAAGTGAAGTTCGTGGTCACGCTTTTTATACATGACCGCGGTTACTGTGACTATATGAGTTTCGTTATTCACGGTGTAAAAGACAATAAAATTACTTACTGGCATCTGCCTAAGACCACGACTGTACCATGGTTCTTTTTCATACTTTCGGTATCGTTCAGGCATGTAATCCAGTTTTGAAATTGCTGTGATAATTTGCGTTAATTGTTTGGCTGCGTTTGCTGGTGATAATAATACAAAACTGATATATTCGTAGATCCCTTTCAGGTCTTTTTCTGCCTGCCCGGAGATTTCTACAGAATAAATCATAAATTGTAATCCTTTCTGATATCAGCGAATACTTCGTCTGCCGGGCGGGTGCGTCCGTGAAGCATATCCTGATAGCCATGTTCAAGTATCTGGTCAATTTCATCCTGAGTAGCTGCGTTCATATCAAGAGGAACGTGCTGAGGAATTTTTACTTCAAACGGAAGTCCGCGCTGCATGACAATCTGCTTGTAGAACATGTTGATTGCGCTGGATGGAGCGATGCCGAGGGCATCCAGTATCTGCTCTGCCTGCTCTTTAAGTGCAGGCTCGATGCGCACATATAGGTTGGAGGTCTTAGCCATATTGTCACTCCTTTCATAATTGTTAGTATAATTATAGCACAATGTATATACATTAACAAGACAAAAGACTGACTAATCAATATTGATTGGTAAATACACAACTCTTAGAATGTTACGTTCATTTACCTTTTTGATTATAATACTCAAAAAGGAGCAGTAAAAAATGGACAAACTTAATGAGCAGGTTGGTGAAAATTTAAAAGCAGCCCGTATCGGCAAGGGGCTTAAGCAGGAACAGCTGGCTGAAATGGCAGGATTGTCAACAAACCATATTTCTAAACTGGAAACAGGCAAAAGCGGACTGCAGCTAAAAACAGTGATTCAATTGTGTGATGCTTTGGATATGTCTATTGACGAGCTCGTGTTTGGCGAGACGGATGAACTATTACGCAATAAGAACACTTTTGACAAGGCTAAAAGACACATGATGGCTCAGCAGTTAAGAGAGATGATTAAAATTCTCGAAGAAGATTAAAAAATTTAAAAAATGTGTTACGAAACGGACAATCGGGAGTCTTAGTAGTAGGTAGGAAAGAACCTTGCTTCAGATTGTCCTTTTTTAATGCAATTGTATAATGCAGTGTGATATGGTAGAATGATGCCATGGGAGGGCAGTGTGATGCTATTCAGAGACAAGGGTTATAGCAGTATAGAAGAATTATACGCAGATAATGAAAAACTAATATACACCTTCATCCGCGATCATACGGAGGATGAAACTGCCGTAGGAGAATTGGTGCAGATAATATGGTACAAAATTCTGACTAATTACGACAAATTACCAACGTTCAGCACTAAGAAGACCAAGGACTACATACGGGCAATAGCACATAATGCAGTAGTGGACTACTTCGAGGAAGAGAAGAAACGTTTGGATCTTTTCGATGAAATGGTGTACTTCTTTAAAGAAGAATCAGATGAAACCATAGAAGCAGAACTTGAGGACTTCTGTAACCGTGAACTTGAAGATTACTTACATGAAGCGATGGATATACTCGATGAAAGGGAAAAATACCTTATTAAGCTTCGCTTCTATGATAAAATGACCAGTCCGGCCATGGGAGAGCTTCTGGGAATGTCGGATGGCGTGGTTCGTATGACGATACTGCGGATACTTAAAAAATTGCGAAAAGAAATCGAGACTATGCAAAGGAGGGATGAAGATGGCAGATAAGAGAAACGGTCTGGAACTGCTGGGCGCAGAAATCGACAAGGAAATTCAGGAAGATATCGCAAGACTTGAAAGCATTGATGTAGAAATCCCTCAGGAGCTGCATGAAAAAATGCTGGCCTTTGCCAGAGAACTTGACAAGAAACGCATCGCAAAGGAAAAGAAAAAACGCCGCCAGCGCATGATGCAGACAGCAGCAGTATTTGCGGCAGTGCTGATTGGAGGCAATTTCATAGCACTGGAAACTTCCGAAGCATACCGTGCACGCTTTATGTCACTGTTTAAAGATGATATAAGCGTAACCATCAGAACCGAAGACGAATACGACCTGATTGGAGATTGGGAAGACTACTGGTATCCGGCAACACTGCCTGAGACGTTTGTGCTGCAGGGGGCAGAGAAAAATGGTGATGAGTCTATTATGCTGTTTGTGGACGAAGTTAATGATGTGGAGCTGAGAGTGCGAGAGTTTCCGATTGATGCAGAATTTTCATTTGACCATGAACACTTTGAAATTCTGGAAGTGAAGATTGGTACGAATGACGGGTATGCGTTTTATGACGAATCCAGTGCATCATGTAGTGCAATATGGATGACGGACAAAAATGTTATTCTTCTGGATCTAAGAGGCGAATACTCAATAGAAAAAATATTGAAAATAGCAGAAAATATGATTTTTGTCAGCAAGTAGTATAAATAATAATAAAAAAATTTCAAAAAAGTGTGTTACGAAAACCTCTTTTTTCCGTCTTAGTAGTAAGAACGGAGAAAGGAGGTTTTGTTTTATGCGAAAGTTAATGGTTTTATCTCTGATGATTATTATGGTACTTTCTTCTGCAAGTTTCGGATATGGTCAGGTAATTAATGATTCGATTGCACCTTGCTTTGTATCGGTACTGTATTATAGCAATTCTTTTGATATAGACGAAAATGGAAATGCAACATTTTCGCTAATGGTCTATCCGTTGAATAGAGATTTGCCGGATCAGGTAAAAGCAACCGTTAAAATCATCAATAAATCAACAGGGGCGGTTTCATATAATCAGACATTGAATTTGCCATATGTTTACTTGTATGACCAATTCAGAATATCAGATTCACACACACTGACCCAATCAGGTATCTATGAATTTCAGGTGACTTACAAGTGTTATGGTGATGGAGTACTGTTAGAAACGATTACAGCAAATCCGCAGTTGGATTCGTTCTAGAAGAGAATGAGTATAAATATTACTGTTGGATGATGCTAACAAATACAGCTTTAATAATTGTATAAATCAAGAAAAAATAGGAGGTAGAATATGAAAACGAAAAAAATATTGTCAGTAGTATTTTTATGCGCTATACTTATTATGTGTAATTCCCTTGTTGCTTTTGCAGATACTACAGAAACTGTGATTAATGAAGTAAGTATTCCTATTAGTAGAGAAGATATAGAAAATGGACCAATAAAATATGGAATTGCAATTCTAGAAGACGGAAGCATGATAGCAAATCCAATTTCAACACGAGATTTTGATTTTGGTATAGTAGAATCATATGATGGATTCCTAACCGTTCATGCATGGACTGGGCCAAGACTTACTTATGCACTGAGCCTAAGATCTACAGGTAGCACTATGTTAGCGCATTCAGGAACGATAAGTACCTATGAAGTGGAGTTTATGGCGATTCCAGGGGCTCAAATTGATTCAGAAAATTTCAATATTACAAGTGATACTCCAACGACATATTTAA
>JAFSCP010000032.1 GCA_017436705.1 Bacillota bacterium
CAGGCCTGGACTTCAGTGCGGGTGATATAACGGTTCACGAATCTACAGTTCCGCCGGGATATTCATTCCGTGGGGACATTGTTCTTACTAAGGCAAACAATCAGATTCAGGTGGCAAGCGGAAATGATGCAGTCTTTGACAAAGGCGTACTGATTATCGGCAACAGCTCCGATATCGTAAATGTTACCGTAGAAAAGACCTGGTCCAATCCTGATGATGCTGAAGATGTAAAGATTCAGCTCCTTGCCAACGACCGACTGGTATCAACTCTTATAGCGGGTATCAATGCGGAAGTGACCCTGAATTCAGCAAACAGTTACAAATACACCTGGAACAATCTGCCGCGTTACGCCAACGGTCAGAAAGTAAACTGGAGTGTGCGTGAAGTACAGATCGGTACTGAACAGTGCAAACCGGACTTTACTTTCTCCAACTGGATTGTGACCTACAGTGATGTACAGGAAACAGGAACTGATGGCAATTATGAAGCAAAACTTGTGGTAAACAACACCAGAAAGGACGCAGTAACACTGCTTGTCTTCAAGACAAATCAGAACAACCAGCGTCTGGCAGGAGCAACCTTTAAACTGGAACTGCTCTATGATGACGGCACTGTCAACAGCGCATTCACACCACAGGTACTGACAACAGATTCCACAGGCCTGCTTTCATTCAATAATCTGCCATACGGAAAATACAGGCTGACTGAAACCGTGATACCGCCTGGATATAACGGAATGACAGACCCGGCAATACTGCTGCTCAGTGATGATCACACAGTAAGTATCGTAAGCGGAACCAATGTAAGTATTGTGTCTGCTTCAAACCTTTCTGTACGGGTAACAAACCACTCGTCAGAACCACTGCCTAATACAGGCGGCAGCACCCCTGGCGGCATTCAGATGGCCGGCGGAGTGCTCATGCTGATGGCCTGCCTGATGGCACTTAATACCTTTGTTATGCATAGACGAAAACAGCGATCCTGACGCTTAAGCCGTGCATTCAGATATATGAATTACTTATTAAACAAGTTATTTTTAAGGAAAGGAAAGAGAAAATGAAAAAAACAATGAGATTTTTATCATGTCTGTTAATCGTGGCAATGTTAATGACCATGATGACAGTACCTGCGTTTGCTGCAACAGGCCAGATTACACTTCTGCCACCAAACGGCGAAGATTTATCTACAAAATCTTATGAAATCTACCGTATCTTTAACGCAACAGTATCAAATGATGCAATTGCGTATCAGTGGATTCCAGATGGAAACAATGGGTACTATTTCTATGATTTGTTTTATGGAGATGGATTTACCTACCAGGGTGAAGAAATCGATGCATTAATTGGAAGTGCACCAGATAAAACTGCAGATATTACGGCAGTTACCACCTGGATTAATGAACAGCATCAAATAGGTAAAGATGCCTGGGTTGCAGAATTTGGGCAGAAGGTATATAAATATATTAAATATAAAGAGGCTAGCAATAATAATCTATTTGCTGAAATAAAGAAGACAACAGATGATACCACTGGCGTAGATAAAAGCGCTGAAAAGATTCAGTTCAGTGGATTGGAGTATGGTTATTATTTAGTATATGAATCCACAGCAGCAGGATCCAGTGAAAATGCAAATAATCCGGTGCGTTCCGCAATATTGCTGACTACTGTAGACAACAATGTGAAAGCAACCTTAAAGATGATTAAAACTGGTATCGTCAAGATGGTAAAGAGGGATAACCTCTATCATAAAGGTTTGTCTGCAGCTCTCGGAACATCAGTAACATTCTTTATCCAGGCAGATATACCTAACTTCCAGTATTATGGAGCTAACCCAGTATTCAAGATTGTTGACGAACCGGATAATGGGTTTACCATGCCGACTGTAGCATATGACAGCGGGGGAAAGGTAATTACAAATCCGTACACAGTGAAATGCGGGACAACCTCATTAGCAGTTAATACAGATTATACTATCAAGGAAGAAGATGGCAAAGTAATCTTCGACTTTGCATCCAGCTGCATAAAAAAATATCCAAATCAGAAGATTACAATTGAGTATGTAGCAAAAATGAACGAAAATGCAGGGGTTGGTGGTTATGATATTGATAAAGATACTGCTGGTAATCAGGATGTATCCGATATCAATACAGCATATCTGATTTATACTTCAGATCCTTATAACAGCGCAATAACGGATACTAAGTCAGATCATGTACATGTATATACTTTCCAACTTGACATTTATAAAGAAGCGAGTCACAACCAGAGCCCGCTGGTAGGTGCGGAATTTAAGCTGAGAAAAACTACAGCAGGAACATCTCCAGTATGGGCGACAGTTGATAATACTACTGGAAAAATCAATGGCTGGGTTGATAACGAAAGCCAGGCAAGTACCTTTACAACTTCTGCCGTTAAAGAAAATGAAATTGATTATGCTAAGGTATGCATACCTGGCGTTGCACGCGGAAGCTACGAATTGCATGAAGTTCTTCCTCCTGCTGGCTATAATAAATTAACAGACCCAATTCTGTTTACTATTGATGGTACTGTTGTTGAAAATGAAGGTACCTTAGAAACTCTGACAGTTAGCACAACCAATACAAACGTTCGTGTATATACAGCAGATGCTGCCTCTGGTGTGATAACTCTCACTGTTAAGAACACTACTGGTCAGGAACTTCCTACAACAGGTGGCATGGGTACAACCCTCTTCACTATCGGCGGTCTCATTCTCATGGCTGGTGCAGCAGCACTCCTCATGGCAAGAAAGAAGACTGAAAACTAATACATAATTATTGATTTAAAAATCTGAAATTTTGAAACTTTGAAAGGAGGACAGGCCAATGAAAAAGAACGCATCAACTATTCTGATTGTATGTGTATTTCTCTGCGGCCTGGTCCTTTTCCTTTATCCCTCTGTAAGTAATTTCTACAATGAAAGTAAAAACGGCGGTCTGATTGACGACTACATCAGTCAGACACAGGGCATGTCCAAACAGGATTACACGGCTGCCTGGGAAGCGGCCCGGCTGTACAACGAGAACATGAGGAATCCGGAAACTCTTGAAAAACTGGGGCTGGATTATGAAAATGTGCTCAATACTTACGGGGGAGGTATAATGGGATACCTTGAAATTCCCAAAATTCGTGTGTCGCTGGTGATTGTTCATGACGTAGATGAGGATGAACTTCAGGACTCCGTGGGACATATGAAGGAAACGGCTCTGCCGGTCGGAGGCAAGGGTACTCATGCAGCCATGGCTGGACACAGCGGGCTGCCGTCAGCCAAATTGCTTACTAATCTGGAAGTGCTGGAACCGGGTGACATGTTCTATATTCATGTTCTCGGTGAAAGACTGGATTATCGCGTAGATCAGATTGCGGTGGTAGAGCCAAACGACAGGAGTCTGCTGCAGCCAGACCCTGATAAAGATTTAGTTACGCTTATTACCTGCACGCCTTATGGTATCAACTCTCATCGTCTGCTGGTGAGAGGTGTTCGCGTGTCTGCGGACACACCCGTAGAAGGCGAATATGTTTACATTGGTAATGAACTGCAGGTAATCAAGCCGATCCTGCTGGTTCCTGGTGCTATGGTAGCCCTTGGACTGGCTGCCGGCATGATTTATGGTGCCGCAAAACTTATTTTCAGAAGAAAGGGGAAGCATCGTGCGGAATAAAAGAATATTGCTTATGCTGGTATTGATACTGGCTGCTTTTGTCATGGCATCAGCAGCGGCGTATGGTGCAGGGTCCTCTGCTCTGACATTAACAATACTGGATGAAAGTGAAAATCCTGTATCAGGGGTGACGGTTGAGCTTTATCATGTGACCGAACCTGAACTGAAGGATGCTGAAGGTATAGACGGAATCATAGAGGTTTTTGAATATATCTGGAGCGAAAACAAACATGGGATTACGGAAACCACAGGAACAGACGGCAAGGTAACTTTCAGCGGTCTTGAAGACGGCCTGTATATGGCCTTTGACCGTGGGGGCCAGGCTGTGTATTTCGAGCCTTTCCTGGTGAAGTTCCCTTATGGAGACCCGCAGAATCCGACACCTCATGTTTATGCCAAACCGAAGACATCGGAGAGCAGTACCATGGCTGTCCATGTCACTAAAAAATGGGACGACAATAATAATGCAGCCGGCAAACGGCCTGAGAATGTTATTGTCTGTCTGGTAATGGACGATGTTGCCATTGCCACAGCAACACTTAACGAAGAAAACAACTGGAAACACAATTTTGCCGGTTTAAATAAAGAAAAAGAATATACAGTCACTGAATTCAAGGTAAAGGACTATGAAACCTCTTACAGCGGAAGTCAGGAGACTGGTTATGTAATTACTAATAAATATAATGGAACGACAGATCCCGGCGGACCGGGAGGGCCTGGTGACCCGGATGATCCGTATATACCACCGGTAACTCCGGATGATCCTGATATTCCGGACAACCCTGATGATCCTGAAAATCCTGAAGGTCCTGAAGATCCTTCCGAACCTGGCATTGGCGGAGGAGAAGATGAGCCGGAAGAAGAAATGCCGGAAGAGAATGTACCGAAAATTCCTCAGACCGGTGCAAACCGCATGCAGGCGTGGATTCTGCTTGCAGCAGGTGCTTTGCTGGCAACAGGCGGAATCGTGGCTTATTTCTGCTGTCAAAGAAAACTGATTGTACTGTCTGTCTGCGGCGCATTGATGATTGCAGGTTCTGCAGGCATGTTTGCAGCCTATGACCGTGAGGAATGGGAAGCTGAACATAATACAGAAATCGTGCTCCAGCAGGTGCATGTGCAGATGGCAGAAAACGCCAAGCCGTATGATGTGCAGCAAAAGATGGAAGACTTTGACCTGTTATACGGTAAGCCGATGGGCATACTTGAAATTGAACAGCTTGAGCTGGAACTTCCGATTCTGGAAAAGTGGAATTATGAACTGCTGACAGTGGCGCCTTGTCGCTACAGCGGCAGCGTGGAAGAACGTAACCTTATTCTTCTGGGACATAACTATAACCGCCACTTCGGAACTCTTAAAAAACTTCAGGCAGGAGACGAAATGATTTTCCATGACATGAAGGGAAGAACCTTCTGTTATGAAGTGAAGCTGACAGAAACTCTTGAAAGCACCCAGCTTGAAGAACTGATAACCTCCGGCTACGACCTTAGCATCTTTACATGTACACCAGGCGGCCAGAAGCGAGTGGTTGTACGTGCAGATCTGGTGACTGTAGACGGGGTGAGAATATAGCTTTTTTGTGATGAAGTTCAGGGCGTTGTCGAATCGTGCATAAACTCCGCGCGAATCGCTGTACCCATTGAAAATATAATCAGATTGCGGAAAATATACAGAAAAAACATGTGCGGAGCAAAGTATAGGATAAGATTTTTACGGCAGGAACGATTGTGTCAGTATATGGACTGCGATTTCGCCCATCTCTGCAGGGGACTTGCGGAAACTGTCACGCTGCCACTGCACAAGCAGGGACATGAGTCCGGACACGAGGAAAATCAGCACATAGCTGCGGCTGTCCGGCGTGATAAAAGGAAAGAAGATTTCCAGATACTCGCTGTGGACTTTTATCATATCCAGCGTCCGCTGCACCAGAAGACCGCTCAGGTTGCTGTATTCAAGAGCACGGAGCAGGTCTTTTTTTGTGAGCCAGTAGCGGAAAAATTCTTCGGCCATGTTTTTTTTCAGAGTTTTGCCGCCGGTGAGAAACTGCTCAGCAAAGTCCAGCAGGGAATGGTCGATGAGGGCATAGAGTGCACCTTCCTTGCTGCTGAAATAACGGTAAAAGGCCTTGCGGGGGATGCCCATGTTTTCGCACAGGTCGCTTACGCTGATGTTTTCGTATTGGTGATGGAGCATGATGTTCATGAGACCGGCTTCCAGTTCACGCTGGCGCTTTTTCGATGCCTGAGTTGCGCAGATTTTGTACATAAATTTCCTCCTGGCGGTGTTTTGTATGATTATACCATAAATAGCAGTATGAAACAACCAAAAGTGTCACAAAAGTGACAATCTGCCCCTAGCCATTTTGTCGTAATATTTGGTATAATGGCGATAATAGGGGCATTATGCGCCCCAAACACGTAATTATTTTTTGAATATCTAAGGAGGATTAATCCAATGGGCAAAAAAGCTCCGGTTCTTGATGCCAAGGGCCATCGTAAATTCAGCATGCGCGACAACGTAGCGTACGCTGCAGGGGATTTTGGATGCAACATGTCTTTCGCTCTGAAAAACACATTATTCGTTTTCTGGACACAGTTCATGGGGATGAACTCACTGGTTTACGCAGCTTTACTGGTAGTTGTTCAGATCTGGGACGCTATCAATGACCCGCTTATCGGTTCCATCATCGACGCTGACAAGCACCAGTACAAGAGAAACAAGTTCCTTTCCTACATCTTTGCAGGTTCTATCGGCCTGGTAGTAGCAGGTGCTCTCTGCTTCGTACCACTGCCAAATGCACCAGAAATGGCGAAGTATGTACTTTTCGTTGCAGGTTATGTAATCTGGGACGCTTTCTACACAGTAGCAAACGTACCTTACGGTTCATTACTGGGCCTTATCTCCGATGATACAGGTGACAGAGCATCTCTGTCTGCATTCAGATCTGTAGGTTCCCTGGTTGGTAACATGATTCCTATGGTTATCCTTCCTTTCATTATTTATGATGATAAAAACAACCTTATTGGTGAAAGAGTGTTCATTGCAGCACTTATCATGGGTATCTTAGGCTTCTTTGCATTCCAGTTCATGATCAGAAACACTGAAATCCGTGTTGAATCCGGTGTTAAGATCAATGAAACTGAAAAGTTTAATGTTATGGAAGCAATCAAGAATTTCTCCAAGAACAGACCTGCTATTGGTGCTACAGTGGCAGCTATGGGTATGTTCGTAGGTATGTATGGTGCAACATCTGCTGTAGAAGTAATGTTCCAGTCATATTTCGACAACATTCAGTTCAAGGGTATTGTATCAGCGTTCTCTATGATTCCTATCATTCTTTTCACACCACTTGCACGTAAGCTTGTAGTTAAGTATGGTAAGAAAGAAATCGCAACAGCAGGTTCCTTTGCATGTATCGCAGCAGGTATCGGTTTAGTAGCATTACCTATTTCTCCTGATATGAAGGGTATGGTAATTTATATTCTCTGCCAGCTTGTATTTGCAATTGGTATGGGTATCTACTCCACAGTATCCTGGTCCATGATGGGTGACGCAATCGACTACAACGAATGGAAGCAGGGCGCAAGAGAAGAAGGTACAGTATATGCACTTCACTCCTTCTTCCGTAAGCTGACTCAGGGTCTTGGACCTTCAATCGTAGTTGTTATTATGGTTTGGTTAGGTTATGTTGAAGAAAATCTTGGTAATCAGACTGATGATGTTGCCCTTAAGATGAGATATCTTGTAGGCGTGTTATATCTGTTAAGTGCAATTATTATGTACATCGGTCTTGGTATTATTTATAACCTTGATAAGAAGACAACAGAACAGATGAAGGTTGAACTTGAATACAAGAGAGCTGAAGAAGCTTAATTCAGGGGAAATAAAAAAGATATTTCAGCAGGCTGCCGCAATCCGGCGGCCTTGCTTTTTGCAGGAGGTACAATGGCCACACATCACTATTATAACCAACTGAATAAAGGGCAGCAGGCAGCGTATTATGCAATTCTGGAAGGACTGCGCTCGCTGGCACCGGCTTTTGCAGTGCCGCGGCTCGAGGGCAGGGATATTTTTGATCTCCACTTTTTAATGAGGCTGGACCATCCGGAAATTTTCTTTTCTGAGGGGATAAAGTACCGCTACTACGATGATTCCACCAGCGTGGAAGTGACGCCGGAGTACCTTTTCGACAAGAAAAAAGTAAAGGACCACCAGCAGGCCATGGAGTCCCGGGTTGAGAAGCTGGCCCGCCCGGCCATGAAACTTGATGAAGAGGAAAAACTGCTGTATATCCACGACTTTATCTGCGATAACATTACCTATGACAAGCTGAAAAAACAGTATTCCCACGAAATCATCGGGCCGCTGGGGCAGGGTGTGGGCGTGTGTGAGGGTATTTCCAAGGCAGTGAAAATTCTCTGCGATGCTCTTGGAATCTGGTGTACCATTGCAATTTCAGAGGCCAACCCGGAAAAGGGCATCAGATATCGCCATGCCTGGAATGTGGTGAAAATCGGCGGCAAATATTATCACATGGACGCTACTTTTGACAATTCTTTGGGCAAGGGCGAAGAAAAAAGATATGACTATTTCATGCTCAGCGACAAGCAGATTTTCCGCGACCATGAGCCGGTCATCTGGCCTGTGCCAAAGTGCGAAGATGGCGACAGTTTCTACTACAAGACGAAGAAACTGTCATTTACAAAGATGGAGGATGTCAAAAAAAGAGCCGCCCAGGCAGTGAAAAAAGGTAAAACTCTTACCTTCCACTGGAGGGGCGGATATATGTCTAAAGATATGCTTCTGGAAATACTCCACATTATTGAAGATGAAGCTGCAGCCAGAGGAAAGCACGCTAAAGTTTCTGCCAATGTGCCTCAGGCAGTCATCAGGGCAACCTTTGGCGAGGCACTGCCACAGGAACAGATTGTGGTTCAGGAAGCCGATGAGGGCAATGAACAGTAGCAATCAGTACATGATTATTGCGCGCACCGGACATGCGTAGCTGCAGTATCCACAAGTAAGGCATACGGACTGGTCAACCTGGGCCAGTCCTTTTTCATTCCAGAAAATGGCGCCGTTAGGGCAGCGGGCTTTGCAGGCACCGCAGCCAAGGCAGTCGCCCTGGTTGATGTGGATCTTTTTATGGGAAGTGTCCGGATTGTAGTCTTTTGCCATGGAACCGGACATATAACTTATCAGATCGTCTATTTCCGATGCAGAGCCAAAACCAATCATAACAGAATCTATCTCGGGCTGGCCGAACACGAAGTCCAGAGATTTCTGGTAGGTGGTGGTCAGATTGCCGCCGCCGAAGGCTTTCATGGCGTATACACCTTTGCCGGCTGCGTGGCAGGCCCTGATGGCTTCCATCATCTGGTCTGCTGTTGCAGGGCCGCTTTCCCAGCGGATGCCCAGACCGGCATAGTTTATAAGGGGAAAGACCACATCGACTTCAGGTATGGAGGCGGCCAGCTGGGTGACATCGGCATGGTGAGTGGAAAGGCCGATGGCACGTACGGTGCCCGCTGCGCGGGCATCGATGAGCGCCTGCCAGGCTCCGGCGCGCTCATCCAGCTGGCCGGTTCTCACTTCATGCATAAGGAATATGTCGATTACATCACGGCCCAGTGACTGCTGTGCGTGAGCAATTGCTTCCATCATTTCGTCGTAGGTTTCTGCAAGGGATTTGGAACTGATGATTATTTCGCTTTCCGGCATCATTTCCAGTGCCTTGCGCAGATAAGGATAAGTATGGTAGTACTGGGCAGTATCAAAAAAGTTTATGCCCTGTTTTATTGCATAACATATTATGCGGGCACCTTCATCTACGGGCAGTGCCAGCTGGCCGGGACCGATGGGAAGAACCCCGAAACCGGCGCGGCTTACTTCAAATTTTGTATTTCCTAACTTAACTTTCAACATATCTACACCAAAGTCCTTTCTTTTTTTATTATAATAGGTTATAATATTTCTGTAAACATTCAAAAAATATATAGAAATCAGAAATGAGGGAATTATAAATTGACTTGGGTTGAAAAAAATTTTGCAAGACATCTGGATGAACAGCCGGGATTTGACGAGTTTGTTCACGAGTATAAATCTGCCATTAAAGAGGTAGACACCAAACTGGAAATACTCAGTGAAGACTTCGCTGTAAGACACGACTACAATCCTATTCACCATATAGTAAAGAGACTTAAGACTCCTGTAAGCATAGAGGAAAAACTTCACAGACTGGAATGTGACGTAACTATTCCGTCTGCAAGAGAAAACATTTATGATATCGCAGGTGTGCGTGTTGTCTGCAATTTCGTTGAAGACGTTTATGATGTTGCCAAGATGCTTACTTCACAGAACGATATCAAAGTAATCAGCGAAAAAGACTACATAAAGAATCCTAAACCTAACGGTTACCGCAGCCTTCACCTTCTTATCAAGGTCCCTGTGTTCCTTCTCGACGGACACATCGACATTCCTGTGGAGGTGCAGCTGAGAACTGTTGCCATGGATTTCTGGGCCAGCCTTGAGCACCAGCTCAGATACAAAAAAGCGAACCACATCACCGCGACTACTGACATTGAACTCAAGGCATGTGCTGAAGTAAGTGCAAACCTTGACAAGCGTATGCAGAAAATCTTCAATGAACTGTATAAAGGCGGCGAATACAGGGAAAACTACTGGGACGTATAATAATTCCGTCAGGGAAAATAACCAAAACCCCTTGCAATTACTCAGTATTTGTGGTAATATACTTAAGGATTTAATACGGTATTACTTAAGGAGTGGGCAGAAGCCCACTCTTTCAAATTTATATAGGAGAAAATTTAATATGGCAAAGAAAAAAATAACTGAAATCATCGAAGAAATCACCACTGACTTCCTCGCTGAAAATGGACTTGAACTTTACAACTCAGAGTTCGTGAAGGAAGGCAAGGACTGGTTCCTTCGTGTGTACATCGACAAGATTCCTCAGGGCGATGAAGAAGAATATGTCTGCACCGACGACTGCGAAAAGGTGAGCAGATTCCTCAGCGCTGAACTGGACAGAATTGACCCTATTGAGCAGAACTACTACCTTGAAGTTTCCTCACCGGGTATGGACAGAGTTCTCATCACCGAAAAACATTTTGAACGTTTTGCAGGACACATTGTCGACATAAATTTATATAAGGCTGTTGACGGCCGCAAAGCTTACCAGGGAGAACTGGTAGGCCTCATTGATGACAAAATCATCATTAAGGACGAAAAAGACAATCAGATTGAATTCCCTAAGGAGCAGGTTTCCAAGACAAGACTTGCTGTAATTTTCTAAGGAGGTAATAAAACACATGAACAAGGAATTTATCCAGGCTATTGAGGATTTAGAAAAAGAAAGACACATTTCCAAAGAAGTCTTAATCGAAGCAATTGAATCCGCTTTAGTATCTGCATACAAAAAGAACTACGGAACTTCCCAGAATGTCCGCGTGGATATTGACCAGGAAACAGGCGATATCAACGTTTACATGAGAATGGACGTAGTTGAAGAACTCGAAGATGAACTTACTCAGCTTACCCTTGAAGAAGCAAAGGAAATCGACTACAGATACGAAGTAGGCGATATCGTTGAGTATCAGGTTACTCCTAGAGATTTCGGCAGAATCGCTGCACAGACTGCAAAGCAGGTAGTTGTACAGAGAATCAGAGAAGCTGAAAGAGGAATGATTTTCGACGATTACATCACAAGACAGGGTGAAATCGTTACAGGAAGCGTTCAGAGAATCAGCAACGATACTTTATTCGTAAACATCGGAAAGACAGAAGGTATTCTTTCTGCCAATGAACAGGTTCCTGGTGAAACTTACAAGATCAACGACAGACTTAAAGTTTTCATCATGGATGTAAAGAAGAGCAACAAGGGTCCTCAGGTATTCCTTTCCAGATCACATCCTGGCCTTGTAAAGAGACTCTTCGAACTGGAAGTTCCTGAAATTGAAGACGGAACTGTTGAAATCAGAGGAATCGCAAGAGAAGCCGGTTCCAGAACAAAGATGGCCGTTTACACAGAATTCGAAAATGTTGACCCTGTAGGTTCCTGCGTTGGTACAAGAGGCGCGAGAGTTCAGGCGATCGTTGACGAACTTAACGGCGAAAAGATCGACATCATTCCTTGGAGCGAAGATCCTGCTGAGCTCATTGCAAATGTACTCAGCCCTGCAAAGGTTGAAAAGGTTATCATCGACCAGGAAGAAGAAAAGATGGCTACAGTAGTAGTTCCTGATTACCAGTTATCTCTGGCAATCGGTAAAGAAGGACAGAACGTAAGACTTGCAGCAAGAGTAAGTGGCTGGAAGATTGATATCAAGAGCCACACTCAGTACTTCGGAAACGCAGACTTTGTAGAAGTTGACGAAGACTTCACAGAAGTGGAGGAATAATTTTGAAGGAAAAAACCATTCCGATGAGAAGATGTGTAGGCTGCATGCAGTCAAGGGAAAAGCACCAGCTCATAAGAGTTGCGGGCTATGAAGGTACCCTGACTGTGGACCTGACAGGAAGAGCCAAGGGCAGAGGGGCATATCTGTGCAAAGATAATCCTGAATGCCTTGAAAAAGCTTACAAACGCAGAGCTCTGGAAAGATCTCTGCAGATGACTGTGACTGCTGAGAATAAGGACGGAGTTTTCGCTCAGCTTAAAGAAATGGCCGGTGAAAAGAATGAATAACGCTGAACAGTCCAGAAGAAAAATGCTCAGTTATATGGGTTTTGCGGCAAAGGCACGCAAAATCGTCAACGGCTATAACACATGCATCTTCACAATGGAAAAACGCAGGGTAAAACTGCTGATCATCGCAGAGGACCTGGCAGAAAATTCAAAGAAAAAAATGATCCAAGCTGCAAACAAGTTTAACGTAGAATACAGAATTTTTGGTGACTCAGACGAAATGTCCCACATGACCGGCACTGAAGGCAAGGGCATTTTCGGCATCACCGATGAAAACTTTGCAAATGTAATTTCGAAAGAGATTGATTATATTCAATCATTAGACGATAGGGAGGTGTTCTAATGGCAGAAACAAATGCAAAAGAAACTAAAATTGTCAAGGCAACGCCTAAAAAGACAGACAGCCAGACAGACGAACAACCGAGAGTGACCGTAAAGGCAGCGGTTATTCCGCAGACAAGAAACCACGGAGCTGCAAAGCAGGCAAGACCTCAGCAGACTCAGGAAAGAACAGCAACTCAGAGACCGCCGATTGGCAGACCTGTAGTAAATAAAGATTTAGAAAACAGAACTAAACCGCCGGTAGGCAAGGTAGTGGTTCCTAAGGAAGTAGCAGAAAGAGGTATGGTTAAGGAAGAACCTGTAAAGGTTGAAACTCCTGTACCTGCAGCAGAAGCGCCTAAGACAGAAGCTGCGAAGGCAGAAACACCTAAGGCTGAAACTCCTGCACCTGCAGCTGAAGCTCCAAAGGAAGAAAATGCTCCAAAGGCAGAAGCTCCTAAGAAGGAAGCACAGCCACAGAAAACTTCTGCTCCAAGAGGTGACAGACCACAGCGCGAAGGTGGCTACCAGAACCGTGAAAACCGTGACAACCGCGGCGAAAGAGGCGACAGACCACAGCGCGGTGACAGACCACAGCGCGAAGGCGGCTACCAGAACCGCGACAACCGTGGTGAAAGAGGCGACAGACCTGCAAGAGACGGTCAGGGTTACCAGAACCGCGACAACCGCGGCGAAAGAGGCGACAGACCACAGCGCGGCGAAAGACCACAGCGTGAAGGCGGTTACCAGAACAGAGGTGAAGGCCGCGATAAGGATGATAACAGACAGAACAACCGTCAGGGCGGCGACAGACCTGTAAGACGTGAAAGAAACGACGGTCCAAGCCTTTCCAGAATGGAAACAAAGCCAAACCAGAAAAATACTGAAAAGCGTGACCACGCTGAAAAAGAAAGAAATAAATTCTCCAAGCTCGAAGGCGGCAGCGATAACGCATCCGGCAAGAAGAACAAGGACAGAATGAACCAGCGCTCCCTTGAAAAGGCAGCAAAACCAAAGAAACACAACAAACCAAAACCGGTTGTTGTTGAAGAAGAGGATATTATGGACGAACTTCCAACAGGCACAATTGCAGTAACAGTACCTATCACAGTTGCAGGTCTGTGCGAACAGGCAGGAATTTCATCATCCCAGGTTATCATGGCTCTGATGAAGATGGGTATTATGGCAAACATCAACCAGAATCTTGATGAAGATACAGTAATGATTTTAGCAGATGACCTTGGACTCAATATTGTAGTTGCAAAGGTTGAAGCGGAAGAAGACGAAGATGAAGGTCTTGAAACTTTCGAAGATACTGAAGACGATCTTAAGCCAAGAGCACCAATCATCACAGTAATGGGTCACGTTGACCACGGTAAGACTTCCCTTCTTGACGCTATCAGAAAGACAAATGTAACAGTTTCCGAAGCCGGCGGTATTACTCAGCACATCGGTGCTTCCGAAGTAATGATCAACGGTCAGAAGATTGTTTTCCTCGATACTCCAGGTCACGAAGCCTTCACAGCAATGCGTGCACGTGGTGCTCTCATCACAGACATCGCTATCCTGGTAGTTGCTGCGGACGACTCTGTAAAGCCACAGACAATCGAATCCATCAGCCATGCCAAAGCAGCAGGCGTTCCTATCATCGTTGCAATCAACAAGTGCGACAAGCCTGCAGCTAACCCTGAAAGAGTTAAGCAGGACTTAACTGAACACGGTATCCTGGTAGAAGACTGGGGTGGTGACACTATCTGCGTACCTGTTTCCGCAAAGACAGGCGAAGGTATTGTAAACCTTCTTGAAATGGTTCTCCTTCAGGCAGAAGTTCTCGAACTCAAGGCTAACCCTAACAGACTTGCTATGGGTTCTGTAATCGAAGCAAGACTGGATAAAAACAAGGGTCCTGTGGCAACATTATTAGTAACAAACGGTACTCTTAAGAGCGGCATGAGCGTTGTTGCCGGAACATCCTCCGGACGTATCAGACTCATGACAAACTATAAGGGTGATACAATCAAGAAGGCAGGTCCTGCGACAGCAGTAGAAATCCTCGGTCTCTCTGAAGTTCCTGAAGCAGGTGACGCATTCAACGCTGTTAAGGACGACAAGCTGGCTAAGGAAATCGCTGAAAACAGAAAGGTTAAGCTGAGAGAAGAAATTCTTGCAAGAAATGCTGCAACTACTCTCGAACAGCTCTTCAGCCAGATTCAGGAAGGCGAAGTCAAGGACCTCAACCTTATCATCAAGGGTGACGTACAGGGGTCCATCGGTGCCATCGTATCATCACTCGAAAAACTCAACAACGAAAACGTAAGAGTAAAGATTATCCACACAGGTGTAGGTACAGTAAACGAATCCGACGTAACACTGGCTGGTACAACCGGCTCCATTATCATCGGCTTCAACGTAAGACCTTCAACTGCTGTTCAGACTTTTGCGGACAGAGAAAACATCCAGATCAGACTTTACAGAGTAATCTACGACATCATCAACGATGTTGAAGACGCTATGAAGGGTATGCTTGACCCTGAATTTAAAGAAGAAGTTCTGGGTAAAGTACAGGTTAGAACTACCTTCAAGGTTCCTGGTGTTGGCGTTATTGCCGGTGCTTATGTATCCGAAGGTAAGGTAGTAAGAAATGCTGAAGTAAGACTGGTACGTGACGGCATCGTAATCCACGAAGGCAAGATCAGTTCCCTCAAGAGATTCAAGGATGACGCAAGAGAAGTTAACCAGGGTTACGAATGCGGTATCGGTATCGAAAACTACAACGATATCAAAGAAGACGATATTATCGAATGCTTCCACATGGTTGAGGTTGAAAGGAAATAACACATGGGTAAAGGATACAGAACCGGCAGACTTGGTGAAGAAATCCGCAAGATTGTCAGCGAAATGCTTATCAGCGGTATCAAGGATCCAAGACTGACAAACAATATGGTCAGCATTTCCGGCGTTGATGTTACCAACGACGGCAGCTATGCGACCTGCTATATTTCAGTTCTGAATTTCAGCAAAGATCCTGAAGCCAAGCAGGCTCAGGAGGCTGAAGTTATTGCCGGCCTTAACAGTGCCAAAGGCCTTTTCAAAAAGGAAATTTCAAGGGCGGTAAAGGTAAGACATATCCCTGAACTGATCTTCAAGATGGACCACTCCATGGAGTACGGCAGACATATTGAAGAACTTTTAGGCACTATCGATTTTGACAGTTATCAGAAAGATGAAGAAGAAACAGAGGACGAACTTTAAAGTTCGTCCTTTGGCGTGAAGATACTATGGCAAACAACACAATGAAAGAAATTGCAGAGGTTCTGCTTGATGCACAGTCTGTGCTTATTTTCCCACATATCAATATGGATGGAGATGCGGTTGGTTCTTCCGTTGCGCTCTGCAGACAGCTGAGAAAGCTGGGCAAGGACTGCTGGATTCTCGCTGAGGATGCAATGCCGGGCAATCTGGTGTTTATCGGTCAGGGGTATTTCACAGAAGACCATGAACTGATAAAAAATGCAGATGTTTCCGTGTGCGTGGACTGCGGAGCTTTCAGCCGTTTCCCTGCCCGTAAGGAAAAGTTCCTCGAGGGAAAAAAGACCGTATGCATCGACCACCATCAGACGACAGAAGAATTCTGCGACTACAATTATGTGGACCCTATGGCAGCAGCAACAGGTGAACTGATATGGACTTTGCTGAAGGAAATGGGCGCAGAGGCAGATGCTGAAATCGGTCAGGCTATTTTTGCTGCAATTGCAACTGATACAGGCAATTTTCAGTATTCCAACACCACAAAAAACTGTCATCTTATAATGGCAGAGCTTTATGACTGGGGCGTGGACACAAACAAGGCCAGCGTTGAGATTTACGAAAATGAACGCCTTGAAAAGCTGCAGATTACTGTAAAGGCGCTGAATACTCTTGAGATTCTCGGAGATAATATCAGCAAGGCTGCGGTGGCACATATCACCCTTGCTGACATGGACGCCTGTGGTGCAGAACCTGCGGAAACAGACGGCGTAATCGACAAACTGAGAAGTATCCGCGGCGTGGAATATGCGGCATTCCTCAAGGAAAAAGAGCCGGGCGTAATCCGCGTCAGCATGAGGGCTAAACGCCGGGGAAACGTGGCGGAAATTGCTTCGAAATACGACGGCGGCGGACACATCAAGGCGGCCGGCTGCACTCTTTACATGTCCATGGAAGAAGCGCTGGCTGTGATTAAAAAAGAACTGGAGGCGGCAGCGGCTGCATTATGATAAAAGACGGAATTATAACCATTAACAAACCTGAAGGCATGACTTCCCACGATGTGATATACAAACTGCGCAAAATCATCGGTGTGAAGAAGATGGGCCATACAGGAACCCTGGACCCTATGGCAACAGGGGTACTGCCCATCTGCCTGGGAAAGGCTACAAGAGTGGCTGAGTACATGGACATGGACTTCAAAAAATACAGATGCACAATGGTTCTTGGCATGGTCACCGATACTCAGGACGTGACAGGGGAGGTGCTGGAGACTTTCAGCACTGAAAGTGTCACTGAAGAGGCTGTGAGGGATGCTTTCAGCGGTTTTCACGGCATCATTGACCAGAAACCGCCTATGTACAGTGCGGTAAGAATCAACGGCCGCAGACTTTATGACTATGCAAGAGCCGGTGAAGAAGTGGATGTAAAGACACGTCAGATTTACATCCGCGGACTGGACATCGAAAATATTGACCTTGGGGCAGCAGATGGTGCAAAACGAATCACTTTCACAGTTGAATGTTCCAAGGGTACATATATCAGGACCATCTGCCAGGATGTGGGAATGGCTCTCGGATGTGGGGCAACCATGGAAAAGCTTGACAGAATTGCAAGCGGCAGCTTCACCATAGAGAACTCTTACACTCTCGACGAACTGAGAGCAGTGGCGGAAGAAGCGGGGCTGGACCCTGACCGCAGATTCGGTGAAGAGCTTCCGGAGGTCTTTGAAAAGTATGTGGTGGATGTGGACTTTCCGCTGATTCATTTCGGTACTGTGCTGCTTACACCGGAGCTGGGTGAAAAGTTCATTGATGGCTGGCATATTTCCTATAAAGAATGCATCGTGGAAGAAGAACCTGAATACAGGTACAAGGAACCTGAATTCAGAATCAGACCTGAATATAAGAGAGCGTACAGGATGTACGCAGAAGACCCGCATGCACCGGAGGGAAGAACTTTCCTCGGTGTGGCTTTCCATAGCGACAAGTACAGAAAGCTGGTAGCGGACAAAGTCTTCGCAAGGAGCGAAAAGAATGGTAGTATTTAATAGTTTAGAAGAGATAGCAAATATTGAACCTTGCTGCGTGGCGCTGGGCAACTTTGACGGAGTTCATGTAGGACACCAGTCACTGATCCGCCAGACCGTAGAGAGGGCGAAGGAACACGGCCTGAAAAGTGCAGTTTTTACTTTCTCAACTCATCCGAAGAACCTGATTCCTGGACGCAAACCTGTAAAAAACATTATTTATCAGGATGAAAAGGCCGACCTTATTGAAGCGCTGGGTGTGGATTATCTTTTTAACATTGAGTTCACAGAGGAAATCATGAAGACTGCGCCGGAAGACTATATCAAAGACTTTCTGGTGGACAAGTTCAACGCAAAGGAAGTTTTCTGCGGATTCAATTACCACTACGGCCACAAGGCGGCCGGTGACTACGCGCTGCTGGAAGCCTGCGGCAAAAAATACGGTTACACTGTCAACCAGATTGAGCCTGTGATTGTGGACGGAGATGTGGTGAGTTCAACTCTTATCCGCGGCCTCATCAAAGCCGGCGAAATGGAGGACTGCCAGAAGTATCTTGGCAGAGTTTACGATATCGGCGGTGAAGTTGTGGTAGGCAACCGTCTTGGCAAAAAGCTGGGATTCCCTACTTCAAACATCATGCTGGACGAGTCCATGGTAACTCCGCCAAACGGCGTGTACGTTACATACTGCCTGTACAACGGCGTGAGATATCCGAGCATTACCAACGTGGGAGTCAAACCTACAATCGGTGAGTTCAAAAAGAACATGGAGACTCATATCTTTAACTTTGACAAGGAACTTTACGGCAAGTTCATCAAAATAGAATTTGTGAAAAAGACCAGGGACGAAGTGAAATTTTCCAATGTGGAAGAGCTTTCTGCACAGATTGAAAAGGACTGCAATGAAGCCCGCCAATACCATGGATTATAGCGGTTTTTGCGAAAAAATAAGTTGACACCGGGGCTTACCTGTGTTAATATAAATTGTTGAAATTTGTACCTTTGCTGCGTCCTCACGCTTCTCCCGCGGATGACCCGGCAACAGGCGTATTAAGAAAAGGAGATTTAAAAATGATTACAAAGGAAATCAAACAGCAGATTATCAAAGAATATGCATTAAAGGAAGGCGACACTGGTTCCCCAGAAGTTCAGGTTGCTATCCTTACTTACAGAATCAATGACCTTAACGAACACTTAAAGACTCACAAGAAGGACCACCACTCCAGAAGAGGTCTTTTAAAGATGGTAGGTCAGAGAAGAAACCTTCTTGCATACCTGAAGGACAATGATCTTGAAAGATACAGAAACCTCATTGCTCGTTTAGGATTAAGAAAGTAATTTTGTTTTTTAAGCGAGGCCTTCATAGGTCTCGCTTGTTGTTTTTTTATTGCGAAAGAAAATGAAGAATTAACAGGAGGTAGTTGTTAATTATGGCAAGATTTGAAGATTACAGAGTATTCAGAACAGCGGTTGGAGGCAGACTCCTCGAACTTGAAATCGGCAAGGTTTGCGAACAGGCAAACGGTCAGGTAATGGTTAAGTACGGTGACACGGTTGTAAACGTAACTGCATGCGCATCCAAGGAACCAAAACCAGACATCGACTTTTTCCCGCTTTCTGTAGACTATGAAGAAAGAATGTACGCTGCAGGTAAGATTCCTGGCGGCTTTATCAAGAGAGAAGGAAGACCAAGCGAACACGCTATCCTTTCTTCCAGACTTATCGACAGACCTATCCGTCCTTTATTCCCTAAGGGATACTATAATGACGTGGTAGTTGTAGCAACAGTAATGTCAGTTGACCCTGACTGCTCACCTGAAGTATGCGGTATGATCGGTTCCTCCGTTGCTCTTGCAACATCCGACATTCCATGGGAAGGACCAACAGGTTCCGTAGTAGTAGGCAGAGTAGATGGTCAGCTTATCATCAACCCTACACTTGCACAGAGAGAAGCCAGCGACATGCACATGACAGTTTCCGGTACAAAGGATGCTATCATGATGGTAGAAGCAGGCGCAAACGAAGTTCCTGAAATGGAAATGCTGGACGCTATTCTCTTTGCACACGAAGAAATCAAGAACATCGTAGCTTTCATCGAAGAAGTTGTTGCTGAAGTAGGCAGACCTAAGCAGGATGTAGTTCTCTACAAGCCAGCTGAAGAAATCGACGAAGCAGTAAGAGCTTACGCAACTCCTAAGATGAGAGAAGCTATCCAGACTCAGGACAAGCTTGAAAGACTTGAAAATATGGACGCTGTAGAAGTAGAAACCAAGGAACACTTTGCAGAAATCTTCCCTGAAGGCGCAAAGGACATCGACGCAGTTCTCTACAGCATCACTAAGGAAACTGTAAGAAACATGATTCTGGACGAAGGTATCCGTCCTGACAACAGAAAGCACGAAGAAATCAGACCAATCTGGTGTGAAACAGGCGTGCTTCCAAGAACTCACGGTACTGGTCTCTTCAAGAGAGGACAGACTCAGGTTCTTTCTGTAACTACACTTGCACCTGCAAGCGAAGCTCAGACTATTGACGGAATCACTGAACAGACTTCCAAGAGATATATGCACCACTACAACTTCCCTGGATTCTCCGTAGGTGAAGCAAAGACTTCCCGTTCCCCTGGACGTAGAGAAATCGGACACGGCGCTCTCGCAGAAAGAGCTCTCATCCCTGTTCTTCCATCAGTAGAAGAATTCCCTTACGCTATCAGAGTGGTATCCGAAGTTTTATCCTCCAACGGTTCAACTTCCATGGGTTCAACATGTGGTTCCTGCCTGTCCCTCATGGACGCAGGTGTTCCTATCAAGAGACCTGTTGCAGGTATCGCTATGGGTCTTATCGAAAGAGTTGAAGAAGACGGTTCATCCAAGTTCGCAATTCTTTCCGACATCCAGGGTATGGAAGACTTCCTGGGCGACATGGACTTCAAGGTAACTGGTACAGAAGTTGGTGTAACTGCTATCCAGATGGATATCAAGGTACACGGCCTCTCCAGAGAAATCCTCGAAAAGGCCCTCAACCAGGCTAAAGAAGGCAGAATGCACATCATGGGCAAGATGCTTGAAGAAATCGCAGCTCCAAGAGAAGAAATGTCCAAGTGGGCTCCAAGAGCGATCACTATGAACATTGACCCTGAAAAGACAAGAATCGTTATCGGACCAGGAGGAAAGACAATCAACGGCATCATCGACAGAACAGGTGTTAAGATTGATATCTCCGAAGAAATCCCAGGCCTCATCAGCATCTACAGCGTTGACGCTGCAGGCGCAGAAGCTGCTAAGAAGGAAATCGAACTTCTCACTAAGGAAGTTGAAGTGGGCGAAATCTACGAAGGTAAGGTAACAAGAATTCTTTCCACAGCAAAGGGTTCCGTAGGCGCATTCATCGAAATCCTTCCAGGCAAGGAAGGCCTTCTGCACATCTCCAAGATGGCCAAGGAAAGAGTAGAAAAGGTAGAAGACGTAATGAACATCGGCGATACAGTAACAGTTAAGGTTACAGAAATCGATGCACAGAACAGAATCAACCTTTCCAGAAAAGAATTACTGTAATATCAGCATATTAATGATAGAGACCGTTCTTCAGAGAACGGTCTTTTTGTATAAAAGTGAGCTTTTCCACGGAAAAACCCTTAGAAACTCATTTTACTGGGGGATTCTCAAGCTATAAGCTCGATTTCTGGCTATAACTGGTCTGATTCTGCCATAAAACAAGGTTTAGGGCAGAATAATCCCCCAGTAAACTTAAGATTTAACGAAAAATCCGTGGAAAAAATCAAGCAGAATCGTACCAGACGGAGAAAGTTATTGAAAAATAAACCTTATATGGTATAATATTACATATAAGGAGGGGCTGCATGACATTTTTGGAGATTCTGGAAAAAAGGATAAGGCAAGACGAGGTACGACTAGCTGAATTACTAAAAGAAATAAAAGAATTACCTTCAGGTAATCTGGTAAGAAGAGATAAGAAAAACTCAAAAGAGTATTATCGTAGCATAAAGGGACGAGAAACATATATCAAAAAGCAGGACTGGGAAGTAGTTAACGGGCTGAAAAGGAGAAAACTTCTGGAAATGGCTGCTGATCGCCTGCAAAATAACATAGAGATTCAAAGGAAACTGTACAATGAATATGTAGAGATTGATTTCGGTCAGCTTGAACAAGAGTTACCTGAAACATACAGAGACCTTGAATTGATATTGCCAAAGTTCAAGATAGGACAGCATATTTCGGAGCCTGATGGCAGCCAGTTTTTCAGACAGTCGGAGAACCAATACAAGAGGGAAGAACTGGTGAATTCAACTTACTTCGGTTTGAAAACCCGATCAAAAAGTGAAGCAATGATTGCAGAAACTCTTTACCGGAACAAGTTTTCGTTGTATTATGAAAAAAGGTTATTGTTGGTGGATGCTTTCGGCAATCCAAGGACTGTTTATCCGGACTTTACAATTCCAATCGGGCGGAATCATGTGGTTTATTGGGAACACAAGGGACTGCTGGACAGTGATGAATATCTTTTGCGTGATGCAGAAAAAACGAGACTATATCATATCAATGGAATTTATCAACCGAAAAAACTTATAGTAACAGCCGAAAAACCTGGCGGCGGACTCGATAACGAATATGTTGAATATTTGGTATGTGGTTTTCTTGAGCATGTAAGAAAGAACTTGGTGTATATATGATTATTCAGAATTTTATTATAGCAGTAGAAGCGGTTGCACCCATGTTTATTGTCATGGCAATCGGTGTGCTTGTGCGCCGGCGGGGAATGGTCAGCGGAGATGATGTGAAACGGATGAACAAGCTGATTTTCAATGCTTTGTTTCCGGTGATGATGTTTTCCAATCTCTACGGGATGGATTTTGCAGATGCGGTCAACCCGAAACTGATGGTAACAGGGGCGGCAATTCTGCTGACAGTCTATGCGGCTTCATTTATAATCGTAATGAAAATCGAAAAGGACCGCAGGTGCCGCGGGGCCATGATTCAGGCAATCTTCAGAAGTAATTTCGTTATTATGGGCCTGCCCATTGTAGGCAATATTTTCGGTTCCGAAAACCTGGGAATGACCACAGTTATGATGACAATTATAGTGCCTATGTACAACATTCTTGCTGTGACAACTCTGGAAATTTTCAGAGGCGGCAAGGTGAGTGCCGGCCACATAATCAAAGAAATCTTCAGGAATCCGCTGATTATCGGAGCAATCGTAGGAATTACTGCAGTGGTGACACAGATGAAGGTGCCATATCTTGTAGAAAATACTGTGGACATGCTGGCTGCTGCGGCTACACCAATGTCACTGATAATGCTGGGTGCTTCATTTGATGTGCAGAGCATCGGCCGATGCAGAAGAAACCTTATTGTCTGTGTACTCGGAAGACTGATAGCAGTACCGGCATTTGCGCTGACCGTGGGGATTCTCATGGGGTTCAGAGACGTGGCACTGGTGACACTGATTGCCATATTTGCGGCGCCGTGCGCAGTATCATCTTATACCATGGCACAGCAGATGGACAGCGATGCAGAGCTGGCAGGCAACACGGTTATTTTTTCATCGCTGCTTTCCTGCATTACTATGTTCCTGTGGATTTTTATGCTTAAAAATTTCGGACTGTTTTAAAAAGGCAAAAAAATATTAAAAATATGCAATGTGTGCATAAAAATACATAAATATTTAAAAAATCTATGGACCTTTGGCAGAATGTCAAAGGTTTTTTGTTGCAATTGAATTGTTACGGGTATATAATAATTGGGTACGTATTTTATGATACATACACAAAAAGTCTATAATTTTTATGCAGAAAGAGAGAATAGAACCATGAAAAAGACTAACAAATTTTTAGTGCTTCTTCTCGTTATGTTAATGGCTGTGTCCGTATTTATGACAGGCTGTGGCAGTGACGAACCAAGCGGAAACGAAGGACAGGAAGGCGATGCTTCAACACTTGTAATCGCAATCCAGGAAGAAATCGAAGGTACAGATATTCAGCAGATTGGCTGGGAAAATATCGTACACGCTCTGATTTACGAACCATTAGTAAAGTACAACGCTGACTTAAGCGAAATGGTTCCTTGTTTCGCAGAAAGCTACGAAATTGCTGAAGATGGTTTATCCATCACTTTCACTTTACCTGCAGATGCTAAGTTCTCCAACGGAGACGTTCTTGACGCAGAAGCAGTTAAGGCATCTTTTGAAAGATTCCTTGCAATCAGTGAATATGCAGGCGACCTTGATGCAGTTGAAAGCATCGAAGCATTAGACGCTGTTAACGTAAGATTCAACCTTACTCAGCCAGCTCCTTACATGTGGGCTTCCGTTACATCCACTTACGGCGGTCTTGTAAACGTTGCAAAGGCTGAAGAAATCGGTGACGAAGAATTCAACAGATGTGCAGTTTCCAACGGTTTATACTATGTTGAAGACTGGCAGGCAGGTTCCCAGATCATTCTTGCAAAGAACCCTAACTACAAGTGCTTCGACCCTAACGTAACTAACAAGGGCGTTGCAGCATTCGATAAGGTAATCGTAAGATTCATCCCTGATGAATTCACAAGAGTAAGCGAACTTGAATCCGGTAACGTTGACATTATCTGGGACGTTCCAACAGCAAGCATTGCAGATTTACAGGCTAACGCAGACCTTACAACTTACATGTACAAGCAGGCAGGCGTATCCTACATGCAGATGAACACTGAAGACCCTGTTCTCAGCGATATCAACGTAAGAAAAGCAATCAACATCGGTATCGACAGAGATACTCTTGCTAAGGTATTAAACGACGTAGTAAACCCTGAATACGGTTTCATTTCCGCAGCTCAGGCTGGTTACTCCACTGAAAAGGCAGCAGCAATGGCTGAAGAATACAAGTATGACGCAGAAGCTGCAAAGGCTTTATTAAAGGAAGCTGGCTACGAAGATACAAACGGTGACGGTTTCGTTGACAAAGACGGTCAGAACCTTACAATCGAATACCTGACAGCTACAGACGTTGCTACATCCAGAGCAACTGCTCCTGTAATCCAGGAACAGCTCAAGGCAATCGGTATTGACCTTCAGATCACTGAATACGAATCTGCATACATCAAGCAGCTCCAGAGAGAAAACGACTACCAGATGGCTGCAAGAAGATTCGTATGGAACGATGCAGACATTTTATACTATGTATTCACAGAAGCTTCCGGTTACCCATGGTCCGACCCTGAAGTATCCGCAGCTCTTGACGAAGCTCGTTACATCGTAGACCCTGCAGAACGTATCAAGGGATATGAAAAGTTCCACGATGAAATCATGAACGAAATGCCAGCAGTTGCGCTTTACTCCGATAACTACTGCGTTGCTTCCACTAACGCTGTAAAGGGCATGGTAATCACTAACGACGGCAGACCTATTTTCAACGACGTTGCAAAATAAAAAATAACTTAGAGATATGATTAACAGAACAAATTTAGAGGAGAGACTCGACAGAGCCATCTCCTCTGTAATGAATGAAAATACTCCCGGCATGGCGCTTCTCATCGCTGAGGGAGACGATGTGATTATCCGTAAAGGTTACGGAATTGCAGATTTAAAGACAGGGCGCAAAGTTACTCCGGAAGATAACTTTATTATCGCGTCCAACAGCAAGCAGTTCACATGCTTTGCAATCAGAATGCTGGAGGCTGAAGGCAAGCTCAACATCAACGAAACAATCGAACGTTTCTTCCCTGACTTCCCTGACTATGTGAAGAAAGTTACCGTAAAGGATCTGATGATTCACCAGTCCGGTATCAGAGAATATTTTGAGGAAGACCGCTGGAAACCTACAGCAGAGGCAACTACTGCGCAGATGCTTGAAATTATCAAGGGCTTCGGCGGACTTGATTTCGAACCGCATCAGAAATGGTCTTACTGCAATTCAGCTTATGTAATGCTGGGAAGCATCGTAGAACAGCTGTCCGGAATGCCTTTCGGCCAGTTCGTAAAGACAAAGATTCTGGATCCTGTGGGAATGACAAACTCCTTTGTTCCTGACTACATGGATGACAAGCCTGAATCTTTAATCGAAGGGTATGTTTTACAGGAAGACGGCTCATTCAAGGCAGCGCCTTATGACATGCTGATGGTGGGATATGCTGACGGTAACATCCAGTCCAATGTAGATGACATCTTAAAGTGGCACAAGCACCTTTATATGGAAGATACATCAGTATTCCTTGACCGCAAGCTTATGAAAGAATCTTTTGTGAACAACCCTGTTGAATCAACAGGAATTCTCAGTGGCTATGGTTACGGTTTCTTTATCAACGGTTCAATATACCACGACGGTCATGTTGAAGGCCGCAGAGAAATCTGGCACACAGGCGGAACTATGGGATTCATTTCAAGAATCTCCCGCTTCATTGATGATAATGTTTCAATCATCATGCTCACTAACTATGAAGGACTTCCAAAAGATGAAATGTTCTTTAAAATCATAAAAGAAGTTTTTGCTTAAAAATCATGCCCTGTCCGCGCTGCGTGATGGGGCATTGTTTTAAAAAATTCAGGAAAGCAAAACGAGGTATTTTCTAATGAATGACATCATGCGATTTATAGCAAAAAGACTGGCTATCGGCGTACTTGTTGTACTGTTCGTAACCATCCTTGTATTTGCAATCATGCAGATGATGCCGGGTGATACCATCGACCTGATGGTGGACACCAGAGTATCCGCAGAAAAAGTTGCTGAAATCAAGGCACAGTGGGGGCTGGACAAGCATCCGGTAGTACAGTATTTTTACTGGCTTAAAAATATTTTACAGGGAGATTTTGGTACATCCATCTCTCTGAAACAGGGCGTAAAGGAACTGATCTTACAGAGGCTTCCTTACACTCTCATGCTGACAGGCGCATCACTTTTAATTGAATATCTGATAGCAATACCACTTGGTCTTTGGGCAGCGGTTAAGAAAAACAAACTTCCTGACAAGGTGCTTACAGTTTCCACAATCGTGCTCTGGTCCATGCCGCCTTTCTGGCTTGGTGTTCTTTTTATGATGGTATTTTCTATCTGGCTGGGCATCCTGCCGCTTTCCGGCTGGAGCGGAATCAAGTCACTGATTCTGCCGGCATTCACACTGGCGCTTCCTACGCTTGCACAGATTTTCAGACTGACAAGATCAGAAGTGCTCGATGTACTGGACGAAAAATTCGTTACTACTGCCCACGCAAAGGGCCTGAAAAACAAGGTGGTTTTAGTCAAGCACGTTCTCAGAAACGCAATGATTCCTGTAACAGTAATGTTTTTCTTATCACTGCCTTGGCTCATCGGTGGTTCTGTAGTAGTAGAAAACGTTTTTGCATGGCCTGGCATGGGACAGCTTCTTTTCAAGGCCATCTCCAAACAGGACTTTGTTATTGTACAGGGCGTTGTACTTGTAATTACCGTGCTTACAGTTATATGTAACCTGATCGGTGATATCGTTGCAGGTGTTTTAGACCCTAGAATCAGACTGGAATAGGTGAGGAATTATGAAAAAAGGAAAACTTAAACAGATGTTAAAAAATCCAATGTTCCTCATCGGTTCAATCATGTTCCTGGTAGTAATCTTAGCGGTGATTTTCGCACCGCTGATTGCACCTCACGGCTATACAGAGCAGCATTACGATGATGCACTCACCGGTCCGTGCAGCGAATATCCTTGGGGAACAGACCAGTACGGCAGATGCATTTTCTGCAGAGTAATTTACGGCTCCAGAATTGCACTGAGCGTAGGTCTTGTGGCAGTTATAATCGAAACTGTCATCGGTGTAACACTGGGCGTAATCTCAGGTTACTACGGCAAAAAAATCGATAAATTCATTCAGTTTGTCACTGACGCAACATGGGCGATTCCGCCTATCATCCTGGCTCTTGCCATCGTTCTCATGCTGGGCTCCAGCGCCATGAATGTGGCCATAGGTGTTGCAGTAGTAAGCTGGGCTCAGTTTACCAAGATTACCAGAACTAAAGTTATGGCAATCAAAAACCTGCCGTACATTGAAGCGGCAAAAATTTACGGCGAAAGCGATCTCAGCATTATTCTGAGATACATACTGCCGAACCTTGTATCTACAATTATCGTACTGGCAACTCTTGCGATGCCATCAGCAATCCTTTCCACCACATCCATGGGATTCCTGGGTCTGGGCGCACAGCAGCCTATGCCTGACTGGGGCTGGATTCTTCAGGACGGTATCCAGTACATCAGAAAAGCACCTTGGATCAGTATGGCACCAGGCCTTGCAATTGTATGGACAGTTCTGGGCTTCAATCTGGTTGGCGAAGGCGTGAAGGAACTGCTGGACCCAAGAGTAAGAGTATAGGGAGGACGGAAATATGAAAGAAACTTTAATTGATGTTAAAGATCTCTGCATACAGTTTCAGACTCCTGGCGGTACTGTAAAAGCAGTAGATAATGTAAGTTTTGATATTAAAAAGGGCGAAGTGTTTGCACTGGTAGGGGAATCCGGCTGCGGAAAATCCACAACTGCCATGGGCATCATGCAGCTCATCAAGGAACCAGGCAGAATTGCCGGCGGTTCCATCAATTTCGAAGGCAAAGACCTTCTTCAGCTCACCAGAGATGAAATGACTCAGGTGCGCGGTAAGGAAATCGGCATCATCTTCCAGAACCCTCTCGATTCTCTGAACCCTGTTTACACAATAGGTTATCAGATGACAGAAGGCCTTCTGGTTGACAAGATGGACAAAAAAGAAGCATACAAGCTGGCTGCCGACATGCTCAGAGACGTAAAAATCTCCGACGTTGAAGAAAGAATGAAAACTTTCCCACACGAAATTTCCGGCGGTATGCGTCAGCGTGTAATGATAGGTATGATGCTCTGCAGAAACCCTAAGCTTCTCATTGCCGACGAACCTACAACTGCTCTGGACGTGACTATCCAGGCAGGCATCATCGAACTGATGAACGAACTTCGTAAAAAGTACGATTCATCAATTCTCATCATCACCCACGACTTCGGTATCGTTGCGGACATTGCTGACAGAGTTGGCGTAATGTATGCAGGAAACCTTATCGAAGTGGGCGAAGTATTTGATATTTTTGATAATCCACGTCATCCATACACACGTCTTCTCATGAAGGCTCTGCCTACAATCACCAAGGAAGAAGGCAGACTGGAAACAATCAGGGGCAGCGTGCCTAATCTGGCCGAAGAAAGACCAGGCTGCGGGTTTGCTGACAGATGTCCTTATGCAAGGGATTTCTGCCACCACCAGAAGCCTGAGCTGAAGCAGATTTCAGAAGGCCACATGTGCGCATGCCACTTTGCGGAAGGAGGTCTGAAAGATGAGCAGTAAAGAAAGAGAAGTTCTCGTTCAGATTGACCACCTGAAGAAATTCTTCCCGCTGAGAAAAGGCGGTAAAAATGCGGCAGTAAGAGCCGTTGATGATGTGTCCATCAACATTTACAAGGGTGAAACTCTGGGTCTGGTAGGCGAATCCGGAAGCGGCAAGACTACCCTTGCCAAGATGATTCTGGGCCTGCTTCCTCCTACAGAGAGCACCGTTATGATTGACGGCAAGGACATCTGGAACAAAAAAGAGCAGAAAGAACTGCGTAAGCAGATCGGAGCTGTTTTCCAGGACCCTGCATCATCCCTTAACCCACGTGCCACAATCTACAGATCACTGGAAAGACCTCTGGAAGTTCACGGATATTCCAAGGAAGAAGCGAAGAAGCTTATCTACGAAACAGCCGACAGAATTAATCTGGGCCATGAGCTTCTGGACAGATTCCCGCATGAACTTTCCGGAGGCCAGCAGCAGCGTGTCAGCATCGCAAGAGCGATTATGCTTCAGCCGCAGCTTCTGGTTCTTGATGAACCAACAAGTGCCCTGGACGTTTCCGTACAGGCACAGACTCTCAATGAACTTCTGAAACTGCAGGAAACATACGGTATGACATACCTGTTTATCACCCATAACCTTTCTGTAGTAAGATACATGAGTGACAGAATCTGCGTAATGTACGGCGGACAGGTTATGGAAATAGGAAATACGGCAGAAATTTATGCGGACTTCAAACATCCATACACTTTTGGTCTGATTACATCAGCGCCTCCTATTCATCCTTCTTTCAGAAACAGAAAGAAGAACCTGCTGGACGGTGAAATGCCAAGTCTGGTAGGCGACGGCAAAGGCTGTGCTTTTGCAAGCCGCTGCAAGTACTGCCAGGAAATCTGCCGCACACAGAGACCTGAAATGAAGCAGGTAGGTGAAGAACACTTTGCTGCATGCCATTTTGCAGGAGAAATTGAATTCTAAAAGTAACGGAGGATTCAGAAAATGAAAGACTTAAAGATACTTAACACAAGAATTCCTGACTACGATGCTGATGATTTCGTCATGGCTGACCTCCTCATCGACGGCGGCAAAATCGTAAAGATTGCAGCTCCTGGTCAGATTACTGAAGAAACAAAAGAAACAATCGATGCAGCGGGCAAAATCACTGCGCCAGGTTTCATAGATATGCACGCTCACGAAGACCATCCTGAAGATGATTTCTTCACAGCAGAGTGCTGTCTGCGCATGGGCGTAACTACCAAGGTTGCGGGCAACTGCGGCGAAACATATTACGATCTTGATGCCTTCGTAAAACGTCTTGAAAGCGGAAGCCCTGTAAACTACATGATGTTTATCGGTCACAACTACCTCCGCGAAAAGGTAGGGGCAACTGACTGGTACAAAGCCGCAACACCTGAACAGGTGGAAGCTATGAAAGGAATTATCAGAGACTGGTCACAGTACAGTCCTGTGGGTCTTTCCTGCGGGTTTGAATACGCACCGGGCGCTACAATGGAAGAAACACTTGAGCTTCTCAAAGCATTTGAAGGCAAAAGTGATATGATTTCTGTTCACTTCAGAAGCGACGGTCCTAAAGCACCTGAATCAACTGAAGAACTTGTGGAAATCTGCAAGCGTTCCGGTTTCAAAATGGAAATGTCCCATATCGGAAGCTGCGCAGCAGTAGGTTATATGCAGGAAACTCTGGACATTCTGGACAGAGCAAGAGCTGAAGGTGTGGACATCACTGCGGACTGCTATCCTTACAACGCTTTCTGTACAGGCATCGGCACAGCCGTGTTCGATGAAGGTGCTTTTGACAAATGGAACTACGGCGACATTATGCTTACCGATGGTCCTGACAGAGGAAAACGCTGTGACAAGGAACTTTTCGAAAAGACACGTAAGGAAAACCCTGAAATGATGGTAGTTGCTTTCGTAATGAACGAACCTGAAATAGACCTTGCATACAGGCAGCCTTACGTTATGGTAGGCAGCGACTGCGGCTTCATGAATAAAGCAGGACATCCACGCGGTGCAGGTACTTTCCCTAGAGTACTTGGATACTACGTGAGAGACCGTAAGGCACTCACACTGATGGAAGCACTTAAGAAGATGACCATTCTTCCGGCACAGCGCATGAACCTGGACACCAAGGGTCAGATTAAAGAAGGCTTCGACGCTGATCTGGTAATTTTCGATGAAAATACAATCAGAGACGGCGCAACCTTCGAAGAACCTACACTGCCTCCTGTGGGCATTGAATATGTGCTTTTAAACGGCCAGATTGCGGTAAAGAACAACGAAATATTAAACGGCAGATCAGGACGCTATATCCCTTACAAAGTCCGTTAAAAAGAAAACCAGAGCCTCGCGAGGAGGTTCTGGTTTTTTAATTCTTAATATATGTTTGCTTTACAGCCCAACTCTGTAATAGCGGCTTATAGGACAAAAAGCGTTGATAAAAACGGCTGTAATCGTTGAAATTTGAACGGTTACAGCCGTTATATCTTTTTTGAAACAAGATACAGGGTGGACAAAAAGCGTTGATAAAAATGCCTGAAACCATTGAAATTTCA
>JAFSCP010000033.1 GCA_017436705.1 Bacillota bacterium
CAGCTCCTTTCTGTGTTGAATTTGTAGCGGTTATAAGGCTTTTTCTACTCCTTTCCTATAACTGCTTTTCAATTCACCACAAATGAGCCGCAGTCATATGTATTCGGGTGGAGAAACCACCCTTTACATATTACCTCTCACTAATTTCTACAAGATTATTATTGTTTGAATAATATTTGGTATCTATCCCTATTCCACTTTTAGAGACATTTACCTTTATTTTTTCAATATCTAAATCAAACGACTCAAGTGTGATTATTTTAATTCGTATGTCCTCCGGCACATCCTCCAGACTATAATATGTCTTCGTAACAACGCCAACATTCTCATCATCCTCGCTCACGCCACTGCCGATTACAACATTATCTCCCTGCTGTACGACCTTTCTTTCGTCGTCAGGGTCTGCGCTGGCGCGGACATCGGACTGCATTCCCAAGATAAAGCTCCCGCCTGCCACTGCCAGAATCAGCAGTATTGCTGCGGCGCTGGTGAAGGCATGTTTTTTCGCGGATTTGCGGGTGTTTTCCTTTGATGCGTGAGTTGCACGGGCTTCGGCCAGAATGCGGTAGTATTCAGCGTCCGCTTCAGTCATCGGAGAATTGTCAGCCATGCGGGCTTCGCGCAGCTTTCCGCCGATTAACTTTCTGCTTTCTGTTTCTCTGTCTGCCTTTCTCATAACACATTCTCCTTTCTGTAGTATTCTTCCAGATGTTTTATCAGGTCCTGTTTGTGCCTGAATACGGCCACCCTCACCGTGGTCTCTTTAAGGTGCATGCTTTCGGCAATTTCCTTCCAGCTCAGGCCATCTTCATAGTACAAAGTAAACATTGCCCGTTCGCGGGGCGGCAGTTTCTTAATTGCGCAGCTTATGGCATCCGGACTTGCGTGGCGGATTTTGTCTGCCAGCATACTGTCTGAGACCAGCATTTCCAGTCTTTCATCATGATAGCATAAGTCTGCTGCTTCTTCCAGCGGAATCATAGTTCCGAAGTGTTTCAGTTCCAGGCTCCGGTCCCGGAAATAGTCCACCTTTGCGTTCAGCGCGATTCTCGTGAACCATGTCTTTGCGAATTTCAGGTCGCGGAGAGTGTGAATGTTCTCTGTAGCTCTCACAAAAGCATTCTGCATGATATCGTCCGCTTCATCTTCTTCAAGATCATCTTTTAAAATGGTCAGCTTGACCTCCGTCGAGTAATTTGCCAGCCGTTTCAGCTTTTCTGCATTGGTTAGTGTATGCATAGTTGCTTCCTCCTTTCATATTTGGCTTACAACTACGCTACACTATGAACCCGCCGGGTCACACAATCTCTAAGATGAAGTATGTCCTCTTTGGGGCAAATTTGTAAAAGTTTTTTGAAATAATACACAAAACCCGCCTCTTCCGAGACGGGTCTGATATGTTTAAGATTTATCATGGACAACCCACTGGCCGGTTTTTTTAGAGCCTTCACGTGAAACGTTTCCTGATGTTATCAATTCTTTAAGGTTCCGCTTAACCGTACTTTTTGACAGATTTAAATCTTTCGCAATCTGCTCCAATGTAACATGAGGGTTCTTTATAAGCAATTCTTCTATTTTTTCTTTAGTAAAAAATAAAGGTTCATTTAAAGGTTCACAATGGCATTTTAAAGGTTCATTTAAAGGTTCACCAACACAATTTAAAGGTTCATCTATGTCATTTAAAGCGTCATATATTAAAACCCGCCTCTTCCGAGACGGGTTGCTTGCTTAATATGTAGTTATTCCACGTTGATTGCTTTACGTTTTTCACGGGCTTTCTTCTGGTTTGCCAGCAGTCTGTTGAGAAGCTGGTCGTAAATCGGAATGCCGCCAATAAGTTCGGCTGTCACATAGGACACCAGCGTTACCAGTGCCAGCGGAAGCATGTTATGCAGCACGCCGGTCATTTCGCTGATCAGGATGATTCCTGTAACGGGCGCTCTTACGATTGAAGCAAAGAGGCCGGCCATACCCAGGATTACGAAATATGTGGCATAGAATATGGTGTCGCTTACCACCAGGTTCATGGTTTCTGCGAAAAGTCCTCCGGCTACGGAACCCAGCACCAGCAGCGGCAGGAAAATACCGCCGGGCGCTCCTGTACCGAAGCTCATGATTGAGAACACGAATTTTATTACCAGCAGAATCAGCAGCACCTTGACGCCGTGGCCTTCACTTGCGAAGTCCACCAGCTCGTGACCGCTGCCCAGCCCGATCGGATATGCAAACACCAGAATGATGATTGCGATGAAAGGAATGACTGCTTTGAGCCATTCAGGTTTCAGGCTGCCGAAGAAATTCTGCGAAATTGCGATGCACTTGTTATACAGCACGCCGAAAGCTCCCAGCAGTATGCCCAGAACAATTACCATCCAGTAATGTGTCAGTGGCAGACGCATGAAAGGTGTCAGTGAGAAAACCGGACTCAGGCCGAAAAATGTGGAGCCCACCCAGTCGCCTGTAATGGCCGCCGCCATTGCGCTGAGAAGGATTTCCGCAGAAAAGGACTTGTGCAGTTCTTCCAGGGCGAAAACTACTCCCGCAAGAGGCGCTCCGAAAGCTGCCGCCAGACCGGCACTTCCGCCGCAGGTCATAAGCAGATGCTCTTCCTCACGGAACCGGCCGCTCAGTCTTGAGAAGCCTTTGCCCACCATCGCACCAAGCTGGATGCTCGGACCTTCACGGCCCAGGGAGAGACCCGCACCGATAGCCATAACACCGCCTATAAACTTGGCAATGATTACGCTGAGCCAGTTGGCTTTGATCTGGCCTTCCAGTTCCCCCTTTACCTGAGGGATTCCGCTGCCGGAGCACAGAGGCTCACGCTTGACGATGAAGGACACCGCCACAGTCAGGAAAACAAGAATCAGTATGTACCATATATATATGGTGAATTTTTCTTCAGCTGCTGTGAGAAGTATGGTTCTGATTTCGTCAGCCTTGCTCAGGGCAACTCTGAAAGCGGACACCAGAAGTCCGGCCAGCGCACCTACAGCCACACCTTCAACAATCAGTCTGTATTGTAAATTTGTAAGAATTTTAAGCCAGCGCGGCAGAAATTCCGGAGAATTAATCTCGCGCAGGCGGTCCGTTTTTTTACTCATGTTTCCTCGCTACTGTAAATAAAGATTTGTAGTCAGATATTCAGGGTCGCAGGTTACGTCGATGCCCATTGCGCGGAGTGTCTGCTCGTCACGGTCGGAAAGGATGGCCGTGCAGTGAGCTTTGCAGCCGCTGAGTTTTTTAAGGTAGGAAACAGCCTTTTCTGCGCAGGCATTGCTTTCTGCAGAGATTGAAAGGGCTGTGAGGATTTCCTCCAGGTTCAGGCTGGTTCTGTCATGCTGGAGCACGTCTGTCTTCAGGTTCTGGATGCTGCGGAAAACATTTGGCGCAATTACATAAAGCTCGTCAGGGATTCCCGCCAGCTTCTTCACCGCATTGAGCACCGCTGCGCCGGCTGCTACCATTCTGCGGCTTGAACGGCCTGTCACAATGGTTCCGTCAGGCATTTCAAGGGCCATAACAACCACATTCAGGTACTTCTTGTCGGAAGCGCCTTTGGCTTCAGCATAGTCACGGGCAGGTGCCACCACTGCTCTGTCCTCTTCAGAAGCGCCCACTTCCTTCATGAGAAGTTCGGAACGTTCCAGGGCAGTATCGCTGATAAGGCCTTTTTTGTAGTCGCACTTGGCAATCATGAAACGTCTGATGATTTCCTGAACCGCAGCTTCTTTTACAGCCTCGTCATCTGTGATGCAGAGACCGATTCTGTTTACGCCCATGTCAGTCGGTGACTGATACTCGCACTCGCCGGTAATCTTTTCGATGATTCTCTTGACCACAGGGAAAACTTCCAGGTCACGGTTGTAGTTTACAGCCATTTCGCCATAAGCTTCCAGGTGGAAAGAGTCTATCATGTTCACATCGCGCAGATCGGCAGTTGCTGCTTCATAGGCGATATTCACAGGATGTTTAAGCGGCAGGTTCCAGATAGGGAAAGTTTCGAACTTGGCGTATCTTACCTTTGTACCGCGCTTGTATTCGTGATAAAGCTGGGAAAGGCAGGTTGCAAGCTTGCCGCTGCCGCCGCCCGGACCTGTAACCACTACCAGCGGTTTGGTCACTTCAATGTATGGGTTGGCGCCGTAACCTTCTTCACTTACGATAGTTTCAACATCTGTAGGATAACCCTTTGTGTAATAATGCTTGTAGGTTCTGATATCGCGGCGCTCCAGCTTGTTTATGAACTTGTTTACAGCAGGGGCGTCTTCATATCTGGTTACAACAACGCTGTTGATTTTAAGGTCGTGCTTTCTGAAAATATCGATAAGTCTCAGCACTTCCAGGTCGTAGGTAATACCGAAGTCCTGGCGTGTCTTGCTGTTGATGATGTCGCCTGAATAGATGCAGATAATGATTTCCGCCTGGTCCTTCATCTTCTGCAGCAGCTTGATTTTGGCGTTTTCGTCAAAGCCCGGCAAAACTCTCATGGCATGCTTGTCATGAACCAGCTTGCCGCCGAATTCAAGGTAAAGTCTTTCGCTGTTTCCCTGATTGATTCTTTCAAGGATATATTTAGACTGCTCTTCAATATACTTTTCTGCATCAAAACCTGTCTTTTGCATTTTTCCTCTCCTTAGTTTTTTCCGTATTTATCGGTGGTTTTACATTACGTCAATAGTTAATCTGTTGCGGCCTTCGGCCATGCCCTGAAGGCTGATTTCATACTTGATGTCGATGCTGCCGGAAAGATTTTCTCTGTCCATTCTGTCATCAATCCACTTGGTTACAACTTCCACATCCATAGGGCCGTAAGGTGTTCTGTACACACTGCAGAAGCGCTTGCCCTCTTCAAAATAAAGCTCCGCTCCGAAACCCACATCACCGATGCGCTTCATTTTAACCGAATTATCTGTTATCTTCAGGCTGGTCTTGCAGCCTGTCATTCCGGAAACTTCGCTTTCATCATAAAGCAGGTAGATGGAACCATCTTTCAGATAAATCTTGCCGTCGGTGATGAACTCCATCTGGTCCTCTTCTTTATCGTCAAAACATTGTTTACCCACAATTTTTAGCGTTATATCTCTCATATCCCAGTTCAATAATCCTTTCAATTGTCTCTCCGTACTTTACGCCGGCTTCTTCCCACAGGAGCGGGAACATACTGAACTTGGTAAAGCCCGGAATTGTGTTTATTTCATTAAGATAAATCTTTTCTGTATCTCTGTCGATGAAGAAGTCCACTCTCGCAAAACCTTCACCGTCGATTGCCTGGTAAGCCTTGATTGCCAGGGCGCGGAGCTCTTCACGTGTTTCATCAGGAATGTCTGCAGGAATGCAGATTTTGGATGCTCCGCTGGAAAAATACTTGGCTTCGTAGTCATAGAATTCTGCTGAAGGAAGAATTTCACCCACAGCCGCCGCCTCAGGGTGGTCGTTGCCCATGATGCCTGTTTCCAGCTCTCTGCAGTTTACGAATTCCTCAACGATGATTCTGCGGTCATATTTAAGTGCCAGTGTGAGAGCCTCTTCAAGGGCCTTGCGGTCAGCCGCCTTGCTGACGCCCACGCTGGAGCCCATGTTGGCAGGTTTTACGAAGCAAGGGTAACCCAGGGACTTTTCAATTCTGTCCAGAACCCCTTCCTTGTCTGCTACCATGTCGCTTCTTGTAACCGCTTCATCGGCACATACAGGAATGCCGTGCTGTCTGAAAATATCCTTGGCCGTCAGCTTATCCATGGCAGCTGCTGATGCCAGAACGCCGCAGCCTCCGTAAGGGATATCCAGCATCTCAAAGAAACCCTGAATCTTGCCATCTTCGCAGTAAGGGCCGTGCATAACCGGCAGAGCGAAGTCCACCAGGCCTTTGATGTCTCCCGGAATAATGGGCGCCGCCGCATTGAGCCAGCTTCCGTCTTCGATAAGGTCCGCAGTGATTTCGCGGACTTTGTCCTCGTCCTGCCTGTAAGCCTTAGGTACCAGATACCACTGGCCTTTCTTATCAATTCCTATGTATACTAAGTCGAATTTTGTCTTATCAATGGCTCTGATAACAGATGCCGCAGAAAGGAGTGAAACTTCGTATTCGCCTGATCTGCCGCCGAATACAATGCCTATTACTTTTTTCTCCATACTATACCTCCCTCATACATGTATATTTACATGATGCTTGCCAGAATTCTTTCAAGATGGGACTTATCAAAGTTATATTTCTTGCAGCAGAACTGGCATACCATTTCTGCGTGTCCATCTTCTTCAATGATTTCCTTCAGGTCGTCTTCGCCGATGGTCATGAGAACTTTTTCAAGTCTTTCTTCGGAGCAGTCACATTCCCAGCCGATGTCTCTGTACTCAAGGCCGCTTACCATATATTCTTCAGGCATCTGGCCGAAAATTCTGTACATCATGTCAGCAAGGATTCCTTCTTCGGATTTGCCTGCGCCTGCATTGACAGTCTCTTCGATGATAGTTGTAATAGGCGGCAGGTCTGCAATCATTTTTTCAAGGGCGTCAACTGCTTCATCCTTGAAGTTAGGAAGCATCTGGATGAACAGACCACCTGCTGCCAGTACGGAGTAGTCAGTGTCCACCTTTACGCCCAGAGAAATCGCAGTATTCTGCTGCTCGGAAATGAAGTAGTATGCTGTAAGGTCATCAGCGATTTCGCCGTCAACCAGAGCAATTGTGCCTACATACGGTTCCTTGAGTCCAAGGTCCTTGATAACTGTAAGTTCGCCGATTCCAAGGCTTCCACCCACATCCAGCTTGCCGTGTTCGTTGAGCGGCAGGTCCACATCAGGGTTTGCAATGTACCCCTTGACCTTGCCTTCTGCGTTGGCAGTGGCAAGAATCTGCTTTGCAGGACCATCGCCTTTGAAGATTACTGTCAGTTTATCTGATTCATTCTTGAGAAGGAGTCCCATAAGACCTGCGCCTGTGAGAACTCTTCCAAGGCCGGCAGTTGCCAGCGGTGTTGTGTCGTGGATCTTTCTTGCCTCTTCAACCATGTCAGTGGTAAGTGCAAGATAAACGCGGTAAGAACCGCTTTTGTCTATTCCTGTGTATGCTTTGCTCATTTATTTATCCTCCAGAATATTTCTTGCCCAGCTGCAAAGTCCGGCCGCCATGTCAATGGCCTCATCCCTGCTCTGCCCCTTGGCAAATATATATATTTTCAATTTAAGTTCAGTGCCTGACGGACGGACGATAACTCTGTGTCCCCCATCCAGATCCGCACAGTACATCTTCTGCTGACGGTAGCAGAACTCCCTGCGTACAGGGGCGTCTTCACGCTGGCAGGCTTTAAGCTTGCCGCGGAAAAGATCTTCCATCATAGCCGCCATCTTTTCACGGTCCTTTTCCTGGCGGAAAACTATGGACGTGGCAATGGACTCGGTGTAACCGTAGCGGCCGTAAATTGATTCCAGCTTGCGTATCAGGTCACTGCCGGCTGCTTTCTGCTCCGCCGCCATAAGGCAGACCATCTGAGCCGCCATAATGCCGTCTTTATCGCGGGTATAGTCACCGTAAAGGTAGCCCAGGCTTTCTTCGAAGCCGAAAAGAAAGTCGTTTTCGCGCCCTGCCGCCTTCATCTGCTCGATTTCACGGACGATGTTCTTGAATCCGGTGAAAACATTGCGGACTTCCACGCCGTATGCACGGCCGATTTCCTCAGCCAGCGGGGAACTTACGAAGCTCTTGAAAGCAACTTTTTTCCCCGAAAGGTCTCTACCGCAGATTCCTTCACTGTGGCAGCGGCACACATAGTCAAACATGAGCTCGCCCACCTGGTTGCCGCTCAGGTGCACGTAACCTTCTTCGCCTCTGACTACCAGGCCCAGTCTGTCGCTGTCCGGGTCAGTGGCAATGATTATATCAAATTTATGGTCATTGGCCTCACAGACTCTGAAGGCCTCTTCATAAACATGGTCGTTTTCAGGATTCGGTGACGGACATGTGGGAAAGTTTCCGTCAGGAGCCTGCTGGCTCTCAACCACGGTGATGTTCTTCACACCCAGATTTTCAAGAACGCCCATCACATAGGAATACCCTGAACCGTTGAGGGGCGTGTAACACACTTTAAGGTCTGCCAGTGCTCTTCTACACTCTTCAGGCTCGTCCCACCAGAGAGTCTCCCTTTTTACCGCCTGAATGTATGCGGCCCTGACGCTGCCGTCAAGAGTTATAACCCTGCCGCAGCGCTCTGATGGCTGCCAGCAGAAAGGATCTTCGTCGTCGATATATTTTTCAATAAGGGCGGCTTTAAGCTTATCAATCTGATTGCCGAAATGGTCGTAAACCTTGTAGCCGTTGTATTCTTTAGTGTTGTGGCTGGCGGTCAGCATGATGCCCCCATTGATTCCCAGGTGGCGCACCGCAAAGGAAACTACCGGTACGGGAGTCGGCTCGCTGAAAAGGTATGCATCCACGCCTTTTGCTGCGTAAACCTCTGCCACTGCACGGGCATAGTCCTCTGAGTTTATTCTTGTATCGTAGCCGATTACAACTGCAGGAGCCTGGTAGCGCTCAGTCAGGTAACGGGCAATGCCCAGGGTTGCCTTGCGAAGGACCACTGAATTTATTCTGTTGGTACCGGCACCCATTTTCCCTCTGAGGCCTGAGGTCCCGAAAGCGATATCCTTGCAGAAGCGGTCGTAAATTTCGTCCTGGTTCTGCGCCATCAGATCCAGCTCGGCAGCCAGATCCGCAGGGAGATTTTCACCTTTCCACCGGGTATATTCTCTGAAAGCTCTTTCCATAATATTTATATCCGTGTTTTCACATTATATTTTTCTTAACAACAGTTTATTTTATCATATTTCACATATTTTTTACACATAAATTACACAAAATATAGTTATAATTTGCTTAAATTAAGAAAATAAGTTAAAATAAAAAGCGGACCGCTGGTCCGGACATGAAACACAATAAAAGGAGGTCCTATTTATGGATGATTGGGAAAAATTCGGAGAGACAAATTCCTCCCAGGGAAATACACAATATACACAGTATAATCAATATACTGACTACGGGCAGGAGCCTTACAGGGCACCTGTAAAAGAGCCAAAATATGTAACAAGAAAGTTTATGGTTTTAACGCTGATTTTCTCCATGATTCTTTCCGCGGCAGTCGGTGCAGGAGCGTATGCTCTGGCAATGAGCACTTTCGGCGGAACTACAATCAATAAGTCAGTAACAACCACAAACTATAACCTGTCCCAGGCTACGGGCAGCGAACTTTCCATTCAGGAAATCGTCGCCCTCAATGAAAACTCAGTAGTAGCTATCACCACAGAAGCCATCGACTATGACTTCTGGATGCGTCAGTATGTAACAGAAGGCGCAGGCAGCGGTGTAATTTACAGCGAAGACGGATACATCATCACCAACAACCACGTTATCGATGGTGCAAGCAATATCAAAGTAGCTCTCAACGACGGAAGCGTTCACCAGGCAACACTGGTAGCAACAGATGCCCAGACAGACCTGGCAGTTATCAAAATTGATAAAACCGGTCTGGACCCTGTAACTATCGGCAAAGAAGAAGATCTTTGTGTGGGCGGACTGGTAGTTGCCATCGGTAATCCGCTGGGTACTCTTTCAGGCACTGCAACCGAAGGTATCATCAGTGCACTGGAACGTCAGATTACCATCGACGGCAAAGCAATGTCACTGATTCAGACAAGTGCTTCCATCAACCCAGGCAACTCCGGCGGCGGACTTTTCGACCAGTACGGAAACCTGGCAGGCATCGTAGTTGCAAAGTCCGCAGGCTCCAATGTTGAAGGTCTCGGCTTCGCAATCCCTTGCGACAAAGTTGCGGAAGTAACCAAGTCACTCATCGAAAACGGTTATGTGGAAGGCAGACCTGCTGCCGGCATCACTATCGTAGACCTGACCAACCCTCAGGATGCAATGCAGTACGGTGTAAGCATTGCCGGAGTATACATTCAGGAAGTGAACGGTGACAACGCAAAGAAATCCGGCCTCGAATCAGGCGACATGATTTACTATATTGACGATGTGAAAGTTACTGACTCCTCTGTACTTCTTGCGGAAATTCAGAAGCACGAAATCGGTGAAGAAGTAACACTTACCATCGTCCGCGGCAACGATATCAAGAAAATCAAGATTCAGCTTGAGGCCGCAAGCAAGTATCAGTCAAACAATAAGACTGAAGAAGAATAATAAGCAACTTCCTTTCTTAAATATATTTCTATAAAAAGCAATAACTGAAAAGGACTGCTGGCCTCAACTGGTCAGCAGTCCTTTTTTCTCGTATTTTCCCAGCAGTTCAAGCAGTCTGGAGCGGAGCACCAGCCGCCCCTGTGCATCCTCTCCGAAAAGTTCTCCGTAAGCTTCGTCGCTGGCATCTACAAGGCACAGGGGCGGGAATACCACGCACCACCAGTTCTGGCCTTTGCCCTCGCCTATGGTTATGGTGAGGGCTTCGTAATTGCCCGCAGGGAAATAAAGGTCATCGTACTGTTTGGCCGGAATAGCACTTACTCCGATTCTGGCTTTTACATCGTAATCATATCCCCAGCCTCTGACGCAATCTGCGGCCCATCTTTCTATAAGGTCCAGGTTATCTTCGATGTAGGCTCTGGTTTCCCCAATGTCCGTACAGGAAACCAGAGCGTTCTGCAGTTTCATGACCACGCAGTTTCTCACCTGCAGCTTCAGTGTCTGATCTTCTTCCGAATCGCTGTTGGCAATTACGTGGAACCTTATGATTCCATCATACTCATTGACCAGCCCTGCTGTATCCGGCGTCCACTGAGTCTGCACCACAGCCTCAATGGCAGACTCAGCGGCCCTGGCAGCCGCACTGGACGCACGGGCGGCTGCCAGGGTGTGGCCGGCCTGCAGCACAAATGCCCCCAGGCTGCCGGCCGCCACGGACGCCGCAGCAATCACAACAACTATTTTCTCTGTTATATTTCTTCTATGTTCAGTTTTCTCAATATCCATTTTTTACTCCCTTCTTACAAAGAGAGTATGGTCAGTTTTTTCCTCCTTAATTCACTTTGCGCGTTTTTTTCTTCATGCCTATTTCAGAATGAGCAGTTTCTGCCCCGGATGCAGCACTCCTTCTTCCAGCTGATTGAGCTGGATTATACTTTCCATGGTGGTCTTGAACTTCTTGGCAACGGACCAGAGGCTGTCACCTTTGCGTGTTATGTAAACTACCATCGGCACCGCTCTTTCCTTAACTGTCTTTTCCTCAAAGGCCGGATTTACCAGTACTTTGAACGGCACCTGCCGCATGAGTTCGCCGCTGCAGACTACTGCCGCATTGAATTCAATCTGCTTGTTGTTTATCTTTTCTGCCCAGATGTCCTTGATGTAGATTCTGTCGCTGACCATTTCATCACCGCTCAGCTGGGCTCCATTGGCCACCACTCTGAAAGGAACTTCCTGCCGCATTGAAAATATCTGAGGCTGTGCATCCTTGGATGGTCTGCTCTGGCAGATGATTTTTGCCAGTACAGAGCCTTCTGTTATCACCTTCCCCTGTTCGCAGTGACTTCCGGCCGACGCAATTTCCCCTGTTGTATAAATGATTTTTTCCACATCGCCATAACCCTGGTCCGGCGATATTATTTCCCGTACAGAAGATTCTCCGGCAGTGGTTCCCACCATGACTCTGCTGGTCTTTTCTCCGAAATCGCACACAAAGTCTTTTTCCCGGTGGTATCCGTCGACGATGATTTCCTTCTCCATCGTCCGGTAAACTTCCACATGTGTGATTATCTCACCTTCAAGCTTCAGCACTTCGCCCAGCTCCTCATCGCTGACCAGTTTGACCCGCAGCCCGCTTCCGTCAAAGCAAACTTCGCTTCCGCTGCCACCTGACACAGGAATAAACTGGGTAAATTCAACTCTTTCTCTTGCCTGTCTTATGCAGTCAGTTTTCTGATGCGCCCCTTCACCTTCCGGCCCTGCCTCACCGCTGCCTGCAACTGTATAGAGCAGATTTACAAAGATGAAACCGTTTACCACCAGCTTTTCTCCTGTCAGCTGCTTGTAGTTTTCCACCACTGTTATATCCTGCTTCAGGACAGCCTCAAAGGTTTCATCTTCCTTGATTTCCAGGATCTCGCTGATTGACAGCGTGTCTTTTTTACGCAGGGCGATATTGGTGATTTCCACCTTTTCTCTCAGCATCTGGATTTCTTCGCCGGTTATTCCCTCGAACACATCAACTTTGCTGTCGACACACTCCCGTGCGCTGATGGCCAGACTGATTTTTACGCGGTACTTCCGTTCGTTTATAACCATGTAGTCGATTTTTTCCACCTTGCAGGATGCAGTCAGCGTTGCTCCTGAAGCCAGGCCCGTATGCCACTGTTCTTTAAAAGGCACTCTGGTCTGTACTGCAATGACCGGCCCGCTTACCTGCTGATTCTCCGGCATATACAAAGTCTGCAGCTCAATTTCACCGGCCAGACTGATGTGGTCATCTCCCTTACCCATCTGGTCGATTTCCCTGGATGCAAGCCGCGCTCTGCCGTCAATGAGCAGAATCTCCCGCAGGTCCGGTTTGGTGTCCGGCACCAGGATATCCTCTTCAATGGTGATAACTGTCTTAGGTTTTTCGGTTATATTGGTCACCTGTACCGGCGAATAAATTGCGCCTTTGGTCACAGGTACGATTATTTTTTCTTCTATCTCCTTGGCCGGAACCATTGCATAGTCCGGAATCTCTTTTTCGTAGGTCATAGCAGCTTTCCCCTTTCCAAACTTGGTCTTGCTAGATTCTATTCACACAAAGGCCCTTTTATGAAATAAAAAAACAACCCTGCATGCAGAGTTGTTTTATTCCTTGATGTATTATTCCTATTCAGCCTGGTGATTGCCGTGGAAAACGCTTTCGCCTTCATTAAGCACAAAAGTTTTCAGATGAAGGATATGTTCCCATGCCGCCTTGCGGGCTTTTTCAGCATCACCGCTGAGGATTGCATCAGCGATTTCCTTGTGTTCCATAGGCTGGCTGCCAAATCTTGCAAAATCATCATAGTAGATGTATCTGAATCTGAGGGCCAGTTCCTGAACCTGGAAAACAAGCTGTGTCAGTGTTTTGTTGTCGCTGCAGCCTACAATCAGCTTGTGGAAAGCTACGTCACATCTGATCATCTCATCCACATTTCCGGATTCAACTGCATCCTTGTACTGAGCTGTTACCTTGCGGAGCTGTTCTTTCTGCTCATCGTTGGCTTTCACTGCCGCCATCGCAGCTGCCATGCCTTCAAGTTCCTGTCTTACTTCCAGTATGTCTTCGATATCCTTGATAGAAATGTCGGAGGCATACGCACCACGTCTCGGTTCGATTGTCACGAGACCTTCTTTTTCCAGTTTTCTGATGGCTTCTCTTACTGGTGTACGGCTTACTCCCATATCATCTGCAAGTTCCACTTCCATCATTCTTGTTCCCGGTGGGATTTCACCGATTAAAATCTGACGCTTCAGTTCTTCGTAAACGATTTCTCTAAGGGGTCTGTGGTTCTGCAAATCAAAATTCAACATTATTTTTCTCCTCTGATATCTTTTCCGGTGGTCAGCCAGTAGGCCTCGTAACCGTATTTTCTGATTTCAAGACACGCTTTCTTAGCAGAAAGGTAGTCATCATAGATGCCCATGACGGTAGGTCCGCTGCCGCTCATGAGGACTTTTTTAACCTTGCTGGTTCTTCTGATTCTTTCTTTAAGTTTTTCAACTTCCGGATATGCTTTCAGAGTGTACTCTTCCAGCACATTGATCATATTATCATAGACTTCAGGGTAATTTCCCTTCTGCAGGTTTTCAATGATTTTCTGTCCATCGGGACGGTTTTCAATTACGCACTCATCAATGCCCTTGAAAACTTCCTTGGTGGAAACTCCGAATGCCGGTTTGGCAAGGATGAGATGCTTGCGCATGCCCCTTTTCACCGGAGTAAGCACATCACCGATTCCGCTGCCCAGAGCGCAGGTATAACGGCTGTTCTGTACCAGCACACAAAAGGCAACATCCGCTCCCAGCACGCTGCTCATGGTGCAGAGCTGCCGCGTATCCAGCCCCAGTTTCCAGAGCCTGTTAAGCCCGATCATAACTGCTGCCGCGTTGCCGCTGCCGCCTCCCAGACCTGCAGCCACCGGAATCCTCTTTTCCAGATGCATTCTGAGCCTGCCGCTTATCTGTCTTCCTTCAGCCATAAGCACAGCTGCCTTATAAGCCAGGTTGCGCTGGTCTGTAGGCAGATAAGGTTTGCTGTTGGTCACCTGGATTTCCAGCTGGCCGCTATCATCCGGCTCCCAGTTTATGATAATGTCATCATAAAGAGACACCTGCTGCATTACAGTTTCAACAGTATGGTAACCGTCTTCCCTGATGCCCGTAACATCCAGAGAAAGGTTGATTTTGGCATATGATCTTAACTTAAGTTCTGTCGCTTCCTTCATCATACAGTACCTCTGAATAAAAACCCGCTTAGACAAAATGAGAGGGGATTACCTCTCATCTTGCCTTGTTTTATTGCTTATTTTTTCTTCTTGCCTTTACCTTTTTTAGCATTTGCAGCCCACTTTGCTTCCTGTTCTTTTCTTGCTGCTTCTGCTGCCGCCTTCGCTTCAGCTTCTGCCTTGCGGCCTGTGATGTACTTGCCGCCTGCTGCTGCAATCGGACGAGGACTCTTTACTTTGTAAACGCCTTCTTCTTCGAATTCGAAATCAAAATCAAAGTCGTAATCCTCTTCAGCTTCCTTAGCTGCTTTCTTTGCAGCCTTTTCAGCCTTCTTAGCCTTGTCCTTCTTGTCCTGCTCAACGATTTCTTCTACGGACTTGCCTGTCTTCTTAGCTTCCTTGTATGGGTTGACTTTGGATTCCTTTTCACGCATTGCTTCAGCCTGCTTCTGAGCTTCCTTAGCTGCGCTCTTGGTTGTCATAACCATCATACCGCCCATCATCACGAACATCATAACCATGCTGACAGTATTGTTTGTACCTTCGTTGAGAGTCTTGTACTTGAAAGTATAGTCCTGGCCAAGTGTGTTGCCTTCGTTGTCAACCATGCTGCCGGAAACCTTTACTGTGTATTCTGCGTTACTCTTGCCCTTGATAGTCTTGCCTTCTTCGTCTGTGTCAACGATTACAAGAACTACGCCTTCTTCCTTAGGAGCATATAAAACTCTTGTAGGAAGAGCCTTTCCGTCAGGGTCCATAATCTTGATTGCATCAGCATTCTTATCACCCAGAACTTCTTCTGTCAGCTGACCATCAAAGTAAAGCTTAACAGACATGTTTTCTGTTGCGGCACCCTTGTAACCATCTTCAGGATATGTACCTGTAAGCTTGAGTCCGCCTTCTGTACCGGCGAAGCATACTGCTGTTGCCATAATTACTAAAATCATTGCCAGGCATAAAATACGTCCTGTTCTCTTCATTGTCTCGTGTCCTCCGATTTCTCTTTAGTAAGTTTTTTAAGGTCCCTCAGTTCCCGGAAAAACCTGCGGATTATTTCACCGCATTCTTCCTTAATCGGACCGTCTTCCATCTCTATGATTTCAACTTGATGGTTGAGTTTCTGTTCCTGAACTATATTAAAGACAGAACCGCAGCCTCCCGCCTTGGGATCTCTCACACCCATATAAAGTGTTCTGATTCTTGCCCAGACTATGGCTCCTGCACACATGCAGCAAGGCTCCATGGTCACATACAGGTCGCAGTCTGTCAGACGGCGCCAGCCAAGAGTCTCTCCAAGATATTTCGAAGCCTGTCTGATAGCATTGATCTCCGCATGCGCAGTGGTGTCTCTGTCCGTTTCTGTTGAATTGTGTCCTCTGCCGATTATTTCGCCATCCTTTACGATGACTGCACCGACAGGGATTTCGCCCTTTTCTCTGGCCTTTTGGGCTTCCTTAAGGGCCTCTAACATAAACTTATCCATACAATATATGATAATATCACATTTTGCAAGATTATTCAACTGGATTTTGCATACAAAAAACATAAGAATTGTGAAGATTCGGGGAATTCAGGTGAATCTACCGAAGTGTCTGCAGAAATACGGAAATGTTTTCTGAAAAGGGTGTTTGGTTTTCTGTGAAAAAACATTCGAAGCATTTCAGAAAATTTCCAGCAAATACAAGGAAAATCTGATTAAAATTCTCTTGTTACTAAATTTCCTTCGACACACTTCGATATAATTCTTTTCTTTATGACATTTGGGTAGCACTTTTTCAGTGCTCATACGGTCAATGTTTTCTCAGAACCGTCAAATGTTTTTTGCACGAAAACATTTGGTACATTTCAGAAAATATTACGCCTTCTGGATCCTCACCCTTGCTAAACTTCACTGATTTCCAGTGTCCTGCTGTCCAGTGCTGCAATCCAGTACCCGTAAATCTGCCGTGCCGTGTCCTCATCCATCTCCTCCAGACCGCTGTACAGCGCCTCCCCGCCCCGCAAAGGCTGCCACAACGTGAACCCGGTCCTGCCCCCGGCAGGCTGGTCCTCCAGAAGGAAGCGGCCCGGAATGGCTATGAAACTGCCGCTCTGATTATTTCCTATAAGAAAGTGTCCGTGGCGGCTGGCCTGGGCATAACCCTCACGGCAGAAGTGTTTCAGCAATTCCAGATTGGTTTCCCTGTGCCAGTCTGAGCCGGTTTCATCATAGTCAAAAAGCTGTTCTGCAGGGCTGGCGGCGGCATGCACAGCATGCCCGGGGCCGGCATTCTGCGTGCTCTCCGGCCGGCCCGCCGCCCCGGCTTCCGGGGCGGGGCCGCCTGCTCCGTCTGCCTGCGGCATGCTTCCAGCCGCCTGCCTTTTCTGCATCAGCTGACTTAATATATACATCACATAAGGTCCGTAACTGGTTCCCATGTCTACCTCCTGTTATGACTTGCACTTCTGCAATTTTTTTAGTAAAATACTTTTACATAATATGATTTTCAGTCCGGACCTATGCAGGTCCGCCAAGGGGGTATTTACATGGTAATGGATATTGCAATTTTAATTGTACTGATACTTACAATCTTTCTGACCATGCGCAGGGGCTTTGCACTCTCTGTTGTAAGTTTCTGCAAAGGCTTCGTGTCTCTCATAATCGCCTGGGTTTTCTGTGACGATGCTGCAGACTGGCTTATGAACAAGACCGAAGTAGGCATCAGAACTATGGAAAAAATCACTGCGGGTCTTTCTGCCAAGTGGGAAAGTTCTGACATTTATCTGGCACTGCCTGATCTGTTCAAGGATAACGGCGGCAGCCAGCTGAGCGAATCTCTCATTCTGGACGGTTCTGCCAAGCTTGCTCAGATTCTGCTGACAATCATCTGCTTCGTGCTGATTGTGGTGGTTCTCCGGCTGGTTCTTGCAATTATCGGCAGCGCCTTTTCCCATAAAAACAACAAAGGCTTCACCGGCAAAATCGACTGGCTCATGGGCCTCATTCTGGGTATGGTCCTGGGTGTGCTCTATGTTTTCCTTTTCCTGGCACTGCTGGTACCGGTTGCAGGCCTTATCGTACCGGAACACTGCCAGACTATCATGGGCTGGCTTGACAGTTCCATGGTTGCAGGAGACCTTTACAACAACAACCTGCTGCTCATACTTTTCCGCGACCTTATGGCATAGTCCCAGCCGCCTGTAATATTTTTCTTGTATGTTTTTTTAAAAAAACTGTTTAAAACCACCACATATAGGTATATAATAGTTAAACGTACAGAGGAGGTATTGGTATGTCCGCAATTATTACAGGAAACGCACCTGCAGCAGAAGCGCAGGCTTATGTAGATTATCTCGAAAAAAAATATAACAGAAAAGTAGAGTCTCTGGATATAAACATCGACGGCGACTTTGCTGACCTGAACTACAAGTTCGTTTCAGCGCCTTTTGAAAGAATCCGCAGAATCACCGGCTACCTGGTAGGTACCATGGACCATTGGAACAATGCCAAGGCTGCCGAAGAGGCTGACAGAGTGAAACATTCACTTACAACCGGAATGGAACAGCTTTAATAAAAAATTTGCCCTGTGTAAAATTATTTTTTACACAGGGATTTTTTTATTGTTTTTTTAACTGAAAACAGTGGATTTCGTCCATTGATTCCTTGGCATATTTCTTGCGTATTATTTGTATATACTATTTTACAGGAGGTTTTTCATGGACGACACTAAAAAAATAATTGATATTGACGCAATCCCTGGCGAAAGATGGTTCCCTAAAGAATCATACTTTGAAGATGATATTACAGAATATTGGGGAGACTGGGGTGTTTCCTCTGAAGTTGATACTCTCAAAGCAGTTCTTCTCCGCCGTCCCGGCAAAGAAATCGAGAATTTCAACGCTAAGGAAGTGCGCTTTTCTGATGAACCTATCGATGTAGAACTCATGAGAAAACAACATGACGAAGTCGCTCAGATTTACAGAGATTTCGGCGCTAAGGTTTACTATGTGGAAAACCAGCGCGAAGACAGACCTAATGCAGTTTTCTGCAGAGATTTGATGTTTATGACTCCAGAAGGTGCTATTATTACAAGACCTGCTATGGCAGCACGCCGCGGGGAAGAAAGATATATTGCAGAGGCTCTTGCCAGAATCGGTGTACCTGTTCTCAGAACCATTGCCGGTGACGGTATGTTTGAAGGTGCCAATGCAATGTGGGTTGACCGAAAAACATGCGTGCTTTCAACAGGAGTACGCTGCAATAAGAGCGGATTTGAACAGGTAAAATATGAACTGGAAAGAATGGGCGTGGATGTTTACCATATGCAGCAGCCTTACAGCAATATTCATATTGACGGCCTTCTCAATCCTGCAAGCAATGATGTCATGCTGATGCATGCTTCTCAGGTACCTTATGACATCGTTGATATGTTAAAGAAAAAAGGCTATAAGATGCTTGAAGCACCATCCAGAACGGAAGTGCGTGAAACTTTCGGCTGTAACTTTGTAGCATTGGAACCAGGATATATCCTCATGCCTGAAGGCAATCCCCGTACTCAGGAGCTTCTCGAAAAGAACGGCATAAAAGTTAAAACAGTAAATATTTCAGAAATTATCAAAGGCAAGGGTGCGCTTCACTGCATTACTGCATATCTCAAGAGAGGATAAGGTAAATATTATGACACATACAATTGATATTGATGCCATCGCCGGAGAAAGATGGTTTCCGAAAGAATCTTCAATCATTGACGACATGAAAGACCTCTGGGGTGACTGGGGAGTATGCTCCGAAGTTGATGAACTTAAAGCAGTTCTGATGCGCCGTCCTGGCAAGGAAATTGACAACTTTGACTGGGAGGCAGCAAGATTTAAAGCTCCTATTGATCCGGAACTGTTCCGGGCTCAGCACGATGCCCTGGCACAGATTTACCGTGACCACGGTGTAAAAGTTCATTATATCGAAGAACAGCGTGAGGATAAGCCTAATGCGCTCTTCTGCCGCGATCTGGTTCTCATGACACCTGAAGGTGCAATCGTTACCCGCCCTGCAATGGAAGCCCGCCGCGGTGAAGAAAGATATGCCGCAAAAGCACTTGCAGATCTGGGAGTTCCTATCATAAGAACAGTTTGCGGCGATGCAACATTTGAAGGTGCAATGGTTATGTGGGTAGACAGACACACTGCCATCCTGGCATGCGGCGTGAGAACCAACCGCTCCGGTTATGAAATGATAGAATACGAGCTGAAACGAATGGGCGTTGATGTTTATCCTATGCAGGTGCCTTACGGCCATGCTCACATCGACGGCAACCTCAATCTTGCAAGCCACGATGTTGCAATGATTCATGCATCACAGGTACCTTACGACATCTGCGATATGCTTAAGAAAAAAGGATACAAGCTGCTTGAATGTCCTTCTCAGACAGAAGCAAAGCATTCCTTTGCTATCAATTTCGTTGCAATCAAACCTGGTCTTATCGTAATGCCTGCTGGCAACCCAAGGAGCCAGGATCTCCTCGAAAAGAACGGAATTGAAGTTATTACAGTAGATTTTGATGAAATTATGAAAGGTTTCGGAGCAATGCATTGCTGCACAGCCTTCCTCAAAAGAGGATAATCAACATTCCATAAATTCCTATACACAAAGAAAACTCACAGTTTCTGCTGTGAGTTTTCTTATGCCGGAAAATACTTCTTCCGTTATTTATTCAGCTCTGTATACTATCTTACCGCCTGTTATAGTCATTGCAACTGTAATATCCTTAATTTTATCCGGATGAACATTGTAGATGTCCTCATTGAGCACTACCATATCGGCAAGCATGCCTTTTTCAAGGGTACCTTTTATTTTTTCATCCCTTGACATATATGCAGAACCTTTTGTGTAACCTTCGATGGCTTCATCGAGAGTAAGAGCCTGTTCCTTATACCAGCCGCCATCAGGTACCAGTTCCAGGTCTTTTCTTGTTACTGCGGAATAAATATTTGCCAGAGGATTAAAGCTCTCTACAGGACAGTCGGTTCCCATTGAAAGCATAATTCCCATATCTTTCATATCTCTCCAGTTATAGCTGGTCTTCATTCTTTCCGCGCCAACTCTGTCTTCGGCCATGTGCAGGTCATATTCAATGAAAATCGGCTGTATATAAGCCATTATATTTCCATCAGCCATTCTGCGGCAGATATCTTCGTTGAGAATCTGTGCATGGACAATGCCGTGGCGAGGCTTCATGTCCGGGTATCTGGCTGCTGCATTTTCAATAGCTCTTGTGCCCTGAAGGGTCGCCGCATCGCCAATACAGTGCATTGCAGCCTCACGGCCATCTCTGGTAACCCTTTCCACCAGTTCAAAAAGGTCCTTGTCGTCGCTGTAAACACCGAATCCTTTATTGCCCGGATCATCACTGTAATCATCAAGCATCCATGCTGTTCTTGCACCTAAGGAACCATCAAGATAAAGCTTCAGGGAACCGATTCTGAAGTAATCATCCCCTTCACCCATTCTGAAGCCTGCAGCTTCAAACTCGTCGTATCTTTCCATTTCGGTCAGGGCACACTGTTCAGTTACTCTGACACCCAGCTGACCTTCTGCAATAAGCTCTCTGTATGCTGCGATTATTTTGGTAAAATTACGTCCGGGAAGAGCATCGAAGTCATCTGTCTGCACTGATGTGATACCAACTTTATTGGCATCTGCACAGGCTGCTTTGAGCATTTCCTTGATATCTGAAACTTCTGCCTCCTGCATCTGCCCGTACAGGAAAGTCATCATTTCAGATATAACGCCGTTAGGTTCGCCATTTTCGTCCACTTCGTAGTAACCATCCTTTGGCTGCGGAAGGTCACGGTTGATTCCTGCTTCCTGCAGAGCTTTGCTGTTAAGCAGGCAGACATGTCCGCATACTCTGAGGGCATAAATAGGGTGTTCTGTTGAAATTTCGTCCATTTCATAGCGGTCAGGAAGACTCACATCGTCCCAGTCGTCCTGGTTCCAGCCAACAGCTTCTACCCAGTGGCCAGCGGGAATTTCTTTTTCCGCGATGAAATCCTTTATGCGCTGCTTGAACTCTGCGTGGGACTTACAGCCGTCAAGGTCTACAATTGTTTTATAATATCCATAGTTGAGGAAGTGCATGTGGCTGTCATTGAAACCTGGTAGCAGAGTTTTGCCGCCAAGATCAATAATTTCACCATCTCCGACCATTTCAAAAACTTCTTCGTCAGTTCCGTAGCCAAGAACTTTGTCGCCATCAACAGCTATGGCACTGGTTACAGTTTTGTTGTTATCCAGAATATGGCACTTGCCATTGATAAAAGCTCTTTTCATTTTTATTCACCAAGACCTTTTCTTGCAAGTCTGCTGATGTCCAGTGCCGGACCGATTGCTACGCCTGGTCTGGACTTCATGTATTCAATCAGTTCCTCCAGCATCTTTACACGGCTGATTCTGCCGATGCACTGCGGATGAAGAACCAGATTCAGAAGGCCACCTTCTTCATAAAGGCCGTCGAACTCGGACTGCCAGATCTCTTTTACATAGGAAGGGGCGCAGATTCTTCTTCTTTCAGGCTGCTGCAGTGTAAAGAAGAAATGAGATGTGTCATCATAAAGCCATGAGAAAGGCAGTTCGATAAGCTTCTTGCCATCCTTACCATAGTGGTAATATGGCCAGTCGCAAGCCATTGTGTTTGAAGAATATTCAAAACCGCTCTCCATAACATTATTGATTGTTTCTTCTGTAAGAACAGCTTCCGGTGCTCTGTAACCCAGCGGTTCAACACCCAGAAGTTCCTTCATGATTTTTTTGGACTTTGCAACCAGTTCTCTGTCCTGTTCAGGGAAATATGTAGTTTCGTGGAGGTATCCATGGTAACCAACTTCATGACCGCGTCTTACTATTTCTCTGCAGATTTCTGTATGCTTTTCAATTACCCATCCAGGAATGAAGAAAGTAGCTTTAAGTCCCTGTCTGTCAAGCATGTCAAGAATTCTTGGTACACCGACATTAGGTCCATAAGCACCTTCTGCCATTAAATTCGGATTGTTAAGGCTGTCGAAAGTTCTGGAAAACCAGAAAGTCTCTGCGTCTAAGTCAAATGTAAGGGCAACGCCCATCTGAATACCATCAGGCCAATTTTTTCTCATAACAATTTTCTCCTTTTCTATTAAGCTTTATATACCTGTTCGCCGTCAATCCATGTTTCTTCTACGGCAATATTCTTTATTTCAGTCTTTGGTGTGTCGAAAATATCTCTTGAAAGCACTACAAAGTTTGCCTGCTTACCAACTTCAATGGAACCGTACTTGTCTTCATCCTTTGAAACATAAGCACCGTAGATTGTGTGCCACTTGATTGCTTCCAGAAGATCCAGAGCTTCTTCAGGATACCATCCGCCTTCAGGATAACCGGAAAGGTGCTGACGGGTCACATTGACCTGAATTCCTTCCATTACATTCGCTGATTCGATAGGCAGGTCGGAACCTGCTGCCAGGCGGATACCCTTCTTTCTCATAGTATTATAGCAGTAACTTGTCTTCATTCTGTCACCTACACGGTCATCTGCAATACACATGTCGGAGTGGATGTACATAGGCTGAATAAGGCCGATTGCATCAAGTTCCTGATACTTTTCGAAAATTCTTTCGTTCATAATCTGGCTGTGAATTACTGATGGTCTGAAACCTCTTGCCTTGATTTCATCTTTTACGGACAGGCATGAATCCAGGAAAGTTTCCACGGCCGCATCACCGATTGCATGAATTGTCAGGTCAAAGCCGTGTTCTACAGCCCGCTTTGCCATCGCACTCATTTCTTCTACATCAAAATACAGGCAGCCTGTTGTGTCAGGTTTGTCGCTGTATGGTTCATTAAGTCCTGCACTCCATGCGCCCAGAGAACCATCGCCCAGGAATTTGATAGGCCCTATTTTGATCTTTCCGAATTCTTCCCATGAGTGGAAGCCAAAATCAAAGAATTCGTCCATCTGTTCAGGCTTGTGTATTCTCAGCTGAAGCACCAGATTTACAGGCATCTTGCCCTGTGCTGCCATTTCAAGATACACTTCCCAAAGTGTTCTCTTGTCACTTACTGATGTGAAATCTTCCGTATGTGCCACTGTAATACCGTTTTTCACCATTTCTTCACAGGCAAATTCCAGACACTGACGAATCTGTTTTCTATCGCTCATTTTAGGAACACAGTTACCGATAAGGCTCATGGCACTTTCAAGCATAACTCCGTTAGGACTGCCATCCTCAAATCTTACCAGTTCACCGCCTTGTGGATCCGGTGTATTCTTGTCAATGCCAGCAATTTTCATGGCAGCGGAATTTGCAACGCAGATTGTACCGCAGCGACGTGTAAGCATCATCGGATGTCTGTCAGAAATTTTATCAAGATCCCTGCAGGTAGGCCAAGCGCTGTCAGGATAAAGTTCCTGGTCCCAACCGAAACCTGTTACCCATTCTCCGTCAGGAATCTGTTTTTCTTCGATATATTTTTTCATTACTTCTACAAGCTCATCAGGGCTCTTGGTATCATACAGACTTGCTGTGAACAGTTCATAAATTGCATGGTCAAGAAAATGGATATGAGCATCCACAAAACCTGGAAGAACACATCTGCCACCCAGATCCACAGTCTCGCAATCAGGATATTTTGCCTTCAGTTCTTCAGAAGTTCCTACTGCAATGATTTTTCCGTCTTCGCAAGCCATCGCTTCATGGCGCGTATTGTTTTCATCGATGGAGTTAATCATGCCATTTATAAATAATTTCCTCATTTTGTTCCCTCCAGTCTTTTTTACAGAATATTATATATATTATTAAAGCAATAAATGTGCCAATAAAAAAAGAGCAGCACTATATTATACCGGCTGCCCTGTTCATTCTTTTAACCCCTTAAATTTCAATATAAATACGCTGCACCGCGTTTCATGCAGCCATATGATTTCCACTCTTAAAGCCGCACCATGCTAAAATTTTTTTAACATGGTTAAGTTTTTATGAGTTCAGATTATATTCTTTAATTTTATTGTTCAGATTCTGACGTGTGATCTGAAGCATATCCGCAGTCTTCTGCAAATCTCCGCGGCAAGTTTCCATGGCCTCCATAATCAGCTGCTTTTCATACGATTTTACAGTCGCCTTCAGCGTACCACAAAACTCCGGCACTACAGCCGGATCTGCTTTTCCTGGTTTATACCAACTGATATCTTCCATCTTTATAAGCGGCCCGTTGGTAAAATTAAGGCAGCCTTCAATGGTATTTTCCAGTTCTCTTATATTTCCCGGCCATGAATATTCACTGAAGAATTTTTCCACATCATCATTCAGGCCAAGTATGTTTTTGCCAAGAATTTTATTATATTTCCTTATGAAATATGCTGAAAGATACTCTATGTCTCCCGGCCTGTCTTTAAGCGGCGGCAAATCGATTTGTACTACTTTAAGCCGATAATAAAGATCTTCACGTATTACACCTGTCTTCACCATCTCCCACGGGTCTTCATTGGAAGCTGCAATTATTTTTACATCTACCGGAATCGGATCCAGACCACCCACTCTGGTTATCATCCTCTCTTCAATCGCCTTGAGAATCTTTGACTGAAGATTTATGTCCATTGTATTGATTTCATCCAGGAACAAAGTACCTCCATCGGCAGCCTCCAGAAGCCCGATTCTGTTTTCAGAACCGGTAAAACTACCTTTCACTGTCCCGAACAGAATACTTTCAAGCAGTGCCGGCGGAATTGCCGCACAGTTCTGTGAAAGGAATTTTTTATTTTTGCGCTTACCTTCTGAATGAATCGCCTCTGCCACCAGTTCTTTACCAGTTCCGGTCTTTCCATATATCAGTACTGATGAATCCGTATTGGAGACTTTTGATATTATACGTTTTATATCCTCCATTCCGGACCACTGTGATTTAATGTCGTCAATACCATAAAGAGGTCTGTTTCCGCCTGTCAGTACAGGGGTAACATATATGTTAGCCATGTCCTCGCTTCCGGTAATATACCTTGATACTTCGGCCACGCCAATAACCTGCCCTTCATCAAAGATCGGCACGGTTGTGTTTATTGATTTGATTACCTGCCCCTTGAAAGTCTTCCAGGTCTGCAGCATATTTGCAGTAGGTGTACCGTTACATAGAGCATTCATTATGCTGCTTTCCTCCAGATTCAGCCCCGGAAAGATTTCACTTATGTGTCTTCCCAGAGCCTCTTCCTCCGTCAGATTGTTAAGGTCACGGCGATTGTTATAGTAATACACTATGATTCCGTCTTTATCAATAATCATGGCACCGTTGAAGTAATTGTACAGGTTAAGTATTTCCTGTGCATTCTCACGGATTTTATTCATCGCGCTCTACCCCTCTCTGTGAAATTCTGCATCCTGAATCTTCAGTTCACGCATTTTGTTGCTAAGAGTCTGCCGGGTTATTCCCAGTTTCTCTGCCGCCTTTGAAATATTTTCGCTTTCCTGCAGTGTGTTTATAATGAGCTTCCGCTCAAAGTTTCTCACCTTATCTTTAAGAGATTCTGATTCTGCCTCAATCTGATCTGATGGTTTTGCCGCCATCCGGTCAAGCGCTCTCAGTGAATACACATCCAGATCTCCAATGTCCAGATATTCACCTTCGCAAAGATTAAAGCCCCCTTCTATCATGTTTCGCAGTTCACGGACATTTCCAGGCCAGGAATAAGCCATGAATTTTTCTCTGACTTCGCTGGTTATCCCTTTGATTTTGCGGCCCATTGTCCTGTTGTAAAAGTCGGTATAAAACTCCACAATAGGCATTATGTCTTCTTTTCTTTGTCTCAATGGTGGTACATTAAGCTGAACAATCCTGAGTCTGTAATACAAATCTTCCCTGAGCAGTTTCTTTTCGACACACCATTCCGGATCCACATTGGCTGCAACAATTATTCTTACATCTACAGGTATATCTTCAATTCCACCTACCCTACGGATTCTCTGCTCTTCTACAGCTTTAAGGATTTTGGCCTGAACTGCCATGTCCATAGAATTGATTTCATCAAGAAAAAGTGTTCCTCCGCTTGCAACCTCAAAAAGACCTTTTCTGTTTTCAGCTCCTGTAAAACTTCCTTTAACAGTACCGAAAAGAATACTTTCCAGCAGATTGTCCGGTATAGCTGCACAGTTCTGTGAAATGAATCTGTTGCTGCGGCGCGGTCCGTTATTATGGATGGCTTTTGCAATAATTTCCTTGCCTGTCCCGGTTTCTCCATAAATCAATACGCCTGATTTTGTTTCCGCAACTTTAAAAATTTTTTCTTTCAGATTTTTCATTTCCTCAGAGGCAGAAATAATTTCATGCAATGCTTGCCGGTTATCCTTTAGCAATCTTGCTTCACTCGAAAGAAAGATATTAAGATACTTATCTTTTTCTTTCAGATACTGAAAAACTTCTATGGCTCCGATGATTATTTCACCATCAAAAATCGGGTGTGTACTGCATAACGCGCTGTAATATTCACCAATGAAATTAGTCAGGGTCTGGAAATCATGCTCGATGGGCTGTCCTGTACGCATAACTTCCATTAGCGTGCTTTTATGCGGTTTGATCTCCGGATATACTTCAAAAAGACTCTTTCCCACAATCATTTCATCGGTAAGCGTATTGATGTCGGGTCTGCTGTTGTGATAGTACTCGATAATTCCGGCACGGTTAACCATGATCGCACCGTCATAATAATTATAGAAATTAAGAATCTGCTCCACATGGTTCATTAAGTCCATAAACATTCCCCTTTCAGAAAGTCTTTTTAAAACATACTCTAATTATATTGTTTTCCGCTCTTCCCGTCAAGATTACCGATATTGCCGCTGACAGAGTTTTATCACCATTGTATTTTTCTGTTTTTTACCATGTTAAATATTTTTTTTACATGAACTGCATATCTTTTTATAAGGGTTTTCTCTTACGGCTGAAAACTGTGTATTTTACTGTGTTTTTTCGAAACAGTTTTTTAACAGATTCTTGGCACAGATTTTGCGTTTCGTAATACCAAACGGAATTATTTCCAAATAAAAAATTTAATAGGAGGAAGAATATGTCTAACGAAAAGAAAGTCGCTGCTAACGGCGAATTCAAAAAAGAAGTTTCCGTATTCGGTGGTGTCAGCATCGTAGCTGGTATCATGATCGGTTCCGGTATCTTCTACCTTGGATCTTACGTTCTGCAGTACGCAAACTACTCTGTCGGTACAGCATTACTCGCTTGGGTAATCGGTGGTCTTATCAGTTTACTTGGCGCACTCTGTTTCTCAGAACTCAGTGCATCAATGCCTAAGGCTGGTGGTCTTACAGTTTACCTTAACGAAGTTTATCATCCGGTTGTAGGTTACATGTACGGTTTCTCACAGTGGCTCATTGCCAGCCCTGGTTCAATCGCTGCAGTTGCTATCGCAATCCCTACAGCTCTTGTAGACTTCATTCCTGGCATGACTAACGGCCAGATCAAAATCATCGCTGTTGTCCTCGTAGCATTATTCACAATCTACAACATCATGGGTGTTAAAGAAGCTTCCATCTTTGCTAACATCACAATGGTAGGTAAGATTGTACCAATGGCACTGATTCTCTTATGCGCTCTGTTCATGGGCAACATCATGCCTGATCTTGATCCTACACCTGTTACTGCAACAGGAGAAAACGCTGGTTTATTCGGCGGTATCGGTATCGTAGCTTATGCAGTTGTTGCTTCATTATGGGCATACGAAGGCTGGTCCAACGTAACTAACATCGGTGAAGAAATGAGAAACCCTCAGAAAGACCTTCCTAAGGCTCTTATCATCGGTGTAGGTTTCGTAACTGTATTCTATGTATTATTCAACTTCGCAATCTTAAGAGTTATTCCTATCGAAGAAGCTAAGGCAATGATTGAAGCCGACAACATCTATCTTGGTACAGAAGTAGCAAGAAGACTTCTCGGTAATGCAGGTGGTATCATCGTACTCATCGGTATGCTGATTGCTATGATCGGTTCCTTAAACGGTCAGGTTCTCGTTTATGCAAGAATCTCCTACGCTATGTCCCATGAAGGACACTTCTTCAAGAATCAGGGCGTACTCAACAAGAAAGGTGTTCCTGCAAACGCTTTAATCGTTCAGGGCATCATCTCCATCATCCTGATCCTTGCAAGAAGCTTAGACCAGTTAACAACTCTGGTAGTATTCCTTGGCATGATCGGTACTGTACTCGGCGTAGCTGGTGTAATGGTTAACAGAATCAGACATCCTGAACTTGAAAGACCTTACAAAGTTTGGGGTTACCCAGTAACAGTTATCATCGCAGTAATCATCTTCATTGCGCTGATGATCAATAACTTCATCGAAGACCCACTTATGTCCATCCTTGGTTTATTCATCGTTCCTGCTATCGCTGCTGTTATTTACTTCTACTATGATAAGCAGAACAAAAAGGCACAGGCTAAATAATCGGATTACATAAGAACATTATCAATTAAAAGGCTGGAGTATCTTCTGATACTCCAGCCTTTATGTTTCATTTGAATTTTATATCCGGTTAGCCGATGCCGCCCAGAAGTGTTCCCAGTACCAGAACAGCGATGGTAAGTCCGCAGAAAACATATTTGCTTGCGAATTCAAACCAGCTGCCCACAGGCTTCTTTGCACCCATGTCCACATGCTTGCGTACAAAGTCCTTGCCGCAGATCCAGAAGAAGATTACGCCTGCAAGGAATGCGCCCAGAGGACACATGTAAATTGAGAAAATATCCATCCAGCCGGATACAATACCTTCGATACACACACCGATTAAAGTACCCACCACTGCAACAGCTCCGACAGCCTTTTTACGGCTGAAACCGAACTTGGTCTGCAGCGCTTCAACAGGTGTCTCGAAGAGGTTCACAAGTGAAGTGAAGCCTGCAAATGTTACTGCAATGAAGAAGACGATGATTACTACTCTGCCGCCAGGAATCTGTGCGAATACGTTAGGCAGGAAAATAAACATAAGTCCTGGGCCGCCGCCTGTCAGTTCCACGCCTGCGATTGCCATTGCAGGGAGAATTGTGAAGGCTGCAACCACCGCCGCCATTGTATCCCACAAAGCAACTGTTCTCGCACTGGATGGAATATCCACGTCCTTTTTAAGGTATGAACCGTAAACCAGCGTTCCCGAACCGGCCAGTGACAGTGAGAAGAAAGCCTGTCCGAGAGCATACACCCATGTCTTAGGGTTTGCAAGCTGAGTCCAGTCAGGCTTCAGCAGGAAATCATAGGCTCTTTCCGCGCCAGGCAGGAATGCCAGATATACTGCCATGCCGATGAACATTACAAAGAAAAGCGGCATCATGACCTTATTTACGCGCTCAATCCCTGAAGAAATACCAAAAATCATGATTGCAAAGGTAATTGCAAGACCGAGAACATGCCAGCCCACACTTCCGAAAGAAGATGCTGTTGCACCGAAAGCACCTGCATAATCATCAACTGTCGCTCCTGCGAATACACTGCCTGTAAGTGAACCCACTGTATATTTAAGAATCCAGCCGACTACAACAGAATAACCGATTGCCAGTGCGAAAGAAGTGATTACAGGAACCAGTGCCAGACCTTCGCCCAGTTTTTTGCCTTTGCCCGCCATTTCAGTTGCCTTTCCGAAGGCTCCCATAGGGCCTGCGCCCATAGCACGTCCAAAGGCCATTTCACCGATAACGCCGGTGAAACCGATTACTATTACACATATGAAGTAAGGAATCAGGAATGCAGCACCGCCAAGAGAAGATACTCTTGCAGGGAAAAGCCAGATGTTTCCCATACCTACGGCTGAACCGATGCAGGCGATAACAAATCCTGTTTTACTTCTGAAATTATCTCTTTCCATAGTTATATCTCCTAAAAATTTGATATTACTAGAATAGTACATTTCGCCGCAAATTTCAACCCTTGGCACTTGAATTTATTTCTGCGCAGGGATATAATATTTCCAAACACTTGTAAAGGAGATGGACGAAATGTACAAAGAAGCTTTAAGACCTGTATGGGCAGAAATCAATCTGTCAAATCTGGATTACAATATTAAAAACATCAAGGCCAAAATCGGCGACCGTGAAATGATCGGAGTTATCAAAGCCGATGCTTACGGCCACGGCAGCGTAAAGGTTGCGGAAGTCCTCCGCGAAAACGGCTGCAAGACTTTTGCTATCGCAACTCTTCAGGAAGCAGTTACCCTGAGAAACGCAGGAGCAACAGAAGAAATCATCATGCTGGGCCTCACACCTGACATGTACGCTGACACTATCGTAAAATACGATATCACACCTGTTGTCTGCGATTCTGCCAACGCCAAGGCTATTTCCGATGCGGCGGCAAGAGCCGGCAAAGTAGTTTTCGGCCTCATCGCAGTTGATACCGGCATGGGAAGAATCGGCTATCTGGCTGACGACCTGGAATACGGCGTGGAAGATGTGAAAAAAATCGCTGAACTTTCCAACTTCAAGATCAAAGGACTTTTCTCACACATGGCAACTGCCGATGCCTTTGATAAAACTTATTCCCACCAGCAGGAAGCCAAGTTCAATAAATTCTACGAAGCTCTCATCGATGCCGGCGTGCATGTGCCTTTCAAGACTCTGGCAAACAGCGCTTCAATCATGGAACTTCCTACTGTCCACTTCAACGCATGCCGTCCGGGCATCATCCTCTATGGTCAGTATCCGTCCGACGAAGTTGACAGAAGCCAGTTCGATATCAGACCTGTTATGTCTGTCAAAGCAAACATCGTTCACCTCAAGGATGTCCCTGCAGGCTTCTCCGTAGGTTACGGCCGCAGATATATTTCCGAAAAGCCAAGCAAAATTGCTACCATCGCTCTGGGCTACGCTGACGGCTACCCTCGTCCATATTCCGCTTACGCAAAGGTTATCGTAAACGGCGTAATGGCACCGATTGCCGGCAACATCTGCATGGACCAGTGCATGATCGACGTTACCGATGTTCCTGACGTTAAGGTTGGCGACGAAGTAATCGTAATGGGTACAGATGGAGTGAACACAGTTTCCGCAGAAGATATTGCAAACGCAACAGGCACTATCAACTACGAAATCTGCTGTGCTTTTGGACAGAGACTTCCAAAGGTATACGTAAGATAATGAACGAAAAGAATTTTTTAGCAACTGAACCAGTAGGTAAATTGTTCCGCCGGCTAGCCATGCCGGCGGTTGTTGCGCAGCTGGTAAATTTACTTTATAACATGGTTGACCGCATGTACATCGGTCACTACGATCCGAGCGGGCTTTCACTCACAGGACTTGGCGTGTGCATGCCGCTGCTGATGAGCGTTTCAGCTTTTGCCTGCCTGGTTGGCATGGGCGGCGCACCAAGAGCCTCCATCCTCATGGGTAAACAGGAAAACGAAACTGCAGAAAAAACTCTTGGTAACTGTTTCTGCCTGCTGATGATCATCAGCGCAGTCCTCACGCTGGTAATCCAGCTCTGGGGAGAGTCTCTGCTCCTGACCTTCGGTGCCAGCCCTGAAACCATCGGCCCGGCCTGGTCCTACCTTAAAATTTATTCACTCGGCACCATAGCTGTACAGATTTCACTGGGCATGAACGCTTTTATATCTGCGCAGGGCTTCACCCGCTTCAGCATGCTTTCGGTGCTTATCGGCGCAGTCATCAATATCGTGCTTGACCCTGTGTTTATATTTGTATTTGACATGGGTGTGCAGGGTGCTGCTGTGGCAACGGTCATTGCACAGGTGTGTTCCGCTGTGTGGATTCTTTCTTTCCTCACCGGCAAAAAAACCATGCTCCGCATCCGTCCTGCCAACATGCGCCTGATTCCGGCCCTGATTATGCCTTGCCTCGCGCTGGGAGTTTCGCCTTTTGTGATGCAGTTCACAGAAAGCGCTCTGGGCATCTGCTTCAATACTTCCCTGCTTAAATACGGCGGCGACATTGCTGTAGGAAGCATGACGGTTCTTTCAACACTGATGCAGTTCTGCATGATGCCTCTTTCGGGCCTGGCTCAGGGGGCTCAGCCAATCACCAGCTTCAATTTCGGAGCACAGAACTACGACCGTGTCCGTCAGTCATTTACCATGCTTCTGAAAACATGTGTTGTCTACTCCGTGACAATCTGGGCCATCGTTATGATTATGCCGGAAGCATTTATCAGGCTTTTCAACAACGGAAATCCTGAACTTATCCAGTACGCTGCATGGGCGCTGCGCATCTACGCTGCACTGCTTTTCCTCATGGGCATACAGATCGCCTGCCAGCAGACCTTTATCGCCATCGGCAACGCCAAAAGTTCCTTCTTTCTGGCCTGCCTGCGTAAGATTATCCTGCTGATTCCGCTGATTTACATTCTGCCCCTGTTTTTCGAGGACAAAGCCTTTGCGGTTTTCCTGGCAGAGCCGGTTGCAGACCTGGCGGCTGTGACCACAACCGTATTACTATTCAGAAAACAATTCAAAAAAGCTGTCGGTTAGCCCGGCAGCTTTTGTTTTATTCTCTATTCCCTCCAGCTCTCACCGGTGGCATAATCAATGACCACTCCGGGCTGGGTGTTATATATAAATACATTGAAGCAGATGCCTTCACCGCCGTCTTCCACGGACAAGGCCTCCATAAGGACGCCCCTTGCCACCAGGTCATCACCGTCGAAAACCGGTGTCACCCTGTACAGCACTCTGCCGCCGGTTCTGCGGATGTAGCGCGCCACCCGGCTCTCAAAAGGCTCCATGCCGTCCACGTTCATCCGCCGGGTTCCTGTAATCAGGTTCTTTTCGTTGGCGTTCTGACCGGTCAGCTGATAGCCGATGAGGTGGCAGCGGTTGTAAAGGTATCTGTCCTCTATAATATCATCATAACGGTAGGTATGCCAGCCGCTGGGTCTGATCATACCGATGCTGCCTCTTTCTTCGGTGGGCATCAGGCTCTTGTCCAGCAGGGCCTCTGCCGTTCCGCATCGTCCAAGCTTATCCAGATCCGAATAACTTTCGTATGGCTGCTCTGCTTCCCTCGCCCCGGCAATCTCTGCACGGGTGAAGAAAAGCTCGCCACCATTAACCTCTGCGTAGAGGCTGCTGCCGGCCTCCGGCACCTGCTCAAGGATTTCCTGCTGTCCCGGCGCTTCTTCGCCGCCCGCAAGCAGGTCCTCCACATACCCTTTTATATCAAATCCGCTGACCGCAGCACTGAGAACAATAAGTCCGCCAGTCAGAGCAATCAGTTTGCTCAGCATTTTTTCGTATGGTTCCAATCTGTTTTTTCCCTTAGCCATCTTTTACCCCTTTTCCTTTCCTGCTCCCATTATACCACATCTGCCCGCCCTCTTCAAGAACAAGCGTTCGGCATTTGCAAAATCCTCTGTCTGTGGTATACTAAGGGTAATCAGAAGGGCATGGAGGTGCAGTATGAAACTTTATTTCAGACAGAAAATATTTTCCTGGCTGGACAGCTACGACGTGTACGATGAGTCCGGCGACATATACTTTAAAGTAAAGGGCAAAATCGCCTGGGGACACAAACTTGCAATTTACGATGCTTCCGGTGCTGAAGTGGGCGTTGTCAAAGAACAAATTGTGGACATTATGCCGCATTTCGACTTTTACATGGGCCGCACCAAGGTGGGCACCCTGAAAAAGAAGCTGACACTGCTTCGTCCGAAGTTTTCCATTGATTTCGGCGGCCGTAAGTGGGAAATCGACGGCAACTGGTGGGAGTGGGACTACCTCATCAAAGAAGGCCGTGAAAAAGTCGCAGCAATCTACAAGCGGGTTTTCCGCCTGACTGACAACTACGCAATCGAAGTCAGAGACCCGGAAGACGCTCTGGGCGCACTCATGGTGGTCATCGCCATTGACGCCGAAAAGTGCTCCGAAGAAAAAAAGGCCGACAAGAAAGCGGCGAAAAAAGAAAAGTAAAATATTATACTAAAATCCGGACAGCACACACGCCGTCCGGATTATTTTATTGTTCTAAAGTTCTTTCAGGAGCCTGTCAATTATGGCCGGTACCGTTTTTTCCAGATCCGGCATGTAGACGCGCTCGCTCCACTGATGTATTTCAAAGGCGCGTGGTCCGATAAAGAAGCACGGCGCTCCCAGGCGCGCAATATCCTCAAAAGGAATGTCGTAGCAGTTTGCCGGCAGTGTCAGGTTTTTCATCACCTGCCGCTGACCATCCGGGTCTGTGCAGCTCATGTAGCTGGCATCTCCGATTCCTGTAAAGTACGGCATCACTTTCAGCTTCATGCCCAGGTTTTCTTCCGCTTCGCGGCGGACAATTTCCAGAACTCCGCCGTCCTTTCCCGGCAGGTACCCGTTGCAGACGCAAGGGTAATACGGCGGGGAAATGCCCACCACAATTGCCGGACCATCAAGGCCGCTCATTTCCAGAACCTTTTTCATGTATTCAATGCTGGCGTTCTGCAGTGTCAGTTCCGAAGCGTTTATTCTTTGGTACAGGCTCTGCGCAAGCTCTGCTTTGAGTGCATCAAAATCTGCGCCCAGTCTCACTGCTGCCATTTCCTCCAGCTTTCCCAGTTCAATCACTACGGGTCCTCTGGTTACCTTTGCGTCCGGGGAAATCAGACCAGCGCGGAAAGAATGTTCATAAGCTTTTTCGTAGCGCTCCATAACAGCGTCCGCCGCCTGCTGACATATTTCGATAATCTTCGACATCAGCCCGCCTACCTTCCCTTCACCAAGAAAGAGCAGATTCAGCATCAGCGCACCGTATCCGGGTACGGACACATCGTATGTGGTTTTAAGGTCCCGGACCATTGTCACAATTGGCGCCTGCGTTGTCAGCCCCAGGTCGCTGGTTGTCAGGTCGCAGTTAAGATCCAGGCGGCATGTTATTTCGGCGGCAATATGAGCTGCGCTCAGGCCTTTGACCGGTTCGCCGCAGTGAGAAAGAACCCCGCGTGTTACGATGGCCGGCAGGATTTTACCGATACTTCCGTTATATACCATGAACTCGTCGCTTCCGAGAGCAAGCTGAGGTTCCAGAATCAGCGTGGCAGCATATTCAAGTCCGAATTTTTCCCGGATCTGAAGCAGCAGAGGCACGCAGCCCCGTGCTCCCGCAGACATGTTTTCTTCGTCGCAGACCGCCGCAAACAGCAGCCCTGTCTTTTCGCCCGCCGGGTGACTGAGGACTTTGTGAATTCCAATTGCCAGGCCGCCTTTCATGTCGGCAGTTCCCCGTCCGAAAACCCAGTCGCCGCTGGCCAGATCTGCTGCAATTTTTTCATCTGCTCTGCCTGAACCTTCGATGACGCGTGCCAGTTCCTCCGGCTTCAGCGCCCATGGTTTCAGGTCGCCGTAACTTTCAGTTTCTACAGCATCGTAGTGTCCGGTGAGAATGAGCGTGCGCGGCGTGGTTCCTTTTTTCAGTGCCCACACAACCGGCCGTCCGAGATGATCGCCCGTATCCGCAATTCCCCAGCAGTCTCTGTGCATGCTGAAATACGGATCCTCTTCAAAATACGAAGCAATCCGCTCTGCAGCAGCCCTTTCCATTACAGTCCCGCTGTCGCTCTGAACGCCGACAAGGTCCAGCATTATATCTCTGATTGATTTGTTATCAGGTTGGTTCGACATTATTCGACAAAGCCTCCTGTGTCCTGTATATTGATGACTCAATTATATCTTTTCCTGATTATCTTTACAAGAGCCATGTCCTCTCCACCAGTGGTAAGTCAACACCGCCAGTACATTCAAAGCAATGTAAAGAATCCAGTCTTTTACCACCGTAAATATCCAGTAAAACGTGCGGGTTGTTACCATCGGCGAAACAAATCCAAGGGCAAACCGTGCGGCAGCCAGTAGAATCCAGCCCGCCAGAATGAACTTTCCCTTGCCTTCAGGAATTCTTAAAGGCTCTTTTCTGAAGCTCCATACCGTGAAAAATATCAGCAGCAGCGTAAGCATCAGCTCTGCAAAGGCCATTACCGCATTTATGGTCAGTTCCATCTCGCCCTTAAAAAAAGCTATGAGGTAGTAGGTATGAATTCCTGTTGCAACTCTGATAAATACCTGGGTCAGCAGGTATACTGTCCAGGCGCACCACAGCCCTGCACGCTTTTTACATGTGCAGCAGATTATGCCGCAGATGATAAACGGCAGCGCCAGCAGAAAACCTGCCACTAAATCTCCCAGCAATGTACATGTTACCACGCACACGGCCGCACATATGAAAAGCAGAATTCCTGCGATTTTGCGGGTTTCGAATTTTACAACGTGGATTACTTCGCGGGGCGGCGCTGTCTCTGACTCTGGTCTGGGCGGCGCTGTCTCAGGAGCCGGCGCGCTGCTTTCTGCATACTCCTCACTTTCTCCTATCCCTCTCACCAGCATATCCATGGACACGCCGAAATTTTCGCAGAGGGCCACCAGCTTATCCAGTTCAGGTACCGAGCTGTCGGTCTCCCACTTGGAGATTGACTGGCGCGATACGTCCAGTGCCTCTGCCAGATCGCTCTGGGACATCTGCCGTTCCATGCGCAGAGTCATTATTCTTTCACCTAAAGTCATCTATGTAAACCTCCTTTTGGACTAATCTAGTCTCTTATATTTACAGTTATTATAGCAATTCACCGTAAAAAAGTCTACCAATCGGCTTTAGCACTTTTAGCAACCAGCAGTTGCACAGCAAAAAAACAGGTCCGAAGACCTGTTTTGCTAAAAAATTTTCTTATTCGAGATTCAGTCTGCGACGCAGGCTTTGTTCGCTGATGATGTGATAAACGGCAATCTGCAGCGCATCATAGATGATAAACAGAAGCAGGCTCACCATCACCACGCCTTCCAGGCCATCCGCCATGCTCAGACCGGCAAACCAATCCTGTACCGGCTGCAGCACACTCTGCGGCAAGCTTCCGGCCAGCATGGAAATCCCTTCTGCGAAAGCTGTCAGCAGGAATATGCTTGCAATGCTGATTCCGATATACACTGCCGCGCTGAGGGCAATTTTATATTTCGGTGCCATCTGTCCTATGGAAAGAGATGCGTAAACTTTATAAATATCAGCCATTATCCACGCAAGCGCCAGAATTATCACTTCCAGACACATAAGCACATACACGGGCTGCTTCGTCATCAAGCCAGCCAGTTCACTTAAGAAATACCCGATACGGTTTATCAGCACTCCGTCAAACGCAGAAAGCAGCAGAATTGAAACTACCGCCACCGCCATGCTTATTATGGAAACCGCAACAGCTGTAACCCCTTTTGCCGTAATCAGCTGCCGTGTTTTCACCGGAAGCGTATGCATGAGATATCCCTCGTCGCGCATCAGACCTTTATAAAACCGCATAATGATGATAATTACCGTCACTGCAATCAGCGCTATAAACATAGCTATGTAAGTGAAAGTAAATAGATTATTCAGTATGTTGAGCACAGCCGGATATTCTCCCAGTCCGTCATAAGGAAAAATCTTCTGAAAAACTGCCATAATAATGGCCATGGCAGGCAGTCCGGCCCACAGAACCCCCATCAGCCTGATCATGGAACGGAACTCGTATTTTACTAACTTAAAGGTCATCTGTGCTTCCCCCTTTCACAGCCTCCATATCTCCCTGAGGATTGTTATATCCCGCATACGGCGTCATTCTGAAATAACTGCGGAAAACCCCATCTACGGACTTGCCTTCTCTGTCCTTCATTTCGTCCACCGCCTCATGGCACAGAACCTTGCCTTCACGGATAAAAATCACTTCGTCCAGAATTCTTTCAACGTCTGAGATAAGGTGAGTAGAAATGATCACCGAACCGTCGTCGTTATAATTGTTGATAATAGTCCCCAGAATGTATTCGCGGGCAGCAGGGTCCACACCGGCAATCGGCTCGTCAAGCAGGTAAAGCTGAGCCTTTCTGCTCATAACGAGAATCAGCTGGATTTTTTCCCTCGTTCCCTTGGACATGGTTTTTATCTTCGCGGTTTCGGCAATTCCAAGGGCGCGGCACATGTCAGATGCCTTGCTGCGGTCAAAATCATTATAAAAATCACTGAACATGTCCAGCACATCACTGACCTTCATCCAGTCAGCAAAATACGGCCGGTCCGGCAGATAGCTGACAATGGATCTGGTATAAGTATCCGGGCCGTGTCCATCAATCAGAACGCTGCCCGAAGTGGGCTGAATCAGCCCGTTCAGAAGCTTTATAAGGGTTGTTTTGCCGCTGCCGTTGGGGCCAAGAAGCCCTATAACTTTGCCCCGTCCAATGGCAAGATTCACATTGTCCAGCGCCAGGCAACCCGAAAACACCTTGGAAAGCCCTTCGCAAATTACTAAATTATTCATAAAAATCCCCCTTTTTGTTTATAATCCTGATAGCCTCGTTTGTACTATATCCCAGAGCATTCATCTCCTGCAGATAAGTAGCTATGTTCTGCTCAGCAAGCTTTTCCTTGGTGGCCCCTATGAGCTGCTGGTCTGTGGTTACAGTTCTTCCGGCAGTGCGGTTTGTAATCAGCAGTCCTTCTGCTTCCAGTTCAGCCATGGCACGCTGCATGGTATTGCGGTTCACGCCCGCTTCCTGCGCCATGTCGCGCACCGTCGGGAAAGCTCCGCCCATGGGATATTCACCTGACACGATAGCACGCATAAGCAGTTCCTTAATCTGCGGCCAGAGCGACCGGCTGTCGTCAAGCTTCCATTCCATCTTATTCCCCCTTTACAAAAGATTTTTTCGTCGGCTATTGTCCTAAGTGCTTAAGACAATATGACTATATCATACTGCTGCCACATCTGTCAATATGTCACATTAAAAAAAGACACTCCGCCTGCCGGGAAAATCTCCCCGCTCTGCGGAATGTCTTAAATTCGGATTTATTTATTTAAAAAACTCCTCTTCCAGCTCTGCTCTCACAGTCACCTGTGGGTCCACAATCTGGCAGATTACCAGATTGCATTTCATGCTCATGAGAAGTCCTGCCTCGTCAGCTTTCCAGCCCCGCTTCAGGAGCAGTTCGTACATGGACTCAAGGGCCAGCCGCACTGCCTCATCATATGTAAGGGCTGATGCGACGGTCATAACCTTGCCGCCTTCGTACAGAGTCGGCTGAAGCAGGCCCGCATCCTTGATTACGCGGACGCGCACTGTAACCTCACCGCTTGTTTCAAGTCCGTAGCTGAAAACTTCCCCGTCTCCCATAAGCGCATGAAGGTCGCCCATGGCCAGGAGCGCCCCTTCCACCTGCACCGGCAGGTAAAGTTTTGCCCCTTCAATGATGCGGCTGCAGTCCATATTGCTGCCATGGTTATCAGGTGTGGTTGTCGGAATTCCTTCTCCAGCAGGCGCCACGCCGATTACTCCGATCATAGGTACTACCGGAATTCTGTGGCCGCCGATTTTTACGAAGCCATCACTGAAGTCGAAGGTATGATACTTATTTTCACCAGGGTAGTTCACAAAGGCAAACTCACCGAAGCCTGTGCCCATGGCGCCCCAGCCCCTTGTCTTTATTGAAAGTATCTCAACCTCAAGAGCATCCCCCGGCTCAGCACCTTCAACAAACAAAGGTCCTGTAACAGGATTTGCAAGGTAGCAGCCTTCTTCGTCCATAACCCCGTCTTCTGATACAGCGCTGTCGAAACAGTCGAGCGTTTCAAAGATTACAGTATCACCGTCTTTGCAGAATGCTGCCGGCGGGTTGGCCGCGGACATAGTGTCAGTTTTATGTGTGCAAGAAATTTTAAGCATGGTCCTGTCCTCCAGTCTTTGTCTTTTATTATAAAAACTGCCGGCACGACGGCCGGCAGAATATTTTGCATGTTAAATTAGTCAGTGTAGTTATCGAAGTAACCCTGAATGTAGATGAAAGGTGTACCCTTGTCGCCGGAACCGGAAGTCAGGTCGCAGAGGGAACCCAGAAGGTCTGTTAATCTTCTTGGAGTAGTTCCTTCTGTTGCCATCTGGCCCACAAGGTTGTCATCCTTTTCCTTGATTGCTGCGCTGATTGCTGCCTTCAGCTCGTCGCCGCGAAGGTCTGCGAAATCATTGTCAGCAAGGTATTTTAACTTAAGTTCGTTAGGCTGTCCCACAAGACCGCTTGTATAGCCAGGGGAAACAACAGGGTCTGCAAGTTCCCAGATTTTGCCCACTGGGTCCTTGAATGCGCCGTCACCGTAAATCATAACTTCCACAACCTTGCCTGTTCTTTCTTTGATGTCAGCCTGAACTGCATCAACGAATTCCTGACAGTTGATAGGGAAAAGTTTGATTGTATCTTCAGTTGCCTTGTTGGAACCAAGGATACCGTATTCAGGATTGTAACCTGAACCGTTTACAGGTGCTGTGAGAAGGTCATCCATACCGAGGACTACAGTGCCGCCAGCCTGCTGGATGAGTCTCTTGGTTCTCTTGCGTGTGTGGATGTCAGCGCAGATAACCTTGTCAGTATATTTTACGATTTCACGAGGGTTGTTTGCGAAGATGATTTCAGCTTCAGCGCCTTCTTCTTCGATGATACCCTTGTAGTAGTTTACATAGTCGATGTCAGTGAAAGTGTGCTTGGACTTGCCGAAAGTTTCTTCGAACTGAGCCTGAGTAAGCACATCCTTGTAAGGGTCGATTCCCTTTTCGTCAAGCAGGTCAAGGTCGAGAAGGTGGTTGCCCACTTCGTCACTTGGATAGCTGAGCATGAGAACAACTTTTTTGCTTCCCTTTGCAATACCACGGAGACAGATTGCAAATCTGTTTCTGCTCAGGATTGGAAATACAACTCCGACAGTTTCTCCGCCCAGTTTGTTCTTTACGTCTTCTGCAAGCTGTTCTGTTGTTGCATAGTTTTTCTGTGCACGGGCCAGGATAGACTCTGTTACGGCAAGTACGTCTTTGCTGCCGATTTCAAAGTCGCCGCCTTCGATGCATGCCATAAGTGTGTCAACTACGATCTTCTTTAAATCATCGCCTTCTTTGATGATTGGTCCGCGGAGTCCGCGAGAAATTGTTCCAATTCTTCTTTCCATATATATTATCTCCTTTGAATAAAGTGATATCGTTAATTGGTTTTTAACTCAATAATTATATACCATTTAGTGCCTTTGCACAAGTTTTTTATGTGTAGTTTTGCTGAAAAATTTTGCTATTTTTTAAGCAGACCGCCGCAAAGAACGAAATATGAAGGCATTTTTCCTTCTTCTATCCACTCCAGCTCGATTCCGAGAAGCTTGCTGACGGTTTTGCCCACATTTCCGCCGATGGATTCGATGGAATAGCGCATTTTCTCAGGATATCTGCAAGGTTTTCCTTCATTTCTTGTGCAGTTTCCCTTGCCGCATACAGAGCAGCTTCCCGCACTCAGACTCACGCTTCCGGCATGCTCTTCCTCCATGGCAAAGAGTTCTTCTGTTATCTTATCTTTTACATCCGCCATAATTTCCATACTCTTTTTTTCGTCGGTTCCGGCTTCAAAATTTATTTTATAGGCCACAATAAGCAGGCTGCTGTATTCTTTCCAGTAATCCTCCGGATTGAAGGTGTAGGTAGGGCAGGACCATACTTTTTCATAATTCGGGCATGCTTTGCAATACTCCAGAAATTCCTCAACATTTACATAATGCTCAAGATAGAGCGGCACGCTTATTTCCTTTTCGAATCTTTCCAGTGTGTACATGGCTGCAGCCCCTTTCTTTACAAGAATTTCACATATTTATTGTACCATATATGCAATTTTTATGGTACAATGTTTTCATTAAAATACAGGAGGATTAATATGGCTTTTGGATTTTTTAAGAAAGTTGAAACCGCAGATTTAGTTTTTCATAACGGACACATTTATACTCAGGACCCTGAGCTGCCTTGGGCAGAAGCAGTAGCCTGCAAAGGCGAAAAAATCATGGGTGTGGGTAATTTTGAAAATATGGATTCTATCATCGGAAAGGATACTCAGATTGTAGATCTGGAAGGAAAATACCTGCTTCCAGGCTTCATCGATATCCACAGAAGCCCTGTGCTTAATGTTTTTAAAGACAGATATCTGGACCTGTCCCAGTGTTTTTCAACTGAAGATGTACTGGACGCAGTAGCTGACTGGGCAGAAGAAAACCCTGACGCTGAAGTTATCTTCGGCTACGGCTACACTGAGGACCTGAAACCGGCAGACTCTCTGGAAGAAGCAGATTTTGAAGAAGGTGAAGAAATTCCTGAAGATGCTGAGTTCCTCACATCTTCCCAGGTTCTCAGCCAGGCCTGCGACGACAGACCTGTTGTGCTTCTGTGCGCAAACTGCGTAAACTGCTGGACCAACGAAACTGCTGACCAGATTATCATTGAAACTGCCCAGGAAGAATTCGTTCAGCATATTACAGTGGGATACGTTCTCAATCTTTTCATTCCGTTTGACTTCGATGAAATTGAAGCGGCAGTCCGCAGCGAAATCAGCGATCTGGCTGACAAAGGCTTCACTTCCGTGCTTAATCTCCAGTCACCGGATTATTTCGAAAACCTTTATCAGGATTCCATCATCGGCATGTTCAATGAGGGTGAAATGCGCCAGAGATTCTTCGGTGCGCTCCTTGTAAACAGACCACTTCTGCCTCAGGGCGTGGTTCACAGACTTATGACCCGCAGGACAAACTGCATGGAACTGGGCAACATGATTCACGCAGATATGCTGAATCTCTATGTTGACAACGAAAATTCACCTATTCCTTTCACTCAGGAAGCCCTCAACGCTATCCTGACCGACGTATGCGACAGAGGCTTTGATATTTTCCTTGAGGCTATAAACCGCAGCGATATGCTCATGGCATACGAAGCACTTGAACATGTGCGCGGCAAAGGCTATAAAAACATGTTTGTAATCGCTTCTGACAGCGAACCGTCGGCAGACGAAATGGCTGACTATATTTACTGGGAAAGCGCTTTCAGGACATGGGGAACCAATGTCTTTGCCCCTGGCAGCCTGACTGGCAGCGTAAATTCAACAGAAGAAGCAATCGATCATCTTACAGTAGTGGCAGCCGAAGTAATCGGCATGGGCGATCAGCTTGGCTCCATTGAAGGCGGCAAACTTGCTGACTTTGTAATTTTCGATGAAAACCCTCTGGAACAGGATCTTAAGATTCTGCCTAGACTCCACGCATCAATGACGGTTCTTGGCGGCGAAATCGTCTACGATGCCGAAGCAGAAAACGATATGGAAATGTACAATTTATTAGCATCACAGCATTTATAAAACTTCACAGGTTTATTGACATTTCAATTATTGCGTGGTAAAATTAAAAAAAGGTTTTATATGTTTATAAAATCGTCACTCATCCTTCACTTAAAAGGAATATAATTGAATTGTTCTCAGGGGGATGAGGAACAAATAGCAAACTTTCCTTCTTTTATTGAATACACACACACTTTCAGGAAAAAGGCTTCTCGCAAGAGAAGCTTTTTTCCGTTTTTGTCAGGTCTGCGTGCATACAAAAACCGGCAGTGGTGCGCGGATGCGCAGCCTCTGCCGGTTCATTTTTTATTGTTTTGTGCCTTCTTCCACAAGGGCGCAGCTTATTACAAATCTGTTGTAATCGTCACTGTCTTCTGTACATGTGGACAGGGTCATCAGCTTCTGCCCGTCTGCCGGAGTAACCGGTGGGTTCTCAATCTGATTTTCCTGCTTTATAAGCTTACGCAGGCTGTACATTTCAGCCTCGTCATTGGCCGGAAGTTCAAATGTCTGTCCGAAAACATCTGCAATGTATGCCCCGAAAACCTGATACTTTTTCCAGCTTCCGTCGGGCAGAATAATATATACATAAGGGTGTTTTTCCAGATATTCAGGTGTTTTATATTTGTCCATCTTCCCGAACATGGTGCCGTTTTTCATATTGTGGCCATAGACCACCATATGCTTGTCACTGAAATCCCGGCTGCACCTGTAGTCAATGTATATGCTGCCTGCTGTCAGGTACTTCTTTTTATACGACTGGAAAAGATACTGGTCATTGTCAGAACCCTGCAGTACCGGGTAGTTCACATCGGTTCCTTCGATATAAATCCAGCCCACAACATCATCATTGATTTCAATAAGCTTCTCAAAATCAATCTCCGGTAATACCGGTCCCTGCGGCACTGTCTCTTCCGGAGGAATCTGAGTAAATTCTTCCGCTGCTTCACCATAGGTTTCATCCGCCTCCCGGTAGTTTTCCATTATATCCAATACATTCCATGACGCAAAAAGAAACACAGCAAGGCAAAACAACATACCAATTATGCGCAAATAGCTTTTGCCTGTGTGTTTCTTTTGATTCTTCATTTATACTCCAATCCTGAGCCCTTTATTTGATAATCCAGGTTGCCTCAGCTCTCTGCTTGGATGCATCCATATGGCGTGCCATGGCTTCCACAGCCTTGTCAACGTCGCCTTCTTTGATTGCATCCAGAATTGCTCTGTGCTCGCTTAAAATACCTTCCAGATAAGACTGTTCGTAGAAGAAAGACTTTCTTGTCTTGTCTATGTATTCCTTGTAGGATCTGAGAACCTGCGCAAGGAAACGGCTTCTTGCAGAAGCGTAAATAACATCGTGGAAAGAGTTATTAAGTTCAAACACTTTTTTGCTGTCTTTCTTTTTAGTGTAAAACTCCATGAGATCACACTGTTCTTCCAGAGAAGTAACCTCGTCTGCAGAAATTCTGCCTACGGCCCATCTCACAGCTAATTCTTCCAGAGCTTCTCTTACGGCATAAATATCATCAACGTCCTGCTGAGTAAAACCCTTTGCAAAACATCCTCTGTTAGGGATATAATCTATCAGCCCTTCATTTTCCAGGAGCTTAAAAGCTTCTCGGATAGGAGTACGGCTTACTCTCAGTTCTGTGGCAATCTGATTTTCTTTAATCTTCTCGCCGATTTCATATTCGCCCTTTAAAATTCTCTCTCTGACAACATCTGCAATTTCGTCAGTTAAAGAAAATGAGTTTGAAAAGTCCTTGTTTGCTGTCATAACTATCACTCCCGAAAATACAATACGTTACTATAAATTTCTTCAATAGATTATACTATACTTTGCGGGATTTGTAAAACAAATTGCTGACTTTTCGCCGTCGAAAAATGTCTTTTTTTTGATTAATCCGAACATTTTCCGAACATTTTTATTTTAGAGGATATAGTTTTCCAGCACCTGACCATCAAAGTCAAAGTTTTCAATCTGCAGATAGTATTCTGCGGAATCGATGAGCGCCTTCATAGGGCAAAGGCCAATTACTTCGCTGCCGATTACCTGTACGCCATATTTTGCAGCTTCCATCTTAACCATTTCAGTTACTCTGTAAAGCGGAGTCACGCGGTAGTCAGTCATATTGATGGAAACCTGTGCGATATTTCTGTCTTCAAGCATGAAGCCCATAGCCTTTACGTTTGCAAGGCCGCCGTCCTTTTCACGGATAATCTTTGCGATTGCCTTGGCGATTTCAACGTCGGAAGTGTTCAGGTTAAGGTTGTATGCAACAAGAGGTGGTCTTGCGCCTACTGCAACCACTCCACCTGTAGGGTGGATTCTTGCGCCGCCGAAATCAGGTTCCCATTCAGGGTCCTTAACTTTTTCTGCCATGCCTTCGAACTGGCCCTTTCTTACTGTTGCCAGGTTCTTTCTTGCTGCTTTCTGTGCGGACATTTCATAGAGGAAAACAGGAAGGTCTGCTTCTTCTGCAATTCTCTTGCCTACTACTTTGGAAAGTTCGATACATTCTTCGTTTGTAGCGTCCTTGATAGGAACGAAAGGCATTACGTCAACGCAGCCCATTCTTGGGTGTTCGCCTGTGTGCTTGGTCAGGTCGATAAGCTCTACAGCCTTCTTTGCCAGCTTAACGCTTGCTTCTTCAACGCCCTTTGCATCGCCGATGTATGTGATAACAGTTCTGTTATGGTTAGGGTCTGAGGAATAGTTTAAAAGTGTGCAGCCTGGAGTAGTTCTGATCTGATCCACAACTGCTTCGATAACTTCCTGGTTTCTTCCTTCGGAAATATTAGGAATGCTTTCGATAATCTGTGCCATTTTTTTAATCTCCTTTATTCCTTATAATGAATTTAAAACTTCTTCATAAATTGCTTTTGCAAGTACTTCAGCTTCTTCGATGAGAGCTGCACCTGCTTCAAATCTTGCCTTGGCTTCTTCGTCCTTAACGCCAGGAAGGTTGATCTTCACATTAAGCCATGCGCCTTTGATGCCTGCCAGCAGGTTGAGTGCTGCAACGCCCAGGTCGGATGCTGCGTTAGGGTTGGACTTGCCTACAATTGTCTGTGCCGCTTTAAGACCTGCAAGACAAAGTTCTACAGTGTGGAAAGGAACTTCTGTTGCTTCCAGGTTTGCCGCGCGGATTGCTGCAGAACGTGCAGCTTTTTCTTCATCTGTTTCCTTAGGCATTTTGTATGCTGCAGAAACTTTGTTGAAAGCTTCTGTATCCTTGTCCACGCCTTCTGTAAGTGCTTCATAAAGTTTCAGTGCTTCTTCTTTTGCTGCCTTGCATCCTTCTTCGAAATCAGCGTATTTTTCCTTGCCGATTGTAAGGTCACATACCATTGCGATAAGGCCTGCGCCCTGTGCGCCTGCCAGCGCGCTCACTGAGCCGCCGCCTGGTGCCGGTGCGTTGGATTTAAGAAGGTCAAGGTAGTCTTTTACTGTCATGTCAACTAATTTCATTATACCAGTTCCCCTTTCTTGATTGTCTGAAGTGCCAGGTTGGAGCCGAAACGGTAACAAAGCATTTCCATGTTCGGTGCGTTCCAGATAACCATGTCTGCCTGCTTGCCCACTTCAAGTGTACCGACGGTCTTTTCGCGGCCTATGCCGGCTGCCGGATTGATGGTCACTGCTGTGAGGATTTCTTCAGGTGTCATTCTGTATTTCAGGTAGCCCAGGTTCATTGTGAACTGAAGGTTCAGTGAAGGACATGAACCAGGGTTGAAGTCAGATGCCATTGCAACAGGCACGCCGAACTCGTCAATCATTCTTCTTGCCGGTGCAAAGGTTGCGCCCAGATAGAAGGATGTTGCAGGAAGGAGCATTGCCACTGTACCGCCCTTTGCAAGCGATGCCATACCTTCATCGTCAATTACGATAAGGTGCTCTGCGGAAGTTGCCTTCATTTCGCCAGCCAGTACGGAGCCGCCGATTGCTTCGATTTCATCAGCGTGAATCTTCAGGCCGTAGCCCATTTCGCGGGCTGCTTCCAGATAAACTCTGCTCTGTTCTTTGTCGAAAACGGAGTCTTCTGTGAAAATATCGATGAATTCTGCCAGACCCTTTTCCTTGACATAAGGCATCATTTCGTCGATGCAGAGCTGGATAAATTCTTCTTCCTTGCCCTTGTATTCAGGCAGCACCACATGTGCCGGCATGAAAGTGGAAACGATGTCCATAGGGTGGTCTTCGTTGAGTTTCTTTAAAACTTCAAGAAGCTTCACTTCAGTTTCCAGGTCGATACCGTAGCCGGACTTGGCTTCACATGTTGTAACACCAAGCCCCATCATTTCGTCCAGGAAACCTTCTGTCTTATCATAAAGTTCTTCGAATGTAGCTTCGCGTGTCTTGCGGACTGTGTCCATAATTCCGCCGCCTGCTCTGAGGATATCCAGATATCCTGCACCTTTCAGCTTGAGCGGAATTTCATTCTGTCTGTAACCGCCGAAAACCAGGTGAGTGTGGCCTTCAACCAGACCAGGTGTCACCAGATTGCCTTCTGCGTCGATTACTGTGTCAACTTCCTCTTCACTGCAAGGAAGCTGGCCGTCAGCAGTGATGGCCTTGATAAGACCATCTTCTGCCAGAACTGCTGCATTATAAAGTTTCAGGTTTTCACCCTGCTCACTTCCCTTGTGGGCATAGCTTCCCACAGGAGTCTGCAGCACGCCTATATTTTTAACAAGTAATTTTGCCATGATTTTCTCCTGTATCTTCCCGTATCTTACTTAACGAACTTATCAACAGTTTCATTTACCAGATCATCTGCTGCGATGAAAGGAATTGTGATGTGGCCCTTGCCTGCGTAGTTCTTGTTGTATTCTACGGAAGTGCTGAGTGCGTTTTCGTTTCTTGCCCAGTTTCTTCTTGCAACGCCGCCCATTACGTCCCACATCATTGCAGATTTAATGATTTCGTCAGTTCTTTCGGAACCATCGAGAAGGAGACCGAAACCGCCGTTGATGGACTTACCGATACCTACACCGCCGCCGTTGTGGAGCGCGCAGAGTGACATACCTCTTGCTGCGTTACCGGCAAAGCACTGAACAGCCATGTCGGCCATTACGTTGGAACCGTCCTTGATGTTGGAAGTTTCTCTGAATGGTGAGTCTGTACCGGAAACGTCGTGGTGGTCACGGCCCATCATTACAGGACCGATCTTGCCTTCACGAACCATTTCGTTGAACTTGAGAGCGATTCTGGTTCTGCCTTCAGCATCCTGATAAAGGATTCTTGCCTGAGTACCAACTACTAATTTATTCTTCTTCGCGTCGCGGATCCATACCCAGTTGTCTCTGTCCTGAGCTCTTCTTGTAGGGTCGATGCAGTCCATTGCAGCCTGGTCAGTTGCATCCAGGTCTTCCGGTTTGCCGGAGAGGCATACCCATCTGAAAGGTCCGTAGCCGTAGTCAAAGAGTACTGGTCCCATGATGTCTTCAACGTAGGAAGGCCAGATGAAACCGTCTTTGTCGTCGTAACCGTTCTTGGAAATTTCCTTGATACCTGCGTCGTACATTGCCTTCATGAAGGAGTTGCCGTAGTCAAAGAAATAAGTTCCTCTTTCGGAAAGAGCTTTGATTGCTGCGTAATGTCTGTGAAGGGTCTTGTCAACTTCTTCGCAGAACTTATCGCGGTCTTCACCAAGCAGTCTTGTTCTTTCTTCGAAGGACATGCCTGCAGGGCAGTAACCGCCGTTATATACGTTATGGCAGGAAGTCTGGTCGGAAAGAAGTTCAATGTGGAAATTCTTTTCAACTGCTGCTTCCAGAAGGTCTACGATATTGCCGTGGTAAGCGATGGAGATGCTTTCCTTGGCTGCTTTCTTTTCGTTAGCCAGTCTGAAGATTTCATCAAGGTCATCCATGATTACGTCAACCCAGCCCTGGTCGTGTCTTGTCACGATTCTGGAGTAGTCAACTTCTGCAAAGATACCTACTGCGTTTGCAATGTTTGCTGCCTTTGGCTGAGCGCCGGACATGCCTCCAAGACCGGAGGATACGAATGTGTAGCCTGCAAGGTCTCCGTCTTCAGGAACGCCCAGTTCCTTACGGCCTGCGTTGAGGATTGTGTTGAAAGTACCGTGAACGATACCCTGTGGTCCGATATACATCCAGCCGCCTGCAGTCATCTGGCCGTAGTTTGCAACGCCCATTTCTTCAGCGATTTCCCAGTCAGCAAGGTTGTCGTACATACCGATCATCATAGAGTTTGTGATGATTACTCTTGGAGCTTCAGGCTTGGAAGGGAAAAGTCCCAGCGGATGACCTGATTCAACTACCAGAGTCTGATCTTCTGTCAGTTCTTCAAGGTACATTTTGATGAGACGGTACTGAAGCCAGTTCTGGCACACCTGACCTGTTTCACCGTATGTAACCAGTTCATAAGGATAAAGTGCAACCTCAAAGTCAAGGTTGTTGTCCATCATAACCTGGAAAGCTTTGCCGGCAAGGCATTTGCCCTTGTATTCGCTTATTGGCTTGCCGTAGATTCTGCCTTCAGGTCTGTATCTGTAAGCATAGATTCTGCCGCGTGTTGTCAGTTCTTCCATGAACTCAGGAGCAAGCTTTTCGTGGAGCTCTTCAGGAACGTATCTCAGTGCGTTCTTCAGAGCAATTCTTGTCTGAGCCTTTGTAAGTCTGAAACCTCTGTCAGGTGCTCTTCTCTTGTCTGCTTCAAATGCAGGGTAGTCAGGATATTCATTACCAAGCTGAATTGTCATTGCTCCCTGGATTGTCTTATTATCTAACATTTATTTTTTCCTCCTTGATTAAGGTTTTATTTTAAAGTTACTACTTTTTCTACTGCTTCTAAAATAGAATTGTCCTTTACCATTTCGTCAAACTTCTGCAGATAAGGAAGCATGATGATATCTTCTTCCACAGGATCTGCTATGCTGCGGATGAAATCGTATGCAGCTCTTGTTGCCGGTGCCAGATTGTCGATGCCGTGCTGCCCCATTTCCTGACGGAGCCAGATTGCCTGTGCTGCAGTGGAAAGTTCAATACCAATAACCTTCTGTGCATTATCCAGCACCATTGCTGCTGTTCTTGCAGATGTGGAACCCATGGATACATGGTCTTCCTGGTTTGCTGAAGTAGGAATGGAATCCACACATGCAGGATGATCATATACCTTGTTTTCGGATACCATAGATGCAGCTGCATACTGTGCAATCATGTAACCGGAGTTGAGTCCGCCGTTCTTTACCAGGAATGCAGGAAGGCCTTCGGACAGAGCCGGATTTACAAGTCTTTCCTGTCTTCTTTCGGATACATTTGCCAGTTCGGAAATTGCAATCTTCAGGAAGTCAAATGCCAGTGCCATAGGCTGACCGTGGAAATTGCCGCCGCTGATTACTTCATCGTGATCAGGGAATACAATCGGGTTATCTGTAACTGCATTGATTTCTCTGGAAACAGCTTCATAAACATACTTGATGGCATCTCTTGATGCACCGTGAATCTGCGGCAGACATCTCTGAGAATATGGATCCTGTACTTTAGTTGCATGGAGCGGCAGTGCGTTTCTGGAGCCTTCCAGTAAAATACGCATGTTTTCTGCAGTGTCCATCTGGCCCTGATGTCCACGGAGTTCGTGTGTCTTAGGGTCATAAGCCTTTGCGATTGCGTGCAGCGCTTCACCAGTGAGCGCACCTGCGATGTCTGCGATCTTTGTCAGATTCATAGCATCGTACAGTGTATTCAGACCAACTGCAGTGAGCATCTGTGTACCGTTGTTGAGAGCAAGACCTTCCTTGGAAGCCAGTTCCACAGGAGTCAGTCCCGCCGCAGCGAAAGCATCCTTGGCTTCGATTACTTCGCCTTTATATTCTACCATTCCCAGGCCAATCAGGCCAAGAGCGATACAGGAAAGCGGTGCCAGGTCACCGGATGCACCTACTGAGCCTTTTTCCGGAACGATTGGATGGATGCCCGCATTAAGCATATCAATAAGTGTCTGCAGCGTTTCCAGACGGATACCGGAATTACCTCTGGACAAAGAGTTTGCTCTCAGCAGCATTGCCGCTCTTACATACTTGCGTTCGTAAGGCTTACCCATTGCACAGGTATGAGACATGATCAGGTTTTTCTGCAGCTTTGCAGTGTCTTCTGCAGAAATTGATACGTTTGCAAACTTACCAAAGCCGGTAGTCAGACCATATACAACTGCCTTGTCTTCTACCTTCTTTTCTACATAGGCTCTTGCTTTCTTTACCGCTTCAACAGCTTCAGGGGTTAATTCTACCTTTTCGTCGTGGCGACAAACTCTGATAACCTGCTCAACTGTCAGGTCGCGTCCGTTAATCATTACTGCCATAATTCTTCCTCTCCATTTCTCTAATATTTAACCGATTATTTTGTATAATTATACAAAATCAACTAACATTTTTCTTTGACTAATATTATAGTATTTTTGAAAAAAATATGCCAGTCTTTTTTTCTTAAAATCTGCTAATTTCAAGGCTGTTCGTGATTTTTTCACATTATGTTCCCGTCTGAAAGCCCCGATATTTTTTCGATTTACCGCATTAAACTTTTATCGCTTTATCGTGAATAATTATAAGGTCGGCACATTTTTCACAATAGCTTTTGCATGTGAAAGCGCTTATCCGTTGAAAACAGGGGCTTCGGGGGATTAGTGCTCTGTCTGTGTTTTTTCCGGGCGGCTTTCCGCAAAATTTCCGATAAAAAAGCCCCGGAAAGAAAATTTCCAGGGCGCGGTTGTGCGGTTTATACAGTTTTTATACAAAACCGGTTTTATTTTACCGCCGGTTCTCATTGATTTTAATTTTTATCTTCAGTTTCAAAATATGTTACACAGTAATTCATAAATGCCTCTGCTGATTTTGACAATTTCTTTTCTTTTTTCCAGAACAGTGCCATCTTCCGGTGTACATTCTGTTCCAATGGAATATAAACGCAATCGTCAAAAAAGTCCGCGCGTTTGATTGCATCACTGGCTAATATGATTCCTATTTTCTGTTCAAATAATTTTTTGCGCATGGTGTAGTCACACCTTGCAATAACATTAGGTTCTACACCTACTTCATTGAAAAGTTTGTACGAAAACCTTGTAAATCCAGTACCTTCCGGCTGAAAAATAAATGGTTCTTCTTTACATTCATCCAGGGAAATGCTGGTTCTTTCTGCAAATTTATGTGAAGATGGAACACAAACATAAATTTTATCATCTGATACTACTCTGAAATCCATATACGGGGACGAGAAATCATTCAAACCAGCCAGAATTATATCTGCTTCCATATTTGGTAATGCCTTCTGAATTGCATCAATATCACAGGTTTGCTGGGTAACCGTGTAACACGGAAACTGCGCCATAAAACTTGCCAGAAGATCACCATACAGCATAGGACTGTTGAACGCTACATTAAGGGTTTCTCTGCCCCGGTTATGTATAGTATTAAGTTCCGAATTGGCCTGTTTCAATAGCTCAAGGATTTGTTCAACATATTTAAGATAAACTGTTCCTGACTGTGTCAACACAAGGCCGGATGGTGTTCTCTCAAATAATGTGACGCCCAGTTCATTTTCAAGTCTTGAAATTGAATTGCTTAAAGCAGTCTGTGATACATATAGCTTCGATGCCAGGCGTCCCATATTTTTTTCATTTGCAAGTGCACTGAAATACTGAAGTTGTTTGATACTTGGCATAATATTCACCTCCACTTTATCCTGCACCACATTTTCGTGATATTGTTAACACGCATTTTATATTTTATTAAACTAAAAGTCAATGATAAAATAAAAACACAACAAAGTTCCGGAACATAATAAACTTTGAGGAGGAAATTAATGGATACAATGCTAAAAGGGATTCTTGACGGTGTCAAGGTTCTTGGAATTGAACAACAAATTGCCGGTCCAAGCTGTACAATGCTCCTTTCCGATTTCGGCGCAGATGTTATTAAAATGGAACGTCCCGGCTCTGGTGACGCTGCCCGTGAAATGGCTCCTATAATCAGAACTGACTCCGGCGACGTTGAAAGTGGATATTTCTGCCGGTTTAACCGCGGGAAAAAAAGTATTACTCTCAACATTCAGGATGAAGCAGCACAGGAAATTCTGTGGAAACTTATTGAAGAAGCAGATATTGTAGTTGAAAACCTCAAGCCTGGCTTAATGGATAAACTAGGTTTCACATGGGACAAAATCCATGCTATGAAGCCGGAACTTGTATATGTTGCAATCAGCGGCTTTGGCAGAAGCAAGAAATACGAGGGTCCATACTCCAAACGCCTGGCATACGATATCATTGCCCAGGCAATGTCGGGACAGATGCAGGCATGTGGCAGCGATCCTGATGGACCTCCAACATGGCTTGGTTTCTCTCTCGGGGATGTGGGTACTGGTCTTTATGCTACAATTGCTGCCTTGGTCGGTTATATTGACCGCCTCAAAACAGGCAAAGGCGATTACTATGATGTTGCTATGTATGATTCCATGATGGCCATCGCTGAAAGAACTCACAATATTTATCAGTTCACAGGAAAGGTAACCGGACGCGGACCAGATAAACTTATTGCGCCTTGGGGACCGTTCAAATGTGCTGATGGTTATGTTGCCCTCATGGTTCCAACAGAAGCAATGTGGAAAAAATTCTGTCTTGGAATTGATCATCCTGAAATGTTGGAAGACCCGGATCTTCAGTCAGGACCAGGTCGTGCCGCAAATCTGAATAACAAGCTTATGCCTGTAATCACAGGATGGCTCAGTGATAAGACTAAGGAACAGGCTTGCGAATATCTCATGGCTAAGGGACTTCCTTGTGCACCGGTTATGACAAGTGAAGACTGCGCCAATGATCCACACACCGAAGCCCGTAAGATGCTTGTTGACGTACCGGACGAAGTCCTGGGCAAGGTTCATGTTGTAGGTAATCCAATTAAGATGGAAAGCCGCGAAGCAGTTTACGGCATGATTCCTAAACTTGGTTCACATACACAAGAAATACTGGAATCTCTGGGTTATAGTGAAGAACAGATTCAGGAACTTAAAGCAAACGGCACAATTTAAGAACAGGAGGTACTTAAGGAAATGAAAAATGTAGTTATAGCTGCTGCATGCAGAACTCCATTTGATAAGTTCGGCGGCGTAATGAGAAGTGAGACAACTGTAGATTTAGGAGCTTTTGTAGTTTCAAAAGCTATCGAAAGAGCTGGCATCTCCCCTGCAGATGTTGAAGAAACTTACATTGGCATCAATATGCCTACTTCCAATCGTTCTATAGCACGCCAGATTGCAATAAATGCAGGAATTCCTGTAGAAAATAATTCCACTACTGTAGACAGAGCATGCTGCTCTTCAATGGCTGCAATTGCAATGGCTATGCGTGCAATTCAGGTTGGAGAATGTGAAATCGCTGTAGGCGGTGGTTCAGAAAATATGAGCAATGTTCCTTACTTCCTTGAAGATATGCGTTGGGGTAAGAAAAGCGGTGATATTGTTCTTAAAGATATTATGGTTGTTTCCTGCCCATATACCCATGAACCTCGTGCTAAACAGGCCGGAGAGGTTGCGCTTGAGTACGGAATCACAAGAGAAGACCAGGACAAATGGGCATTTGAATGCCAGCAGAAATACGCTGCCGCAGATGCTGCAGGTAAATTTGATTGTGAAATCATTCCTTATACAGTTAAAGGTAAAAAGGAGGACATCATCATCGAAAAAGATCAGTCACCAAGACCTGGTACAACCTTAGAAGCCCTTGCCAAACTCAAAACCGTTAATGGCAGCCCGACAGTTACAGCAGGTAATGCCCCAGGACTTAATACCGGTGCCAGCGCCCTTGTCCTTATGAGCGAGGAAGAAGCACAAAAGCGCGGCATCAAACCTCTGGCAACAATTATGTCCCATGCGCAGGCCTCTGGTCATCCGAAGTATATTGCTTCAATTCCGGCAAATGCTGCGCAGAAAGCTCTGAAAAAAATTAATATGACCATTGATGAAATGGATATTATCGAGATCAATGAAGCATTTGCTGTTATGCCGCTTTGCTCTACCAAGCTTCTGGGCGAAGATGACCCTGAACGTATTGAAGCTCTCAGAGCAAAAACTAATGTCAACGGTGGCGCTATCGCTATAGGTCATCCTACAGGAGCAACCGGCGGCAGACTTCTCATGACTGCTGCTTATGAGCTTCAGCGCAGAGGCGGAGGTTACGCATGCTGCACTATCTGTGGCGGTGTTGGCGAAGCCGAATGCTTTATTTTAAAAGTTTAATTTAAGATGTATTAGAAAAATATAAATCACACTTTTCTTATTTCATAGTATAGAAAGGAGACCAACTATGGCTTCAAGTACATTAGGTATCATTATACTGGTCGTAACAGTCGTTTTATACGTTACAGAAGCGCTGCCTCTGGCTATGACTGCCATGATTTCATCTCTTGCAATGGGTCTGCTCATTCCAGAGATGTCCATTTCAAATATTTACTCTGGTTTTGGAAGTTCAACCGTTATGCTTGCAATCGGCATGGGTATCGTTGGTGAGGCACTCTTCAGAACCGGAATGGCAAAGAAATTAGGTAACGCTATCGTGAAATCACCTATCGCTAAAAATGAAAGACTTTTCATTGCAGGAATCGTAACCATCACATCCATTATGAGTGCTTTCCTCTCCAACGTTGGAACCATAGCAATGTTTATACCGCTTATCGGTGTAGCTTCTGCACAGTCAAAAGGCAGAATCCGCAATAAAATGGTAGTAATGGCTGCCGGAATGGGTACTGCTGTGGGTGGTGCTGCCACATTGGTAGGTTCAACTGCACAGCAGACAGCAAACAACATCCTTATGACAACTGCCGGATACGAAGAAGGCCTCAGCTTATTCAGTATGAGTGCTGTCGGTTTCATCCTCATAGGTGTAACAATCCTTTATTTCTCAACAATCGGTTATTCCCTCATGCAGCGCGTTTTCCGCAAATACAATGAAGAAGAAGCACTTAAAGTCCAGAATGTTACAGAAACTGTTGAAGAAGACTTCTCAGATATTCCTCAGTGGAAAGCTACCCTTTCCCTTGCGGTTCTTCTCCTTTGTATCGTTGGCTTCGTCCTGACAAGCTTCCAGCCTTTCAAGCAGTATCTCGATATCGGCGTGGTTGCTCTGCTAGGTGCAACTGCACTTATGTGTACCGGTTGTATCCCAGTAAAAGAGGCTATGTCCGAAGGCGTTGACTGGAATACAGTAATCATTCTCGGCGCTTGTACAGGTTTCGCAAAGGGCCTTGACGTTTCCGGAGGCGGCCGTGTAATCGCTGATTTCGTTCTTAATTTATTCGGCGGTCCTGAAGCATCTGCTGTAGTTCTGATGATCGTATGCGCATGTGTTACAACAGTTCTTACAAACTTTATGACAAATACTTCTCTGGCCGCAATGATGACACCAATAGTTATCCAGATGGCACTTCAGATGGGTATAAGCCCTGTTCCTTATGTAATTGTAATCGGCTGTATTGCCACTAACATTGCTACTGCAACACCTGTTGGTACTACTGCAGTTACAATGACGCTTCCAACAGGTTACAAGTATATGGACTATGTAAAAATAGGTCTGCCATTAAATGTGATTTTACTGGCAACGGCATGTATTTTATGTCCGATTTTCTATCTGTAAGTCTTTATAATAATATTTCAATAAAGAGCCCTGCATGTTTTAATGTAGGGTTCTTTGCATATAAAAACGGGCAGTTTCCTGCCCGTCGCTAAGCAAACTATTCCAGTCCGAATTCCTTCAGAAGCTGCTTCTGGAATTCCGGTTCCTCCGTTGCCTTTTTTAAATCGTTTATCCGGCCTGCATTTATTAGCAGCGAGGTCAGTTTATTCAGTCTTTCACGTTCTTCCTCGCGGCCCCTACGTTCTGCCAGCGTATTCTTTCTCAAATATTCATCTTCAAGTGTAGCCATGTTTGCCACCTCCTCGTCGCTCTGGTACCTGAGGACCATCTGGTGTATCATTTCCACAAACCAGTCACCTTCATCAACTTCCTCGGTATTTATGTAGTGGAACAATCCTTGCAGTTCCTGCGGCACCTTCTCCTGCGCACATTTTGTATTCAATATTATAATATACGAACCATCGCCGCATGGCAACTGTAATCTTTTGTCAATCCGTTCGAAGGCGTACACTGCCTCTCCCTGATTATAATAGTCAAAACGGCAGAGAAATATTACGAAGCTTTGTTTAAGATCGCCGTAGGGCCTGCCTTTTTCGAGATGCGCCACATCAATGGCAGCAGAGTAGTAGCGGCCGCGCTGAGGCAGGTCTTCCTCGCGGGCAACCTGCATTTCGATATTGTACCAGCTCTCGTCATCGTCAAAGAGCACGTCCAACCGTACAGACTTGGAATACACACCGGGAATTACAGTCGCCTCTGTGGTTACAGTAGCAATTTCACGGACTTTTACATCTGCTATCTTCCGGTTCGAAAAGAGCCTCTGCAGGAATTCCTTGCTGACATGCTGATGCTGCATAATCTTGGCGAACATAATCTGGCTGTTGAAGGGATAACGGATCTCATTATTTTTCGTCATAATCTTTCCTCCTGTTGAAAATACACGCTTTTTTCAACATTATACAGCACAGTTCGTGGGTATTTAAGAGGGTTTTCATCGCAAGTTCCG